>JAZLFM010000001.1:0-3640 GCA_045615765.1 Bacteroidales bacterium
GAATTTATTTTGGATATCATCTTTGGTTAATTCAATGTTTGCTTTAGATTCTTCTATAGCTAATTTTTCGCCAAGTACTTTTCTTTGTGTTTCTAGTTCTTCCAATCTTGATTTTGTAGTTTCAGTTAAAATACCTTTTTCGATAGCTGACATAATGTTGACAATCGCACTGCTTACTCGTTGTAAGTCGGATTTAAGATTGGACAATGAATTATTATCTTTGGTTCGTTTTCGATATTCTTCATAAATTGCAGTAGATACTTTTTCTAAATTTTCTGGTATGTTGAATTGTGTCTGAAAGAATTTGTAAACAATATTTTCAATAAAATCTTTGTGTATTCTTGTTACATGACAGTTATCTTTTTTAGTGCTGATACAGTTGTAATATCTTAATGTTGTTCCGTTGCCTGATTTTGCTGTTACTGGATACATTTTGCGATTACAATCGCCACAATAGATTTTGTCTTTTAACTTAAAGATTTCATGATTATCTTTACGGCAACCATATCTGGTTAAAGCCATACGTTTTTGAACTTTGTCGTATAGTTCTTTACTGATAATTGGTGGATAGATTTTGTCATATACTTTTCCATTGATTTTACAAATACCTGTGTAAATTTCTCTTTTTAAAATATCTCTAATAGTTTCTGGAATGAATTTGCGTCCTTTGTTTGTAATTCCTTCTTTTTCAAAACTTCGTGAGATTTGTAAGATGGTTTTGCCACTGGCATAATCTTCAAAAATGCGTTGTAATATTTTTTGTTCGTTTTCATTGATTGTTAACATTTTATTATTCTCCTTTGTATAGCCGAAAGGCACAGAGCCAATGCAATGTCCTTTCATTCTTGATTCGTGTAAACCACGACTGACTTTTTGTGCGAGTTCTTCGCTGAAGTATTGGTTCATTCCTTCTAGTAGAGATTCCAGTAAAACTCCTTCTGGGGTTTCTGGAATGTTTTCCATAGCGGACAGTAACTTAATACCATTGTCTTTTAAGTGTTTTCTGTGGATTGCTGCTTCGTATTTGTTACGGGCAAATCTATCTAGCTTATACACCAAGACATAGTCCCATTTACGATTGTCGCTATCTTTAAGCATTCGTTGGAATGAATCTCGTTCATCTGTAGTTCCGCTGATAGCACGGTCGATATATGAATCGACAATGATGATGTTGTTACGTTTAGCGAAATCTTGGCAGACGTGAACTTGACCTTCAATACTTTGTTCGGTTTGGTTGGAACTGGAATACCTAGCATACACAACTGCTGTTTTCATTTGGGTTAACTCCTTTTATTTTCGTTTGTCTTTCGACAGAAGCGAAAGGAAACGAAAAGGGGTTAATATCGCTAGGTTGTATGTCTTTCGTTAGTTGTCAAGGGTTGCGCAAGCAATACAGTTCACCCTTGACAACTAAGAGTTTTCGTTTCAAAACCGCTTCCGAAAGACTCTAGAAAGCTTTTGGTAACTTATCTATGAGTTCCTTGTTAACAGTCCCAAAGAGTGTTCCAGTTTCCAAATCCCAACACTTAAAATCGTCAAAGAGAAGAATCTTGCGGTTCTCTTGGCCGATTGTGCAGACAACATCATCTGCTAAAATATCTGTTACAAAATAAGTTTGTAGATGTTTTGAATAGATAACTTTTTCTCCTGTCTTACGAATGTATTTGAGCATATACCTGACTGCTTGTTGTGAATGAAGATTGTTTTCGATAACCTTAAAATCGTTACGCCCGAAGCGTTCTAAAAAGAAAGTATTTTGATGAGCAACTTGCATTTGGTGAGTTTTAGTCGAGTAGTCTTTGGTTTCTATGATTGTGCCGACCATTTCGGGAATAACAAAGATTCCGTGAAAATGAAGTCTTTGTAATTCTGGACTGCGTTCAAAGACACCAATGTATTTCCAACCTTTACGATTGGATAAATGTCTTATACAATTTAAAAATTTTTCTCTAAATTCAGTTTCTGTTATTTTATTAGAATCATATGTAAATGTGCAAAAATGTGTCCATTGTTGTAAATTAACTTTACGAATTAATCTGGTATATCTAACAATACGATTGCGTTTATATTTACCGATAACTTTATCGACAATTGATTTACTGTGTGCAAAATTTTTTATTTCATTGTCTAATTCTTTAATTACTCGTTTTGTTTTCTCTTGTTTAGTTTCGTTTGTTCTTTCACTTAACATTTGTTTGACCTTTGTTTCGGTCTCATTGGTTTGTGTTTTAGATTTGTGCTTTCTTCTCTTCCAGTATTGAGCCGTTTTGGGAATGCCGATATAATGGCTACCGTCAAAATAGATTTTAGTTTTGATGTAGTCCATTTTCTTGCTCCTTTTCGTCCAGAATTAAATTCAGCATTTCAACAATGAACTCGTGGTCGATAAGCGACAAATCTAAAACATTCTTGACTTCGTCTGTTGTTTCTTGCATTTTTTAACTCCTTTTAAGGAACAAAAAAAGACGCTAAGAAAATAGGTGGCCTGTATTTTCTTTTAACGCCCATAAATGCAATTTTTTACTTTATATTTTTTTTAATCGGGCCGAATTTGATTCTTCGTTAATTTTTCGAGTTGCGGTCCGTTCACTTGACTTAATTAAATTTACTTACAATATTTAATTATCATTTTGCGTGGTCTTTTTTCGTACCAGCGAATAGACTAGCACACCGTATTAGAAAAAGCAAGACCCAAAATTTTTAGCATGCAAACTGTCAATGAAAAAGAACATTGACAGTGGAAAAACTATGCAAAAAATTTAAAACGGCACGGATAAAAATCAGTGCCGATAAACGACGACGGCGGAAAGAAAAATTGGGTCCGGTGGAAAGCCTGCGCACCGACCCAATTTTCGCCGTCGTTTTGGCTTGCTTTGTGTGCTTGTCTGGCGGAGCGAAGCGACGCCACTTGTATATATAGACAAGCACACGTTTAACTGCCATTTGCATGTTAAATTATCTTAACCATTGTAATTCCAAATCTCATTAGCCTCGCAATAAACACCTTTCCAATTTGTATCCCATGTAGTTGGTTGTTCAGTTGCTTCACAGTAAATAATTCCTAGGTTTGTGCAGTTACCGAATACATCATGTCCCATACTTATGACACTGTTTGGAATAATAACTGATGTTAATCCACTGCAATAATAAAACGCACTATTACCAATATCAGTCACACTTTTTGGTATTACTATTGATCGCACATTACTACAATTGAACAAAAATCGATCTCTAATTTTTGTAGAACCGCTTGATATAATAACTCTTATGTTAAGACAAAAATAGAATGCATTATTGCCAATATCCGCGTCACCGGGAATTGTTGCTGATACTAATTGCCCGCAGTTTTGAAATGCACGCTGACCAATCGTTTTAACACTGTCGGGGATAATTATGGATGTCAAATGTGAGCAACCACTAAACGCATATTCACTAATGTTGGTAATGCTATTTGGGATGGTTACTGAAGTCAAATCAGTATAGCCCTTAAATAATTCAGCTCCGACTGAAGTAATAGGTAAACCATTATACATGCGTGGTAATACAATTTCATCTGAACTTCCGTTGTATTTTGTAATTTCGTATGAGAAACCATCACTAGAAAGTTTACATTCAAAAATCCATATAACAGTAGCGGAAC
>JAZLFM010000002.1:0-68208 GCA_045615765.1 Bacteroidales bacterium
GGCTGGTACGAGGAGGACCCAGGAGAGTTGGGCGAGCCACAGAGCGCCCAGATGGGCAACCAGAAGACGTTCACTCCGGGCGAGACGGCCGCGGGAACATATAGCGTGTGGGCCGTGATGTACGCGGACGGCTGCTACGGACCTAAGGTGGAGGCGACGTACACGATCAAGGACATCCCAGATGCTCCAACGACGACCCCTGCGGAGGTATGCTACGGCGAGAGCAACGTGAGCGTGAGCGCCGACGGCGAGGCCGGAGCGGTAATCAACTGGTATGCCGATGTGGCAAAATCTTCATCAGTATTGAAAGTAGGAAATACTTTCACATCTAATGATACAGAAGTTGGAATGTACAAATATTATGCAGCACAAAAGGTAAAAGGTTGTGAAAGTCAAACTGCTGCTGCTGAATATGTTATTAAAGCATTGCCAAGTGCACCAATTGCATCAGTGCAATCAAACATCTGTTCGTATGATGATGCTCCAGAACTTCGTGTATATGGTGAAAATATTACATGGTATTCTTCGGATAAGAAAACGGTAATAGCAGAGTCAGAAACATACCAAACAACCGATATGAGTGCAGGTATAAAAAGATATTATGCATCACAAACGGTTGACGGCTGCGAAGGAGACAAGGTTCCTGTTACATATACGATCAACGAAAAACCTGCAAACCCAGAAGTCTTCGGTGCAAGTGTTTGTGCAGGTGATACTGTAATACCTGCATTACGAACAAATATGCTTATGGATAAATGGTATGCTGATGAATCAGTTGTAACATTCTTAGGACAAGGCTATAATTACACGCCTACGGTATCTGAAGTTGGAAGTAGTGACAAAACATATTATGTACAAAGAGAGTTGAACTCTTGTTTAAGTGATGTTGTTCCTGTAGTCTTACGTGTAATTCAACAACCAACATTCACTATTGGCGAAGATACAATTCTTTGTATTTATGATTCTGTTTTGACTATCCAGGCAGATAATTTTTCACCAGCAATTACATCAACATCTTATATTGATTGGAAAGTATCAAATGAAACTTCTTCTAAGAAATACATGGATTCGCAGGATCACAATATTCAACCAACAAATATGATTAATGCGCCAGGAACTTATACGGTTCATGCGGTTTATACATATAAGTATGATGCTGTAACTTGTCAGAGTGAAGAAGCTAGTTTTACGTATAAGGTTATCGATCGTGCAAGAACACCTATAGTATTCTCAAAAGTTATCTGTCAAGGTGAAGATATTAAGGATCTACAAGCTTTAGGTTCTGCAAATGTAGTTTGGGAAAGTTTGAGTGGAATTCAACCTGCAGTTTGGAATGGTAGAAAATACAAATTTGATACAGGACAAGTACTTGATACGGGAACATACTATTTCCGTTTGTACGATATCAATTTGTATGATGAGGAAAACTTTAGAGGATGTGAAAGTATTGCAGACACTGTTTCAATGACTGTTGCTCCTTCTGCAAAAACGAAAATGATTGGTGCCGATTCTGTATGTGTTGGCGAGACAGAAGAATATTATACACAATATACTAAAGAAAGTACTTACTTCTGGAATGTGACTGGTGACCACTTGAACTATGCGAAGACAGATGCTACATCTGTTCGTTACATTGATTGGTCAAAACCAGGTATCGATACTTTGACAGTATATGAACAAACATGGGCAGGCTGTGAAGGTTTTGACACATTGATAGTGAAGATAGCTCCAATGCCAGAACCAATGTTCACATGGTCAATGCCTGGTTCTACAAATGTGGTAGAGTTAAAAGATAGCACTTATCAAGATAGTTTATGGTTTAGAAATACAGAAGGAGAATTGGTTGGAGAAGAAATTCCTTACCAAATGTCTTGGAATTATGGTCATTTAGGAGAAAATGATACAGACATTGATTTGGAGGTACCTTACAATCAACGAAACAAAGCAATCCGCGAGGGTGACTATGTATATGGCTACAACTGTCCGATATTGACTGTAACGAACTCATTCGGTTGTAAGGCAAAATATACAGAATGTATATTCGTAAATCTTACGGCATCATTGTATGTTCCGAACGCATTCTCTCCAACGAACCCTGCACACAGTGTAAGAACCTTCCAGCCAAAAGGCTACAACTTGAAGACTTGCGAAATCTCGGTATACGACAAGTGGGGTAACTTGCTATGGTACTCGGATGAAGTAGAAGACGGCAAGTTCGTAGGAAAATGGGACGGTATGTACGACGGCAAGATGATGAAGTCCGATGTATATATCTGGAAGATGGAGGCAACATTCCTAGACGGACAAATTTGGGAAGGTTTCGACAATGGAAACGGCAAGAAAACAAAATTCGGTAGTGTGACATTGGTACGATAGTCGTTCCGATAGAATAAAGAGAAAGGCTGTTCTGAAAAGAGCAGCCTTTATTTTTTCTCGGCAATAAATAGCCCGCAAAGAATTAGAATCATTCCTCCAATTGCGTATGGAGTAATGTTTTCATGTAGGATTATAGCAGAGCAAATCACTGCAACGACAGGATTTAAGTAGATATAGTTTGATGCTTTTATGATGCCAATGCGTTTCATGACAATATTCCAAAGTACATAACAAAGTAATGATGCTATTAATCCCAAAAACAATAAATTACCAAACACAACAGGTTGGGATAAAAGTTCAAAATCGTATGTAAGTCCAAAATATGTAGCGACAGGAATTGCAGAAATAAGACCGTAGAAAAAAACTTTTCTTGTTATAAATAGACTTGAGTATTTGTCGCTCATTCGTTTCATTATGAATGAATAAAAAGCCCAAGACCATGCAGCAATTAATGCAAGAATGTCTCCAATTGGAGAAAGGTTTAGTATGAATTTTCCATTTAAAACCACGAGAGCCATTCCAAGAAATGCTAGTACAGAACCAAGCATTTGTTTTTTCGTAAACTGTTCGCTTTTCGAAATTACTCCGATTAAGATAGAGGTAAAAATTGGCGTTGTACAAACAATTAATGAAACATTCGAGGCAAAGGAGAAACTTAGGGCAATATTTTCTGTGAGAAAATAGAGAGAGCCTCCTGTTATTCCCATACATAAAAATAGGATTTCGTCGGATAAGTTGGCAGAAAACAATCGTTTAGGTGCAATAAGACATAAGAAAATGTAAGCCATGAAAAATCTGGCAATAAAAATATCTATTGCCGACAAACCATTGTTTATAAGCACTTTTGTAGAGATAAATGTAGTTCCCCAAATTACCACTACTGCAAATGCTAAAATATGATATGTCCAGTTTTCGTTCTGTCGCATGGTGCGGCAAAAGTAGCAAATTACGGTAATTGTAACATTTCTTTTTCGTCGGAATGTTCTTCAACCATTTCTATGGTTGCTGCTACAGTTGAGATTATGGCAAAAATAGAAGACAAAAAAGAACCAACAATAGGAATGTACATTAGCAATGCAAAGATTAATCCGTGTCCTATTGCCATACCTTTGTTCTTTTTTACAAAATTTACGCTCTGCCCAACAGTTAATTTTCTTCGTTCGTTAGTATAGTCAATAAACGAAAAACCATAATAGTATGCTGAAATAATGAATAAAATAAAAGGCATGCCAATTATTGCAATTAATGGTCCAACAATAGGGAAAAATGCGATCAAGAAAATAAGAAACCCTAAAAACATTTCCATGAATATATTTCTGATTGCCAGTAAAATACCACGAAAAGCATCCTTTATTATTTGTATACAATCAAAAGGATAGTCGCTACCATTAAGAATGTGTTCCGTTTTTTCAGAAACATACGCCATAAATGGAGACATTACAATTACAACAATGTATCCGCCCCAGATACCAAATACTATAAAAAACAATAATTTTAGAACAATCATTCCTATAGAAAACAGAAGAGGAGAAAAGTCTGCTCCATAAACTTCGGAGAGTTCTTGTATTATGGCACCGATGGACCAAAGACCTGTTAGACCAAATGCAATAAATATAAGTAGAGGCATTAGTAATGTCCATGTCATACCATTAGTAATAATGAAACCAAAGGCACGACCTTGCATAGACAGCGATTTTGCTATTTTTTGAATAATATTCATAGTGTTAATTTGTCGGCAATGTATAAAAGAAACAGTATAAAAAAATAAATATTCTTTGAAATTTTGATAAAAACTACACTTATATTACTTTTGAACACATTTTGTAAATATATATGAAGGTCTTAAAATTTGGTGGAACTTCGGTTAAAAATGCCGAAAACATCTCTAAAACGATTGCGATTATCAAAGATAATCTTGCAAAAGAACATTTAGTAGTTGTGGTTTCTGCTTTAGGTGGAATCACGAATAAATTGATTGAATGCAGCAATAAGGCTGTAAAAGGAGATACCACCTTCACCGAAACTCTTGCAGAAATTAAGAAAGCACATTTCGATACAATTGCAGGTTTGTTATCTGGTGATTACAAAACAGACTGTGAAAAGAATACAGAAAATATCCTTTCAGAACTAAAGGATATTCTTCATGGTATCGCTCTTATTCGTGAATTGACACCTCGTTCACTTGATATTGTATCAAGCGTTGGAGAACGAATGTCTGCATATATTATTGCAAAAACAATTGCACAAAGTGGTGTAGATTGCGAGTTCCTTGATGCTCGTACTGTTATTAAAACAGATAAAACATTTGGTGCTGCAAAAGTAAACTTTGAAAAAACAGATAAACTTATTCAGGATAAGGTTCTTAATACAAAAACATTATTTATCGCTACTGGTTTCATAGCTAGTACTGATGATGATGAAACAATAACACTTGGTCGTGGTGGTTCCGATTATTCGGGTGCAATTTTTGCTCGTGCAGTAAATGCGTCTATCCTTGAAATTTGGACAGATGTTGATGGTATGATGACTGCCGATCCACGTAAGGTGAAAAAAGCGTATCCAATTGAACATATAACTTACGCTGAGGCAATGGAACTTTCTCACTTTGGTGCAAAAGTTCTTGAACCAAGAACAGTTATTCCTGCAATGTCAAAAATGATTCCCGTGATTATTAAAAACACTTTCAATCCAACAGCAAAGGGAACACTTATTACAAAAGAGAATGAAAATTCTCAATTACGTGTTCAAGGTATTTCTTCTATCGACGAAGTTAGTTTAGTTACTGTTCAAGGTAGCGGTATGATTGGCGAAGCTGGTATTTCTATGCGTTTGTTCCGTGCTATCGCTCAAGAATCTATCAATGTTATCTTGATTACTCAAGGTTCGTCAGAACATTCAATAACATTTGCTGTTCTTCCAAATGATGCGAAGAAGTCGCAAGATGTTTTGAATAAAGAATTTGAATTCGAGTTGAAAGCAGGTTTGATTGACTCTATAAAGGTTGAAAATAATCTTTCTATTATTGCTGCCGTTGGTGAAAATATGAAAAATATTCCTGGTGTTGCAAGTAAATTCTTCAACGCACTTGGAGTGAATGGTATCAATGTGGTTGCAATTGCACAGGGAGCTAGCGAATTGAATATTTCTGTTGTAATCAACGAAAAAGATAAAATCAAAGCATTGAACTCATTGCACGAATCATTCTTCCTTTCAATGACAACGACATTGAATGTGTTTGTTGTTGGAACAGGAACAATCGGTGGTGAACTTCTTCGTCAAATTAATGCACAACATCAAACTCTTATCGATCAAAATAAGATAGATGTAAAAGTTGTTGGTATTTCTAATATCGATGGCTATTTGATAGATACTGACGGTATTGACTTGGCAAATTGGGAAGAACTTGTAAAAACAAAAGGTTGCAAGCCTGATCTTGATGCGTATGTTGCAGAAATTAAGGCTTTAAATCTTCGTAATAGCGTATATGTTGACAACACTGCAAGTTATGCTGTTGCCGATAAATATGAAGAAATGTTAGAAAAACACATTTCTGTTGTAACTCCAAATAAAGTTGCCAACGCGAGCGATTACAATCGTTACAAACATATTCATGAACTTGCTTCGCAAACAGGTGCTCGTTTCTACTACGAAACGAATGTAGGCGCAGGTCTTCCTGTAATCAGCACTTTAAAAGATTTGATAAAGAGTGGTGACGAAATCATCAAGATTGAAGCAATTCTTTCAGGTTCATTGAACTTTATTTTCAGTAATTGTTCGTCAACAAAAGATTTTGCAACAACGGTAAAAGAAGCTCGTCAAAAAGGATACACTGAACCAGATCCAAAGATTGACTTGGCTGGTAAAGATGTTGCTCGTAAGATTTTGATTCTTTCTCGTGAAATTGGTTGCAAATTCAATCTTGAAGATGTTGCAGTAGAAAACTGTTTGTCTGAAGCAAGTCAAAATACGACAACTGTAGAAGAATTGTGGGCTTCTCTTGAAAAGAATGACAACGACAAATACACAAAATTGTTTGCAGAAGCAGAAAAAGAAGGAAAACATTTAAAATATATTGCTACATACGAGAATGGAAAGGCTAAAACAGAAATCAAAGCTGTTGATGCTTCACATCCGTTCTATAACATTACAGGTAGCGACAATATTATTTCCTTTACAACAGCTCACTATCGCACTCAACCATTGATAGTGATAGGTCCTGGAGCAGGAGCTGCAGTTACTGCTGCTGGTGTATTCGCTGATATTATCCGTATTGCGAATTTCTAATTAGAAGATAATAATTGCAGAAAGCCCATTAAGATTATTCTTGATGGGCTTTTTTATTTTTTTTAAATGAGAATATCCATATTTTAGGTATAGAAATCATCATTTGGGGTATAGGAAGCTATTCAGATTTTGTGCAATTTTGTGTAGAAATTAACTACAAATAACATGTATATAGAAAAAATTAAATCTCCAGCAGATTTGAAATCGCTGGATCAAAAAGAGTTATCTATTGTTGCGGATGAAACTCGTAAGGCTGTCTTAAATCGTGTAAGTAAACATGGTGGCCATGTGGGACCTAATCTTGGTTTTGTGGAAGCTACTGTTGCCTTGCATTATGTTTTTAATGCGCCAGAAGATAAATTTGTATTCGATGTATCACATCAATGTTATCCACATAAAGTTTTAACAGGACGAGCAAGTGGTTTTCTTGGAAATGTAGATGATATGAATGCAATTAGTGGCTATTCTTCACCTGCAGAAAGTCCATTGTATGACAATTTTGAAGTTGGTCATACATCAACTTCCGTTTCTCTTGCTACAGGATTGCAAAAAGCACGTGATATAAAAGGCTCGAAAGAAAACATTATTGCCATTATTGGCGACGGTTCTCTTTCTGGTGGCGAAGCTTTCGAAGGATTGGACGAAGCGAGTGAATTGGGTACAGGTATAATCATAGTTGTGAATGATAACGAAATGAGTATAGCCGAAAATCATGGTGGTATTTATAAAAACTTACGAGCTTTGCGTGAATCCAATGGGCAATGTGAACACAATTGGTTCAAAGCATGGGGATTTGAATATTATTATGAGGAAGAGGGTAATAACATTGAAAAACTGATTGCAATTTTCCAAAAAGTGAAAGATACAACTGTACCAACAGTTGTACATATTCATACTGAAAAAGGTCACGGTTTTCAACCTGCGATTGACGAGAAAGAACAATGGCATTGGGGTGCTCCATTTAATGTAGAAGATGGTTCTCGTCCAGCATCAGAACCTTCGGAATCGTATGATGGCTTGTTTTCTGATTGGATGTTGGAAGAGATGAAAAAAGATCCAACTCTTATTGCTGTGACGGCAGGAACACCAACAGCTGCAGGATTTACAAAAGAAAAAAGAGAATTAGCCGGTAAGCAACATATTGATATGGGTATTGCCGAAGAACAGGCTGTCGCGATGATTAGTGGTATGGCAAAAGGCGGTTTACATCCTGTTTGGACTGTACATTCAACATTTATACAAAGAACTTACGATCAAATTGCTCAGGATTTGTGTATTAATTCAAATCCGGCAGTTATAAATGTAACTTGGGGTGGTTCAGGAACAATGAATGACATTACACATATTTGTTTGTTTGATATTCCAATGCTTACAAGTATTCCGAATTTATTGTATTTGGCACCAACAACTTGTGAAGAATATTTTTCAATGATGAAGTGGGCTATAAAACAGGATAAAATGCCTGTTGCCATTCGTGTTCCAAGCAATGGTGTAAATCATACAGATGAAGCTCAACAAGAAGAATATTCATTCTCAGCTCAATATAAGATAGCAAAACAAGGTTCCAAGGTAGCAATTATTGCTGCAGGTTCTTTTTATCAAAAAGGTGAGAATGTAGTTCGTTTATTGGAATCAAAAGGAATTAATGCAACTCTTATTAATCCTCGCTATTTATCATCTGTTGATGAAGCAACACTTGATTCTTTGAAACAAAATCATCAATTAGTTGTAACATTAGAAGATGGTTGCAAAGACGGTGGCTTTGGCGAACGTATAGCTTCTTATTATGGTACTGCAGATATGAAAGTTTTGGTTGGTGGTATTAAGAAAGACTTGTATGACCGTTTCGATCAGCAGCAGCTTTTAGCCGATAATCGTTTGTTGGATAACCAGATTGTTGAGGATATTTTAACAATATTGAAATAGCGATTTATAAATCAAACATAATATCGTAGGGGTAGATTTCAAACCTGCCCCTACGATATTGATGTTATATAAAAGGGCATAAAAAAAGACGACCAAAATTTGATCGTCTTTTTCCGTGGAGAGGGGCGGGATCGAACCGCCGACGCCAGGATTTTCAGTCCTGTGCTCTACCGACTGAGCTACCACTCCGAAATCGTGATGCAAAAGTAGTAATATTTTTCTATTATCAAAACTTTTTTATTGAAAAATAAGAATTACGATGTGTATTTCTTAGTTTTCCAAAGTCTCCCAATCTATTTTAGGTAATCGTGAATAGTCAACATTCATTTTAATAGCCCATTCCGAAGGATAAGGATTGTTTGCCCTATTTCCGATATTTTTTACAAAACCAATAGAAATGTTATTGTATAATAATTGTATCCATCCTTTAGGTGCATTCTCAATAGACAATGGTTCTTTTTTGAAATAGCGTATGGCTGTTTCTAGGTCTATATGAACGACTGGGAAAGATTCATTTGCATAGATATAGGAGAATGCTAATCCAGGCAGTGGATTTATTTTGTTTCCAAAAACTTCTGCAACAGGTGTTCCTGCGTGTACAAGAGAGCAATGTGTGGCTATTTCGCAAAGAATTTTTTGTTGATCGTTAGGGAATGCCCATACACAATTCTTTTTGTCTTCGAAAAAGAATATATCGTCTTGTGTTATAAGTGTTTGAAATTGTACGCTGTTTTTGTTTGAAAGAATTGAAAACACTTTAGGTTGAGCAATCTTCTTTGGCGTGGAATATTCAGATCCTTCCCCTTTACGAATAACCGAAAGTGAAAAACCTTCTCCTTTTGTTAAATGAGGGAAAAATCTATAGGAATACGCTCCATTTTTTTCTCGTTCAGTAATATTCCATTCTTTTTGTAATGGGATTTGTTCACTTGTCGCATCATTTTCGCTAATAAATCGTGAAACAACATCCTCATTTTCTTTCTCATTGAATGTACAGGTGCTATATAGCAATGTACCATTCGGAGCAAGACAAGGCCAAATATCGTACAAAATTCGTAGTTGTCGTTTGCTACACAGATCTACATTTTCTGGAGACCATTCGTTTATGGCATTAGAGTCTTTTCTGAACATTCCCTCTCCCGAGCAAGGGGCATCAACTATAATGATGTCGAAGAAGCCACGAAGAAAATCAAAATCTTTTGGGTCGTTGTTTGTTACAATACAATTGGGATTGCCCCATTTAATAAGGTTTTCGGAAAGAATTTGTGCACGACTCTTAATAACTTCGTTTGCTACTAACAAACTTCCTTCGGGTAAAAGAGACAATGCCAATGTTGTTTTACCGCCTGGTGCGGCACATAAGTCAAGCACACGCAATGGTCTTGTCGCTAATGGTGCGATAACTTGTTCTATAAACATCGACGAAGCTTCTTGTACATAATAAGCTCCGGAATGGAAGAATGGGTCAAGGGTAAACAATGGTCGGTTCTCCATATAATATCCATTGTTACACCACGGTACCGAAGCAAGTTGTTGTGTTCCTAATTTTTTCGGATTTATTCGAACACTTGTCTGTCTCTCTGTTTGCAATGCGTCAATAAGTGCTTCGGCATCTGTAACCGAGGCAATAGATTGGGCAAAAGTTTTTAAAGATTCATTCATTTGAACTAATCTTTAATTAAAACGCCTTGATTTTTTACACCAGCTTGTAGAGATGAACTAATTGTCTTCTTTAATGATAAGATTTGTTCATCAACGACACCTTGTTGTTTTGGCTTGTACAAGCGTCGATATTTACATTTAGCAAGTTTGAACTTCAAGTCGTCCATATTTCCGAAGATATTCAAACCAAGACGCATTGGCAATGGACATTTTGTTAAGGAAATATGGTAGTTGTAAGACATGTCGAGGTTGTGATAGCCCGACAGAATTGCCTGATATTTATCCATTGAAACTACAAATGGGTACAAATCGACCTCATTGCGGAACATAGTCATTTCAACATTTAAACTGTCAATAATATTTTTAGTCTTTTTCTTGTTGAAAAGCAACAACTTGGATATTTGCTGATATGTTTCGTTGTCCATTACCACTAAGTCGCGTCCCTTGATTGCAGCTGCACCACGCATTGTAGAAAATTTAGGATCATAATTTGATTTCAAATATGTTTCTGCAGCAAGGTGGAATTCTGCTTTTCCCGAGAATGCTTTCAACATTGGAACAATAGTGTCAATGTCGGGAATCATTTCTATTAAGTCATTAATACTAATGTCTATTAAGTGGAAATCAAGTCCGGTGAATAAATGGTTTTTCCGTTCCGATCGATACATTGCCGTAAGTTGCATTTGTGCCGCATCGCAAGTGAAACCCATTTCTTCAATCACAAGCACACCATCGTGAATTGTAACACCACCGCCAGCGTGTTCAATTATTGTATTGCCAACGAGCGCCTTTTTGATGTCTGTTTTTAGCGTGAAATCAACGCCAAGAGGGACCATAAATGGATTGTCTTCTTCTACGGAATCAGCTTTTGCAATATCGTTGGTTTCAGCGACAGCAGTTGTGTCACCAAATCCACTTGCAATGTCCATTAATTCCATTACATCCGTGTAGTTAGAAACAAATGTGAAATCTCCTAATAGTAGATCTTCATTGTTCAAATAACCGGCAATATTTTTAAGTACGCCTTTTAATGAGAAGTCTGAATTGCCTACGACAAGTTGGCTATCGTCAATTTTAAGGCGATTTTTGTTGAAATCACATTTTATTTTTGAGACTTTTATAGGAGTTTCAATTGCGCTAAGAGCAATTTGACCTTGGTTGAAATTTAATTTTACGTCAGGATTCCATTGTTGAATGACATCAGCAGCAGTGGAATCATATTCAGCTTTTGCATCAAAGCTAATAAGTCCTGTGCGTGCAGAAAGAGTTTCTGCAACTTTTGCCGACAAACTATCGCAGTTGAACAAACAATTATATCCAGTGTTTTTGTTTTTTGGATACATAACTGCCATACCGCGTGGATTTCTTATTGTAGCAGAAATTGTATCAGCTTCCATATCAAAGAGAACATTGGCAATGTTGAAATCACATGCTATTGCCATATCCTTGGTGGTATCCATTACATCAGAAAGTCCTACTCGTAAGTCAGCCTTGTTCAACGTAGTCTTAAAGAAATCTGTCATTGCCACATTTAATTGATTACTCTTAATGGCAAGGTCAATAACTTCTTTAAATTCTTTTGTTGTATGTTTACTTGGTAAAGTAAAATCGACAGTCATTTGTTTGCTGGCAACAAATGTAGAATCGTCGTAAATAACATCTAAGTCGCTTAAGTCTATGCTTCCGTTTGCTTTAATTCTTTGTAAATCAACATTTGTCAAAGCGTCCATTGAACATTGGGCGGTGAAAGCAGCATCGGCCCAGCCTGCCGCGAACAAGTAGTCGGGTAAATCAGTCTTCAAATCAAGCAAATACAATTTAGCATTTGCTTTAATGTCGAAGTTCATTTGGTTCAACAAATCGTTGATTGCGCCCGTTGCCGTTACCGACGATTTTCCTGTTTTTGCAGAAAGAGCATTGATAGTAAGAATAGATTTCTCCTCGTTATTCATATCAATGTTGGCGTGAGCGTTAACAGAAACATCATATAAATCGTGTCCAAGTCCTTCTACAATAACTTCTCCATTAGAATATACTGCATCGGCAGAGATAAGTGGCATAAGAGAGTCGTTGTAAATACCGGCAACATTACCAGAAAGTTGTACAACACCATCAAGATTAATACCGTCAAGATATTCTTTGCGCATATTTTCCGGCACAAGAGGAAGTAAACGATTTAGAATAATATTGTTGGTAGAGAAATTTATATCCATAGTGATGTCATCGGCAACTTGTGCATTACCGGAAAGCGAAATCTGATGTTCATTTATGCCTACTAAAGCATTAGCAAGGGCGATTTTCATAGAATCCAAATCTGCCACCATAGGTAATACAACAGAGATATTTAGCGAATCAGCATATTTTACGCTGTCCATAGTTGCTGCTGTATTCTGGAAGAACAGTTGTAGTGTGCCATTTATGTTAGACAAATTTGCTAATCCGCCATTAAATTTACCTTCGATAGAATCTATAGATGCTTGTATGTTTGTAGAGTCATTCATTGCAAAAGACACTGCTCCTGTTCCCAAAGTTAAGTCGGTTACGATAGCATCGTTCTCCATTGTAAGATTTGTAGAAGCGTTGATATTGCGTATGCTTGCTTGCATTTTCAATGGCATATCGACATACGAAGCAGAGATGTTTTGTAGTTTTACATCTTCGATTTTTAGCATTTTGAATAGTGAAGTAGAACTTGTGTCTTCTTCAGCAGTTGTATCCGATAAAAAGACATCATAGTTTGCAACAGAATCGGCATTTACAAAGATATTTGCCTGTGTGTTAGAAAGATAGATGCCGTTAATAACAATATTATCGTTGTCGAGATATTCTTTAACGTCAACAGTTGCTACTAATTCTTCCACAAAAGCAACTGTGTCGGAAGGCGCTCCTTCCATTGGATTAACAAGGGCAAAGTTGTGTAAACGTAAGCCAAAATGAGGGAATGTGCTAAAGAATGTCAAGTCAACAGTATCCAGTTGTGTTTGACAAGTCACAAATTCTGGAATGTATTTTTTTACAATAGGGGTAAGTTTTGCAGGTGTAAAAACAAGATATACCACGATGCAAACAGCCACAAGAGCTACGCCGACAAGCGAACCGGCAGAAATTCCTATAACTTTTAATGCTTTTTTCATAGCAACTATTGTTTTTTGAATGTGTAGGTTTTACCATTGGCTGTATAGACCAATGTTGTTTCGGTAAGAGTAGTTATAGTATATTGTTTTGGTACTACAGCGGTACTTGCTTCCATTTGATGCATTTGTGTTAGTTTGTCTCCGTCGAGAGTCCAAGTGAAAGTTTGCGCCTCAGATTCATCAACATCATCAGCGGTATTCCAAGTCCATCCTGAACCAGTAGAAGAATACTTTTCATATAAAGTTCCAGATTTCCATCTGCCATACAAAAGAGATTCGTCAAAGCCACCAATTTTGCCACAACCAACAAAAAGGAATAATGCTGTACAAAGTAGTAAAAGTAACTTTTTCATAGTTTAATTGTTAGTGTTTTCTTCTGAATCAACAGTATCAGTGTTTTTCTTTTCTAATTCTGACTTGCGGAATACATAAACTACTCCGTATCTGCTGCATTCTTGTCTTCGTTCTTCTGGATCTTCAATGTTTGCGAAGAATGCCTCGATTTCGTTCCAGATTTGAACGATTAAATTATCAGCTTCGTCTCTAAGATCATCGATAAATTCTGCTGAGCGTTGGTCATGCGAGATTCGAAGACCATTGTCTCTCGTTGCAACAGAATATTTTCTATAGATGATTTCAAGTAGTTCTATACGAGGATTTTCCATTTTTCCAGCATTCGCTTCGCGGCGTGCTTTTTCTCCTTCTATAAGTTTTTGTCCCCACGACAAAAGATCTTCCTGAGTTTCAAGTTCAGGTAGTTTTTTATTCACGCCATAAAAGTCGCGTACTGAAGCCGCAACTTCGCCTCTAGCGATAGACATATTCAACACTTGAATAAAGTGAGAAATGTACATCTTCATTTTTCTTTGTAATTGTGCGAACGACGCTCCTTTTTCCACAGAAAGAGAGTGCTCTGAACGATTTTGCAAAATACCAGATTTAAACGATGTCAAAAAGAATTTTGCTTGTGTTAAGACATTTTGAGAAACTGCTCTGTCCTTTGGCTGTATGTTTGTACAGGCATCAATTGCTGATTGCAGTGCACGGGTTCGTGCAGCGTCTGTATTTGGAAGTCTTCTATAAGGCATATATCTACAATTTAGGAGACAAATTTATGAAAAACTATGTTACACTATTTTTAAGAAAATGAGAAATTTACTAACATACGAATATTTAATACCAAAAATTATGCCGACCATTCGCATTTTAAAATAAAAAAAGTGGTTTTACTGTATGAAGTTCAGAGAAAATACTTGATTTTGTGTATTTTTGTACATCTTAAAAAGAAAAAGATATGGTCTCACTTGATAGCGTTAAAAGAACATTTTCGTTGCCAATGCAAGTTCTAGTCTGCGTCGTGCTTTTTATTGAATTGTTTGTGTTGGGTGTTCTATTGTATATCCGTAAGGATTTCACTCTAGATTTACATAGTGTAACGAGCATTTGGGGCATAATTATTTTGTGTGTCTCTTTAATTATGTTTGGGTGGAATATTATTTCATTTGTTCATCGCAATAGATTGATTGCAAAAGCACAAGACATCGACAGCAAATTACAAGTGTTCAAAGCGTCGGTATATTCTCGCTACATCACTTTATTGCTTGTTGCAGTGTTGGGAATGATTTTTTGCTTTGTAAGCACTAATTTGTACTATTTGTTATTTTTTGCCATTTCGTTTGTGTGGCAAATCGGTATGTTTCCGTCTCGGACAAAAATTGCTGTTGCGGTGGAAGACAAAAATGTAGTAGAAAACGATACTGTTGAGGTTGAGCAAAAACCAGAAGAACAATTGCCAACAGATACGGAACAAATGAGTAATTAGTAAAAACAATTTTATTTATATCTTTGTCGAAAATAAGAACAATGGACTTAAACTTTACAATACCAAACGGGACGGTTCAGGCAGTTGTGCAAGACAAAAGAACGAACAAGATTCTTCGTATTGGTTATATAAACGAGGAAACATATAATCAGATGAATGAAACACAATATGTGTATTTGTTCTCTAAAGAATTAGGTCAACCTCAATTGCTAACGGCCGGTGAATATAATACGCCGGTGGCATTAGATGCACTTATTGCAAACGAAGATGGTGATGCAGTAGTGATTCGTGCGGTTCCAGAAGGTTCTACAACAGGTGCCGATACTTTTTTAGGTGACAAGAACATTGATGACTTAGCATTTTTATCGTATCTTCAAGATTTTATAGAGAAACGAAAAAGAGAAATGCCTGAAGGTTCTTATACGACAAAATTGTTCACAAAGGGTATCAATAAAATTTCGCAAAAAGTCGGAGAAGAAGCAATAGAAAGTATTATTGAAGCAACAAATGGTACAAAAGAACAATTGTTGTACGAAACATCGGATCTTATTTATCATTTAATAGTACTTTTAACAGAAAAAGGTCTTCGTATAGAAGATTTGGCTCGTGAATTGAAAGCACGCCATAAAGAATAATACAGAACAAATAAAATCACAATAATGGCAAATAAAATCTATTTCAACCAAGCGGTTATCGGTTATGATGAGGAAAATCCTATTCTTAAGGATGTGTCTTTTTCTGTAGGCGAAGGTGAAATTGTTTATTTAATAGGAAAAACAGCTGCGGGGAAATCTAGTTTGCTAAAAACTATGTATGCAGAAATTCCGTTGCTTGATGGTGAGGCTGTTATTGCTGAATTTGATTTAACAAATCTAAAACGAAAAAAAATTCCATATCTACGCAGAAAAGTTTCCGTTGTGTTTCAAGATTTCCAATTGCTATCGGACAGAAGTGTGTACAAAAATCTTGAATTTGTTTTGAAAGCAACAGGATGGTCAAAGACTGCGGAAATTCAAGCGCGAATTATAGAGGTTCTTACTCGTGTTGGAATGGAAGACAAAAAGGACAATATGCCATATCAACTTTCTGGAGGAGAACAACAGAGAGTTGCCATTGCGCGTGCATTGTTGAACGATCCTGATGTTATTTTGGCAGATGAGCCTACGGGAAATCTTGACAATGATACATCTGATGAAATCTTCAAATTATTCCATTCTTTAACAAAGCTTGGTTGTGCGGTATTTCTTGTAACACATAATACGCAAATGGTTCATCGATATCCGTCAAGAACTTTACAATGTGCAAATGGTACGATTACGGAAATTCGCGATGAAGCACCAATTGATTTGGAATCGTTAATGCAATAAGAAGACAATTATGGAAGACAAGGACATCCTTTCTAACATTGAATCGGAAGAATATAAGTATGGTTTCACATCGAATGTGGAAACCGATATTTTCCCTCCTGGCATAAATGAGGATATAATTCGTCGTATTTCTGCGATTAAAGAAGAACCTCAGTTTTTGTTGGATTTCCGATTGAAAGCATATCGTCATTGGACGACATTGCAACATCCGAATTGGGGACATTTGCAATTTGAGATTCCTGACTTCCAAAGCATTAGTTATTATGCACAGCCAAAGAATAAGGCTAAATATGAATCTTTAGATGAGGTAGATCCTGAGATTGTCGATACATTCAATAAGTTAGGTATTCCTCTAGAAGAACAGAAAATTTTATCTGGTGTCGCCGTTGATGCGGTATTTGATAGTGTCTCTGTTCATACGCAATTCCGTGATCAGTTAAAAGCAAAGGGTGTTATTTTCTGTTCGTTTAGTGAAGCTGCTAAAGAATATCCTGATTTAGTTCAAAAATATCTCGGTTCTATAGTTCCTTATACAGACAATTATTATGCAGCCTTAAATGCTGCTGTCTTTAGTGATGGATCGTTTGTGTATATTCCAAAAGGTGTTCGTTGCCCAATGGAATTATCGACATATTTCCGTATAAATGCGTCAAAAACGGGGCAGTTTGAACGTACACTTATTGTTGCCGATGATAACTCGTATGTAAGCTATTTGGAAGGTTGTACGGCTCCTATGCGTGACGAAAATCAACTTCACGCGGCTGTAGTAGAATTGGTCGCAATGGAAAATGCCGAAATAAAATATTCAACGGTTCAAAACTGGTATGCCGGTGATAAAGATGGCAAAGGTGGTATTTATAATTTCGTTACTAAACGTGGTTTGTGTGCGGGCAATCATTCGAAAATATCGTGGACACAGGTAGAGACAGGTTCTGCTATAACTTGGAAATATCCAAGTACGGTATTGAAAGGAGATGATTCTGTTTCGGAATTTTATTCAGTTGCGGTGACAAAGAATAAGCAACAAGCCGATACAGGAACAAAGATGATTCATCTAGGGAAAAACACGAAGAGTACAATTATTTCGAAAGGTATTTCTTTAGGAGAAAGCAACAACTCGTACCGTGGACTAGTTCGTATGGGTAAAAATGCAGAAAATGCACACAATTTCTCTCAGTGTGACTCATTACTTATTGGTTCAAAATGTGGAGCACATACTTTCCCGGTAATTGATATTCAAAACAATACAGCGACAGTAGAGCACGAAGCTACTACTTCGAAAATAGCCGACGAGCAAGTGTTTTATTGCAATCAGCGAGGAATTTCTACGGAAACAGCTATGGGTTTGATTGTGAATGGTTTTGCTCAAGAGGTTTTGACACATCTTCCTATGGAGTTTGCCATTGAGGCACATAAATTAATTGCACTTTCTATGGAAGGAAGTGTAGGATGACAAAGGAAGAATTTGTAGATATTGTTGTTCAAGCAGGCATTTCCTTAAATATGAAGGAGATGGTAGCTTATATCGAACAAGGTAAAATATCTGTTGAAGATGTGTACTTTCTCTCTATAGAAAATAATTCCGAATCTTGGTTCATAAGTTGGATTCTTAATCATTTTATAGATAAGAATCCTGATTCAATTGCTTCGTTTCTTGATAGTGCAATTGTTACATTGCCTACAATTACACGAAGCGGACACGCTCGTTTAATTCTTCGTTATTTTATGATTACTCGTAATTGGGAAGAATATGAACATTTAGGTTTATTGCTTGATACTTGTTTGCATATCATTCAAAACACGACATCGCCAAGTGGTTTAAAAGCAAATGCTATGAGTGTAGTTGAGAGAATTGCTGAAAAAGAACCCGACATTATCGGTGAAGTCCTTTTGGTTTTAGAAGAGCAATTACCTTATTTAGAAACAGGTTCTTTGAATCGTGCGAAGAAGATTATAAAGAAGCTTCGTAAAGATTAGAATTCATCCCAGAAAATGCTATTCTTCCATTCGGATTTTATGGTAATCTGTTCTTTATAAAAATAGATTTTTTCTGGTTGTCGTTTAATTTCTATGCAACCAGAATCCCATTTCACGTTATTGTTTTCGTCAACGAAGCAGCGAAGAGAGTAGTTTCCTGCTGGAATGTTCTCAAAAAGAATTTCGCCAGACTTCATTGTAGTAGAATATGTTTGCGCGTCTTTGCTTTCTGCAGATTCAAGAACAAAAACGAGATTGTTGGCAGGGAAACCGCTATTATTTTTTATTTGTAGTTCTCCAAATCCCTCTTTTTTCGGCGACTGAAATGCAAAAGCAATAGTGTCGTTTGCATCACCAAATATGTCGGTGAAAGTTGAGTCAGGAATTACTAAAGTATAATTTGTGTTTGTTTTCCAATCAGCAAATAATGCAAAAGTTCGATCGGAATCGTTAGTTTTTTGGATAGAGAAAGGAACAGGCAATACAACTAAATTATCATTCTGTGCAACCGATATTTCTGCTATAAGTTCCTTAGAAACGGAAGCAAAAGTATCAATTAACGCTCCTTTTTTCAGCGTTAAAGTATATTGTTCTCCCGCAATTGCTGAATGTGCGATTTCAATGATTCGAGAAGATTTGTCAGCAAAAGAGATATTTGTAATTACAGATGTTTCTGTTGTATCGGTATTGTTTACTAATGTGAATAAACTATCGACAATAGTTTTTACAGGATTATTGCATATTAAACGTATGGATTCATACGAACGAAGTCGTTCTTTTTGTTCGTTTGCGATATGCACAAGCAATCGTTTGTGCGAAGTCGGTGACTTATAAAGTTTTTGTACAGCAACATCTTTTTTCTGATTGAAATTCTTTGTAGCGGTAGTTCCGTCGGAAAGTGGATATTGAACGGTAATTGCAAGGTTTTTCAAACGCAAGGCATCGCTACCGTCTTTTAACCAATAAAGTAGTGCGTTACTTGTTTTGTCGTATTCACAATAATACCAATCCTGAATGTTTGGAAGTCCGTCTAATGTGACGACAACCTTTTGAACGTCAATTGTTTTGGAAAAGTACAAAGCAAATCGTTCACCAGTTTCTTTGTATTTAAGTGCGACCTGATCTTGATAATGGTATTTTGGGCGATAAGAATAATCACTATATAATTGTATAGTTTCGTATCCTGCTTTTGTAGTGTCGCAAGATTCATAAATTGCAATCTTGTCTAAATCGTTTGTTGCTAATGGACGAGAAAGAGTAATGTAAATACTGTCGCCGGCAAATATCTTATTGTTTTTCTCAAGGTTGGAATTTATAGTTAATCGTTGAGGTAAGTCTTTGGTCGTTTCAACAATAAAAGTGTCTGTTTTTGTTTCGTTCGCATCCTTTGTTTGATGATATGTCACCATAACTTTTGTTGAATCGGACTTCATGAGAGTTGTATCGGTTAGCCAGAAAAGTAGGCTATCAGAGGCTATGTATTCGGCTATATAATTCCCTGGAGTAGAGAATGCGATATTTGTTGGTTTATTTTCTTTGGCTGCAAGTTTACAAGCAACTGCATATTGCGAAACGCGTTTGTTTGACTGTACAGATTGTTCCCAAACGTCGTTAGTGAAGAGAGCTAATCGAATATCTTGGTCAGACCAACGAGTTTTCTCTACAAGATTGAACGAATCTTTTACTTGTTTAATTTGAATACTATCTTCAAAATCTTCGAAACGAATTGTGTCGTTGTGTGTAAACCAGACTGTATCGATAAATCGTTCAGCAGTTGGGTTGAAAATGGTGTCTAAGAATGCGATTTTTTCAGAAGGCTGATTAAAAGTGAAATCTTTGTCATTTTCTTCTAAAGCATAGATTCTATATTGTTTTGCTTCTATGTTAAGGAATGAAAACTCACCTTTTTTTGATGTTTGCGTTATATAGCGAGGTTTTGTTGTCTTAAAAGCAGTGTCGCTTATGTTATCGTACAACAGCACATAAGCGTGTTCTGGTATTTTCCCATTTTCTGCATACGAGATTTTTCCTGCTAAACGCATTGTGTCGATGCCTGTACCTGTAGAAAAAGCATAAATATATTGACCAGTCACATTATCTTCTGACAAATCTTTAATAGCACCGTTGAAGTTGAATGTATATGTTGTATTTGGCTGTAGTTTTTGTTTCGACAAGTCTATTGTCATTTTTTTCTTTTTGACGGTAATGTTTGGTTTTTCCTCAAGCATAGGAGAAATCATGCAATTGTCATCCACATTTTCAAGTGCAATAAATTCGTTGAATTTTACCACAATTTTTTGTGGCGTTACATTTTGTGAATTGTTTTTGGGTGTTTCAAAAACTGCATACGGGGCGATTGTGTCAACCGGTCCACCTGTTGGTGAAGATTCACGAGCACAGTTCGTTAAAGAGAAAGCAAAAGGAAGCGCATATAAAATTGCGAATAGAATTTTATAAATGTTACTTGTACTATTTGTCTTTCTTTGCTTCATCTTGCTTCAAAAGTACTATTTTAATTGGGAATAATCGCAAAAATCTAATACTTGTTTGCTACAGCTTTCATTGCAGAGAGCAGTGCAGGTTCTTTTTCAATAATTGTTCCAATCACTGCTATGTCAGCACCAGAATCGTACACTTGTTTCAATGCGTCTGTTGTGCGTATTCCGCCACCTACAATCAATGGAATAGAACAATGTTTTTTGATTTGTGCAATTGTAATAGGATTAACTATAGTGTTTGCTCCGCTACCACCTTCCAAATAGAGAGCTTTCAGTCCTAATAATTCTCCAGCAAGCGCAGTTGCTACAGCAATGTCTGGCTTATTGTATGGGATGGGTCTTGTGTTGCTCATGTATTCAACCGATGTTGCTCCTCCGCAGTCTATAAGCATGTAGCCCGTTGGAATTGCTTCTAAGTTTGATTGTTTGATAATTGGCGCAGAAACCACGTGGTTACCGATTAAAAACTCGGCATTTCTTCCCGAAATAAGCGAAAGGAATAGGATTGCATCGGCATTTCCTGCAACCTGGCAGGCATTCCCTGGAAATAAGATTACCGGACCGGAATATATTTTTTTAATGACAGAAACAGAATGCTCTGTACTAGTCGAAACTAAACTTCCCCCAACAAATATGTAATCAACTTTTTCATTTTCTGCGGATTGAGAAATCGAACGCAAACTTTCGTCTGTATGTTTGTCCGGATCAATTAAGAGAGCCAGTTGTTTACGTGTTTGTAGAAATGAATCGTATATCATTGTTCTAACATTTTTTCACTTGCCCATACTAGGCAGAATTTTTCATTGCGAAAATACGATAATTTTATGTTATTCGACTTTTCACCATTTAGAATAATGGAACCCACTAATTGAGAATCTCCATTTTTTTGTACAGAAAAATCTAGCAAGTCGTATGACGCATTGCTTAATTTAAATAATGTTTCTTTTGCAGACCAAAGAAGAATTAAATCTTCTAAGGAAGAGAAGTCGTTGGATTCGTCATTGCGAACAAACTTTTCTGTAATTTTAAAAACTTGTTGTCGAAATTCTTCTATGTCAACGGCAACAGAATGAGTTTTACTTACGATAACTGCGACAAATGATCTTGAATGCGAGATAGAAATAAATCTTCCATCCATAATTGGTTTCCCAGATTTTTCGTAAGAAATTTCTTTATAGTCAGAGCCGAGAATTTCTCGTAACAATAATCGAGATTGTATGAATTCGATTTTTCTATTTTCGTTGCTTATAGTTTGAATATGCTCAATTTCTTGTTTAGATAATTTTGACAAATCGTTGTGCAACAAATTATTATCTTTTTCAGAAACAACTAAAATATATTGCTCGTTTTCAAATCTCATAATACTATTTTAGTAGTTCAACAGCTTTTTGAATTGTTTTATCGTCAGTGTTGTACAATTTGTAGAACTCATTGTCTCCAAGAATGCTCCGTATTACGTAACAACAAAATAATTTACGTTCCCAATCTGCTTCGAAGTTGCTAAGTTTACCTTTCTTTATATTTTGATTTTCAGCATCTTTATAGACTTTATCTAAAGAAAACATTTTATTACAAATATTTTGAATTTCTTTTGCATTGCCTTGACTGGAAAGCATCTCTCTATTTTGATCTGTAAACTCAAATGCGTAGTTATAAACGATGTTTTTATTTGTTAACTCTTGGAAAAATTGAGAATACACGGTTGTATCAAGAGCAACAAAAATGTCAGGCATAATGCCACCACCTCCATATACAGTTTTGCCCGTTTTCGTCGTGAATTTTAAAGAATCTGGAAAATGAACGCTGTCTGCTTCGTACATTTCTCCATGTGAATAGCGATCCACTAATTCTCTATCGTAATCAGATAACTTGCCGTTATATGGTTTTTGTATGCATCGTCCAGATGGAGTGTAGAATTTCTTTGTAGAAAGGCGTACGACAGAGCTATCGCGAAGAACGAAGTCTTCGTTTACGACACCTTTCCCATACGACCGTCGTCCGACAATAGTGCCGCGCCCGTTATCTTGCATTGCGCCAGCAAAGATTTCACTTGCCGAAGCTGAATATTCATTTATAAGCACAACAAGTTCAATATTTTTACAAGTGCCATTCCCTTCTGCTGTAAAATATTCAGCAGGTTCTTTTTTCCCTTTAGTAAAAACTATGGTATCGCCTTGCGAAAGGAACTCGTTTGCTAAATCTATGGAAGTGTACAAAAGGCCGCCGCCATTGTCACGCAAGTCAACAATCAGTTTTTGTAAACCTTGTTGTTTCATTTTTGAAACAGCCGAAAGAAATTCTTCATGCGTAGTTTGTGAAAAGCAGTCAATTGCAATGTAACCGATAGCATTATCAATCATATACGCAGTTTCTATACTAGTGATAGGAATAGCGTCTCGTGTAATTTCAAAAGTAAGTAGTTCAGGTGTATGTATGCGCTTTATACCAACTTTTACTTTTGTCCCGCGTGGGCCTTTTAGCAGTTTAATGGTTTTCTCGTTTGTAATACCATTTCCTGCAATTATGGAATCATTCACGCTTACAATTCTGTCTCCCGCGTGAATGTCGAGCTTTTCGGAAGGACCACCGTGTATTACTTGTACAATGACGATGGTGTCGTTTTGTATAGCAAACTGAACACCGATACCGTCGAATGAGCCTAAAATAGGGTCAATCATTTCACGGTAATTGTCTGTTGTGATGTACGAAGAATGAGGATCAAGCTTTTCAAAAAGAGGCGACATTAGGCTATCGCTAATGCTATCTATATTTATGTTTTCTACATAATTATTTCGTATCAATTGAAGTATTTCTTCAATTTTAGAAGTTGGTTGTATGCCTTTTCTTGGAACTGTTGTGAATTGTCTTTGGAGAAACATTCCTCCTGCAAAAGCAACAGCAATCAATAAGGGAAGTAATATCCGTAGTCTGTTATTCATCAACCGAAATTTGAAGGACTTCAATGTTCGCTCTTTTTAGAAGCTGAATGCCATCGTCTATTCGATATGGTTCGGAGTAAACAACTTTTTTTATCCCAGATTGAATAATAAGTTTTGCACATTCGATACAAGGCGAAGTTGTTACATACAAAGTCGCTCCATCGCTGTTGTTCGCTGACTTTGCGACTTTTGTGATAGCATTTGCTTCGGCGTGGAGTACATATGCTTTTGTCTTTCCATCTTCGTCTTCACATATGTTTTCAAATCCTGAAGGTGTCCCATTAAATCCATCAGAAATAATCATTTTATCTTTTACAATTAGTGCACCAACTTGTCGGCGAATGCAATAGGAGTTTTCCGCCCAAATTTTCGCCATTCGTAAATATCGTCTGTCTAATTGTTGTTGCTTCTCTGTCAACACTTTATAATCGCAAGCCATACTTATTTCTTAAAACGTGCGCAAGGTACAAATTTCTTGTAAAAGATTGTGCGATAAAAACTTTTTAGCATCGACAAATGTTTTTACCTTTGTTTATATCATTTTTGTGCGCTTATGGCTCGTGTTCTATATATTTCGTATGATGGTATGACTGATAATTTAGGTCAGTCGCAAGTGATTCCTTATTTGATAGGCTTAACTCGAAAAGGACATACCATTACGATTCTTAGTTGCGAGAAACCATTAGCTTATGAAAAGAGAGAGAAGCACATAGCCGCACTTTTGAAAAAGAATGGAATAAACTGGGAACCAATCCAATATACTGCTAAACCTCCGATTTTTTCGACATTGTACGATATTCGAATGATGCAGAAAAAGGCAAGGGAAATAGTGCAACAGCAGCAGATAGAACTTGTTCACTGTAGAAGTTATATTTCTGCTCACATCGGTCGTTTTTGTCAGAAAGAGTTTGGTTTGCCATGGATTTTCGACATGCGTGGTTTTTGGGCAGACGAACGAGTTGAAGGTGGTATTTGGAATACTTCAAAATGGATGTATAGATTAGTCTACAATTATTTCAAAAACGCAGAAAAAGAATTTATTACAAAATCTAATTATATAATTAGTTTAACTAAAAATGGTGCAGAGGAAATTCAGTCTTGGACCGAATACCAGCAAGCTAAAACGCCGATACAAGTGATACCTTGTTGTGCCGATTTGCACCTGTTTCAATATAATAAGAATTTAGGCTCTGTACGAAAGAAATTGCGTATCTCGGAATCTAACTTTGTCGTTAGTTATTTAGGTTCCTTTGGTACTTGGTACATGACAGAAGAAATGTTTGATTTCTTCAAAGTTTTGTATGAAAAGAACAATAATGCTGTCTTTCTCTGCATTACACCAGACAATCCTGATAAATTGGACTCTATTGCAATTCGAAAAGACATACCTCGTTCTGCCTTACGCGTTGTAAAAGCAAATCGAGAAGATGTTCCTCTTTATGCTTCCTTATCGAATTGGTCGTTGTTTTTTATAAAACCGGTGTATTCGAAAAAAGCATCTTCTCCAACAAAAATGGGTGAACTGCTTTCTTTAGGGATTCCATTAGTATGTAATGGTGGAGTTGGCGATGTGGATACAATTATGAAAGATTGCGACCAAGGCTATGTTGTGAATTCATTTACGGAAAATGAATATGCTGTCGTCGCAGAAAAAATTCTGTCTGATTTAGATCCTAGTAGAGAAAAGCTCCGTTCTGTTGCAGAAAAATATTATTCGCTGGAGCGTGGAGTTGAATTGTATGAAGAAGTTTATAGGAACAGTTTAAGTAATTGATAAATAGTCATGAAAGGTAAATTATTTCAATTTTTACTTGTATTATTTTTTATAAGTTTTGTTTCAGCTTCCTGTTTTTATTTTTTAGGTGGAAACTATAATTCTTTGGGAGGTACAATCTTTGCATCGGTTTATATGTTCATACCAATAATATCGGTACTTATTGTACAATTTCTACAAAAGGAACCATTGTTGAAAGGACTTGGAACATCATTCCGCATAAATAAATGGTTTTTCTTTGGTTGGTTGCTCATGCCAATCTATAGTGTTCTTATATTGTTTTGCTCGACTATTGTACCTGGAACGACTTTTTCAACAGAAACGCCCCTGCTTTTGAATGCTATGGAAGAATTGTCGAAAACTATCCCTAATGCAAATGCTTGGTTGGTGATGCTAATAGTTATTGTTTCTGCTCTTTGGGCAGGTCTTACAATAAATGCGGTATTTGCCTACGGTGAAGAAATAGCATGGCGTGGTTGGCTTTTGCGTGAATGTAGTGGAATGTCATTTTTAAAAGCTTCATTATTTAGCGGATTTATATGGGGTGTATGGCATTCTCCTGTTATTCTTATGGGACATAATTATCCGGAACATCCTGTTTTGGGTGTGTTTGTAATGATTGCTTTTTGTATGGCTACAACTCCTTTATTCTTGTATGTCCGAATTAAGTCTCAATCTGTTATAGCAGCTGCTATTATGCACGGTACTTTGAACGCAACTGCTGGTTTATCGTTGCTGTATCTTTTGCATGAACATACTTGGGGGTCAATTATTGCTGGTCCTTGTGGATTAGTTGGAATAGTTATACTATTGTGTATTGATTTGGCAATCTTTGTATTCGATAAAGATGTTGCAATAGGGATAATTGAAAATAAATAAAGACGTCCCGAAGAACGTCTCTATTACCAATTAGTCGTTTAGTTTTAGAACAGCAAGGAAAGCTTTTTGTGGGATTTCAACATTACCCACTTGTTTCATTCTTTTCTTACCCTCTTTCTGTTTTTCAAGCAATTTACGCTTACGGGAAATATCACCACCGTAGCATTTTGCCGTCACATCTTTTCGAACGGCTTTTACTGTTTCGCGGGCGATAACCTTGGTTCCTATTGCTGCCTGAATTGCAACATCAAATTGTTGACGAGGAATCAAGCCTTTCAATTTCTCACAAATACGTTTACCGAAGTCGTAAGCGTTATTTTGGTGAATAAGAGCCGACAATGCATCGACGGGATCACCATTTAGTAGGATATCCAATTTGGAAAGTTTTGATTCGCGGAAACCGATAATATGGTAGTCGAACGAAGCGTATCCCTTCGAGATGCTTTTTAGTTTATCATAGAAATCGAACACAATTTCACCAAGTGGAAGTTCAAAATTGATTTCCACGCGATTTCCTGTCAAATATGTTTGATTCTTTAGAATACCTCGCTTATCGATACACAATTTCATAATCGGACCGATAAATTCAGCATTAGTAATAATTTGTGCAGCGATATAAGGTTCTTCAATGTAATCGATTGAACTTGGATCTGGCAAGTCTGTTGGGTTGTTTACAATGATTTTTTCACCTTTCTTTGTATAACAATAGTACGAAACGTTAGGCGTAGTAGTAATAACGCTCATATTAAATTCACGATCCAAACGCTCTTGTACGATTTCCATGTGAAGTAATCCTAAGAAACCACATCGGAAGCCAAATCCTAATGCTGCAGAAGACTCTGGCTGATAAGTAAGTGACGCATCGTTCAACTGTAATTTCTCCATCGAAGCACGTAATGGTTCGTAGTCTTCAGTATCTATCGGGTAAATACCGGCAAACACCATAGGTTTAACTTCTTCGAAACCATCAATTGCCTTCTCACATTGTCTGTCCTTGTGAGTGATAGTATCACCAACGCGAACTTCGCGAGCTGTTTTTATACCAGAGATAATGTAACCAACATCGCCTGTTTTTACAACAGAGCGAGGTTCCATATCAAGTCGTAAAACGCCAACTTCCAATGCTTCGTATTCTTTTTTTGTATTGATGAATTTCACCAAATCATTGGTATGAATTTCACCATTAAGAATTTTATAGTAAGCAATAATTCCTCTGAAAGAATTAAATACCGAGTCAAAAATCAATGCTTGTAGTGGAGCTTCTGGATCGCCTTTTGGGGCAGGGATTTTTTCGACAATAGTTTGTAGGATTTTTTCCACTCCCAAACCTGTTTTTCCACTGGCTTCAAGGATTTCGTCTCGGTCGCAACCGATAAGTTCAACGATTTGATCTTTAACTTCTTCAGGCATTGCACTTGGCAAGTCCATTTTGTTAAGGATAGGAATAATTTCCAAATCGTTTTCTATTGCTAAGTATAGGTTCGAAATTGTTTGTGCCTGAATACCTTGGGTTGCGTCAACAATTAGTAAAGCGCCCTCGCAAGCCGCAATAGAACGGGAAACTTCATAAGAAAAATCCACGTGTCCCGGAGTGTCGATAAGATTAAGCACATATTTTTGACCATTATAGGTGTAATCCATTTGGATTGCGTGGCTCTTAATCGTAATGCCTCGTTCGCGTTCCAAATCCATATCATCAAGAATTTGATCTTGTGCGTCACGTTCAGAAACGGTGTGGGTAAATTCCAAAAGTCTATCGGCCAAGGTACTTTTACCGTGGTCAATATGTGCAATGATACAGAAATTGCGAATGTGCTCCATCGTATATATTTTTGGCAAATATAACAAAAAGGCATTAATTATCTGTTTACTATTATTTCAAACAAAAATCGTATTTTTGCGTAGAATCATTTGGTTATGGCAGATAATAAATACAAACTTCAAGTTGCTGATTTACAAGATTTAGTAAAGCCTATGGGCTATTGCATCGCATCGGATAGAATTACTGTTGATGGTGCAAAAGTTGGTTTTGCATATCGCGAAGAAAAAGAAGACGAAGAGGATAGTGGCTGGCGTTTTCTTGCCGGCGACGAAACCGACGAATATCTTGATGACCAACAACATTTTATGATGTTTGATGTAAACTATATAGCCAATATTGATCAAGCTATTATAAAAATTCTACGTGCAAAGATTGGTTCTGAGTTTGAACGTGTGGAAGGAACTGATGAATTCCAAAAATATTAGGATTTTTTTATTCCTATTTTCTTCAAGATAGAATCTGCTAATTCGTTCACGTCTTCAGATATGTGAGTGACGTATATAGTTGTACAGAACAAGATTGTAAGTGCGGAACTTTTAATCACAATATCACAGATGAAATTCCCCGTTTCTGGTAGTAAGAAACAAGTTCCGTATGTAGCGACACCTATTACTATAATAGCTACATGATGCCAAGAATATGGTTGCAAATTCCATTTTCTATGTACATACGAGAATGCAACTATGTTATAAATAATTCTTGCTATACACGAAGAAATAGCTGCTCCGCTAATTCCATAGAGGGGAATGAACACAAAGTTCAAGGCTATAATTCCTACAATTAATGCAAACGTCCAATGGGAAAGTTTTTCATATTGTGTTGAATTGCTTACAATATCTTTATTTATACCAGATGCCATATCGGTAAGATTCATAATACCGATAAAAACAATTACCCAGCGTCCTGCGGAATATTCTTCAGGAATAAGTTGAAAGATATAATCTAAATTGATGCATAGTCCGAAAAACACAAGTGTTCCAACTATAAGTTGCGTAATCGTACTTTTTTTATATAAGACTTGTAATTGTTGCAAATCATTTTGTTTCCACGCCTCGGCAACTAATGTAGAGGTTATTTTTTGTAACGGTCTGTTTGGTAAAATTACCATTGTGGCAAAATACGAGCAGGTTGTATATATGCCGACTTGTGCCAATGGATTTTCTATCATCAATTTTTCTATCATTACACGATCTATATTGATGACAATAATATTTGCAGACGTTATGATAATTCCGAAAACACTGACACGAAACAATTCTTTTCCCATTTGTTTGTCAATAAGGGAAAAATTAGGTTGAAGGAAGAGTTGTCTGTCTTTCAACAGTGCAAAAATCATATAGAAAAATACAACTCCGTAAATACAAACATACCAATAAACAAACGATTGAAAATCAAAACAATTCAGAATATAGAACAGTATCAAAATCATTGTTAGGATTCGTACCACAACTTCTTTCATAACTATACCGCGTGTAGCATTAAACAATGCTTTTGTATAGCAATCGAAAATGTTGAAGAAAGCGGTAAAAATGAACATAGGAATTATAAGAATTGCATATTCCTGTAGTAGATTTCCGCTCGAATCACTATTGTTTGAAATAATGTATGGATATAGTAAATGAAAAAGTCCGATGGCGAGTATTGTAGCAATTGCAACAACAAGAACCGTTAGAAATAGAAAACCGTTGTGTTTTTTATTTTCGTCCCGGAAGTAGGGAAACATTCTTGTGATGGTGTTGGTAAATCCTGCTGAACAAAATTGTGCGAAAAGAGTTCCGTATGTTACCAACAAGTTTAGCAAACCAATTTGTTCTGCGTCAAGATAATGGGGGAATAAAAGTGCGCTTGTGACAAAGCCCAGGAATGCTCCGAGATAAACCCAGAACGAACCAATAATCGATTGTGTGCGAACTATTCCCATTCTATTATTGTAGAGACGATGTGTACATCGTCTCCATTGTTTATTTTGTGTAATATTTTTTTAATTCGTAGCCTGCAATTGCAAGGAATGAAATCAATAATATGCACGAGAATATAAGCGAAATCTTATCTGTAATGTAGAATGCTTTTGGTTCAAATTTGAAGGTAATTTCGTGGTTTCCTGCAGGAATTTCTAGTCCGCGTAATACATAGTTGGCACGGAAATGTGGAACTAAGTTGTTGTCAATATATGCATTCCAACCTTTATCGTAGAAGATTTCAGAGAAAATTGCCACGCCTGTTTTTGAATTGTTTGTCGTGTAATGCAATTCTTCTGGATGATACGATGTCAATTGTATGCTTGCCGCAGAATCAACTACGAATATTGTGTCCGATACGGAGTATCGTTGGTCAACAAATGCTTCATTTCGTGGATCAAATACTTTTAATGCTGAAATTTCAGCATTTGCATCAGGAACAATATGAATGTTCTTTATGAACCACGCGTTGCCTAAAGCATCTTGGTTGTATTGTGCTGTTGGTTGTTGGTTTTCACCAGGAAGAATGAAATATTTTGTGTTTAACATACAGTACACAGCCATATTTTGTTTAGACAAGCAAGAGTCTATCAATTCTTGATAGCGACGCATTTTTGCACCGTGATATCCTCCAACCGATTTGTGGAAATACGATGTAGAAGCATCGTTGAATGGACTTACAGTAAAGTTCATCACACGGAAGTTTGGATCAGTATCTTGTAAAATCGTTCTGTCTGCTGGAGTTGGTTGAAACAAATATTTTGTTGCTTTTACAAAGTCGTCATTATTTAAATAACGCTTATTTACAGGGAGCATATCAAGTATTACAACACCGGCGAGAAGGGAAACAATGACGGTTGAATTTTTGATAACATCAAATTTGTAAAGTGACAATATTCCAAAGCCGGCTGCTACAATCATCAAAGAACGAATTATATCGCCAGTCATCATTGCCTTACGGTCTGCTAAAAGTGATGGAAGTAACCAATCTGGTAACATGTCTGCATCGTGTGCTCCTTGGAAAGACCACAATCCTGCGGTTATAAATAACAATAATAAGAATCCGCCAACAATACCAAAGGCAAGTGTTAACTTTTTGAATGCGATATCTTTCTGGTTGTCTTCTAAAAATTTCTTTATCGCTATTATTGCAAGAAGTGGCATAGTAAATTCTGCTATTACTAGTATCATAGACACGGTGCGGAATTTATTATAACCAGGGAAGTAGTCTAAAAATAAGTCGGTAAGGAACATAAAATTGTGTCCCCAAGCTAGTAAGATTGAGAATAAGGTAAGAAATGCCAGCCACCATTTTATTGGTCCGGTAACATACAATAAGCCAAATACGAATAAGAATATTACTAAAGCTCCGATGTAAACTGGTCCGGAAGTTACTGGCTGTTCGCCCCAGTATGTAGGCATACTTTTAACGATTTTTCCAGCATTTGGAACATTGTATTGTTTCAATGTTTTGAATGTTTCCGAATCTTTATCTAATTCACTTGACGACGCACCACCTTTAAAATTTGGTACAAGTAAGTCTATGGTTTCGCTTATGCCATAACTCCAAGCTGTAGCGTAATCTTTATCCAATCCGCTTGTTTTATTTTCATCGTTTGTTGTTAGTTCTGATTTTCCACGAATCGAGTCTTTTCCATAGTCGTATGTCGCGTAAAATCTGCTGAAGTTTGCACCTACGGCCAATAATAAGCCTGCTAACAATAAAAGTGATGGTTGTAAGAATTTCTTCATAAATTCTTTTGTCTTAATTGCATCGTACAATACAAACAAAACAAAAACGATGCAGATCAAGGCTGTATAGTAAACGATTTGTAGGTGGTTTGCGATTAAGTCAAGGGCAAGAATCATTGCGAAAATAGCACTTCCTAACAACTTTTTGTCTTTACAATAAGTAACATATACCGAAGCAACTATTAGTGGTAGTTGCCCAAGTGCAATACATTTGGTAATATGTCCGGCTTCAAGAATTATGAAAAAATATGATGAAAGTCCATAAAACAAAGCCCCTAAGGCAGAAATACCCATTGGCATTCCGACTAATAGGAGAGCAAGAAAAGCCCATACAAAATACATAAGAATAATCATCTCTGGATGATCAACTGTTGTGTGGAATGCATCGTAAATGTAGCGAACAACATTGCTTGTTGTTATGTGAATAAGATATGTAGGCATACCACTAAACATACTGTTTGTCCATAAAGGAGAATCGCCAGTTTGTTCTTCATATTGCATAGATTCGTGTGCGGCACCTTGCCATTGAAGCACATCGTGTTGGCGTAGTTCTTTGCCGTCGAGTATTGGACTAACATAGAAAACCGACATAAACGCAAATCCTATAATTATCAATGCACTTATAAGTAATGGTTTGTAATTGAATGTTTTCATATCTAAAAAGTTTTATGTCTAATTGTTATTGTTAAAAAGCTTCACGCATTGTCATATAAACACCGGAATCTCCAAAACTTCCTCGCCCGTAGTCGATGCGTAAGTTTATGTTGTTTTTAACATCGCTTTGGAAGCGAATACCGGCTCCGTACACGTATTTTATGCCTTTGAAATCAAAATCAGCGGAAGAAGAGCATGTGTCGCCAAATCCTCCAAAAACCACAGCACTAAAACGACTCCAAATATGTTTTCGCAACTCTGCTTGAGCATAATATGCGTTTTTGTCAATATATATGTATTTGTTAGAAATACCACGCATTCTTGTCATTCCACCTAATTGATACATACTGTAAAATGGAATGTCTCCATCGCTAACACCCCAAAAGATTTGTGTTGCGAGAATCAAATCTTTATAAAGACGCATATATTTTCGCATGTTTATTTCTGCCGCATGGAAAGAGTACGCATTTGCATTATATGGAGCAAAATATTTAAAACCGACAGTTATTAATTCTCCATGGGTTGGATAGTTTACGTTGTTTCGGCGGTCAAATGTGAAATGTGGCCCAAGACCGAACAACACGGGATTCTTTAATTCTGGAATATCATGCCCGATATCGTTAGCGCCTAAAGATTCACATTTTCTGTGTGAAATATCGAACATAAATCCTAAGTAACAAGTTTGGGTTAGTTCCTTTGATACATTCCCCATAAATTGAAAATCGTGCATGTCGAATTTTACAGGATTTGTGTTTAATGTATCATTCCCAATACCATAGAATTTATCAGGAGAAATTTGATATTGCAGATTTGCATTTATCATGACTCCGTGAGTAGCATAAATTACCATATCCGATTTTAAATTCAACCAATTGTTTGTTGAATATGATGCTAGGCTCGATATTGATGTCGGACGGTAAAACCGTATTTTCTTATTTTCTTTGTTGTTAGGTTCAATTATGATAAGCGACAATGCACCCAACGAAAGTCCGCTTGCTGGGTCAAAACCTAATGACGGGTACAACTTTGATGAGAATCTTCCGCGTCTGTATTCAAATTTTTGCATTACGCGGTCAATAATATTTGCTTTTTCAGTAGCAGGTACGCTATCGGAAACGATGGTCGCAAGTGTGTCAGAACTAGAGGAAACAGATTCTGTTTCTTGGCTATAACTGTACATAGATAGCAAAAGCAGAAGTAGAGTAAGAGTTTTTTTCATTTTGCTGTTGCTATATATCTTGTTCACAAGAGGTTATCGTCTTATTTGACCTTTTTTCTTGTTGTTATTGTTGCTACTGGTTGGAGCCTGTTTGTTTTGAGTTGAGGTCGTTGTCTTCGATGTTGTAGTTCTTGCTCCTGGTTTTACAGGTTCTTCGTCAACAATCTCTTTTGCCATAAAAATCTGACGGCGTATGGTACTCTCATCCGATTCAAAAGCGCCTACACTCGAATCTTCAATAGTAAGTGTACTAACCGAAGAATTTTCTATAAGGAAGTCGTCGATTTTACAGTTTCGGATTTTTAAATCAGTGATTGTTGCATTTGTAAGCGTTAGAAACTCACAAATAACATTTTCTATAACTACGTTGGTAATCACTGTTTTTTCTATAGTAATGTCAGTTGCTGTTACATTTGTAACTGAAGACTCTACTGTAACAACGTTGGTAATTAACACATTTTCAGGTCCGTATTTTCCTGCAATAGAGTCTGCCACACGCTCAGCGTATGTTTTTCTTGGAGCTTCTTTTGTCGTTTTAGCTGTTGAAGCTTTAGAGCTTGGCGATGGACGGGATTGTGCGTCAACTTGTGCATAAGCAAATACGCATAGTAATATTACAAGAAGTTTCTTCATTTCGTTTACAATTTTGTAAACAAAGATACATTTTTTCTCATAATATCAATAAGATGGGAGAGGCAGATTATAGGAATGACTTTTTTTGTTCCATATACGATTGAAGAATAATTGTAGCACTAATACTGTCCACAATTTCTTTATTTTGTCTTTGTTTTTTCTTCATACCGCCGTCCAGCATTGCCTGGTGTGCGATAGTTGAAGTAAAACGTTCATCCATTTCGCTTATGGACATATTAGGGAATTGTGATTTAAAATGTTTTTCGAATATCAAAACGTTTTTCGCATTTTCTGAATTTTCGTTGCGTAGAGTTTTTGGCAATCCAATCACAACGTGGTCAACAGTTTCTTTTGCGAAATAATCTTTCAAAAACTGCATCAAGTCGCAGGTACGCACTGTTGTCAACGCGCTTGCAATAATTTGCAAGGGATCTGTCACTGCTATGCCAGTGCGTTTTGTTCCATAATCAATAGCAAGAATTCTTCCCATAACGAGCCAAAGGTATTAAAATTTATGACTATGTGCGAAAAAGTGCCTGTAAAATCGTGCTTGCCGATTCGATAAAACACAGTATATTTACAATGAAAAATTTGTAATTATGAAGAAAATAGTTGTTTTAACTGGCGCAGGTATTAGTGTTGAATCTGGAATTAAAGCATTCCGTAGTGAAGATGGTTTGTGGGAAAATTTTCCTGTTGAGGAAGTAGCAACACATAGTGCCTGGTTTCGAAATCCTCAATTAATGTTGGATTTTTACAACAATATGCGCAAAAGTTTGGAAGAAAAACAACCGAATCCTGCTCATATTTGCTTAGCCGAAAAAGAGAAAGATTTTGATATAACCGTAGTAACACAAAATGTTGATAATCTTCACGAAAGAGCTGGTAGTTCAAAAGTAATTCATCTCCACGGAGAGTTGACAAAAGCTTGTAGTTCAAAAGATGAAAACGATGAGTCTTGCTTTGTTGAGATTGGTTATAATCCAATAAAAATGGGTGACAAAGCAAAAGATGGTTCTCAACTTCGACCACAAATAGTATTTTTCGAAGAAGCAGTGCCTAATATTGCTCCTGCTGCAAAATTGGTGTCCGAAGCAGATATAATGATAGTTATAGGAACGTCAATGCAAGTGTATCCTGCTGCAGGTCTTGTCGGATATGTAAAAGAAGGTACCCCAATTTATTTTGTTGATCCGCAACCAAGGGTGTCGCCGTTGACAAATCTTACCGTTATTGCCGAACCTGCCTCGACTGGTGTTAAAAAGGCATTTGATATGATCGAGAAATTATAAATTTTGAAGATAGGGATGATGTTCAATGCATCGTCCTTATAATTTTAATGCACAATGTAATATCGCAATAGGAAGTAAAGAACGAAATTATAGTATCTGTCGTTGTTAGGTAGTACAGAATATGATGCTCTTGCTTCTAAATCAACGATTTGTTTGTTGCAAAACATACGATAGTTTATATTCCCGGTTACTTGTAAATCAACTTTGCTAAAATCGTTGCAGGTGGTTCTTATATCGTTTAATAGAATGTTTTCGTATGCTTTAACTGACATAGTTGGACCAACACCGAAAGAAATCTTTAAAGAAAATGCAGGTAGCCAATAGTGCGGACGTACTTGTAATGTGTAGTTTACGTCAACATAACCAATCGTTGTTTTAAAACTATGATTCGATGAAGCTGCGCCTTTTTGAGAGAATGCAAGTTCAATTGTATGGGCAAAAGGGTTGTTATTATCAAATCGTGTTACAAACATTCCTCCGTATGCGCCTATTCTATGGAAACCGGAATGTTCGTCGCCATCAACTTGGCTTGTGGTAAATCCTCCTGTAAGTCCTCCTATAAATGACTGACTATAAGTAGTTGTAAAAAAGCAACATAAAAAGATAAAACTAATTAACTGTACTCGTAATTGATCCATCTGAAAAATGTGTGGTAATTGTGTCGTTTGTTGCTAATTGTGTAACTGATTGTATGATTTTCCCATCAGAGTTTGTCGTGAGAGAATAACCTTTTTTTAGAATATGTTCGGGATTAGCATTTTGCGTTCTTGTTTCAAGTAGTTGTAAATTAGCTTGTTGCTTAATGAAAATCTTCTCAATACTATTTCTGATTCGTTGTAATTGATTGGCACAGAGAATCGTTTCTTCTTGCACCTTTTGGGCATTCCCGTGAAGTATTTTTTGCTTGTACAGTTCCAGTAGTCCCTTTGCTTGAAGTATTGATATATGTAGTTTATTTGAAATACTTGATTGAAAAGAATTTAGTTTGTCTATTTCTTGTCCAATTGTTTCAGAAACTAGAGACTGTATGTTGTCTTGAATGTCTTCTATTCTTGTAAAAAAGTCTGTTGCTATATAGAGTAAAAATTCCGCAACAGCTGTTGGAGTTTTTAGTGAAGTGTTTGCTACTATATCGGTGATTGATTGGTCTTTATCGTGTCCAATACCAGTGATTATAGGAATTGGAAAATTCGCAACATTTCGGGCGATTTCATAGTTATCGAACCAACGTAAATCAGACCGTGAACCTCCACCTCGAATAATTGCAACCACATCAAAGTTGTCGATTTGTTCATATATGGACTCAAGTTGGCTTACAATTGATTGCTCAACTTCAACACCTTGCATTGCTGCAGGGAATAATGTTGTGTAAAATTGGATGCCGTCAGGATTGTTCGTCAGTTGTTGTATGAAATCTTGGTATCCAGCTGCGGTCGCTGAGGAAATAACGGCAATTCGTTGCGGAACAGACGGGATTGCTATTTCCTTGTTCATGTTTAATATGCCGTCTTCTTCCAATTGTCTAATGATCTTGAGGCGTCGTTGTTCGTCTTCGCCGACAGTGTAGGTCGGATTTATGTCGCTAATTTGTAATGCAAGTCCATATAGCGCATGGTATGTTATAGTTGCTTGTACTAGGATTTTCATACCTACGCAAAGCGGAGAACCAGTTTCTGATTCAAAGTATGGAGCAAGCATTCTGTACTTATTTGCCCAGATAACAGCACGCATTTTCGCCTCTGGATATGGCTCATCTTCGTCTTTTTCAATTAGTTCCAAATAGCAATGACCATTCCTATTCGGCTGAATCTCGCTAATTTCTGCGACAACCCAATAACTTGGTTCAAGCGTCTTTTTCAGACCTTGTTCAATTAATTTCGATAGTTCCGATAAAGAAATTCCTTCTTCCATATCCACAAAGGTAGAAAAATATAATGTACATTTGTCTGTATGAAAACAAAATCTGAGCTGCTTTTGCAGACATATATAGAGAATCATATTGATGACGAACCTGAATTATTACAGGAACTTCGTCGTCAGGCGCATTTAACTTTGTTACATCCACGAATGTTGTCGGGGCATATGCAAGGACGCATTTTAAAGATGTTTATGGAGATGATTCGTCCGAAACATGTACTAGAAATAGGTACTTATACAGGTTATTCAGCACTTTGTATTGCAGAAGGTCTTGCTACCGATGCTCATTTGGATACTATTGAAATAAATGACGAGTTGGAAGATAAGATTTTGAAATTTTTCTCTTTGTCGGAGCATGGAAAGAAAATATCGCTTCATATTGGTGATGCGGTGGAGGTAATGCAATCGCTACCATATAATTTTGATGCAGTGTTTATGGATGGGAATAAACGTCATTATATTGCATATTACGAAGCTTGCATGGAAAAGCTGAATGTAGGAGGCTATATTTTTGCCGACAACACGCTTTGGGATGGTCATGTGATAGACGAGCAGGTTGATAAAAACGATTTACAAACAAAGGGAATACTTGCCTTTAATGATTTGGTAAAAAATGATCCTCGTGTCGAAACGGTGATTTTCCCTATCCGCGATGGTATAACAGTCCTTAGAAAACTTTACTAGTAGTGTTTATAGCTTTACGACTATGGAATTCGGGGAAACATATACTGTAGCATTCCCAAGTTCTTTTGTGCAGTGAAGCCGTGGAACGAAGTAACCGCAAGCTGCACCAAATAGGTAACCAACAACGACATCAGACAAAAAATGTTGTCCTGCTTCAATGCGCATAGCTCCAATGCAAATTGGCAGTGTGCCTGCAATTCCCCAAGTAACTAATGAAGGCCATTTTTTCTCATAAAAATTCGACAAGATTGATGCTGCAAAAAAAGTATTGGCTGTTGCAAAAGCCGTGTGTAAGGAATAAAATGAATGTAGAGCATCTTTTTCTAGTTTATCATTTAATGGTGCATTGTTGTTGTAAACAAATGGTCGTTTTCTTTTGCTGATATTTTTTATTAAGACATTTGTTGAGAATGTTACAGCTATTGTTTCTGCATATAAACCAGCGTATGTTAACGAGTTGTACCAAAAAGATTTGTTATCGCTTTGAAGAATGGAAAGCACGCCAACCGATCCTATGCAAGTAAGGGCAAGACCGATATCTATGGTTGTACTTAATTTATCAATTGACGAAGAGTAGTTCTTTGTTGCAAATTTGTCAAAGCGAGGTAAGGTAGAGTTTGTTGTAGGAAGTTCTAGTTTAGAAAGAGGTTGCATTTTTGATTGTAAGAAAAATCCTGCTCCTGAACAAACCGCAGAATATGCTATTATGGAACTTTCTGTCGAAATTTTGAAAGAATATGGTGTTATTTTATTTATTCCAGAAGCAGAAAAACAGAATAATATAGCCACAAGAAGAGCGGTTATTTCTTTTATTTTCAATACTTTGGCAAAAGATTTCATAGAAATGCTGTAAATTTTTGTGGAAAAATACAAAAAATAAAAGAAATGTGTATATTTGCACCACCAAATGCCAAAGTGGCGGAATTGGTAGACGCGCTGGACTCAAAATCCAGTGATAGCAATATCGTGCGGGTTCGATTCCCGCCTTTGGTACTAAGCCTTGAAAGCGATTTTAAGGCTTTTTTAAAACGGTTCCTTGGATGAGTGGTTTAGTCACCGGTCTGCAAAACCGTCTACGGCGGTTCGAATCCGCCAGGAACCTCACGAGGGCGAAAGGCTGTAAAAAGCATTTCGCCCTTTCTTATTTTAGATAATTTTGTTGATATATGAAGAATAGTTTCGTCTGTATAAAGTGTCTATTTCCTTTTCTTGTAATTTTAGTTTTAAGTTTATCATCTTGTGAAAAACGGACAGATCGTGCGTTTTTGCATAACGATACAGACCAGGGAGTAACAGTACAGTATTGTTTTCAGTCGTGGAATGAAAATCCAGTAAGTGTTTATGTTGGCTCTGGTGAAGAACTTGAGATTCCAGATATAGATCATTGGAATATTATTCATCCATCAAATCAAGATTCTGTGGTTTTTGTGTTTGACGATAGTGTTAGAATAGTCCATTATTATGAGATGTTGTTAGATTCTACTGGTCTTGGACATGAAGTATATACTCCAGAGTTGAACAATATTATGTCGGATTTTTTGTCTCCAAATCCAAGCTGGACAGAGAAGAATACGAGTGGTAACAAATGGAGAACGGATTATTATATCCGTAGATAGGTGCTTTCGTTATTTTATGAGAATTTTGTTTCATAAAATTTTGAAAAGCGACCATAAAAACATTCAAAAAGCCTATTTTTGTAAAAAATTGATATAACGAGAATGGAAAATAAGAAAATAGCAATTGCTTGTGACCATGCTGGTTACCAGATGAAGGAATTTGTAAAGAAACAATTAGCTGAAGCGAACTACGAAATTGTAGATTATGGAACAAACTCTGACGCGTCTGTTGATTATCCAGATTATGCTCACAAGGTTGGTGCAGCGATTAGTAATGGCGAATTCGAAATAGGTTTTGTTCTTTGTGGCTCTGGCAATGGAGTGAATATGACAGTGAACAAACATAAAGGTGTTCGTTCTGCTCTTTGTTGGAACGAAGAAATTGCTCGTTTAGCTCGTGCTCATAATAACGCGAACATTTGTGCTATTCCGGCGCGTTTCATCCCTGCACAAGATGCTTGGAGAATAATTCAAACATTTTTATCTACAGAATTCGAAGGCGGACGCCATCTAAATAGAATCAACAAAATCGATTTGTAGTATGTCAAATCAAAAGGCAAAAAAATTCCAAATAGACGCCGCTCGTGTGTCTTTTGACGAAAAACACCGTAAGACAATACGGTTCAACATGGGTAAATATTATGCTGCTGTTTCTAAGGGAAAAGCTCGTTATCAAAGTTTCGAGGCTACTCGTGAAAAAGCTGCTGCTATTAAACGACATACTATCGAACATCTTGCAGAGTATCTACAACAGTTCGAAAAGAATTTTACCGCTAATGGTGGTACCGTTCTTTGGGCTCGCACTGCTGACGATGCAATAGCTTATATCACAAAGATTTTCCAAGAAAACAATGTAAAGTCTATTGTGAAAAGTAAGTCTATGACGACAGAGGAAATCGAATTAAACGAAAATCTAAAGAAAATAGGTGTTGAGTCTGTCGAAACGGATTTGGGTGAATACATAGTTCAACTTGCAGGTGAAAAACCATACCATATTGTAACTCCAGCTATGCATAAGTCAAAGGCTGATGTTGCCCAATTGTTTAACAAGCATTTTGGATTCCCATTGGAAAGTTCTGCGGAGGAAATGACTATGCTTGCTCGTGCAAAGTTGAGAGAAAAATATCTTGCTGCCGATGCTGGTATAACAGGTGCAAACTTTATTGTCGCTGACAAAGGTGCTATTGCTGTCACAGAGAATGAAGGTAATGCAATTATGTCAACCTCGTTTCCAAAAATTCAGATAGCAATTGCTGGTATCGAAAAGATTATTCCTTCGTATAAGGATTTGGCATTGTTTTGGCCTCATCTAGCGCAAAACGGCACAGGTCAACCAATTACGGCATATAGTTCTGCATTTAGTGGTCCTAAAAAAGATAATGAATCTCATGGACCAGAAAAAATGTATGTGATTTTGTTGGACAATGGTCGTACAAATATATATAAGCAAGACAAATTCAGAGTTGCTCTTACTTGTATTCGTTGCGGTGCGTGTTTAAATGCTTGTCCAATCTATAAAAACATTGGCGGTTATACATACGACACAACATACCAAGGTCCTATCGGAACGGTTATTTCTCCACATTTGAAAGGTTTTGACCAACTTGCGCATCTTTGTACTGCATGTTCTTTATGTGCAAATTGTGCAAGTGTTTGTCCTGTAAAAATGCCTTTGAATGATTTGATATTGGAAAATCGAAAATTGGCAGTAGAAGGCGGTTATTTTTCTTCGTTGGAAAAACCAGTTGTAGGCGGATTCACGTTCTTTACAAAATCTGCGAGCCGAATGGATTGCGTTGGCGGTGGGATGAAAAACTTTGCAGCTAAATGTTTGGGTAAAAATGTATGGGGATCGAAACGTGCATTTCCAAAATTTGCGAAAAAATCATTCCGAAAACTACATAAATAATAGAATTATGGGAAGGCGGATGGTAAATAAAATCCGCCTTACATATTATTCATTCGGAAATAAAATATATATTTGCCGTCTAAAAAATTGAATAACTAGTTAACTTAATTAATAAAAAGATGCAAAATAAAGGATTTATCCGTATCTTCACAGTGTTGTTGGTGTTAGCAGCACTTTATTCTCTTTCATTTACATACTTTACATCAAAGGCTAATCGCGATGCTGATTCTTATGCAAAAGAAAAAGCTGGTAATGACAATGTAGCGTATGCAACTTATCAAAAACAATACTTGGATTCTCTTTCTCAAGTAGAAGATTACTATAACTTCTTTTGGTTGAGAAAATTCAGTTTGAATGAATGTCATCAACATGAATTGAATCTTGGTTTGGACTTGAAGGGTGGTATGAACGTTACTCTTCAAATTTCAACTCGTGATTTGATTAAAAACCTTTCTTCTGATGGTGATGCAGACACAATGTTGATTAACACATTGAATCTTGCTGACAAATATGAACAAGAAGCTGGTGAGACATACATCACTGCATTCGGTAAAGCATTTGAAAAATTGTATCCTTCGAACTTCATGCGTACAATGTTTGTAGCAAATGAAGACATGATGGGTAAAATCAACTACAATTCTACAAATGACGACGTATTGAAAGTTTTACAAGCAGAAGAAACTTCAGCTATCGAAAATACTTTCAATGTAATTAGAACTCGTATTGACCGTTTTGGTGTAACACAACCTAACATCCAAAATGTTGGTGGTGGAAGAATCCTAGTTGAACTTCCAGGTGTTGAAGATCGTGAACGTGTTCGTGACCTTTTGGAAAGTTCTGCTCAATTGGAGTTCTGGGAAACATACAACAACTCTGAAGTATATGAGGTTTTATTCGCAATCAATAACACTCTTGCTGCAATGAATAAAATTGCAGAACCTGCTAAAGCTGACAGTGTTGCTTCTGTAGCAACAAAAGACACAACTTCTGCAACAGAATTGTCGTTGAGCGAACAAATCAAGCAAGATTCTGCAGCAGTTGATTCTGCTCAAATGATGGCTCAAAATGCTGAAGAGTTCAAAAAAGCAAATCCATTGTTTGCTCTTTTAACTCCAAACATTGACCGTGAAGGTCGTTTAGGTTATGGTCCTATCGTTGGTTATGCAAATAAATCTTCTTTAGCTCAAATCGATTCAATTTTAGCTAAACCAGAAATCAAGGCTATCATTCTTGAAAATGCTCCTGAATTAAAATTGACTTGGTCTAAAAAAGCAGACAACGGTATCTATACTTTGATTGCTCTTAAAGATGCTGATTTAGATGGTCACGCTTCTTTGGAAGGTGATGTGGTTGTTGATGCTCGTCCTGAGTTCTCTAACACAAACGGTAGCGCAAGTGTTCGTATGGTTATGAACAACGAAGGTGCTAAAGAATGGAAACGATTGACAAAAGAAAACATCAAACGTTCTGTGGCAATTGTTCTTGATGGTTATGTATATTCTTACCCAACAGTTCAATCTGAAATTGGTGATGGTATTTCTTCAATTACTGGTGATTTTACTATTGCTCAAGCAACTGACTTGGCAAATATTTTGAAATCTGGTAAACTTTCAGCTCGCGCTCACATTATGAATGCTGAATTCGTAGGTCCTTCACTTGGTAAGGAATCTATCAAAACAGGTATTCTTTCATTCGTGTTCGCATTTATCTTGGTACTTGTATATATGATTTTCTACTACAGAAAAGCGGGTTTTGTTGCAAGTATTGCTTTATTGTTGAACTTATTCTTGATTTTTGGTGTACTTGCTTCTATCGGTGCAGTTCTTACATTGTCGGGTATCGCAGGTATCGTATTAACTCTTGGTATGGCTGTCGATGCGAACGTAATTATTTACGAACGTGTTCGTGAAGAATTAGCTGCTGGTAAAGGTGTTCGTTTGGCAATCGCCGATGGTTTCAAAAATGCTTATTCTGCAATCATCGATGGTCAGGTTACAACATTCTTGACTGGTTTGATTTTGTTCATCTTCGGTACAGGACCTATTCAAGGTTTCGCAACAACATTGTTGATTGGTATCTTGACATCTTTGTTCTGCGGTATTTTCATCACTCGTTTGGTATTCGAAGGATTATTGGACAAGAAGAAAGAAATTTCTTTCGATAGCAATTTGACTCGTGGTGCATTCAAAAATGTAAACATCGATTTCATTAAGAGTGGTAAAGTCACTGCAATTATCTCTGGTATTTTGGTTGTAGGTTCTCTACTTTCAATTGCTGTAAGAGGTTTCGATGTTGGTGTTGATTTCGCTGGTGGTCGTTCATTCGTAATCACATTACAAGGTGAACGTAATGTAGAAGCGATTGCTCAATCGTTGGCTCCTCAATTCGATGGTGCTGCTCCTGAAGTAAAGACTTACGGTGCTTCTGATGTTAAGATTACAACAAACTACAAAATCAATGAAAAATCTGACGAAGGTCATGATATCAATGCAGAAGTAGAAGAAAAACTTTTCAATGGTATCAAACCATTCTTGGCAGAAGGTGCAACATTGGAATCATTCAAACAAGATAACTTGAAACAATCAGATATGGTTGGTCCTACAATCGCAAACGATATCATCTTCGGTGCTATTGTAGCTATCATCATCGCTTTGATCTGTATGTTCTTGTACATCTTCGTACGATTCTCTAAATGGCAATATGGTATTGGTGCTGTAGCTGCATTGTTCCACGATACAATTATTGTAATCGGTGTGTATTCAATCCTTTATGGTATTGTTCCTTTCTCATTAGAAATTGGTCAAACATTCGTTGCAGCAATTTTGACTATTATTGGTTACTCAATCAACGATACTGTGGTTGTATTCGACCGTATTCGTGAATTCACTCGTGAATATCCAAAACGTCAAACTCGTATGTTGTTCAACCAAGGTATCAATAGTACAATCAGTCGTACAATCAATACTTCTATGACTACATTCGTAACATTGTTGATTATGTTCATCTTTGGTGCAGATTCAATCAAAGGTTTCGTATTCTCAATGGCAATCGGTGTAATCATCGGTACTTACTCTTCATTGTTCGTAGCTTCTCCAATCTCGTATGCATTGATGAAGAAAAACGAAGGTGAAGTAGAATCAAAGTAATCATTCGTTGATTTTATATAGAAAGAGAGCATCAAACCGGTGCTCTCTTTTTTTGTGCATTTGAAAAATGTATATTTGTAAAGAAAAATTTTGACTATGGAACAAAAACCTATTTTCATCGCAGGTCCATGTGTAATAGAATCTATGGACGTATTGGAGGAAGTTGCAGCAGAATTAGTTCGCTTAAATGCAAAACATAATCTGTCGATCTATTTTAAGGCATCTTTTGACAAAGCAAATAGAACTTCTTTACAATCATTCCGTGGACCAGGATTAGAAAAAGGTTTACAAATGTTGGCTGATATAAAATCAAAATATGGTTTACAGATTGTAACAGACATACACGAATCCTATCAAGCAGATTCAGTGGGACAAGTGGTTGATGTGTTGCAAATACCAGCGTTTCTCTGTCGTCAGACAGATTTGTTGGTTGCTGCAGCAAAGACGGGGAAAATTGTCAATATTAAAAAAGCACAATTTCTTTCAGGAAATGATATGCAGTTTCCGGTCGAAAAAGTTCGTCAGTCGGGAAATGACAAGGTGTGGTTGACAGAACGTGGAAATATGTATGGATATAATAATTTAGCTGTTGATTTTAGAAATCTTGCCGATATGAAGCAATATACGCCAACTGTGCTTATGGATTGTACGCACTCTGTACAGCGTCCTGGTGCAGCTGGAGGTAAAAGTGGTGGCGATCGTCGTTTTGTTCCTGCTATGGCGTTGGCAGCAAAGGCATTTGGTGCTTCAGGTTATTTCTTTGAAATTCATCCTAATCCGGAGGAAGCCAAAAGCGATGGACCAAATATGCTGTATTTACATGATTTTGAATCTGTTGTTGCCAGTTTGCTGTAATTACATAACTCTGCCATTGTCATACTAAATGCAGTGAAGAATCTCTTTGTAAATTTTTACTGCACTTGTTTGGCAAGTTTTCTATATTTTTCTAATAGTGCAAAAACATCTTTTTCTTCTACTGCGAGTAGTTTTGCTGCTACTTGTTCTATAGGAACGCGCTCAAATTTGTTTAAATGAACAAAATTCAGGAATTTATATACCATAAATCCGTTAAACCAATTAAAAAAACGTTTTTGAAAAGACAGAAATGAAGTTGAATTTTTCTGAATTTCTGCTAGTTTTTTCAAATAAATATCTTGAGGAATGAACTCTTGCAAATACGGATGTAGTGTGCTATAGGTCTCTTTGGGCAAGTTTTTGTATAAATCTGTAAGTTGTGAAAAAAACGCTTGTAGTATATCAAAACTTTCGTGGGTAAATGTTTTGTAAAGAGGACTTTCGCTTGTCGAAAATTCTGTGATTTTTGCCACGACAGTTCCTGTTCCAAAAGGAACGCGAGTAGAAACACGCGATGATGGGTGAACAACAGTTGTCTTTATTTCTGCACACCTTTCAGCTTGAAAAACTTTTTGCAAAAAATAAAAGTCTTCACCTGCTTGTCGTTTGTTCATACCACCTTGTTTACAATATGCACTTGCAGTTATGGAGAAACAAGATCCTACAGTGTGGTATAGAAACGGGAATCCACATCGGCGTAATTGTTCTACATAGTATCGCATATATAATTCGTATTGGGCTATTGCGTAATATTGACATTGAGGCAAATCACCTTTCAATGGATGCTCAAAATATATAGTTGCCGCATTACAGGCTGTTTCTGTGTAAAATCGTTCAATCGCAGTGAAATAATTGTGCTCTACGATTGTATCGGCGTCACAAGATATAATTATCCCATTTTGATTATTTATCTCGTCAAAGCGATGGATAGCCTCGTCCATAGCTATTTTTCTTGCCAACCCAACGCCTGCAATTTTTGTAGGCATATTTTGCTCTAATATTGGAAAGAATTGAATCCATTGTTTGTGATTCCGCTCATTAAAATCAAGAATGTCTTGGTATGTCTTTTTATTTTGCGATATAACGCGTTCTGGAGCGTTTTCGGCATTGTTTACTATAATTATAACTTCAACTGCGCACGAAGGCTCATCGCAGGCTTGTAATGACTGTAGCGTTTCAAGTATCAATGGCTCGTCGTAACATGGTATGGTTACAATCATATTGACTCTGGTGTCTATAGGATTATACAGTCGTTTTGGGGAAACCTCAAAGCGAGAAAAATATGTTTCAAAAATTGGAACCATCTTGTATTTCTTGTAAAAATATATGTCTTTCACGAAAATTCCTAATGTGAAAACAATTCTGTATTTTTGAAAAAAGAATTACCGATGGAAACTATTCTTGCAAAATTTTTACGATATGTTTCTATAGAAACAACTTCGGACGAACAATCTTCTTCTCATCCGAGTTCTGCTTGTCAAATGGATTTATTGCGTGCCTTGTATGATGAGCTTTGTGCAATGGGCTACGTGGCAACGTTAGACGACAATGGATATGTAACGGCAACAATTCCCGCAACAACAGAAAAACAAGTACCTACTATTGGTTTTATTGCTCATGTCGATACTTCTCCTGATGCTTCGGGGAAAGATATAAAATCTATTGTTACAGAGCTATATAATGGCGGAGACATATTATTAAATCAAGAAAAAAACATTTGGTTAAAACCTTCGGCGTTTCCTGATTTGTTACATTACAAAGGACAGACAATAATTTCATCTGATGGAACTACTTTATTAGGAGCGGACGATAAGGCTGGTGTTGCAGCAATTATGTCGGCTGCGGAATATCTTTCCAAACATTCGGAATTGCCACATGGAGAAATAAAGATAGCATTTACAACTGATGAAGAAATAGGATGTGGCGTTGATTTATTTGATTTAAAAAACTTCGGTGCTGATTACGCCTATACAATCGATGGAGGAGAAATTGGGGAGTTGGAATATGAAAACTTTAATGCAGCAGCTGCACATGTTGTGATTCGTGGCGTGAATGTTCATCCAGGATATGCGAAAGGAACGATGATAAATTCTCAACTAATTGCTGCTGAATTTTTGTCGTTGTTGCCTGCTGACCAGCGTCCAGAAACAACAGAGGCAAGAGAAGGTTTTATTCATTTAACCGATAGCAAGGGCGATGTTACACAAACAGAATTACATTTCATAATTCGAGATTTTGACGAACATTTGTTTGTAGAAAAGCAACAGTTATTGCGAACTATAGCTGCAAAATTGGAGGAGAAATATGGTATTGCAATTCAAGTGTCAATAGTTGAGCAATATCGTAATATGATAGAACAGATTAAACCTTGTCAGTTTATTGTGGAAATTGCCGAGCAGGCTATGAAGAATGTAGGAATTGTTCCTAAAATACAACCTATTCGTGGAGGAACCGATGGTGCACGTTTGTCGTTTATGGGTTTGCCATGTCCAAATTTATTTGCCGGAGGTCATAATTTCCATAGTGTCTATGAATTTGTGCCATTGCAGAGTATGGAGAAAGCAAGTGAAACTATACTTGGAATAATTCGTTTGTTTGCAGAGAAATAATAGAATGCTGTATGGGCATAAAAAAACCTGATTGTTTTGCAATCAGGTTTTTTATTTTATAAGGGTTTACTTATTTTGTTTCAGTTTCAAGATTTTGAACTTCAGTCGCTTCAGTAACTTGTCCTTTTATTGTTAGGATAATAGTTGACATATCCTGTTTGTTTGTTGTAACTGTGATTCTTTTTGTAAAGTGACCAACATTGTTCGTGTTGTATTTTACATTGATTACGTTTGATTCTCCTGGGTTAATTGGAGTTTTTGGCCAACTTGGTACTGTGCATCCGCAAGAAGCAACTACGTTAGTCAAAATAAGTGGAGTGTCGGTATTGTTTGTGAATTTGAATGAACATTTACCGTCAGATCCTTTTTGAATTTGACCATAATCATACGTTGTATATTCAAAAGAAACGCTTTGAGGAGCTGCAGCTTCTTCTGTTTGACCGAAACTGCACATTGCGAAGCAGAATAGTGCGCTAAATAATACTACTAATTTTTTCATTGTCTTGAATTTTTAATTGTTTACAAAAATAGAAATTTTAAAGATAGATTATTCGTGAATTTATAAGAATTACATTCCGAATGCAAAATAATACGTTCCTGCAACATCCGGATAAACTCCTTCTATCATTACGCCACCTTTTTTGTTTTGCATGATTTTTACAAATTGTTCGGAATCGGTAATGTTTTGGTTGTCAACTTTTGTGATTATGAAACCTTTACGCATGTTTGTGTGTTTTTGAACAAGTCCTTCCTCAATAGAAGTAACTTCCACACCATTCGAAATACCGATTTTCTTTAATGTTTTTTCGCTTGCATTTTGAACTGTTATGCCTAATTTGTTGCAAATATCCTCGCTTGCTTTTTCGGTAAGTGTTTCTTTGCCGTCTTTATTAGTTAGATGAACATCGAAAACTAAATCTTTATCTCCGTTTCTTACAACTGCTACGCGAATTGCATCACCTGGAGCTCTGCGGCCGATAATTTCCTGTAGTTCAGTACTTGTAGTTACAGGAACGCCATCGATTTCTATAATCACATCGCCTGCTTTAATGCCAGCTTTGTCGGCAGCACCATTGTCAGAAACAGATTCAATATAAACGCCTTTGTTTATTTTATATCCTTTTTCGTTTGCAAGTTTTGAGTCAAGGTCACGAATAGATACTCCTAAAAATCCACGTTGCACTATACCGTAGGTTTTTAAGTCATAAATGACTTTTGATACGATATTGGCAGGAACTGCAAATCCGTAGCCTGTATAAGATCCGGTAGGACTGGCAATAGCAGTATTTATACCGATTAAATCTCCCGAGGCATTTGTTAGTGCGCCACCGCTGTTGCCTGGATTTATTGCCGCATCGGTTTGTATGAATGACTCAATGGCATATTTCTGTTTAAGAATATTGATGTTTCTGCCTTTGGCACTTACAATACCAGCGGTAACAGTAGAGTTTAAGTTAAATGGATTACCAACAGCTAAGCACCATTCTCCAACTTTTACATCATCGCTATTTGCAAACGAAATAGGAGACAAATCGTCAGCATCAATTTTTATAAGAGCAAGGTCTGTATTTGGATCTGTACCAATAACTTTTGCAGTGTATTCACGCTTATCGTGCAATGTGACAGATATTTCGTCGGCACCTTTTACCACATGGTTGTTAGTGACAATATAGCCATCTTTTTGAACAATTACGCCGGAACCGCTTGCTTGTTGTATATTCTCCTTTTGTGGAACGTCCCAACTATCGCCGAAAAACTCTCTCCACAAATCAAATCCTGGAGGATAGGCAGAAGAACGAACAGTGGTTTTTGTTGCAATATGTACAACAGTAGGCATAACCTTTTCTGCTGCTTGTGTAAAATCTATGCCATTCCCAACAGATGCAGCAGAATACGAAACGGATTGAACCATAGAAGGTTGACTTGTTTGCACAATAGAATCTGAAACATTGACAATCTTCGGATTTACTGCATACAAAAATGCGATTGTCAGTGCACTACCAACAATTGCAGAACCTGTTAAAACCAAAAATTTTTTCATAGTCAATAAATTAAAATCAACAACTGAAACTTTACGAATTCGTTTTTATTGTATGTATACTATCAAATTTTAGACCAAAGTTTGTTTTTTACATATCTTTAATATTTGAACAGTAAATTAAGCAGAATTACTATTTTTGTATAAAATGTATTTGGTATGAAAAAGATAGTTGTACTTTTTTTGTTTTGTCTTTCAGCATTTGTTGCATTCTCTCAACCGAAAAATATCATCCTTGTGATGGTTGATGGTATGGGTTATAATCATAGCCAAATAATTACGGCTGAAAAAAATTGTGTCTTAAACAATTTTGATGTGAATTATGCAGTATCAAATTATCCGACATATTGGAACACATTGGACAAAGAATATGATGTAAATTATTATCGTGGTGATTATCATGTTCGTCGTGTATGGCAGGAATTTAGTTATGCTGACTCGTTGCCAATAGACCCACTCACGGCAGGTTCCGCTCTTGCTACAGGAGTAAAGCCAGCTCTTGATGCTGTAAGTTATGACATGGATGATAGAGAACTCGAAACTATTATTGAACGTGCTATTAGTAAAGGGAAAGCAACGGCTATAGCAACGAATGGTTCGGTTTGGGACAATAGTGCAATTCTGCCATTCGTGTGTCATAAAAAAGTGGCTCAATCAACAGATGATTTTGATGATTTGTTTTTCGATTTATTGAAAAGTAAGGTGAATCTTGTTATTTCTTCGGAATTATATAGTGTTGAAAATGAGAATTGGGTATTTGTTACTGATCAGAAAAACATGCCTGCAAATTTAGTAAAACAGGTTATGATAGGTAAGGAAACCTTACAAAATAAAGAGCTCGGAGAATTGACAGCGGCTAGTTTAGATTTGCTTGCTACAAACGAAAACGGTTTTGTGTTTGTTTCTGAATGTGCAAATGTTGAAATGGATTTTGACAATGAAAATGTTCGCATTCAACAAACTATGACAGATGTGGATACATATATTTCCAATATTTACTCTTGGGTTGAAAAGAACAGCAATTGGGACGAAACGCTTATGATAGTGGTTGGCTCTTATGAAAAAGGTTATGCCACGAGTAAGTCGTTTGATAAGAAATCTATGCCTAAGACATTCCTTTCAAAATCGAAAGATGATTTTCAATATAATAGTGTGAATAACACAAATTTGTTAACGCCTTTGTTTGCTAAAGGAAACGGTAGTGAATTGTTTTCGAATTATATTGATGAAACAGATTATGTATTAGGAAGTTATGTTAATAATACCGAAATAGCTCAAGTATGTTTCCGTTTAATGCCACAAGAACGTAAAATACCTAAAAACATCATATTTATGGTAAATGATGGTTGCGGTATTTCGCCTATAAAAGCGGCAGAATACTATACAGGAAAACCTGCTCCTTTCTTAAGCTTCCCAGTTAAATTATGGAACTGTACTCATGCTTCGGCAACATCAGGTGCAACAAACAGCCTTGCTAATTGGAATAACACATACGAATCTCGTCTTGCTTGGACAGGCAAAGATTATTTATGGAAGGGGAAAAATGCTACATGTTCAGGAGCATCAGCAACGGCAATGTCTTCCGGAAAGAAAACATACTATTTTTCACTTGGTGTAGATGTTGAGCGTAACGCCATGAAATCTATTGCACGCCATGCAAAAGAAATGGGTAAATCTGCTGGTGTCGCAACAAACTCTCCTTATTACGATGCGACGCCTGGAGCTTTTTTTACAAATAATCCATCTCGTTTGAATTATAATGACCTTTCACGTCAATTAGTTATAGAATCAAATGCAGATGTAGTGATAGGTTGCGATCATCCGGAATATGATAATAATGCGCAGAAGAAAGAAAAACCTGACTACACAAATGTTGGTGGAGAAGAAATTATGCAAGGATTGCGTGCCGGTGCAACCACGTATGCAATCTCATCGAATTCAGGTTGGAATACAGTACAAGATATAGATGGTGATGGGGAACCAGATCCTTGGACTTTTGTAGAAGATAGTGCAAGTCTTGTTCAATATATGTCTGGCGAGACACCGAAACGATTATTCGGTATGATTCCTGTAGAAGGTTCTATGCAGTTTTACCGTGATGGAACAGATGTAAATACTGTTCATTATGAAGATTGGAATAAGGGAATGCCTCAATTATGGCAAATTGGTCGTGTCGCTATTAACTGTCTGTCTAAAAATGAGAATGGTTTCTTCTTGATGATTGAAAATGACATGGTTGACAATGGCGGTCATAAAAATCGTCCTGGAAGACAATTAGAAGAACAAATAGAATTTAATCGCACAGTAGATTCTGTTATTGCTTGGATAGAAAAAGAAAGTAGTTGGGATGAAACATTATTGATAATAACTGCCGATCATGAAACTGGTTTTATGGCAGACCCAACATTCAAAGAAGATTCTATTATGTTGAACCACTGGCAAATAATAGATAATGGAGTAGGAAATATGCCAGGTCTTGCATATTATTCTATAGACCACACAAATCAGTTGGTCCCATTCTTTGCTAAAGGTGTTGGCTCCGAAATTTTCTATTCGTATGCCGACGAATGGGATTATGTTCGCGGAAAATATCTAAACAATTCAGAAATAGGTCAATCTATGTTTGAATTATGGAATGGACAGGCTTGTAGATTCGTAAACGAAAGTCCTAAAGTACAGTTTAGCGATACTATTTTTGTTAAACAAGATACTGATTTTGAATTTATTTTGCCAGAAAACGCGGTAACTGATGTCGAAGACGATGTTCAGCTTCAATTAGTTTCAAAACCTACTTGGGTAACTTACGATAGTGAAACGCGTACCATTGCTGGACATTCTATAAAGCGTCTTGGAACATCAAATGTTACATTTAGTGTGACAGATGGCGCTTCTACGGGTGCAAGTATTACAATACAATGTGTAGTGAAAATTTGTGTTTATAGGGAAGAAGAAACAGCAATAAATCAAATAGAACTCATAGACAATCAATACGTATTCCCAACAGTATCAGTAACTGCTGTAACAGTACGTTCAGCAAGTGGAAAAGGCGAAGTCTTGGTACGAAATTTGCATGGTCAAATAGTGAAATCAGTCTCTATTACAGGTCCTGAAACTATTATTGAAACAGGTCAATTACAGGCTGGTGAATATATCGTGCAAATAATTGATGAAAAGAATGTTACGAATAAAAAGATTATCGTTCGTTAGACTTTTATTTATATTATTTTTTCCGTTCTGTTGTACAGCACAAACATTCCGTAGTGTTGTTGTTGATATAGAAAGCAAGGAACCTCTTTCTTTTGCTAGTGTTTGGATTAAAGGAACCAATACGGCTGTAATCACTCAACTGGATGGATCTTTCGAAATATCACCGGTAAAGACAACAGATAGTGTTGTCTTTTCTGCTTTGGGCTATAAGGATCTTACGATTTCTGGTCGTGAAATTACTAAATCAGTTGTCGAATTATATCCTGCTGCAATACAAATAGATGCAGTTGTTGTAAGTCCAGGGAAAAATCCTGCAATACCTATTGTTAAAAAAGCTATACGCAATAGGCATAATAATCGTCCTGATGGCGTAAAAAACATAGAATTAATAGAATACAATAAGCTTAATTTTAGCTTGAGTGGTATTGATAGTTCTGTGTTTAAGGTTGGTTTTATGCGTAAGCATGCCGACATTTTGGTGAAGACCAATGATTACGATTCTACTTGGAATATACCGCTTTATTTCTCTGAATATATGTCGTATGAAAAACGACGTGAAAATCGCCCTCCTGAGATTCGAGAAATTGTGAAAAATCAACATGGAAGTAGCTTTATAGAAAGCGATATTGTAACAGATTATATATCTAGTTTGAATCAAGACATGACTTTTTATGGGAATTTACGATTTCTACAAAAAGATTTCATAAGTCCGATTTCATCGCAAGCAATGGTTTATTATCGTTTCTATTTAACAGATTCTATGACAAGTAATGGCTTGACATTTTATAGAATTCGCTTTAAACCTCGAAATAGTCAAGACCTTGCATTTTATGGTTATATGATTATTGAAAAAGAAACAGGAACACTTACGGAAATTGATGCGACATTACAGAAAACATCTATTTTGAATTTTGTCCGCAACATGCGTTTGTTCGAGAAACTACAACTCACAGAAAATGGTGAATGGTTTAGGAAACAACAGAAAATGCAAGTAGAATTTGTCCCTGAATTATCAAAGGATTCTGCCTATCATGCAATAAATACACCGTTAACGGCAGTAAAATCGACATCATACATTATTGACTCCACCCAAATTCAAGATTATTTGGTAAATCGTGTTGTGCCAGGAAAATTTAATCTACGAAGGAAAGAACATTTTGAAAAAGACACGTCATTTCTTTTTCAATATCGTCCAGATACATTGTCAAGTTTGGATATTGTAACTCAAAAGGCAATAGAAACGAGCAATAATATTCCTACAGTAAAAGCCGCAAATAAGATTATGAATATGCTCATGTATGGGTATTTACCTTTAGGATATATCGATTTGGGACCATATTTGTATTTTATTCAAAACAATAAAATAGAAGGTGTACGATTAAATCTTTGTGCACGTACTTCAGAGAAGTTTCACGACAAAATGATGTTTGGCGGCTATTTAGGTTATGGTTGTAGAAATAAAAAGTTTAAATACGGTTTACAATATTCACTGAAAATGCCGTCAAAATATTATGGTGCCTTACATGTGCGCTATGATCAAAATATCTATCGTATTGGCGATTTTCGTCAGAATTTAGACTTTATTCGCGAAAATGTGTTGGTTCAATCTGATGACAACCTTTTTTCTGCATTGCTGACAAAAAGCGAAAATAAGGCAGTTTATTTGGTAAAACGAGGTGTTGTGGCATATGAACAGCAGTTAGCACCAGATGTAACGATAAAACCAGCATACACGTACGCGAGTCATTACAATCCTCCGTATATTCCTTTTGAAACGTCGATGTCCGATACTTTGCCGAATTTTGTGACACACGATTTTAGTTTCAATATTCGTCTTTCCCATAAAGAACAGGTCTCTACAAACCATTTCCGTAGAATATATATAGATTCGCGTTACCCTGTTTGTCATTTAAATATTTTGCGTGGTAAATACATAATGGATGATGGTAGATCCGATTGGTATACGCAATTACGTTTAGTTGCTCGTCAAGATATTTTGCTTGGATTTGGTAGAATGAAATATGTCGTTGAAGCTGGAATGATAGATAAATCAGTGCCATTCCCATTGCTTGAGATACATCGAGGAAATCAAACGGGAAGTAGTGGTGAGTATTATTTCAATCACATGAAATATTTAGAGTTTGCGAGTGATGCATTTGTAAATTTGTATGCGGAATATGGTCTAAACGGGTTCTTTTTCAATAAAATTTGGGGAATTCGTAAACTACAACTTCGTGAATTATTTACATTTAAAGCTTGTTATGGAAAATTACTTCATGATCAAAATGCAGTTCTCGCATTGCCATCAGGAACAAACACATTTAGTAAACCATATATGGAGGCAGGAATTGGTGTAACCAATTTGTTGAAGTTCGTGCGTTTAGAGTATATCTGGCGTTTGAATTATTTAGACCATCCTGATATTACTAAACGTGGTTTGTATATTAGATTTAACTTTGAATTTTAGATAAAAAAAGAGACGCAAGATTTTGCGTCTCTTGTTCCCTATCCAATGTAGTATATTACAAGCTCCATTCAAATCCATCTTTGGTATCTTTCACAGAGAAACCAAGATTTGCCAATTCGTCACGAATTTTGTCGCTGGTAGCCCAATCCTTGTTTGCTTTTGCTTGTTTACGGATGTCTAAAAGTAAATCTATGGCCCCTTTATAAGCTTTATCGTGAGCATTATTGCTTTCTTCTATACGAAGACCAAGAATGTCTTTAATGAATACTTCAAAAACATCTTTAAGTTCATCTAAATCTTCTTTTGAAAGAGTTCCTTTTCCGTCGGTAACTGTATTGATTGCTTTTGCTGCTTCGAATAAGTTTGATATAACGATAGGAGTGTTCAAATCGTCGCTCATAGCTTCTTCGCAGCGTTCTCTTAAGCCTTTTACATCTACCGTTGAGGTTGCGCTTGCACTTATTTTTTGTAAACGGTTGTACGCGTCAACTAAACGAGCAAAACCTTTTTCTGCAGCTTGAAGAGCATCGTTGCTGAAATCTACAGTACTACGATAATGAGCTTGTAAGATGAAGAAACGGATAGTCATTGGAGAATATGCACGTTCCAATTTTTCGTGTGTACCAGTAAAGAATTGGTCAAGTGTGATGAAGTTATTATAGCTTTTACCCATCTTTTGACCATTGATGGTAATCATATTGTTGTGAATCCAATATTTTACCGATTCATGACCTAATGCTGCTGTAGATTGCGCAATTTCGCATTCATGGTGTGGGAAAATAAGATCCATACCACCACCATGTATATCAAATGTTTCGCCAAGATATTTTGTACCCATTGCAGAACATTCCATGTGCCAACCAGGGAAACCGTCACTCCAAGGAGAAGGCCAGCGCATAATATGTTCGGGTTGTGCTTTTTTCCAAAGTGCAAAGTCTAAAGAACATTGTTTTTCGTCTTGGCCATCAAGTTCGCGAGTCGTCGCAAGAAGTTCGTCAATATTGCGGCCAGAAAGTTTTCCGTAACGATAATCTTTATTGAATTTTCGTACATCAAAGTAAACAGAACCTTGACTTTCGTAAGCATATCCGGCATCTAGGATTTTCTTCACAAAATTGATTTGTTCTATAATGTGACCAGAAGCTTGAGGCTCAATGCTTGGAGGTAATACATTAAGAGCAGCCATAGCATTACGGAAGCGGTTAGTATAGTATTGTGCCACTTCCATAGGCTCTTTTTGTTCTAAACGAGCTTTTTTAGCAATCTTGTCCTCACCTTCGTCGGCATCATGTTCCAAGTGGCCTACATCGGTAATATTTCGCACATAACGAACTTGGTAGCCAAGATGAGTTAAGTAGCGGAACAACACATCGAATGTAATAGCTGGACGAGCATGACCAAGATGTCCGTCACCATAAACAGTAGGACCACAAACATACATACCCACATGTGGCGCATGAAGTGGTTTGAATAATTCTTTCTGTCTTGATAGTGTATTGTAAATGAACAAATCTTGCATAACTATGTATAGTTAAAATGATTCAAAAATTAGTTTATTCCAAAGCTTTGCTGATAGCATCAATTAAAGCATCAACAGAAGCGGTAACAATGTCGGTATTTACGCCAAGACCTTGATAAAAATGTTTGTTGAACTCAACCTGAACAGAAACTCGTCCGCTATCGTCGCAACCGCCGTTGAAACCTTGGATAAGGAATTCTTGTAGATGAATATTGTTGTCAACAAAAATTTTCTTTACTGCTGTGTATGCAGCATCAACAGGACCATTTCCCGTTGCCGTTTCTGTTTTAATTTCTCCTTTAATGTTTAAAGAAACTGTTGCAGTTGGGATCATTGAATTTCCGCAAACAACTTGTAATTGTTCAATAGAAATTGAGCGTTCTCTTTTAATTTTTTCTTTGCCAACTAAGATTAACAAATCGTCATCATTAACGATTTTTTTCTCGTCAGCCATTTTTAAGAAATCCTTATAAGTTTTGTCAAGTTCTTCACCTTCAATAGTATATCCTAATAATTGAAGACGGTATTTTAATGCAGCATGACCACTACGAGCAGTCAAAATGATAGAAGATTCGTCAACGCCTACATCTTTAGGATCAATGATTTCGTATGTTTCACGTTGTTTTAATACGCCATCTTGATGAATACCAGAAGAGTGTGCGAACGCGTTTTTACCAACAATTGCCTTGTTTGCTTGTACAGGGCTTTTCATTAAGCGTTGAATCATCTTGCTAGAACGCATAATGTTAGGAGTAACAATGTCGGTATGTACACCAAGATTATTATGACTCTTTATAGCCATGACAACTTCTTCTAGTGCGGTATTACCTGCGCGTTCACCAACGCCGTTAATCGCAACTTCAACTTGTCTTGCTCCATTTAATACACCAGAAATTGTATTTGCTGTTGCCATACCTAAATCGTTGTGGCAGTGAGTAGAGATGATAGCCTTGTCAATATTTGAGACATGCTCCATCAAATATTTGATTTTCTCACCAAACTCGGAAGGCAAACAGTATCCTGTTGTATCAGGAATATTTACAACAGTAGCACCTGCGGCAATAACAGCTTCTACTACACGAGCAAGATATTCATTATCGGTACGACCAGCATCTTCGCAATAGAATTCCACATCTTCAACGTATTTTTTTGCGTATTTCACGGCGTCAACACCACGGCGAATAATTTCTTCCGGAGTTGATTTTAATTTATGATAGATGTGATTGTAAGATGTTCCTATACCAGTATGAATACGAGGATGTTTTGCATAGCGAAGTGCATCTGCAGCAACGTCAATATCTTTTTGTACCGCACGAGTTAATCCACAAACAGTTGGATTTGTAACAACTTTCGAAATTTGAACCACAGATTCAAAATCACCAGGACTTGAAATAGGGAAACCAGCCTCGATAATATCAACGCCAAGTTCTTCCAACGCTCTAGCAACTTCTAATTTTTCAAGCATGTTTAATTGATTGCCAGGAGCTTGTTCTCCGTCTCGCAATGTCGTGTCGAAAATGTAAACTTTATCGTTCATAGTTATAAATTTAATAAAAAACCCCTATGCAAAATGCAAAGGGGCTTATTGTTAATACAATATGTGCTCACCCCTTAGCGTACGCTAATGAGTAAACAGAGCAATATTGTTTGTAATCCTTTCATATCTGTTGCAAATATAGATATTTTTTGAAATTAGAGCTGTTTGCACAAATAAATTTATGGTAATATTTAAAAACTCTTTTGCTGGTTAGTTATTTTTAGGCGTTCAATTTCTTTTTTGTCCCATACAATCCAAATTATAAGGCAGATTACCATTAATGTAAGCCCAAAAAAGTTGTGAATAATGAGAGAGCATGGTATGAATATGGTAAATAACGTATAGTTAGTTATCCTGTAACCTGAATGTATGTATGTGTGTAATGATAAATTGGGTTGATGATGCAATAAATCAGCCAAAAGGTATGTGAAAAACCACATTATAAATCCGATTAACCATTTGAAATTTAGGTCAAATATGCAATATACAATGTTTAGAATAAGAAATGTATACCCTATATTCCGTCTAAAACTGCCCTTCTTAAAAAAAGATGTTGGTTTGGGAGTTATAGAATTTTTGAATCTTTCAATATCTTTTTCCATCATTAAAAAATTTCTTTATTTCAGGTTTATTGTAGTAGGTTTTGTCAGATTTACTATTTAAGTCATCTTTGTATGTTGTGTATAAGGTTTCTAATTGAGATTGTTCAGCAAAGATACGCTCTATATCATCTATATTTAGGCCTGATAAATCTATGGCATAAGAAAATCTTTTTAGAGTTTTTCCAACACCATAGTCTTGCAAAAGTATTGAAATTTCATCAAGAATAATATTTCTTGTGAGATGATTTATAGAATAATGAATACCATAACCATTAAGCAAATCAGTAATAAATTGAATGCCATTTGCACTAAGACCTGTTATTGTTGAAAATATTTCAAAGGGAATTGAGAGTTCTGGGCAAGGGATTTTTGAGAAATCACCTATCATGTCACAAAATGCGGATATTTTATTTAAAACATCACTTGTGTTTTGCAAGCGTTTTGCCACATCAGGATTTTTTTGAAACTTACTTTGTTGTTCTTTTAGAATCCATTCTTCAAACGAATCTGTTTTTAGATTAAATTTTTCCATGAAAATCATATATTTTTTTGTACTGATGCTAATATCGAGCATCATGTATACTAATAAACGATTAGTTTGAAAAGAATGTTATTAAAATTTGTAATTATATGTAATGTTCCAAAACAATTTTTACGCCAATGGCAATAAGAATAATCCCTCCTAGAATCCCTGCTTTTATGTTCATCCTTTTGCCAAAATTATGTCCTAAGTAGAGCCCTAGACACGAAAACAAGAAACTTCCCAAAGCGATGATTACAACTGCCAAACCTATAATTTCAGGTGTGGTTACGAAGAGAATACCTGTAGCTAAGGCGTCGATACTTGTTGCTATTGCGAGGAGAATAACATTTTTCCATGCGAAATGATTTGCGCTACATTGACAGCCTTCATCATCTTCAGCTTCGTGTATTTCTTCAAAAATCATTTTCCCGCCTAAAAAGCAAAGTATTGCAAGAGCAATCCAATGGCTAAAAGAAGAGATGAACTCTGCAAATGATATTGATAATGCAAATCCAATTAAAGGCATTCCTCCTTGAAATATGCCAAAAAGAATAGGCATCTTGCTTGCTTTCTGAATATGTAGGTCTTTACATGCTATTCCTGTCGCTGTTGAAACAGCAAAACAGTCCATTGCTAAACCGATAGAAAGCAGAATTATTTCAAGAAGGCTCATGATTATTTTTTATTGGTGATTTTGAATTTTGCTTTCTTCATTCCACGAGTCGTAATATATATTGTGCCTTTAGAGGTAAGGTCAACCAATTGTATGTTGTAGTCGTGATTTTTAATGATATAGTTTACTTTACCATTATTTTTTGCATCAATGTCAATCGTAAAATCATAGGTAGTAAACATTTTGTTCTTATATAGTTTTGTAAAGAATTTTTCAAAAGTAGGTAATGTGTAGCGCGAACTTAAAAAGTTATATAATTGTTTAGTATAGAAATAATTACGTACTTTATCTATATTTGGTAATCCGTATCCATATTTATTGTTAGGTTTATTACTTCTATCAGCACAAAGTAGTATAGCTTGTTTTATTGTTTGTGCTGAAGAGTCGGGGAATTCCGACCATAAAGTTGCACAAGCACCCGCCATAAGAGGACACGAGAAAGATGTTCCGCCGCTTGTGTTACGAATAGTTCCATTAGCGGTTACGATTGTTGGATATAGGCCAAGAGCCATAACATCAGGTTTTATCCGTTTGTCGGATGTAGGACCAAACGAACTGAAATTTACTTTTTTCTGGCTATAATTACATGCCCCTACAGTTATGATGCTATCTGCATCGGCGGGAGCTGTAATATATTTCCAAGGTTCGTCGCCTGAATTTCCGGCACTATTCAGTATAAGCATACCTTTTGATGCAGCAATGTCGGCACCAATAGTAATTCGTGCGGTATTTCCATTCATGTCGGCATAGGTATAACTTTGCGATTTGTCATCAAAATCGCTATAGCCTAGAGAAGTAGAGATGATATCTGCTCCAGCACTGTCGGCAAGTTCAGCTGCGGCAACCCAGTTGTCTTCTTCAACAGTGTATTCTGTGTCTTCTTCTTCGGTACGTAAAAGAATGAAACTTGCTTGTGGTGCGGTTCCTATAAGTTTTCCAGGATAAACACCACCTATCAGTGATAATACTTGCATGCCATGTCCACCTTTCGAGAAAATATCAAGTGTAGTATCCAAGCAAGCTGCAGTTCCTGTTACATCTCTTGTAAATAGGATACGATTATCGTCTCGTATTTTTTGAAAAACAGTTGCGGAATCTACGTGAAGGAAGCCAGCGTCTGCAATAGCAATAGTCATACCTTGTCCCCAGTGTCCCGAGAAATGTGATTGCAAAACGCCTAACATATCGCATTGTTTCCATGAATTTCCGTATATATGGTAACTGCCTGCCGACTCATATAGTTTTTTGAACTCTTTCTCGAAATGAAAACTGTCTTGCTCTGTTAATTTCCTTTTGTCGCAAACCCATTTTGGTTTTGGTGCGACATATTCCATATTTTTAATGAAATATAACTTCTTAATTATGTCGAATGTTTCTTGATTTTTAATGTAAAAAATGGCAGAATTGAACCATTTTGAACTATTACAGAAAACTGCGCCTAATTCTGCAATAGATGCAATATATTGTGGATTTACGGGAATGTCTTGTTCTGTAATTGCAATATTGAATTTTTCACGTCTTTCGATAGCTTTTACGCTTAAAAATGCGTGAGGATTAGTAATAGAATAGGGAGAATTATTTTTGTCTTTAAACGTAATTCTATAACGACCTTCTATGAAGTTTTGTGAAAATGCAGAAAGGACAAAAATAAAAGACAGACAAAGGGTTACGATTTTTTTCATAGGTTATGGTGTAGATAAAAAAAAGACCACTGTTAAGGTGGCCTTTTTATTTAATTATTGTTTTTGTTAGTTAAAACCTTTCAATTTACCTGCGTTTGGTAGTACGGTAATAGCAGAGATACCATATTTGTTACCGATAATCTTTTGCTCATTTGCACCAAACATATAATCAGCAAGGTCAAGTTCTTTAGAAGTCGTAACAAGAATAGCATTTGCATTCATTCCGTTAGCATATTCAATAACTTCGTCTGCGAAGTCATCTTTACCTGCGCCTTCAACTTCGATATATTCAATATCATTTTGATCAAGAACTGATTTCACATGTACTAAGTTAGAGTAGATTTGGCGTTTTAAATTAGCATCGCTACTCTTTTGAATGTACAAGTAGAATTTTGATTTGAAGAATTTATTCAAATATACAGCCCATGAAACTTTTTGTTTGTCTTCTTTTTTGTAGTCAATAGGACAAACAATGTCTTCAAAGTGTTCGTCGCGTGGAGGACGTTGAACAACGATAAATGGGCAGTCTGAACCTTCAATAACTTTAAGAGCCCAGCTACCTGTGATTTTTTGTAAACCTTTCATACCGTGAGTTCCCATAAATACGAAAGGACAATTTAATTTGTGAGCAACCTCTTTGATTGTTGTGAAGATGTCGCCTTCAACAGCAAGATATTCAGGTTTAAAGCTGTATTTTTTTTGAGCATCGTCAGCAACTATTTTAAGTTGTGCAGTTGCTTTTTCTATGTCTTTTTCATCGTTCACGATGTTTAAAATCGTTACAGTCGTGCTTCCAATCGTTTGCGCAAAGCGAATGGCATGTTGCATTGCATATTCTGCAACATTAGAAAAATCCCATGCGACTAAAATAGTTTTCTGTAAATGTTCCATAATCTTAATATTTTAATACCTTTGAATGCTTTTTCGTTTTTATGGATGAAAAAGCGTGATAAAAGTAATAAAAATAATTTGGTTTCTATAAAACGCATAGTATTTTTTATTTTGATTTTGTTTGCGTCGTTAGCTCAAGCGCAACAAAATACTATTGGCATTCCATATTTTGAAAATATTCCGTTTTCAAAAATAGGGTATAGTGGCCGATTAGGTAATCTTGTTCAAAACGACGAAGGAATTATTCTCGTAGAAAATGAACATGGAATAGTATATTTCAATGGTGCGTCGTGGAAGTTGCTGCCATGTTATGGTTCGCCAACTCTCTATGCTGACAGACAAGGAGATGTTGTCGTTGCAACTCAAAATTTTATAGGAAACATTATCCGAGACGACCAAAATCAGTTGAAAATAATTTCAGCATTTACTGATTCCACAAAAATAGAAGGTAAAATCACAAGCATTATCTCTTTAAAAGATATCATTTATTATGTTGTTAATGAAACATTATATGAGTTGAATGGTGGGAAATCAACATTGTTGGAACATATTCCAGGTATTCAAAAATTATTTGTTGATAGAGATAGATTGGTAATTGCAACAGATAAATCCGTGTATTTTTACAAAGGGAAAACATTGTATGCGAACAATAATCAATCAATTATTTCCTTACAACGAACAGACAACTATTTGTATTTATTGACAGACAACGGAATTGTTCGTTGTTCTAATTCTGAGTCAAAAATTTTCAAGACAGATATTGATTCTATACAATCGGATTTCTCTTGTCTTTCGACCGCAAATGGTTCAACCCTTTGTGTTGGTACAAAAAATCATGGTATTATTTGTTTAAATGAGAATGGTTCTGTAATGTCTTATTTCTCCGAGTCTGTTGGCTTGGTTGATGACAGAATTTTGGGAATGATGGCGGACAAAAACAATAATGTGTGGGTAACAACTCGTAACGGAATTGCTCGCATTGAAATATTTTCTGCCATTTCGTATTTCAATAAATATAACGGTTTGCGTGGTAATGTTTTATCTATTGTAAAATATGTTGATGACAAGGTTATAGTTGGAACCGATTGTGGGGTGTTTAGAATTGACAGTAAAGGATGTAAGATGGTTTGTCCGGCGCAATGTAACTCTATTGTTAAAACAAAAAAAGGAGAGATAATCGCTGCTACCAACCATGGATTACAATTGTTGCAACCTTCTCAAAATAAGGTAGAACAAACATTGTCGGTAGGTGATTATCAGTATGTACATACAATTGATGATATTATAGTTTCAGTTAAAAATGACTTATTGTCGGTTTGGGTTGAATATCCAAATAGCTATCCAAAATATATACCTAAGTATCAGTTGTCTATACCAAATATAGAAATTACATCTATTGCAAAAGGTGTTGATGATTGTTTCGCGTTCTGCGGAACGAAACGCGATGGATTGTGGATGTTAAAATGGAATAAGAAAGATTCTGTTTCTCGATTAGAACTATCTCCATGCGATTGGCAAGGATTACCAAAAGATATGGGTACGATGTGTGTATATGAAACATCGTCGGGAATCGTTTTTTCCACATACGAAGGATTGTTCCGTTGCGATACGGTTAATAAATTTTTCTATCGCGACAGTCGAATTTTGCTTCCAGAATCAGAAGGAAGAGTATTAGTCGCTCCAATTGTGGAAGATGGCGATCAAAATTTATGGATGGCATTCCAAAAATCTGGTACATTTGAAACTCAGGTTGCAGTTGCGTGGAATACAAATAATAGAGAACGATATACATTGATTACAGCTCCATTTGCAAAATTGCGTGGAGTGCATGTTGACCATATTCTTACCGATAAATCTTCCATCTTTTGGTTAGGAGGAAAAGACGGAATGGTTCGTATGGATTTTAACAAAATGATAGTTCGCAAGGTATTGGGTAATGTGCAACTTTCGCGAATCTGTATTAATAATGATTCGTTATTGGCACAAAATACAGACCGTATGGTTTTATCATATAATACATCGTCTATTTTGTTTGATTTTGTCTCGATTGAATATGAGAATCACGATGATATAATGTATTCTTATTTCTTGGAAGGATATGATCAGGATTGGTCACAACCAACTAAATTGAGCGAAAAAGAGTATAGGGATTTGCCTTCTGGAAAATATACATTTCATGTAGTTGCCAAACGTGCTAATGGTGCTTCTTCTAAAGAAACATCATTCAAATTTGAAATAAAACAGCATCCGCTTTTGTCTGTTTGGGCGATGGCTTTTTATGCAATTCTATTTGTCGCGTTTGTTCTTTGGCTTATGAGAATTCGCTCTAGAGGTTTTGCTCGAGAGAAGAAAGTTGTTACCAAGATTGTAGAAACAAAAACAAGAGACTTGCAGGAAGAGAAAGAAAAGTCCGACACTCTTCTTACAAATATGTTACCAGACGAAGCTGCTCGAGAGTTGAAAGAAACGGGACGGGTTCGTTCTATGAATTTTGATATGGCAACAGTCTTGTTTTCTGATTTTAAAGGATTTACAAAAATTGCTAATCGTATTTCTGCAGACGCATTGATACAAGAATTGGACAAATATTTCTCTGAATTTGATAAGATTGTTGACAAGTATAATGTTGAGAAAATTAAGACTATAGGTGATGCTTATATGTGTGCAGGAGGTATTCCGAAGAAAAACACAACAAATCCTATAGAAGTTGTTGCCGTCGCTTTGGAAATGCAATACCGGTTGTCGGAAATGCAAAAAGAATTGCCTGATCGATCAGAATTGTGGGGTGTACGTATAGGTGTGCATACAGGTCCGGTGATTGCAGGTGTTTTAGGTAGCAAGAAATTTTCATACGATATTTGGGGCGATAGTGTTAATATTGCTAATCGAATGGAGTCGTCGGGTGAAGTTGGACGAGTAAATGTTTCAGAAAGTACATATTTACTGATTCGCGATATATTTGACTGTGAATATAGAGGTAAAATCCCAGTAAAAGGAATGGAAGAAAAGATGGACATGTACTTTGTGAACGGATTCAAAGCAATTTATGCAGAAAATCCGTTAAAATCTTTGCCAAATAAAGAATTTACTCATAAACTTGCATTGTTCAGATTTGAAGGCTTACAAGATCAGATATACTCTATGTTGGAGCAAAATCTGCCAAGTATGTATTTTTACCATAATTTGAAACATACAATAGATGTTGTTGCTCAAGTTGAGGTTATCGGTTTGGCAGAACAAGTAAACGACGAGGATATGTATATATTAAAAACAGCCGCGTTGTTCCATGATGCTGGTTTTATGCGTTCGTATAAGAATCATGAACACGAGAGCATTGAAATTGCAAAGGAAATATTGCCTAACGAAGGGTATTCATCGGAACAAATTGCACGTATTTGTCGTTTGATTGAATGTACAATTATTTCTGAAGAACCTCGTAATTTGTTGGAACAAATCATTCGTGATGCTGACCTTGATTATTTGGGTAGGAGTGACTATGAATGCGTGTCTCGAGAGTTATATAAAGAATTCTTAGAGATGAAGATTGTCAAAAAGAATGAATATGAATGGCTGCTTGGTCAGATAAAATTCCTACAAGAACATTCATACTATACCAACTATTCGAGAAGTAATAGAAATCCAGAAAAAGTAAGGCATATTCAAAAATTGCAGGAACAAATAACAAAATTTAATATAATTGTATAATTTTTAAATTTAAAAGATACTAGTATGGTTGATATTGATTGGGGAAATCTTCCGTTTGGATACGAGAAGACTAATGCAAATACCCGATGCTACTACAAGGATGGTAAGTGGGGTTCAGTTGAGGTAACAACAGACGAAACAGTAACAATGCATATGTCTGCTACTTGTTTACATTATGGACAAGAATGTTTCGAAGGCTTGAAGGCATATCGCGGTAAGGATGGTAAAATTCGTGTGTTCCGTTGGGAAGAAAATGCAAAACGTTTAAATAGTTCTGCCGCTCGTGTTGGAATGCCTGAAGTTCCTACTGAGATCTTCAAAGAAATGTTGTTTACTTTGGTGAAAAAGAACTCTGATTTTGTTCCTCCTTATGGAACCGGTGCGTCTTTATATATTCGTCCATTGTTGATAGGTGTAAGCCCTCGTTTGGGTATCAGTGCTTCAACAGAATATATCTTAATTTTATTCTGTAGCCCTGTAGGTCCTTATTATAAAGGTGGTTTCAAACCTATTAAAGTTATTGTAGAACGTGGCTCTGACCGTGCAGCTCCACTTGGAACAGGTACAGTAAAAATTGGTGGTAACTATGCAGCTGCGTTGAATATGTCAATAAAATGTCATGAAATGGGTTATGCTGCAGCTTTGTACTTGTATCCAAAA
>JAZLFM010000003.1:0-44998 GCA_045615765.1 Bacteroidales bacterium
ATCCATATATGGCAATGGAAAGACATGATTGCTTTTATGATTCCATTCCTTTCCTCATGCATATTCTTCTGCATGTTCATTTCTGCATTCTCATACGACCGTGAATCATTCATTGTTTTGTTTGTATTCATGTCCGTTCCATTACTTTTTATCTCGGGAATTTCATGGCCTGCATGCGCTATTCCAGACATATTAAAAACACTATCGAAGGCATTTCCTTCAACATTTGGCATAAATGGATTTGTTCGTCTTTCTGAAATGGGAGCTTTATTCAAAGACCTACATGTAGAAATAATTGGCCTTTGGATACAAACCATCGTTTACTTTTTCCTTACTTGGCTGGTTTACAGAAAAATGTATAAGAAGAGAAAAAGTATAAAAATTGAAGATTAATTTTCCCCTATTTTACAAGCGTAATATCAATTAAATTATTAACAATTGCATAAATTGTTAAACCTGCAAGTGAATGTATTTGCAATTTGCGTGATATATTTCTACGGTGAGTAATCACAGTATTAATTGATATAAACAAATGGTCTGCAATTTCTTTATTCGACATTCCCTGAACCAAACAAATAATGACATCCTTCTCGCGTTCCGAAATTGCCTCATTACTCGTTGGATTTTGTCCCAACATATTTGAGATTTTCAACGAAACGTCATCATTTTTTATTTTACGTTCCAATAAGCGAATTGCAGGTATAAAAATTTCATCTTCCACATTACTATGATTATTCAACCATTCTTCGTTGTTATATAAATCATACAATGTTGCCGTAAGCTTGTTGTTGGTAAGTGAATCACCAGGAAGATATTTAATAATAATATTTTTCAATTCTTGCAATTTACTTGTTGTTTCACTATGATGCTTAGAAAAAATTTCCACATTATAGTTATTCATTTGCTCTCCTTGCAACAAAGCATCTACATACGGGAAAAAAGTCTTTTCCTCATATTTCATATGCAACTGTATTGAACGAGCATATTCGTCATAAATTCTAAGAATTAAAACGGCAAGATTATCACTAGCATCAAGCGCTTCTTCTAATTTCTTACGAATAGATGGTAACTGAAAATCCAAATAGTATGTATGTGACGCACGCAAATATGTCATCAACGTTTTCACAGACAATTTTTCATCGTCTTCCTTCGGACTATACCCATTGATAATATAGTTTACAACGACTAAAAAAGTATAACTATCAACACCTTGCTGATCGCAAACTTCTTGAACAGTCTTATCACCAAATCCGAGATTTATACCAAAAGCTCCCAGACCTTGTAAAATACTATAATTATCACGGATGAGCTCAATCATTTTATCATCCGGTTCATATAATTTCATCCTTTTCATAAGAATAAATTTTCTATTGCAAAGGTCTTTGTTTTTACGAAATGTGCAATCATCATTTGTAGGTATTTCTATCGTTTTGCATAGAAAAACTAACAAATACAAGGTAATACAATACTCACATATAATTAGCAGAACATTGATTGATTTTTCTTTTTTACCAATTTTTAGGGATTTCACAGCTCGTAAATCACTTGTTCTTTTGCATTGTAAAATTATGAGTAATGAAATACACAAGTTATATATGTCTTCTTTCGCTATTCCTTGTCAACCTAGCATCAGCACAAGATATTGATGGTGTAAGCGGAGCGACAAGACATATTACTACCGACACATTAGAACATAAAAAGACCTCAACAATAGATTCATTTGAAAAGTTTCGTTTTGGAGGTTACGGCGAAATGCTCGCAAGCCATAAGGATTATGGAATCAATAGATTTTTTGGAGGAAACGAAGGAAATACGAAAACTAGTCGAAGTACTATAGCTATTCCTCGATTTGTACTTGCCTTTGACTACAAATTCAATGAAAAATGGACATTATCTTCCGAAATAGAATTTGAAGCTGGAGGAACAGGACAAGCAATTGAATTAGAAAATACAGAAAACGGAGAATATGAAACCGAAGTAGAAAAAGGCGGTGAAGTCGCTCTAGAACAATTTCATATTACCCGCAATTTCTGTCCAGCGTTCAATATTCGTTTTGGACATATTATCGTTCCCGTTGGTTTAACTAATGCTCATCACGAACCTATCAACTTCTTTGGAACGGTTCGTCCCGAGGGCGAAACAACCCTGATTCCTTCTACTTGGCACGAAAGTGGTTTTGAAGTGTTTGGCTCGTTTGGGAAAGAGTTCTATTCTTTTGATTATGAGGCAATGATTGTTGCTGGGCTAAATGCAAATGGTTTTGACAGAAATAACTGGGTTGCTAGTGGCAAGCAAGGATTTTTCGAACAAGATTGTTTTAATTCCCCTGCATATGTAGGTAGAATCAATTGGAAAGGAGTAACCGGATTACGTATAGGAACAAGTCTATATTATTGCCAAAACACAGGAGCAAATTCCGACAAAGAACAAACCTACTCTTCTATTGATGACGCCTCGTTGCTTATTTGGACTGCCGACGCACAGTACAAGAATAAATTCGTAACAACTCGCGGAAATATACTTATCGGTAATTTATCCGAATCTGAAGCACTTACAGGCAAAAATGCTAAATTATCAAACAAATCACCATATTCCCGTACCGGCGCAATTGCCGCAAAAGCTGTTTCGTATGCAGGTGAAGCTGGAATACATATAAATTCTTTTTTCAAAAAAGAAAACTTCCCTGCCCTAACTCCTTTTATTCGATATGAATACTACAATCCACAAGAAAAAGGCGAAGGTAAAATGACTATGGATTCCCGATGTCAAATCAGTATGTGGACTCTTGGATTGAACTGGAATGTATTACCAAATTTAGTCTTAAAAGCAGACTATACAACGCGACAAATAGGAACAAGCAAGATGTTTGCTAAAGGTCCATATAACAGTGAAAATGAATTTTCACTTGGACTCGCTTATGTAGCCTGGTTTCAAAAAAAATAATTGCAATGACATATAGCATACGTACAAAATTGTAAAACATAAAAATTCTAAATATGAAAAAAAATTATTTATCAAAACTGGTTTTTGCAGGTTTAGCAGCACTTATGCTTGCTTCTTGCGACGACAACAAGAAAAACAATGGAGAAACAACAAAAATTGACATTCCAGAAGAAACAATGGATGCAATTGTAACAAACTACGTAGATGTAGTTGTTTTACCGACATATAAAGACTTGGCAGAAAAAAACGCTGCTCTATATGACAAAGTTGTAGCTCTAAAAAACAATCCTTCCGATGCAGCTTTCGCTGATGCATGTGATGCCTGGTTAGATGCTCGTCAACCTTGGGAGACAAGCGAAGCTTTCTTGTTTGGTCCTGTTGATGAACTTGGTCTTGATCCAAATATGGATTCTTGGCCACTTGACCAAGATGCAATAGAAAACATACTAACTTCAGGAAACTTTGCAGATTTAAACTGGACAGACAACGATTCCGACGATGCTATTGAAGCGGCACAAGGAGTTCGCGGTTTCCACACTCTTGAATTCCTATTGTTCAAAGATGGTCAACCTCGTACGGTTAACGACGAACAATATTCTGCAAACAAAGAAAGCTGGGGTAATTATTTGTATAATGTAGCAACATTATTGAAAAACGACTCACAAACATTATATGACGCTTGGAGCAAAGACTATCAAAACAAAGGGGCTTTTGCAACAACATTTAAATCACATAACAATGCAACATATTCTTCTGCAATAAACTGTATTCAAGAAATGCTTGAAGGTTGCCAAGATATTGCCGGTGAAGTTGGTACAGCAAAAATTGGTGATCCATACGATTTATATCAAAGTGGTAAAAAAACAGAAGCGCTTTATGCTGTTGAATCGTGGTATAGTTGGCACTCACGTGACGATTACACGAATAATATTTACTCGGTACGAAACTCTTATTTCGGAACAACTGATGGTACTATTGCTGACAATTCATTGTCAAAAGCTGTTGCCAGTGTAGATATTGACGAAGATGCAAAAGTTAAAGCAGCCATAAACACTGCAGCAAACGCTATTCAAGCAATACCGCAACCTTTCCGTAATAACATTAATAGTAAAGAAGCAGAAACAGCTATGCAAGCATGTGCAGACTTAGTTAAAATTCTTGAAAGTTTGGAAGGTAAAATTGTTGATTAAAAATTCTGACATAGATAGTAGTATAATTGTTAATTGTGGTTAACGGTGGGATTCATCCCACCGTTAGCCTTTGGTTTAAGCATGAATCGTTTTCTAAAACTAACAACCATTCCTCTTTTACTTTTTTCTTGTACTAAAGAAGGTATTGATATGGATGACGTAGTTGTTCCTAAAGGATATTCTTTGTCGGCAGGAACAGCTACGGTTTTTATGAACTCGTCAAAAGCATACGACAATCCTGCTGATTGGGTAAATGGTTCTTACGAATCAAGATTTTATCGTGGTGATCGTTTATATGACGACGCCCGCACCAGCAGTAATAATTATGGTGGCGGACTTGGTCCCGTTTATGCGGGGTATTCATGTGGTAGTTGCCATAGAAATGCCGGTCGAACAAAACCTGGCGTTTGGACAGAGAATGGTAAAGATTCTGAAGGGAATCCAACATACGGTTCCGGACAATATGGATTCTCTGCAATGTTAATTTATATTACGAGAAAAAACGGTGCCTTTTTTCAAGACTATGGACGTGTAGTACACGACCAAACAATTTATGGCGTAAGCCCAGAAGGAAAAGTAAAAGTAAACTGGAACTATCAATCGTTTACATTCCCCGACGGCGAGCCATACGAGCTATGCTATCCTACCTTTACTATTACCGATTGGTACAAAAAAATGTGGGATGGCGTAAAAGGAGATTCTGTAGAAATTAAACCGGAAGAACTATTTTGTACCGTGCGCATCCCATTACGACACGTCGGCATGGGACAAATGATGGCGCTTGATCCAGCAGAAATCGAAGCTCTTGCAGCAAAAAGCAACTATCCAGAATACGGAATTAGTGGACGTTGCAATTATATTACAGAACGTGGCATTCGTTCTGTTGGGCTTTCTGGAAATAAGGCACATCATTTAGATTTGACTGTAGAATTAGGATTCTCAAGCGACATGGGTTCAACCAACAGTCGCTATCCTGAAGAAATATGTGAAGGGCAACTACAAATGTCCCAAGGTAGCATGATGGGACTTTCGTATGATCAACTTGATGTATCTACACAAGATATGGAAGATGTTGATTTGTATATGCAATCTCTCGGCGTTCCTGCACGAAGAAATGTAAATGACTCCATCGTTATTCGTGGCGAACAAATGTTCTATCAGGCAAAATGTCACCTTTGCCATGTTACAACTCTCCATACAAAAGTAGGCGGTTCTGTTTTATTGAATGGCACTAGACTACCTTGGCTCGGCAACCAAACAATACATCCCTATTCCGATTATCTCCTACACGATATGGGATCAGAAATTATGGGTGTAGGTTTAAACGACAACTTTGTAAGCGGACTTGCCCGTGGTAATGAATGGCGTACAACCCCACTTTGGGGAATTGGACTACAAGAGAAAGTTAATGCACACACCTACTTCCTTCACGACGGTCGAGCCCGCAATTTTACCGAAGCTATCATGTGGCATGGTGGCGAAGGCGAAGCATCTAAAAACTTATTTAAAAACATGAACAAAAACGATAGAAATGCCCTCATTGCATTCCTTCAATCATTATAAAATCAATATTATGAAAAAAATATTTTCTACTATCGCATCTTTTACTTTTATTTCTCTATGTGGATTGGCCCAAGAGCAAACTCAAGAACAACTTATTACTATACATAAAACAACCATTTCCGAAGATTTTGAAAATGGTATAGTATCCATGAATGGAAAAAATGGATTGAGAATAGCTACCAGTTCTGGGGATTTTGTTTTCAAACCATTTCTGTTGGTTCAAACAGCAGCAAAATTCAATTTCTATGACGACGAAGGTCTTGATAAAGCATATAACCAAGATAACGTAGCAAATAGTGGATTTGCCGTACCATACGCCGTTCTTGGTTTTACAGGCAAAGCATTCGGACGAGTTACATTCAATTTGTCGTTGAATGCAGCAGCAAGCGGAGGAGCTTTATTACAACAGGCATGGTTTGATATTCAAGCAAAGAAATCAATAGCATTTCGCATCGGAAAATTCAAAACTCCTTTTACTCATGCGTATCTTACCACTCTTGGCGAAACACTATTGCCAGTTCTCCCAACTTCTTTAACCTCAACCGTCATTCTTCCGTATTCTTTAAATGCTGTTACACCAAGCATAGGAACTGGTTTTGACTTAGGCGCTGAAATTCATGGGTCTTTTGCACAATCTTTTGGATATGAAATTGGAGTTTTCAACGGCAACGGTGCTGGTTCCAACTCTGCAGGAAAAACATTCAGCGACGATTGGCATATTCCGTCATTGTTATATGCAGGACGTTTGACTTTTGCTCCGAAAGGTACCGTACCTACAATTCAAGGTTCTGCGAGCAGTTTAGACGAAAACAAATGGATGCTTGGCGTCTCAACATCACTCAATGTCGAAAGCGAAAATGAAAGTACTAACGACTTTCGTGCTGGACTTGAATTCGCTTATTTGTATCATAGATTATACATTGCTGCAGAATGCTACTTTATGAACGTCGGTTTTACTAAACGACAAAAAATTGACGAATCATACAACTTTATGGGTGGATATGCTCAAATAGGTTATTTCTTAACAAATCAACTACAAGCAGCCGCACGCTACGAATTATATGAAAGAAATGGACTTACCACAGGAGGTCTTTTGAATATGCCTGCTATCGGTTGCAATTATTTCATGCCTAACTGTAATCTAAAACTACAAGCTATGTATCAATATACTGGTCGTACAGGACACGAGACCCAAATAGACCGAGACAACGACGATCTAGGAATGACCGTTCACAGTGCAACAGTTATGCTTCAATACACATTCTAAACAACAAAACAATGAGAAAAATTTCTTGTATAATCTTTTGTCTATCTACCCTACTATTTTCTTCTTGTGACGAAGGTGACATTACTGAAAAAAATATAGTTTCGGCGACTGGCAAAACAGCAAAATTCACAGCGAACATTTCCGGTGTGGAAAGTTGGCCATCAGGATATTCCGTTGTCATTGCTGGATTTACAGCGAATAATACCTATGCAAATATTTCCAAAAACATACAGTCAAGTATGAATGAAGAAATTGTTTTATCGGGAATCAGCGACAATGTAACATCATTAGAAATTTGCGTTATAAATCGCCTACGTGAACGAATCGTCACATTGTATCAGTACGATTGCTCACAAGACCACAACGACACCATCATAAAAAATTTAGGGACTATCAATGCAGGAATGTTCAATGCTATTCAAAACAAGATTTTCACAACTACATGTGCACGTTGCCATGGATTAGGCAAATCTGCAGCCGCAAATCTAAACCTCACAAACGACAGTAGCTATGTTTCATTGGTACAACACGAATCTACAAAATCATCAGGAAAAAATCGTGTTGTTCCTAATAATGTAGAGGAAAGTTATTTATACGAGGTCATTTCTGGCAATGACACGATTTTATCATTTAACCATACCAATATGCTTACAAATTTTAACGATATACGATTAATTGAAAAATGGATTTCTAACGGCGCGGAGGAATAATTATGGACTATAAAACATACTCATACCCAGAATTTGGAGTTTACGCAGAAGTATCAAGTTGTAAACCAGCAAACGGCATAGCCGAGCATTCTATCATGCTTCATAGCACGCGCTATGGCGAATCGTTTAAAGAACAACTGGAAGGGATAAACCAAGCTGCACTTGCTATGGAAGAATCTCTTTGGAACTATCAAGCAAAGTCTGTGTTGAAACGTTATTTTTTAAGTGATGCTGCAAATCAAACGGCAATAGTAGAAGAAACACTTTCGGAATTTTCCCCTTGCGCAGTTTCAATCGTTCAACAACCTCCTTTTGACGGATCAAAAGTTGCCCTATGGGTTTATTTACAAGAAGGTATTCCTGTACCTCAACGAAATGGCAATGGAACTTTTTCGTACCAAAGAAACGATTTAACACATTATTGGACAGCCTACCGACATACTTCTGGAGGTAATTCAGAACAACAAACACGTTCTCTACTAGAAGGTTACGAAGAAGATTTAACTGCACATAAATGCAATATTGCCGACAACTGTGTACGTACTTGGTTTTTCGTTCGTGATGTTGACACAAACTATGCTGGCGTTGTGCGTGGTCGTCGAGATAACTTTGACCAAGTTGGTTTAACGCAAGACACACACTATATTGCAAGCACAGGAATACAAGGTGCCCATGCTGACGGAACAGTAAAAGTCCTACTTGATGCCTATGCCGTAAAAGGTCTCAAAAAAGGACAAATGTCGTACCTATACGCTCCTACACATCTAAATCCAACCTATGAATATGGTGTAACTTTCGAACGAGGTGTGTGCATGGAATATGGAGACCGACGACAACTGTACATCAGTGGTACTGCAAGCATAGACAATAAAGGAAATGTACTTCATGTTGGCGACATAGAAAAACAAACATTGCGTATGTGGGAAAATGTTGCTACCTTGCTCCAGGAACGCGATCATACAATGGATGACATTGCACAAATGATAGTCTATCTTCGCGATGTGGCAGATTATCCAGTAGTCAAAAAAATGTATGATGAACGATTTCCACAAACTCCAAAAGTGATTGTGCTCGCTCCTGTATGTCGCCCAACTTGGTTGATAGAAATGGAATGCATTAGCATTAAGGAATTTTCGAACTCTGAATATAACGCATTATAGATGAAACACATAATTATTTTTCTATACATATTCACGACAATTGTCCTTGCAATTGCAACCGTTTTCGAAGCAGTATATGGGTCTGTATTCATCAGTACCTATTGTTATAATTCTGCTTGGTTCTTTGCTTTATGGACAGTGCTAGGAATTTGGGGCGGCATATACCTTTTTCAAAGGAAATTATGGAAAAGACCTGCCGCTATTTTATTACATAGCGCATTTATCGTTATGCTGATCGGAGCCGGAATCACATGGATATGGGGGGAAAAAGGAATTATACATATTCGAGAAGGTGAAACACAACAAACTTTTCTGCAAATAAGCGACACAATAGTTCGTCCTCTTCCCTTCCAACTACAATTACAATCATTCAATATTTCGTACTATCCAGGTACCGAATCGCCAACAAACTACGAAAGCGTTGTTTCTGTAATAGACGGTACAAATTCTTTGGAGCAAACCATTTCTATGAACAACATTCTATCCTATAAAGGATATCGTTTCTACCAATCTTCATTCGACGAAGACCAAAAAGGTACCTGGTTGAGCGTAAATCATGATCCTATCGGAATTGGAGTAACATATACTGGATATTTTCTTATGGTTATTGCTATGCTTTTCGTCCTTATTTCTCCGAAATGCGGCTTTCGTAAACTCTTGCAACATCCATTATTACAAAAAGGAGTATTAACATTGGTAACAGTATTTTCACTTAGCCCAAACAATCTATTTGCACAAGAAACAGAAACGACAAAACCTATTTGGAATAGAGAAACTGCCGACTCTGCAGGCCATCTACAAATCATATATAACGACCGCATCGCTCCATTCAACACGCTTGCTCGCGATTTTACAATAAAACTCTATGGAAAACCTTCCTACAAAGGATTAACAGCGGAACAAATTGTTGGTAGTTGGTTATTGTTTCCTGCTGTATGGTCAAAAGAACCTATGATTCATATCAAAAACAAAGATTTATGTCAGGAACTAGGAATTTCTGGGAAATATGCTTGTTATACGGATTTTTTCGACCAATATGGCAACTACAAATTAAAAACACTTTGGGAACAATCTCATTCGACACATAAGAATGAACCTCAATCAGATTTACAAAAAGCTATCACACAAGTTGACGAAAAGATAGCTCTCATAACTATGCTACAACAAGGCGAGTTAATACAAAAACTGCCACCAACTATCACACCACTACCAGAATCAAAAATTGTGGCAGAAATTTGGTATAACAAAATCCCTTTTTGCAAGATTCTTTTTATGGTCAATATTACCGTAGGAATTATTGCCTTATTAATTCTATGTGTACAAATTGTACGCAATACTGCTAATTCTTACCCCAAGGTAAATCTAATTTTTTCGATTTTACTTTTCGTAACTTTTCTATTTCATAGTATTGGATTGGCATTACGATGGTATATCAGTGGTAGAATTCCATTAGGGAATGGTTACGAAACAATGATGTTTGTTGCATGGTGCGTCTTACTTATTGCACTTTTATTGCGTAACAAGTTCAAATTATGTGTAGCGTTTGGTTTCCTATTATCAGGATTCACACTTCTTGTCGCATATCTCGGGCAAAACAATCCACAAATCACCTCACTAATGCCTGTTTTGCATTCTCCCATTTTGAGTGTTCACGTCTCTATTCTTATGATTGCATACGCATTATATGGCTTTATTACACTACAAGGAATGGTTGCACTATTTCTACATTTCCGTAACTCCAGTCTTTATCACGAACAAATAGAAACTCTGACAATTTTCAGCAAATTATTATTGTACCCAGCTACATTTTTCATGGCTATCGGTATTTTTGTCGGAGCTATATGGGCAAATATATCGTGGGGAAATTATTGGTCGTGGGATCCGAAAGAAACCTGGGCATTAATCACATTACTCGTATATGCCGCAGGATTTCATTCTGAATCTGTAGGAAAATTCAACAAACCGGTATTCTTCCATACATATATGATTTTTGCCTTTCTTACTGTACTTATGACATATTTTGGAGTGAATACTTTACTTGGTGGTATGCATTCATACAAATAGCATTCACTTTTTCTTGTAAAAACCGCCATTGGTCTATTTTTTCTCATAATTTTTATGTTTTTTTGCACAAAAATTATCAGTTAGTTATGAAGAAGACCTCGAATGAAGATGTAATTCTTTTAAGTATTTCGGGTAAAGACAAGTCTGGTGTGACTGCAGCCCTTACCACTATTCTCTCACAATACAATGCCGACATTCTAGATATCGGACAGGCAGTTATCCACGATACACTTTCGTTGGGTATATTGTTCCGCCTGCCAAAGAATGGAATCAGCGGTCCTGTTTTGAAAGAATTATTGTTCAAAGCATACGAATTTGATATTAGTGCGCGATTCACACCTATTGACAATAATACCTACGAAGAATGGGTTGAAAACCAAGGAAAGAAGCGCTATATTCTTACCATTTTTGGTCGTCATATCGAAGCACGATATTTATCGGAAATAACCACAGTATTGTACGAACAACATCTAAACATTGATAATATCACCCGTTTGAGTGGTCGTGTTTCGTTCAAACAAGAACAAGAATCAAAAAACCGTGCTTGTGTTGAACTTTCCGTCCGTGGTACTCCTACCGACGAAAAGAAAATGAAAGCGGCATTTATGGAAATTTCAAAACGAATCGGTTTTGACCTTGCATTCCAAGAAGATAATGCTTTCCGTCGCAATAGACGCTTAATCTGCTTCGATATGGATTCTACTCTTATTCAAACAGAAGTGATTGTTGAATTGGCAAAATATGCGAATGTAGAAAAAGAAGTTTCCGAAATTACAGAATCTGCTATGCGTGGCGAAATCGACTTCAAAGAAAGTTTCCGCCGCCGTATTAAATTACTTAAAGGCATAGACGAAAGCGTGCTTGAAGACATTGCCCGCAAACTTCCTATGACAGAAGGTGCCGACCGTCTTATTCGTACACTGAAACGATTTGGTTACAAAGTTGCCATTCTTTCTGGTGGATTCACATTCTTTGGCCGATACCTTCAAACAAAACTTGGCATCGACTATGTGTTTGCCAACGAACTTGAAATCAAAGATGGTAAACTTACCGGAAACTATGTAGGAGACATCGTTGACGGTCAAATGAAAGCAGAATTACTGAAAAAGATAGCATTCAAGGAAGATATTCATTTAGAGCAAGTTATTGCTGTTGGTGATGGTGCAAACGATCTTCCTATGATCAATATTGCAGGTCTTGGAATTGCTTTCCACGCAAAACCAAAAGTTCAAGAACGAGCAGACAATAAAATCTGTACAATCGGACTTGACGCCGTGTTGTATATGCTTGGTTTTAGAGACCGCGAAGTTGACGAAGACAACGAATAACAACAATACAAACATATCTCAAAGGCTGTTCATAAGTTTGAACAGCCTTTTTTGTTATATAAAAATTATTCGCTATATTTCGGTACTAAAAAATACAAATGAGAAAAATCATCTATTTCATTACAATTTGCGTACTCTCACTAGGATTTACTGCTTGTAATTCTTCTGAAGAAGAAGATAATAATATAATAGAAGAAGACACTGTAGAAATAGAACCACAAAGCAAAAGCCTTGTTGGAATGATTAATGGCACCATTTACTGCCTACCTTCCCCATACGAGATAATGAATCATATTAGTAGCCTTAACCTACAATATGACAGATCTCTACCAAATTCTGTACTAAGCTACAACACATACGAATCCGCTTTCAAAAAACTATTGAATATGGGCGTTTATGGAATTGACATCTCATATATGTCGATGTACAACCAAACCTCCGATGCACTAAACTATTTCGCCACACTAAAATCGCTTGCGAATCAAATAGAATTGACCGACATATTCGATGCGGAAACAATGGAACGACTCGAAAATAATATGGGGATACAAGATTCGCTCATCAGAATATTAACAACAAAATTCCAAGAATCAGACAAATTATTAAAAGGCGAAAACCAAAAAGCAGAAGCAGCCCTTATACTTACTGGTTGCTGGATAGAAAGCTTGTATTTGCTGACAAAAATTCAAAAAATAGCACCAAACAATATTACAGCAGAAAAAATAGCAGAACACAAACTTGCAGCCGAAGCAATATTAAACATACTTCGTCCGTATGCTGACAAATCAACCGAATACACTACACTAGTACAATCTATCGTGGAACTCTGCTACGAATTCGACGGAATTGACTACAAATACACATACAAAGCACCAACAAACTACGAGAAAAAACATCTAACTGTAATAAACAGCGAAACAGAATTAATCATACACAACGAGCACATCAATTTGATTACAAACAAAATTGAAAAACTTAGAAATTTCGTAGTACAATGAAAACAAAACTTACTTTTTGGCTACTATTCAGTATGCTTCTCTCCATTGGAACTATGGCACAAACACCTTGTGCAAGTTTGTTGACTAACGATTATGTTTCCGATGGACAATTCTATACTGCTACGATACAATCAGGTGAGACAAAAAATTGTGAAATAACATTCATCGAAGGCAACGAATACCGTATTATCGCTTGTCCACATACAGCCGAAAAAGTCAGAATACAACTTATAGATCCACAAAACAATGTCTTGTTCGACAACAAAAAATATTCATACACAAACTATTGGAATTTCACCATTACAAATACATTTTCGTGCATTATAAAACTCACCATAGATGACAAAAACATACAATCTGATGACGTTGTTTTATTGGTAGGTTTCAAAAAATAAATACCTTTGTAAAAATATATATATCAAATGAGCGAACGAATAATACAAGCACTCTTAAAGCTTTTCGCCGTATTTGCAAAATCAGACGGCAACAAAAGCGACAAAATTAAAATTGTTGAACTTTTTCTTGCAAACCAATTAAACAAAGAACTTGCAAAAAAATATCTTCCAGACTTCGAACAAGAATACGACGAAGTTATGGCAGACATCAACCGTATTACAGAAAAAGCTAGCGCCAAAGGTGCTGTGGACTCAGAAAAGTTAAAATTCAAAATCGAAGCTAAACTTTCTGCACGTATCCACAAAATCGGAAACAGCATTAACCAAGAATTGACTCAACGCCAAAAACTGTACATCGTTATCAGTTTGTTGGAATTCGTTTCTACCGACAACGAAATTTCTGATTCGGAAAAAGAATTCTTGAACGCACTTGTTGATGACTTGAACATCGACAATGAAGAGTACAAACAATTATGTGATTTCATTCTTCACGATTTCACTGAAATTCCTGATTCTGAAAACTTGTTGATTATCAACAACAAACAAGAAACTGGAGAAGAATTGGCTAAACACATTTACTCTCCACACCTTGCAGGAACAATCAAAGTATTCTACTTGCGTGCTTCTAACCTATTGATTTTCCGTTCATTCCAAGTAGGCGAAATTTCTTTGAACAGCCAACCTGTTTACGAAGACAAAGTAACTATCCTAAACATTGGTACGGCAATCAGAAGTAAGCAAATCACTCCAATTTACTACAGTCAAATTTTGAACACATTCAATGCCGGAAGTTCAAACGAAGGTGTTGTATTCAAAGTTGATGACATCACGTACAAATTCAAAGGTGGTAACATTGGACTTCACGAATTTTCTATAGAAGAAACTTCGGGTAGCTTAGTAGGTATTATGGGTGCTTCGGGCGCTGGTAAATCTACATTATTGAACGTATTGAATGGTAACTACACACCTTCTACCGGTAAAGTTACAATTAACAATATCGACCTTCACCACGATACAGAAGGCAAATTGAATGGTCTTATAGGTTTCGTACCACAAGACGACCTTTTGATAAAGGAATTGACAGTGTACGAAAACTTGTTCTATAGTGCGAAACTATGCTTCGACAACTTAACTGACGAAGAAATCGCCGAACGTGCCGACCGAGTGCTACAAAGTTTAGGTTTGTACGAACGAAAGAATAATGTTGTTGGTGACGAATTGAGAAAAGAAATTTCCGGTGGTCAACGTAAGCGTTTGAATATCGCCTTGGAATTGATTCGCGAACCTGCAATTTTGTTCCTTGATGAGCCAACTTCTGGTCTTTCTTCTAAGGACTCCGAAAACATTATGGACCTTTTGAAGGAACTTGCGTTGAAAGGCAAATTGGTATTTGTCGTTATCCACCAACCTTCTTCTGATATTTTCAAGACATTCGACCGTTTGGTTATTTTGGATACAGGTGGTTACCAAATTTACTATGGTGCACCAGTTGACTCTATTATGTACTTCAAAGAATGTACACACCAAGCCGATTCTAACATCAGCGAATGTCCAACTTGTGGTAACGTAAACCCAGAACAAATATTCAACATAACCGAAGCGAAAGTCTTGAATGAAGATGGAACGCCTATGTTGAACGAAAAACGTCAGGAAATACGTAAACTTGCTCCTACTGATTGGTTCGAAATATACCAACAAAACAAAAAAGTTGGAGAAGCGAAACCTATTCCTGAAAAATTACCAGAAATTACATTTAAGATTCCTAACTGGTTCCGCCAATTACGAGTATTCATAAAACGTGATGTTTTGTCTAAAGTTTCGAATATGCAATATATGCTTATCAACACATTGGAAGCACCTATTATTGCTATATTCCTTGCTTTCATCATAAAATACTGGGAAGTTGACGAAAGCGGAAGCGTTGGATACACACTTATGAGCAATGTGAACATTCCGGTTTACATTTTTATGTTGGTGATCTGTGGCTTCTTCGTGGGTTTGTCGGCCAGTGCCGAGGAAATCTTCCGTGACCAAAAAATCCGTAGCCGTGAATCGTTCCTACATTTAAGTTGGTCTAGTTACCTTATCTCTAAGATTATCATATTATTAGGCATATCGGCAATTCAATCATTCTTGTTTGTATTGTTTGGTAACTGGATTTTGGAAATCCATGGTCTATTCTTCAAATACTGGTTTATGGCATTCAGCGTTTGGAGTTTTGCAAACCTTACAGGTTTAATTATTTCAGACTCTTTCAACGACATCAAAACTATCTACATTTTAATTCCTTTCTTGGTAATTCCACAAATCATTTTGAGTGGTATTATTGTAAGTTTCGATAAGTTGAATCCAACAATCTCCAACCCACAAGATATTCCATTCTATGGTGAAGTAATCGCTTCTCGTTGGGCATACGAAGGTCTTGCGGTAGAACAATATGCAAACAACGACTACGAGGCTCCATTCTTCCAATTAGATATGAAGATTAGCGAATGCAGTTACCGCAAAGGTGGTTGGTCAAACCAATTGATGAACAAATTAAACGAAAGCCTTCGTTTGTTGGAAGACAACAATAGCAAAGACGAGCAATTCGCAAAAAATAACGTATTGATTGCCAACGAAATTGAAAAAGAACTAAAACGCACTAGCGACATCGTTTCTATAAACGGTAGTGTTATTGCCGAACTTCGCAAAGCAAACACATCGAAAGATGCTTTAGAAGCAGCAAAAGATTATTTATCGAAGGTTAAAAAATACTATATTGCTCAATCTAAACTATATAGCAAAAAAAGAGATAACCTTACGAAGAAACTAAAATTAGAATACGGAACCGAAGCTTGTAACGAATTGAATATTCCAGAAATTGAGCGTACCGAACATCTAAAAGATAGTTTAGGAAATGCTACTCTTCTTGAAATGAAAAAACGTTATTACAACGAAAGCTTGGAAGATTTTTGTAGAAACCAAAATGATTTGACAGTGCTTATTGAATACAAGGGCAACTTTGTTCAAAAAACAGATCCTATATTCATTACACCAACATCTCAATTCCTTCGTGCTCATTTCTATGCACCAACAAAACCTGTATTTGGCACACAATTCCCAACATATTGGGTTAATGTGCTAATTATCTGGATTATGTCTATACTATGCTATGTTGCATTGTACTTACGATTGTTGCGTAGAGGTATTGAAGCATTAGGAAACATTAACTTCTCATTCAAGAAATAATGACAACAACGAGACAAAATAAAGTTGCCCGACTCTTACAAAAAGAATTGGGCGACATTTTCCAAAAAGAATCTATGAATATGTTCCGAGGTGCTCTCATCTCGGTTACAATTGTACGCGTTGCTCCTGATTTATCGTTTGCAAAAGCTTATCTAAGCATATTCGCTCCTTCCAAAGACGAAAAAGAATTGTACCAAGCTGTACAAGATAAAGCAAAAACAATACGACAAATGCTTGCACAAAAAGTTGCAAAACAGCTACGCATAGTTCCTGAAATAGCTTTCTTCCTTGATGATTCTATTGAATATCAAGAAAATATTGAGCGTCTTCTACATTCAAGCAACGAACAAGAAAAGGCTAAAGCAGAAAAAGCAAAAGAAGCAAAGAAATGAACTACGACCCAATAAAATTTTCACTCGGCACTGTTTTTAACAAAAGCCCATTTCTACGAAAAGTTTTTTATCTACTACTTGATATTCTTCTTCTTCGTGCATGGCATATAAAAAAAGCTGTTGCCACTTGGAAAAAACAACAAAATAAACCTGTTTCTATCATAGATGCAGGTTGTGGCTTTGGGCAATATTCATACTATTTGGCAAGACAAAACGAAAATTGGAATGTACTTGGCATTGATGTAAAACAAGAACAAGTTGCCGATTGTAATTCATTTTCAAAACAAATAGGGTTTGAAAACCGTCTGTCTTTCGCAGAAGGAGATTTAACAACATTCGTAGCAGAAAAACCTGCCGATATGATTCTTTCTGTTGATGTTATGGAACATATTCTCGACGACGTACAAGTATTTCGAAACTTTGCGGCTTCATTGCGACAAAACGGTTTATTGCTAATATCAACTCCTTCGAATCTTGGCGGTTCAGATGTACACGAAGAAGACGGAGAATCGTTTATTGGCGAACATGTTCGTGACGGTTATAGTGTTGAAGAAATTACAGAAAAACTACAAACTGCTGGTTTTACAAATATACAGGCATCTTATTCATACGGTACTGCAGGACATATTTCCTGGATTTTATCTATGAAGTTGCCGATTAGCGTACTCAACATTTCAAAGCTATTCTTCATTTTGTTGCCTTTCTACTACCTTGCAATATTTTGGTTCTGCCTTATTCTCAACGCAATAGATGTTCTTTTCGAACAAAAACAAGGTAGCGGTCTTATTGTAAAAGCATACAAAGCATAAGAACTATGTCCGTATCTCTTTTTTTTGCACGAAGATATTTGTTCTCAAAAAAAAGTAAGAACGCCATTAACTATATCACCACCGTTTCGGTTATTCTTATCACGTTGGTTACCATTGCGATGATAATAACCATGTCGGTTTTCAATGGATTGTCGGATGTAATAACTTCAATGTTCAACACATTTGATCCTGAGATAAAAATCACGGCAAAAACAGGACGAGTATTTTCATTGGATTCGGTAGAGAACAAACTGCAACAAACTTCCGGAATACAAGCATATACGCCAAGTCTTGAAGACGACGCACTTTTCACGTATGGTGACAAACAGTTAATTGGAAAACTAAAAGGTGTAGGTGAATCATATACAAAGACGTGCAATGTAGATTCTATACTTGTTGCAGGTGAATTTGTGTTAGAACAAAACGATGTTCACTACGCATGCGTCGGACAAGGCGTTGCTCATAAACTCTCGGTCGGACTTATGTTCCGCGATGTATTACATATTTATGCTCCAGAACGTTCGAAACGCTCGTCGTTTGTTCCTACCGAAGAATACAACAAAACATACGCATACGCACGCGGCGTTTTCTCCGTACAAATGGACATTGACAACGAATACATTATAACCTCGTTGGAATTAGCACAAGATTTATGGAAATATACAAACAATGAAGTTTCTTCTATAGAAATAAAAGCAATAGAAAACGCAGATATTCAGACTATTGTAAAAGAATTACAACAAACTTTAGGCGATAATTTCACAATAAAAGATAGAGAAAGCCAACACGAATTCATGTATAAAGTTACCCAAGGAGAAAAATTTGTGACATTCCTTATCATAACATTAATTCTGATTATTGCATCATTCAGTATTATCGGTTCATTATCAATGTTAATAATAGATAAACAAAGAGACATTGCCGTATTGCGAAGCATGGGAGCCGATTCCAAAACTATAAAACGAATATTCATTCTAGAAGGATGGTTTATTGCGGTTTTAGGTGCAATTATAGGAGTAATACTAGGCGTAACTATTTGTGCTATTCAAGAGTATTTTGGCATAGTGAAATTACCTGGCGCGTCAGCAAACTTTATCGTGCAAGCCTATCCGGTAAAAGTATTTTTCAGCGATGTCATCTCTATATTATTTGTAGTTTTACTCGTGGGATTTTTAACTGCATATTATCCTGTACGAAGAATCTCTAAATCACAACAACAATGAATTTTCTAGACATAATTGTACTAATCCCGGTATTATGGGGCGCTTTCAAAGGATTTAAAAACGGACTAATTTCCGAAGCTGGTTCTATCGCATCGCTTATATTAGGAATTTGGGCCGCCCTTACCCTATCCGACAAAATTGCTCCATTTGTAGCAAAATTCACCGCCGTTTCCGAAGGATACCAACAAATCACAGCCTTTGCTATCACTTTCGTATTGGTTTTAATTCTTTGTTACATAATAACACGAATAATCATAGGCTTTTGCAAGGCAATAAACATCTTGTGGCTTGATAAATTACTTGGCATATTATTTGGAATGTCTAAATACCTCATCATTTTATCATTCATATTCTATTTGGCCAATACATTGGTGAAAAGTTATGCGACAAAACCCGTTGAAGTTATAGAAAATTCAGTTTTATTTAAACCTATGGCTGAAACAGCCGAATCTTTTGCATCTGGTTCTATTACGATTCCAACTATAGAAAAGCCATCATTCTTTGACCCTTTTAAACAAAACACAAATGAAGATTAACAAAACAAACGCAGCCCGTTTTCTTGATAAATTAAAGATGTCGTATGAATTAGTGCCATACGAAGTGGATGAAAACGACCTTGGAGCAGAACATATTGCAGATCAATTGAATGAACCTATCGAACAGGTGTTCAAGACATTAGTGCTTCGAGGCGACAAAATAGGCATATTCGTATGCGTTATTCCTGGAAATTTGGAAGTTGACTTAAAACTTGCTGCTAAAATTTCGGGCAACAAAAACTGCGATATGATTCATCTCAAAGAATTACAACCTCTTACAGGCTACATTCGTGGTGGTTGCTCTCCACTTGCCATGAAAAAGAAATATCCTGTCTTCTTTCATAAATCGGCATTGGAACAAGAAATAATATATGTAAGCGCTGGCGTTCGTGGGCTACAAATTAAAATTGCGCCACAAGATTTAATTACCGCCGCCGAAGCAACAGTTGGTGAAATTGTACGATAACAAACTACTATGGGATTCTTTACAACACTAGGAAAACCGTTCAGAAACTTGAAAAATAAGATTCAAGCATTCTTTCACAATAATTATTTGAAAGAAAAACTGAACACTATCATATTTGGTTCCGACACACCTGCCGGAAAATTTTTCGACGTTCTACTTTTTGGTATGATTTTGTTCAGCGTGCTCATTATCATATTAGAAAGTATGAGTTTCTTCCCTCCTTCTATGCGTCTTTTCCTTCGTGTATTAGAATGGATTTTTACCGCATTCTTCACATTTGAATATTTAGCACGAATTTATTGTATGGAACGTCCACGCGAATACATTTTTAGTTTCTGGGGCGTAATAGACCTGCTTGCAACTATCCCAAGTTATTTAGGCATATTCTTTTCGGGCGTACAAAGTCTATTGGCCATCAGAGTATTCCGCCTACTTCGCATTTTCCGCATATTCAAATTGTTCTCGTTCCTAAACGAGGGAAATTTACTATTGCAATCCCTTAAAGAAAGTAAGAGAAAAATCATCATATTCTTCTTATTTGCGTTAATTCTTGTTATTTCTATCGGTACTATTATGTACATTGTTGAAAACGGACGCAATCCAAATGGTTTCGAAGATATTCCTAATAGTATTTATTGGGCTATCGTAACAATGACTACCGTTGGCTATGGCGATATTGCACCATGTACCAGTGTTGGCCGTTTCCTATCGGCATTAATCATGTTACTTGGTTATACGGTTTTGGCTGTTCCAACCGGTATTTTCTCGGTTTCGTTAATGAACGAAGACAAAAAACGAAGACAGAAAATCTGTCCTCATTGCCATGAACACATCGAAGCCGAAAATGCAAAATTCTGTACCCACTGCGGCAACCGACTTGACAGCTTACAAATCAGCGAATCACAAACAGACAATAACGAGATTAGATAATTAAATTTTAGAAAACATATACATTTCATCCTAAACGAAACAACAATAGTTAACAATCTATTTTTGAAATCTGCTTTCATATTTGTAATTTTGAGTACTTTAAACCAACACAGCAACACAAAATCAATATGGGAGTTCAGAGAATTGTTATTCCTGGATACAAGAAAATAGGATTATTCCCTAAATCTATAGCATCAAAAATAGGCGTAGAACCAGGAGGAATTTATATTAGTAAAGGAAATTTAGATCATATAAAAGACGAACACTGCACAGAACTAAAACAGTTGGGGATTAGTGCAGAATTCTATATAAAGAGTATTCTAAAAAATTACAATCAAGTTAGACAAGGAACAGGCACATCTCTACTACTAGTTGTTTTTGACAATTTAAGTAAAGTTGCAGCTATAGATATAACTGTAAACGTGCATGGCAACTGGGAATTAAAGACTGTTCAACCACGAAGCAAATATAAAATAGAAAAGAAACTATTATTATGGGAAAAAGAAAAAGCGGAATAAACTCCGCTTTAACTTTGTCTTTTGGTAGCCCACACCTAAACTAATGCCGAAATAGTTTCTTTTATGTCCCGGACAACTTACTAACGGCGGTTGTCCGTCTAAGGCCTAACAAGAACGACAAACAAATATAGTAAAAAATTTAAATGTCAACGTATTTATACGAGTTTATATATTATGTATAGAATCACTACTTATTCTATACATAATGACTGCATAGTGCAAAATATACATTCCTATTGGGAATTTTCTTTTGCTTTACTCAAAAGAAATCGTAATTCCAACGCATAGAAACAAAGAGCACAAACGCATCCTAACAATGCGCCGCAGAAAATATCTGCAGGGTAATGTACGCCTAAATACATTCGAGTATAGCATACCAACATCGTCCACGACAGAAATAACAATGTACACCACTTGTTTTTCAGCAACAAGGATACAAATGTTGTAAATGCAAACATATTTGCCGCATGAGACGACACAAATCCATACATACCACCTTTGTAACCACGAACTATATGTACCATTTGCTCTATTTCAAGATTATGCGATGGTCTATACCTACAAATAACCTTCTTAAAACATTCTGTTGAAATAATGTCTGCACACCCTATTGCCAAAGCAATACAAAGCATAGAAAACAAGGATAACTTCCAACCATATTTTCGTTGCAGTAAATAAAAAGCAAATAGAAAAACAGGAATAGAAGCCCAGGTTTGAGTTATAACAAAAAAAAGTGTATCGAAGAACTCGGAATTACAACCATTGATGGCAAGCAACAACTGTCTATCGAACAATTCAAGCGATTCGAACATTATTGTAGCAAATTCCAAAGTTTATCTTTCAATTCCTGGATATTCGTCTGTGCTACCGACGAAATAAAAATATGATCTATCGATGTTGGCAAATGTTTTTCCAACATAGATTTTAGTTCATCATCCAACATATCGCTTTTAGTAATGGCAAGCATACGAGGTTTATCGAGCAATTCCGGATTATAGAGTTTTAGTTCATTTAAAAGAACTTCGTATTCATCTGCAATATCTTTACTATCAGCAGGAATCATAAATAAAAGTACAGCATTTCGTTCTATATGACGTAAGAAACGCAAACCAAGCCCTTTACCTTCGTGAGCGCCTTCGATAATTCCCGGAATATCGGCCATAGCAAACGAAGCATTATCTCTATAAGGAACAATACCAAGTTGTGGAACAAGCGTTGTAAACGGATAATTCGCAATCTTTGGTTTTGCCGCCGAAACAACACTCAACAATGTTGATTTTCCTGCATTTGGGAAGCCAACAAGTCCGACATCGGCAAGGACTTTTAGTTCAAGTATAAACCAACCTTCCGTTCCCATCTCGCCAGGCTGTGCATAACGTGGAGTTTGATTTGTTGCCGATTTAAAGTTTAGATTTCCCAAACCACCACGGCCACCTTTTAAAAGAATTTTTTGTTCACCGTCTTCGGTTATTTCACAGAGAATTTCTTCTGTTTCTGCATCTTTCGCAACCGTTCCAAGTGGAACTTCAATAATAATATCCTTACCATTGGCACCAGTACTTCCTGCACTACCGCCACTGCCACCATCACCGGCAGACAAATGTTTTTGATAGCGTAAAGCTAACAAGGTCCACACATTACGGCTACCTTTCAAAATGATATGTCCACCACGACCACCATCACCACCATCAGGTCCTCCTTTGGCTACAAATTTTTCACGATGAAGATGTGCAGAACCAGCACCACCCTTTCCCGAGTGAAGGAAAATTTTTACATAATCGACAAAACTTGAAGACGCCATAGAATATATATTGAATAATGATGAATAAAATAATCGTAGGGGCATATTGCATACGCCCATTGGTTATAAAAAAATTGGCAACAGACACTAAGCCCATTGCCAATCATTTTATTGTAGATTAAAATTTGTCGCAAACGCCACAAATAGTACCGAAGATTTCGTCGATAGTACCTACACCTTTGATTTCTTGTAATTTACCTTGTTTACCATAGAAATCTTTTACAGGAGCTGTTTCTGAATTGTATACCTTGATACGGTTCATGATAACTTCTTCGTTTTGATCGTCAGCACGACCAGAAGATTTACCACGTTCCAACAAACGTTTTACCAATTCTGGAGTATCTACTTCCAAAGAAATCATGCAAGAAACTGCGATATTGTGTTTTGCCATCAATTCGTCCAAAGCAACAGCTTGAGCAGTTGTACGTGGGAAACCGTCGAAAATAAAACCGTTACCTTTTGCATTTTCAGCGATCTTGTTTGCCATCATACCGATTACGATATCATCAGAAACTAATTCGCCTTTTTCTATTTTAGCTTTTGCTTGTTTACCAAGTTCTGTTTCAGCTTTCATTTCTGCACGCAACAAGTCACCTGTTGAGATGTGGCACAAGTTGTATTTTGCAACGATTTTGTCTGATTGAGTTCCTTTTCCTGCTCCCGGAGGGCCGAATAACACTAAATTTAGCATAGTATGTTCTTTTTTAATTAATAATTCATTTCTAACGCTTGCGAAATTACTATTTTTTCGTCAAAAACATAACACTCACTTTAACATTTCATATATTTACAAAACATTTTATTATCAAAAACATGAAGATAATTAGCACGATTAAAAAGATATCTCCTAAAGAATTGCTACAAGCCGGGAAAGAAACGGCCTGCAGATTCCCTCTTTCGTGTATTTCTGCAATTATACTTACTATAGTTTGTCTGTTATTAGTACACAGCATAATTCCAACTATAAAAGACAACAACATAATACTATTCTTTTTATTGTTCTATCCTGCCACAACATACTTTTTAAATATACTCACAAAATTGTTGGCAGAGAAATATACCAACCGTAAATTACTTATAATCTGCGGTATAAACATTTTTTGGTTAGCATTCTCCATAATCGCAAGCCTATATTGGTGGACCAATTGGAATGTAATTGGTATTGTTGCCGCCTGTTTGCTTATGTTAGTGTTACTTTTTTGCTATCCCACTCTCATACAAAAGGACAATCTTGCAAGTTGGAAATTTGCAACTCAAAACATAGCAAATTTGACTGTTAGTGGCTTTATGCTACTGATATTTTATGGCGCACTTGCTATTCTCTATTTGGGTACTGGAGAATTATTTAGCATAAAAATTAACGGTCAACTTTACTTAGACACACTAATCATCTGCTTTTGTGCAATTATGCCTTTTCTGTTTCTCACCCAAATTTCAAAACAAGAAAAAGCAACCAATCTCCTAGAAATCACACAATATGTTTCTTATTTGCTCATTCCTGTACAATTGCTATATGTAATTATTCTCTACATATACGCCGCTAAAATACTATTTACCTGGACTTTACCGTGCGGAACTGTCTCGTGGATGGTAATTATTTCTATAATAGGAATGATTCTACTACAATGGATTTTATATCCAAAAATGCTTGATGAAAATAAGACGGCAAAACAAACAATTCTACGCTATCTTCCTATACTGATGATTCCTCTCCTTATCTTAATGAGCGTGGGAATCTTCCGTAGAATTTCCGACTATGGCATTACAATTTCAAGACTCTATGTATTAGCGGCAAATATCTGGTTTTATGGTATTTGCATTTATTTAGCCATACATAAATCGAAAAAAATTGTTGGTATTCCACTATCATTCGCAATCGTATTTTTACTTATTTCCTTTGGTCCACAAAGCATTCCAAATGTAACTCTACGCATACTTACAAACGAAATTAAAACATTGCTTGATGACGAAAACATTAGTTACCCAATAACAAACGTACAAGCAATAACAATAACCAACACGAAGATAAAAGACAAAATACTATACCTACAAAGCAAATACAAAGGCGAAGACTACCAAGACATTATAGATGAATATATTTATTTTGGCATAGTTGATACAACTTACAGTGCAGATTCACAAAAAACAGAAACAATTATTACTAATTCAAGCAAAAAACTTTCAAACATAAATTATTATCATACTATGTATGATTGGGAAACCGACCTACCACTAGAACAATACAATAAGTTACTAAAAATCACCAATAAGTACTTCACCATAAGCGACAACCTATTAAAAACAGATTCAATTAGATTCACTGTGGGGAATACACCTGTAACCTTCCCTATTGAAGCAATAGAAAAACAGAAAGACAGCGATATTTTTACATATAAAACAGATTCTGTTTTTCTCATACTTACAACTTTTTACTTAACAATAAAAGGAAACGACAACAATGAAATACGATGCAACGGCATCCTTTTAACAAAATAGAAATAACATATACACTATGAAAAAATTCATTTTATCACTTATACTTACCATGGGACTATTTTCATTTTTCACACAACAAAATTGTACGGTTTACAAAGGAAATTCTTCGTACAGCAGCGACATTATCTGCAACATCAACGACGGCAAAGTGTACAAGGGAAACTCCTCGTACTCAAGCGACGTTCTTTTAAACATTAAAGATGGGAAAATCTACAAAGGCAATTCAACCTATAGTAGCGATGTAATCTATACGATTAAAGATGGCAAAGTGTACAAGGGTAATTCCAGCTACTCAAGCGATGTTATTTGCACCATAAAAGACAGTAAAATGTATAAAGGCAATTCCACGTACAGCAGCGACATTATCTGCAATATCAGCGACAAGAAAATCTATAAAGGAACTTCAAGCTACAGCAGTGATGTCATTTGCAATGTAAACAATGACATCACTATTGAAAGCTTCGTAGCAATTTGCCACACTATTAGTTTTATTTGGTAATTACAGAACTAAATTATAAAATAATCCTAACAGTATTATAAAAAATGCTATTAGGCCAAAGAACAAACAAATCAGCCGAATAGACATCACTTTTTTTAACAATGTTGCTTCTGGTAGTGATAGACCTACAACAGCCATCATGAAAGCAAGAGCAGTTCCTATGCTTACACCTTTGGCAACAAAAACCTCAACAACGGGAACTATCCCTGCTGCATTTGCATACATTGGAACAGCACAAATTACAGCCAATGGAACAGCATACCATGTATCAGAAGACAAATAAGTTTCAAAGAATCCTTCGGGAACATAACCGTGCATACACGCACCTATGCCAATACCAATAATCACATAAACAATAACACCCTTTACTATATTCCACGAATCACGAACGATAAACGGCATTCGTTGCATTAACGACAATTTCTCTTGTTCACATTGTGCGTTTTCGCAAATAGATTGCTTTTGCATTTCCAATACCCATGAAGACAACAAACGTTCTAATTTTAATTTACCTAGTATATAACCTCCAAACATCCCGAGCAATACACCACTAATTATATAAATCATTGTTACTCTAAAGCCGAACACCCCTAAAAACATGGCAACAGCAACTTCATTAACCAACGGAGATGTTATTAAAAATGAGAAAGTTACCCCCAATGGTATACCACCTTTTATAAATCCAATAAAAAGAGGTATAGAGGAACATGAACAAAAAGGCGTTATAGCCCCAAACAACGAAGCTAACAGATATTGCGTTCCATACAGTTTCTTGTTTGTAAGAAAATTACGAAGACGTTCTATCGGAAAATATGCATTCACAAATCCCATAACTATACTGATAACAAAAAGTAACAGTAAAATTTTAAGTGAATCATATACAAAAAAACTTAAAGCTTCTCCTATACGAGAATATAACTCTATTCCAACGACATCATACACGAGCCAATTTGCAAAATTTTCTAACATATCATTTCTATAAAAAAAACTGTAATTCTTTCTTATACCAATCTGTTATATCCGTAATGATTCTATCTCGAACACTGCGGAATTGTTGAATCTGTTCTTCTGTTGTACCAACAAAAGCATCAGGATCTTCAAAACCTATATGTAATTGCTGTTTTACCTTACCTCTAAAAATCGGACAAGATTCTTTTGCAGAACCACAAACCGTCAAAACATAATCCCATGATTGATCAAGATATTGATTCACCGATTTTGGGTAATGCAACGATATGTCTATACCTACCTCCTTCATAACTGATATTGCAAGTGGATGAACAGCATCTGCAGGTTTTACACCTGCAGAATGAACCTCAAGTAAAGGATTCAAGTATTCTAAAACACCCTGCACCATTTGACTTCGACAACGGTTTCCCGTACATAAAACTAAAATTCTCATACTATCAACATTATGGTATAATACAATCCAACTATCATAAAAATTAGCGAAACTACAGAATTAAGCCATTTCTGAAATTTCTGTACATTTCCAACCCAAGAAGAAAGATTTGTCACACAAAAAGCTAAAATCCATGCAACAATTAAAACTGGAAGTGCAGTAGCTATTGCAAAAAATATCGGCAAGAAATATCCTGTTTCAGTTCCTACCGACAATGGGATCAACATGCCGAAATAAAACATCGCACTTGTAGGACAAAATGCCATTGCAAAAAAAACACCAAGCAAAAAAGGTCCTACAACTCCAGGAAATCGGTTGTCTACAACATTTCCTGAAAAGCCAAACTTAGGTAAATGCAACAAATGCCCAAACAACATAAACAATCCAATTAGAATAAGCGCGGGACCAATAACATATTCACCGATAAGATGTATTGCATTTTGTAGTCCAAAAATTTCTCCTCCTTTTTTTAGAACATAAATGAGCAAAACACCTAAACAAGTATAGGCAACAATTCTTCCCAAACAATAACATATTCCTTTATTAAATACAGCATTTTTATCTACATCCTTACAAATAAAACTAACAGCTGTTATGTTTGTAAACAAAGGACATGGACTAATTGCCGTAAGCAGCCCTAACACGATTGCCGTCAACACAGGAACTGTACTACTATATAAAAGTGTATGTAAATATTCTATCATTGCTGTATAGACTCAATCTCAAGTTTTAACAATCTCTTAAACTCTTCGGGCTGATTTTTAGCATAACGAAACGCCAACTGTGTAATATCCTTACGAACATCACCATTTATTATAAACAATGTAGACCAGGCAACCTTATATTCTTGTGCAATGCTATTTCCTTCTTCTGTAGAAAAATCAATAGCTTCAAAACGAACATGTCCCTTCGTCTGCTTATCAGCACCTATTTCTTGTACAGCTTCTTTTGCATACTTTTCTATGCTCAAACAAGTTACACATCTTTGTTTACCATGAAAATAAACAACATCAACATTTTGACTGTATCCTATAAGATACAAACACAAAAAAATAATTAAAGACAATAGTTTTTTCATATTCTTTTACTTTAATAGTTCAACCAATTCTTTCTCTGTTTTCGACCCACGAGCAACAACTTGTTCATCTACAACTAGAGCAGGTAGCGACATGACATTATAGCGCATAACCTCTTCTATATCTGTAACACGAGTAACAGACACATCCAAAGATTGTTCACTTACTACTTTTTCCACTAAATCTGCAAATTTGCTATTACAAGCACATCCGCTAATCAATACTTTTACTTTTTTCATAATATATATATATTTGTTAGTAATTCGCAAAACAACGAACAATAAAACTAAATAAAAACCCTCAAAAACAAGGGTTCTTAAAAATCATTCACAACAAGAGTCTTTCTTATCACATAAATTCAAGGCAAAGAAATCAGAAAACAACTGTTTCGCATATTCCCAATTTTCACGATTAATACAATACTTAACTTTTGGAGCTTCTATTTCACCTTGAATAAGTCCTGCTTCTTTTAAAGCAGACAAATGCTGACTTACCGTTGCTTTAGCTATAGGTAGCTCTTCGTGAATGTCACCAAAATAACAAGTTTCTTGACTCGCCAAAAATTTCATAATAGCTATACGTGCAGGATGTCCTAGCGCTTTCGCCATACGAGCCAATGTTTCTGTTTTTATGCAATAATTCTTTTCAGCCATACCATTTTATTTTCTGTTCGCAAACATACGAACAGTTTTCACAAAAACAAAATTTTTTGTAACATTATTCGCAAAATAACGAACAATATTACAATAAAAAAAGACCAGCAAACGCCAGTCTCTTCTATTAAATTTCTCCTGCTTTTAGTCGTTCTGCATTTTCAGCTACAATCAAGCCATCTATAATTTCTTGGATATCGCCACCGACAATTGCCTGCAAATTATACAATGTCAAATTGATACGGTGATCTGTCACACGACCTTGTGGATAATTGTATGTTCTAATTTTTGCAGAACGGTCACCTGTCGAAACCATAGTTTTACGTTTCGATGCTATATTGTCCAAATATTTTTGGTACTCCATATTATAAATACGTGTACGCAATTCTATCATGGCCTTAGCCTTATTCTTCAACTGCGATTTCTCGTCCTGACATTGAACTGTGATACCAGTTGGAATGTGAACCAAACGAATTGCAGAATAAGTAGTGTTGACACTCTGTCCACCGTGACCTGAAGCACAGAATATATCGGTACGGATATCCGTTTCCTTCAAATCAATATCGAATTCCTCTGCTTCTGGCAAAACAGCAACAGTTGCTGCCGAAGTATGTACACGTCCTTGTGTTTCTGTTGCAGGAACACGTTGTACACGGTGTACACCAGATTCATATTTCAATGTACCATACACATTGTCACCGGTAACTTCAAATACGATTTCTTTATAACCACCAGAAGTTCCTTCGTTAAACGATGTCACTTGAATTTTCCAACCTTTTGATTCACAATATTTTGAGTACATACGGAATAAATCGCCAGCAAAAATTGCAGCTTCATCACCACCTGTTCCACCACGAATTTCGACAATGGCATTCTTTCCATCTTCAGGATCGGCAGGAATCAACAACAAACGAATCTCCTCCTCCATTTTTTCAATTTTCGGTTCCGTTTCGTCTATTTCCATCTTTGCCATATCACGCATTTCCTCGTCGTTTTCGTTTTCCAAAATCGACTTTGCTTCTTGCAAATTACCCAACAAGTTTTTGTATTCCTTACGGGCATTCATTAGCAATTCCAATTCGTGGTATTCTTTGTTCAATTTAACGAAACGCTTCATATCTGCAATAACTGCAGGGTCCGTTATCATTGTAGAAATTTCTTCGAATTTGAACTGTAAACCGTCAAGTCTTTCTAATAGAGATTGTTCTGCCATTTGTCGTTATTTGGGTGCAAAAGTAGAAATTAATTTTGTGAGAGCAAACGATAAACTATAAAAGTTGTGGAAATCAAATTCATAAGAAATTCATACCTTTGTTTCATAATCGTAGAGACACACAAAAACACATCCCTACGCTCAAACAATAAAACAAGAGAATAATCGTTCTCTACTTGACTTTTCGATATAATTATGCGACAAATACACATTCTTTGGGCTGACGACGAAATCGAACTTCTAAAGCCACACATTATGTTTCTTGAGACAAAAGGATACAACGTCACACCTGTAAACAACGGCAACGACGCAATTGCAGAAGTTGCAAAACAAAAATTCGATATTGTTTTCCTCGACGAACAAATGCCAGGCCTCAGCGGAATTGAAGTATTAGAAGCTATCAAAGCGAAATTTCCTGAACTTCCCGTCATTATGATTACCAAAAGCGAGGAAGAGAACATTATGGATAAAGCTATCGGTTCGAGCATAAACGATTATCTTATTAAGCCAATAAATCCCAACCAAATTATTCTGGCACTCAAGAAAAATTTGGAGAAAAATGATTTGCTCACACAAAATACAACAAGCAAATACCAAAAAGATTTTTCACAATTGGGAATGGAAATCGCCAATGCGAATTCATATCAAGATTGGATAGAAGTCTATCAACATCTCGTTTACTGGGAAATGCAACTAGTTCAATCAAAAGACCATAGTATGAAAGAACTACTTGCAATGCAAAAAAACGATGCAAATGTAAACTTTGCGAAATTCATCAAGAAGAATTACATATCGTGGTTCAAACCAAACAGTGACAATAAACCACTACTTTCGCCAAGCATAATTAAAGAAAAAGTCTTTCCTGAAATACAAAAAGACTCGCAAACACTTTTGCTCGTAATCGATAACCTACGCTACGACCACTGGGTTGCACTTCGACCTTTATTAAGTGAATATTTCACTATCGAAGAAGATTCTCTATACTACAGCATTTTGCCAACAACAACGCAATATGCACGTAATGCGCTATTCTCCGGTTATATGCCAGCCGATCTCGAAAAACTATATCCCGACCTTTGGGTTGATGACGAAGATGACGAAATGAAGAATTTACATGAAGAAGAAATGCTCATTTCCCAATTGAAACGTCTCGGATATACCGACAAGATTTTCTTCGACAAAATTACATCTATCAATACCGGCAAGAAAAACAACGACCGTTTTTATAAAATTACCCAACATCATTTCTCAGTGTTGGTACACAACTTTATAGACATTCTTTCGCATGCCCGGACAGAAATGAATATGATAAAAGAACTTGCCAACGACGAGGCTGCCTATCGATCCCTTACGGTTTCATGGTTCAGCCATTCTCCTCTATTTGAGCTTTTACAAGATTTGGCAAAGAAAAAAATCAACGTTATGATTACAACCGACCACGGTTCGGTAAACATACAAAATCCTATAAAAGTTTTAGGAGACAAAAACGTTACTACCAACCTTCGTTACAAACAAGGCAAAGCGCTACAATATAATCCAAAAGAAGTATTTGAAATCACTAAACCTATCGAAGCCCGACTTCCACAATGTCACATAAGTTCTTCATACATTTTTGCAACAAATCAAGATTTCTTCGCATACCCAAACAATTTCAACTATTATGCGAACTATTATAAAGACACGTTTCAACATGGTGGAATTTCACTCGAAGAAATGATTATCCCATTTATTTCACTAAAAGCAATCTAAAAATCATCAATTACCAATCACTATTTCAAATAATTATCAATTATCAATTGTCAATTATCAATTATTTTCTATCTTCGCAACCATAAAAATAATGTAATTATTAAATAAATTAAGTATATGGCTATTAGTGCATTACAAAAAGCAAGAGCTGCTTACCAACCAAAATTGCCAAAAGCATTTAAAGGTGGTGTTGCTCTAAAAGAAGGTAAAGCAACTCAATCTGTTGCAGACCAAGAAGAAATCAAGAAATTGTTCCCTAACACTTACGGAATGCCAGTTGTAACTTTTGAAGAAGCGGCTTCAAAGTTGTCTATGAACGAATTCAATGTTGGTGTTATTCTTTCAGGTGGTCAAGCTCCTGGTGGACACAATGTAATTTCTGGTTTGTTCGATGGTATTAAATCTTTGAACAAAAACGCTAAATTATATGGTTTCTTAGGTGGACCTAGCGGATTGATCGACCATAAATATATTGAATTAACTTCTGAAATTATCGATGCTTACCGTAACACTGGTGGTTTCGACATCATCGGTTCTGGTCGTACAAAATTGGAAGAAACTTCTCAATTCGACAGCGGAATCGAAATCTGCAACAAACTTGGTATTAAAGCATTAGTTATCATCGGTGGTGACGATTCAAATACAAATGCTTGCGTTTTGGCAGAATATTACTTACAAAAAAATACTGGTATCCAAGTAATTGGTTGTCCAAAAACTATCGACGGTGACTTAAAGAACGATCAAATCGAAACTTCTTTCGGTTTTGATACTGCTTGTAAAGTTTACTCTGAAGTTATCGGTAACATCATGCGTGATGCTAACTCTGCAAAAAAATACTGGCACTTCATCAAATTAATGGGTCGTTCTGCTTCTCACATCGCTCTTGAATGTGGTTTGCAAACTCAACCTAACATCTGTATTGTTTCTGAAGAAGTTGAAGCTAAGAAAATGACTTTAGCTCAAATCGTTGGTAACATCGCTGACACTGTAGCTGCTCGCGCTGCTGCTGGCAACAACTTCGGTGTTGTTCTTATCCCAGAAGGTTTGATCGAATTCATTCCAGAAATGAAAGTTCTTATCAAAGAATTGAACGACTTGTTGGCTGAAACTAACGGTGATGTTGCTGCTGCTGTTAAGAAACTTTCTGCTAATTCAGCTTCAGTTTACGCTTCTCTTCCAGATTTCGTACAAAAACAATTAACTCTTGAACGTGACCCTCACGGAAACGTACAAGTTTCTTTGATTGAAACTGAAAAACTTCTTATCGAAATGGTAAGAACAGAATTGGCTAAGAGAAAAGCTGCTGGTTCATACACTGGTAAATTCTCAGGTCTTGGTCACTTCTTCGGCTACGAAGGTCGTTGTGCAGCTCCATCTAACTTCGATGCTGACTACTGCTATTCATTAGGTTACAATGCTGCTAACTTGATTGCTTCTGGTAAATCTGGTTACATGTCATTGATTAAGAACACAACTAAACCTGCTGACCAATGGATTGCTGCTGGTGTTCCTATCACAATGATGATGAACATGGAAAAACGTCACGGTGCAATGAAACCAGTTATCCGTAAAGCTTTAGTTGAATTGGAAGGTGCTCCTTTCAAAGCTCTTGCTGCTAACCGCGAAACTTGGGCTAAAGAAACTTGCTACGTATATCCAGGTCCAATCCAATACTTCGGTCCATCTGAAGTTTGCGACTTGCCAACAAAAACATTGGCTTTGGAACAAGCAAAATAATCTCGAAAGAGAATATATAACAAGAAAGGGATTGTCAAACGGCAATCCCTTTTTTTATTTATTAGGTAGATACACAATATATTACATATCTACTTTTCCCCGAAAAATTCTTTCTTAAAATTCACTAAATAAATTTTCTCTGTCGCACGAGTAAATGCGGTATACAGCCATCGAAGAAAATCCTTATTTACCATTTCTTCTGTAATAAAGCCATGGTCTATATACACGTGTTTCCACTGTCCACCTTGCGCTTTATGACAAGTTATTGCATAGGCAAACTTTATCTGCAAGGCATTAAAATGAGGATTTTGTTTAATCTTACTATATAATGTCTTTTTATTAGTCACCTCGGGATAATCAGCACAAACTTCTTGATATAATGTATTGTTTTCTTCCGAAGTTAAAGAAGCAGACTCCGATGTTAACGTATTAAGAAGAACCTTACAATCAAGTTCAAGATCCTGATAATCAGGGAAACGAAGTGTGACTTCAGCAAAATCAAAGCCGTACAATGATTCATATTTCTTTATCCGAACTATTTCGGCAATATCACCATTAGCAATAAAAGGGACTTCATTATTCTTTTCTGTCCAAAAATAGTTGTTCTTCACAACCATAATGAAATCTCCGACACAAATGGCAGAATCCTTCCACAAAATCATACGACGAATTCCTTCGTTATACCGATTTGCTAATTTGTTGGTTCGAGTCACCACTATTGTATCATCTATTCCAACCTTAGAATGTGAATTTTCCAGTGCTTCCAAAAGCATACTGCCATCGATACGCTCCACATCGGAAAAAACTTGCAACTGCGGAAATATATCTTTATCATTCTCTATAAGAGAACGAATTATCGTTGCATTCTGTAAAATTCCTGATTGTTCCGACTGTCTTACTACTTGAGTTAAATTCGATACAGTTGTATGCTTCCAAAAATGATCTTCTAAATATTTTCCATCAAGTGCTGGAGAATCCGACAAACCTATAGGCGGCAACTGCGCTATATCGCCTATCAACAACAATTTACAGTTATGTTCATTGAACACAAACCGAAATAAATCGTCAAGAACAGAGCCCGATCCAAATATTGACCGTTCTCCCGTATCAATAGAAAGCATCGATGCTTCGTCAACAATATAAACCGCATTAACCACAGCATTAAAAGACATTCCAAACGAGTGGAAACCATCTCCAACATTCTTTTGACGATAAATCTTTTTATGGACAGTAAAAGCCGGTTTTGCCGTATAATTCGACAAAACTTTTGCGGCACGCCCCGTTGGGGCAAGCAGAACATACGGCGTTTCCAACGAATGCAACGTGTCAACAATCGCCTTAACAAGCGTTGTTTTACCCGTTCCGGCATATCCACGCATCACAAAAACTTCTTGCTCACCCGACAAAAATTTAGCCAATTCTGTAAACGCCAACCGCTGATCATCAGTCGGTTGAAACGAAAAATTCGAAAGAAGCCGTTTTTCTAAATAATCGTGGAGCATTGAGTTGAAAAATATTTTGCAATAGTAACAATAAAACGGACAAAAAGTTTTATGTTTGTAAACGAAATTTTACAAAACTAAAGGATATAAAAATGAACAAAAGTTTAAAAATTGGTATTGAAGTTGTTTTGGCATTTGTAATCGTAGCCATTGCCTACCTAATCTACAACACAATTAATGTAGATATCACATTTGGAGAAGAAAAAGCAAAAAGACAAGCATTAGTAGTTGAAAAGCTTACAAATGCACGCGAGCTACAAAATGCATACGAAACAAAATATAACAAATATGCAGACAACTGGGCTGAACTAATCCGTTTTGCAAAAGAAGATTCTTTGGAATTCACTAAAACTATCGGTGATATAGAAGATTCTGCAGAAGTTGCTGCTGGTCGTGCTTGGCAAGAAAAAGTAAAAGTGCCAGTATTCGAAAAATTGATGTCTGACTCTTTATTGTCTGCTAATTTCAACTTAGACGACATAGCAAATGTTCCAGGAACAGACAAACAATTTGAAATTGCTGCTAGTTCTATTACATCTGGTGGTGCAAAAATTCAAACATTCCAAATGGGTGTTCTTTGGGACGACCTACTATTCGATTTAGACCGTCAATTAGTTGTTAACACAAAAGAATATTCTCGTAAAGTGAGCGGATACGAAGGTTTGCGTATCGGTAAACTTGACGAAGCAACAACTGAAGGTAACTGGCAATAATATGCAAGATTTCTCTTTTGTTTCTGAATCATATTCTAAACGAAAGCCAAAGGATTGTCGTTTATCCATTTCGATTCGTCGAGATGGATTTTCTTTTTTGATTTTATACAAGCAAAACATCGAGGCTTTTGCCTATAAAACTGTTGCGCCCAATAAAAAAGATGAAGAATTCAAGAACTTTCTTGATCAAGAAATCCTACAATCTGTGTTTGCTTCGGTAACTATAATTGTCGTATCACAAAAATTTACTTTGGTACCAAAGAAATTCTACGACGATAGCCTAATTGAGCAATATTCCGAATTAAACTTTACCGCTAGCGAACAAGAATCTATTATAAACTACGAATCAGAAAAGAATGACGTAGTTGTTTTATTTCCTATAGAACAAACAATCTGGACTCTTTGTAGAAGTGCATTTAAGGAACAAAACTACATTTCGTACGTTCCACAGGTTGCTCCTTTGCTTGAAGCAAATTGCAAAACACGTAAAGAGAAATTATGCATTTCTATCGAAAACAACTTTTTCACTGCGATGTACATAAAAGGTAAAGAACTACATTTTTGTAATTCTTTCCGCTTTGCAAATGTGAATGACTTCACATTCTTTGTGATGAATATTTTCGACAAGCTCCACCTCGACACAATCAATACACCTGTCGAATTATCAGGAATTATTGGAGAAAAATCGCCTTATTTTTCAGCATTACAGGTTTTCATAAAAAATCTATCGATAGCAAAAAGCGAAGATTTTCCTGAGAAATTCCCATATATGCTTTTCTATAACCATAGCAATGTTGACCTATGCGAATAATTAGTGGAGACTTGCGTGGGCGAGTAATCAATGCCCCAAAAGAATTTGAACTACGCCCTACCACAGATATGGCAAAAGAAGGTCTATTCAATATTCTAAACAACGAATTTGACTTTTCGGAAATTAGTGTTCTTGATTTATTTTCTGGTATTGGAAGTATTTCCTACGAATGTGCTTCTCGTGGTTGTACCGATATTGTAAGCATAGAAAAAAACGCAAAACACGCGACTTTTATCAAACAAACATCTAAAAAACTCAATATCAACGGAATGAAAGTTTTAATTTCCGAAGTGAGAGATTTTTTGAAAATCGCAAATCGTTCTTTCGATATTATTTTTGCAGATCCACCATACAACCTTCCTTGGATTGCCGAAGTTCCTAATTACATATATGCCAGCAAAGCGGTAAAAAAGGAGACTTTGGTCATTGTGGAACATCCTGCAGAAGTTGACTTTAGCAAACACGAACATTTTAGCCGTTTGTGTACATACGGAAAAGTACACTTCAGTTTCTTTAGAACTAACGAAGAGTAGTTCAAAGAATTTCGTACATTTGAAGAAAACTATTATTCGTGGATCCAGCAGCAAGGAATTGGTTACCATTGTGTATCGACACAGTAACGGAAAGTGTACAAGCAAACGGCTTTCCTATCCCTATGCACAAAAGTACGGCTGATTTTGCTCATTGCTATATCCATACAACCGGTCTTTTTTATGGAAAAATAACAAACGAAACTCTCGCACAATACCAAGAAGAGACATGGTCGCTTGCTGATTCATTTAAAGTTACTCTAACCCAAGGACTCTTTCTTACATATCTTCGCTGGAAAGGAACTACAAACAGCATTACAGAACTTACAACCGAATGTGTACAACACATTCATGACTTCTATATGCTATTTACCTTAAGCGATAGCGAAAACAAGAAATATCGCTCCATATTTTCAAAAGACGAACCTACCGCAGAAATTGTAGAACAACTGATAAATCAAAGAATTAGCAATCCTACCCTTTTACACAAAACATTTTGGAAAGGTGTTAAATTCAATTTATTTGCGAGTTTAGACATTTTATATTTTGCACTATGGCTCGACGGCATTTATGGTTATGATAAGCGAAAGAATATTGAAAAAGACTGTATTTCCCTTGTTTTACTAGCTGCCAATATAACAAAAGACAAAAATGCCAGAGCAATCGCCACCTATTTGTCTTCTGTTGCAGGATTCGAAGAGGATAAAGATTTCGAGGTTTCCGACATTTCATCCTTACATTTAGAGAAGTATAACAACGATTCTTTACACATTCGAAGAATTCTGTATGATTATGCGACATTTGCCTGTTTTTCTGATAACAACATACAAGTTACCGAAGTGTTATTTCTTGTTGAATTAGCACAAAAATTGCAACTAACCGACGACGATACCCAATTAAGCCTTATTTATATAGAAAACTTTCTTCGTCTTGAAGGAGATAAAATTTTCTACATACATTATAAAGAAGGATTAGATAAAATGCGACAAGCATTAGTTGACAGAGCACAAAATTTCATTCAAAAAAACAAACAAAAAATTACCTCTGAAATACTCGAAAGTAAAGAATTGGTTGAATTATTTCGAAAATCGAGAAACGAGAATCTTTCTACAACTGAGAAAGAAAAAGTACGAGAACAAATTTTTGACCTTCTCAAGACAATTCCATCATTGGCAATTTTTATGATTCCTGGCGGCGCATTTATATTGCCTATTATATTAAAAATTCTTCCCGAAGAAATTTTAATGCCAAGTTCTTTTATAAACAAAAAGAAAGAGGAATAAAAAACGGAAACATTCCTAAGAATATTTCCGTAATTAACAGTAAAGAAAAATCTTACCTATTCTTTGGTTGCTTTCTCCAACTCTTCAGATATCACATCTGAAAATCCTTTCATAAAATCTTGACCAGCATCAATAGCATCATTAAGCATAGAGCCTGCACCTTTTATCATTTGCTTTGCCATTGTAGCGGTAATACGACCTTGTATCTCAACTAATTGTTTTTTCTGTTCGTCGGAAAAATTACATTCTTTCGAAGCAGTCATAATAGCATCATACTGTTTTTCGACCTCTTCCAAATTTTCTACTTTAAAATCTTCGGCAGAAATCATTTTTTCAATCTTCTCCATTTGAGAAATGACCTTTTCTTCTTTTGATTGGCAAGAAGACATTGCTAACGCTGTTACGCATACAACAGCGCACCAAAACATTTTTCTTAAATTTTTCATAGTATTACAGTTTAAATTTGTAGTTAAAGATAGTAAATATGTCTATAACTTCAAAACATAATTCATTATCCAGTTCTTGAAAAAGATATCCCGATTTTCTTGCCAACTATATTTTACAGACTTAGTTTCATCATCATCGATAAAATAATTAAATGGGAACATCGGATTCTTTCCATTCTCAAGATCACGTACATATTCTCGACGAATTCGTTCTGGTCCATATTCCGGATGACAAATAGTATAAATATGACGTCCTTCGAAAGCAATAATGATTCCTGGACCTGTAACTGATGACTCTGCTACAATTTTCATATCCGATACAGCTGCAACCTCATCGTGAGAAAGATACCACGGACGACTTACCGGCATTGAAATTTCCTGCAATGAATTATCTACCAGCGATGTACTTCTATCTAAAATAGTATGTGGGAATACTCCACTCCACTGAAAAGAATTTCTTTTAAAATGTATGCCCCAATTGTAATAAATACGAGCAAAAGCCGCCCAACAGATATGAACCGTTGACTTCACATGTTTATCAGCCCAACGGAAGAAAACACATAATTGTTTCCAATATACAATCTCCTCATATTCAAATCGTTCAAACGGAGCGCCATTAATTACCATGGCATCATAATCCTGATTTTGTTCCATTAAATCCGCCAAATCCATATAAAAAGTATTCATATATTCCTGCGGCGTATGCTTATACATGAGATTACTCATCTTTATAAGCGTAATTTCAATCGGAACTGAAACAGATTGCAACGAACGATATAAATCAGCCTCAGAATCTTCCTTATCGGGCATCAAGTTGAGAAAGAGCATCTTTATCGGTTTGTCCCCAACAGGTCTCTGATCTGTCAAAAAAAGACCTTCTGCATTTAGTTTTTCGATAAGTGGATGATTCTTTGGAACAATAATCATTGTGATTACAATTTAAATTCGCTGCAAAACTACAATTAATACAGAGAGGAACAAATCCTTCAACACAGAAAAATTGACATACTTCCTGCAAACAGTATAATTACTACATCTTATTACAAAAATACATTTACTATCTTTGAAGAAATTTAAATTATGAGTACAACCATACTTTTATATTTTGCAATTGCCTATAGCATAATTGCAAATATCGTATTTATATATATAATCGTTAACAACCGAGAAGAAATCATAACCGAAATCCGTGAATTAGGAATTTTCGGCGAATGGGACGGAACTTTTAAAGGAGCTCTTTTAACTGTGATATATATCAGTCTGTGTATTGTACTCGCTCTACTATTATACATTCTATCGCCTTTTATTTTATACTATGTCCAAAAAGAGAAGAGGGATATGAAGAAAAAACAGGAAAAGACTAATAACTCTTCAAATTCTGGCGATTCCCCTCAAGAAGAAAAAGAACGGCCACATTATCGATTCCGTATGCGACACGACGATACAATTCGTCCCAATACCGCACAGATTATTTATATTGACAATGGCTACAATCCAGAAATAAATGATTTTTTCAAGAGAAATCACGAAAAAGTAAAACATTTATTTAAAACTGAATATGTAAGAGAGTATTGTCCCGACTTAGAAGACATAGGTTTTTCGTTTATATATCTTCCTTTAGCCATATCCGACGAACATCTTAAAGAACTGATAGCCTACAATCGACCAGATTTACGTGACGACGAGTCTCTTATAAAGAAAACAAAAGAAGAACTAGCCGAAAATATCAGACAGCAGTTTATCGATGGACTGTATGGATTTACTTGGGGGACTGTCCATCCTGCCGGAGCATGCCGTACAGCAGAACAATGTGCTGAAGGTATTACTATAACACAAGGGTTTGTACATTTTAAAGAAACCGAATACAACGAATCTAATAACAAGACAGAAGACATTTACACATACTTCCCTCTTGTGTACGAAAATGACGAGCAATTTTTTGCTCTCATTCTCGATTATATAAAACATACAGGAACACGAATTGTATTCTTTTCAAGAAGACATCTAACTCCACCAAAACTTGAAGATATGGACGAGAAAGTACAAGAACTTACCAAAGAAATCAAAGAACGAATGGAAAGACTTCGTTCTATCGGTCTTAACAATTTTATTCTCAACCAATTGTTATTTCCACAACTAGAATTGTCGAAATTGCAGATTACCAAAGATTATAAATTATTCTTGGTTGACTATAACAATACCGAAATCACAATGCCTACATTATCCAAAGCCTTGTTTTTTCTGTATCTACGACATCCTGCAGGGATACCATTCAAAAATCTTTCCGATTACAAAGATGAACTTCTCGCTATTTATAAGAAGATCACCAACCGCGACGACATTGATGCAATGCAAAAAAGTATAGAAATACTTGTTGACCCTACCGAAAACTCCATCAATGAAAAATGCAGTAGAATACGAAGTTCATTTATGAAAGCCTTTGACGAAAATGTTGCTATGCATTATTATATAACAACAGTAGAAACTGCTGTTATCCCAAATAAAGTCATTGCTTTAGATAGAGACTTAGTTATAGACGAGGCGGAAATATTGAAATAAAACAAATTCGTCCTCTATAACAAAAATCGTATTAATGTCAGACCGAGGACAATTATGCAAATTGCCGAAACAGCCTCTCTTTTTATGATTTTATTTGCATTTTCCAAATTACGCTTCTTTGCCATATAGCAATTGGAAATAACCACAAACAAATATGGTATCATAAAAACAAACGGCATAACTATCACATAAACAATTATGTTTATTTCACCGTAGGTAAGGTCATAGTGTTTCATGAGCCAACAAAGGAAATTCACAATTCTTTCCCATGTATTATGATATCCGAATTCTATTATTTTGATCAAAAACTCCTTCATTTCAAACCTCCTGACACATAATAGAATAACAAACACATATAGGCCAAACAAGCAATAGATATAATATTTACTACCTTAATAGTTTTGGTTGTCCTAGCTATAGTTTTCTCATTATATTTACCCAAGGCAAGTCGTACGCCCAACACCCCAGTTAACCAATATATCAGGAATAAAGCAATAGGCAAAGCAATTATGAAAAACAAAACATTGTTGAATACATACTCAGGATTATACGTTTCACTTCCTACCGACAAAGCGTATGCACATCTGTCATATAGTGTGTCATAATATGATTGCTCTGTTGCCAAATAATTGTGGGGACAATCTTTCCAGTCTAATTGACCAATAGTAATCGTATTACTGATTTCTTTCAAAACTTGCGTACTACCGCTCATATTCCATATTTTTATAGAACAACATGTATTTTCCCTACAATAATACAAAAATTATAGAGACCTTCTACCCTAGAAAGGTACCACCTCAAGAAAGTCAAAAGATGCTTTTTCAAGTGAATCCATTACTACATCATTAGGATTTGTATTTACACAAAACTCAGTTTCTTCGAAACATTTAGAATTATATCCTACTATATCTTCCACAAACGATTCTGTAATGCAAAAAACAGCAGATTGTTTTCTTGCCTCCAACACATCAGCATCAACTAAAGTCTTATCTATAAGATAAAATGATATACCTTGATGATTATATGAAATTTTCCACTCATCAAAACTCTTTTCTATAGCTTTATATTCAAACGAAGATAAACTAGGGACCCCATATTCTTCTGGGAAATATTTTGGAAGCACAGTACGTTGCAGATAGATTCTATACAACCATTCATCATCCTCATCTTTTCGTTTTTGCATTTTTTGATTCAACACATTGGATACCACGCGCATCCAATTATTGAATTCTATAATTTCTTGAAACATTCCCCAATCTCGCAAACAAGTAAAAAAGTATGTAACCTTTTTTAAATCCCAAAGTTCATTCAAAGTACTAAAACGCCAGCCAAACTGATTTAATGCAGTTACAACGCAACTATAAAAACCTGCAGCAGCTTCTTCATGAGTAATTTTTCGATTTGATTTTGCACAACAAAAAACATATTGCATTGGCGAAAGTAAACTTTTGTCTAAAACAAAAGACACATCTTCCGAGCATAATCGAGTAGCAAACAAATCATATCGAAATTTCTTTCCATTATACAAATCAAATTTACCAGCAGAATATCGATTTATAAAATCCCGTAGATAATCCGAAGGCGCACGCATAACCACCAATTTAGTCAACAACCAATTGCTCAAATCCTGTTCCCAAGTTTGTATTACCGTATTCAAATAATCATCTTTCCAATATATGTCATGCTGCAAATACTGAGCAACCCATTTCACATCAATTTGCCGTCCTTTTTTCACAAAAGCATCAATAATTTTTCTTTGGTCAGAATAATCCAAATAAGGGAACCGTTTTTTTAATTCACATCGTGCATGTACTCCCTTTCTTCCATGCGGATTTGCATAAGACGTCAACAAACTCCGAATTGATTCATTTTTAGAAATAACCTCTTCTGTAATTTTGGGTTCTCTTAAATTCGTTTTTACATAGTTGCGCCAATCTAATAAATCCTGACTTAGCAATTCCTCTGGTATATCTTGAATTAAAATAGAGAAAAGTGCATTACTAACAGAATTTCTTGAAATATAATCTATAATTGCGGCGTTTTCCATGGGTTTTAAATTTGATTAATTGATTATGTGATTACTAAATTATACGATAGAAATAGAAAAAGGCAAGAAAAAGCCCAAATAAAAATATCTATTTGGGCTCATCAAAGTTTCAAACAAGACTTTGTTACTTTGTTTTAATAGTAAAATCAAAAACACTTTGATTTTTTCTTCCAGAAGGAACTGCACCTTTATAGAAGAAACAGTATTCTCCATCTTTCATTGGTTCCATTGGTTCGATTTCAAAAACAAATTTTGATATTTGAGTTATTTTGAATGGAATTGCATCTTTTGTAACGACACCACTTTTCACTCCTCCTACAACATTTACAGAAGCAGTTGTCACGGCACGTTCTTTACGACTTCTCTCCATTCTCAACATAACAAATTCATTTGGATTTGAAGCTGTTTTGAAGATCCAGTCAAATGCGCTCATTTGATTTGTTGTAGCTTCTACAACATTAAAATAAACCCTAAATTTTGGCTTTGTTTTGCTAATTTGATTTGAAGATGTTTCTCCCGAAATTGTTTGTTGAATTTTTGCAGTAACTAAACCTCCCGCATTTTGAGAGCCTGAAAATACTGTAGGATGAATCTTTACTTCTTCTCCTTTAGTATTAATATAGGCACTAAATAGAATTGTGCGTTTTCGTTTGTGCGTTTTATGCTCGCAAAGTGCTGTTATCAGTGCATTTGCGGGCTTTTTTGTTTTCGTCGCGCTTTTAATTGAATTGTACAAAAGTTCCATTTTGATTCCATTT
>JAZLFM010000004.1:0-50509 GCA_045615765.1 Bacteroidales bacterium
CCTAAAAGTAATTAACTACTCAATGTGAACATATAAAACAAGTACTTGTTAATAAAACAGAAAAACAACTGAATTTCAAATAAATATACCTTTAATAAGATGTTAATATCTACCAATAAAATTCTAAAATTGTTCAATACAAGAAAATTCAAAAAAAATTAGAAACAAATTAACAGCCTTTATTATTCCTTATAGATATATTTTTAATTATTTAAATTTTATATAAAGTAATTAATGATTGTTGACAATTTCAAAAATAGTGCTACTTTCACGAAAAAATAAAATAATGGAATTACGAATAGTAAATAAATCAAAACATCAGTTACCTGCATATTCAACAGAATATTCTGCAGGAATGGATCTTCGAGCAAATATCGACTCTCCTATTGTACTACAACCAATGGAACGAGTAATTGTACCAACAGGATTATTTATTGAATTACCTGAAGGTTACGAAGCACAAATTCGTCCAAGAAGTGGTTTAGCTGCAAAATTTGGTATAACAGTTTTAAACTCTCCTGGAACAATTGATGCTGATTATAGAGGAGAAATAAAAGCAATTTTGGTAAATCTTTCTAAAGAACCATTTACTATTAATGATGGAGAAAGAATTTGTCAAATGGTAATTGCTCAATATGCAAAAGCTGAAATCGTGGAAGTTACCGAACTATCAGAAACTGTGAGAGGTGAAGGTGGTTTCGGACATACTGGTGTAAAATAATAAAGTAAGGGTGTATAACATACACCCTATTATACCTTAAAAATTATAATAGAATGAAACTAATTATTCCTATGGCTGGTATGGGGAAAAGAATGCGTCCTCATACATTATCGATTCCAAAACCATTAATTCCTGTTGCAGGAAAACCTATAGTACAAAGATTAGTAGAAGATATTTCTCGTGTATGTATGCAACATATAGAAGAAATAGCATTTATTATACATCCAAGTTTCGGTAAAGATGTAGAAAAAATGTTGTTAGACATAGCTTCTCAACTTGGTGCTGTTGGAAAAATTTGCTATCAAGAAGAGCCAAAAGGAACAGCACACGCAATTTTGTGTGCTTCTACTTCGTTGTCTGGAAATGTTATTGTTGCTTTTGCCGACACATTGTTTGTTGCAGACTTTAATCTTGATACTTCAAAAGACTCAATAATTTGGGTACAAAAAGTAGCAGATCCATCAGCTTTTGGTGTGGTAAAATTGGATTCAGACGGAATGATTACTGATTTTGTTGAAAAACCAAAAGATTTTGTTTCTGATTTAGCAATCATAGGAATTTACTACTTTAAAGATGGTAGAAATCTTCGTTCAGAATTACAGTATTTAATTGATAATAATGTAATTAGAGGAACAGAATACCAGTTAACAGATGCCTTGGAAAACATGAAGAACAAAGGCAAAAAGTTCTATACTGGTCAAGTAAACGAATGGTTAGATTGTGGAAATAAAAATGCTACTGTAAATACAAACCAAAGAGTATTAGCTAATTACGGTAGTGAAATTTCAGAAAAAGCAGAGATTGTAAATTCACAAATCATAGAACCTTGTTGTATTGCCGATGGAGCAAAAATTGAAAATTCAGTAGTTGGTCCATTTGTTTCTGTAGGAAAAGATACAAAAATTAAAAATTCAGTAATTTCAAATTCTATTATTCAAACAAATAGCGTTTTAGAAAACACAAATATCACAAACTCAATGGTCGGAAATTATGTTTCTATAAAGAAATCAGCCAGTGAATTGAGTGTAGGTGATTATAATGAGATGTAAAATTACTTTGTAAGTAATAAAAGCGAAATCAGTAATGGTTTCGCTTTTTTTGTAAAAAACGATTTAATGGAAAAGCAATAGAAGATATTTCAAATGACACTACATCAAAAATAGCTTCTCATTCTGAATTATTTGGAAAGAAAAATTAGTTACTTTTAGTAATTAAAAGTATTGATAATGAAAAAAATACTATTTATATTATATATACTATTTTGTACATCTTTTGCTTCATATTCTCAGAAATTGAAGACTTACGAGGATTCTGTAAAATACGATAGAAAAAAGGTGGAATTCGAAAAAATGTTTGTACAGGCAAACCTTGAAAAAAATCGTAAAAACTACGATCAGGCGTTAGCGTTATACTATGATTGCAATAAATTATTTGCAGAAAATGATGCTGTGTATTATGAGATTGCGCAAATTTATTTTGCTAAGGAAAAGTATTCCGAAGCAGAGGAAATGTGCAAGAAAGCAAATAAGATTTCTCCGAAAAATGTTGAGTATAAACGCTTTTTAGATGAATTGTACATAAAAATGGGGAAAAAAAGATAATTTTGCAAAAAATTGCGGATGCGTAGAGTTATCATATACATACTATTAGGAGTTTTATTTTTTTCGTCGTGTAAGTCGTCGAAGAAAATGATGACACAAACTTTGACTCAGCAAAATGAAATCATATCGTTGTATGATTCTATAACAAAACATTACGGAGATTTTTCTACGTTATCAGTAAAATTCTCAATTGATTCAAAAGATTTCAAATCTTTACCTGTACAGGTTAAAGGAACTATTCGAATAAAGAAAGACAGTATAATTTGGATTTCGATTGCGCCTACAATGAACATTGAAATGGTTCGTTGTGTCTTAACACAAGACAGTGTTAAATTCTACTCGAAAATTCAGAAATCGTATTATGAAAATTCAATAGATTCTCTTACAAATAGTGGCAATATAATTGATTTCAAAACTGTTCAATCTATTTTACTTGACGAGTTATTCTTCTGCGATCAGAACGAAAATACCGATACTTTAGCTTTATTGAAATCGTTCGAAACGAATATAAAAAACAATTCGTCGGTGCTAAAGGCCCATCCTAAAAAAGAATATAAGAAAAACGATACATTGTCACTTCAACAAATTTGGACTGTGGATAACACTATTTTCAGAATTTCTGATGTAGAAATAATGAATGATAATGTCGCAGAAAATAACGAAATGCTTTTACGAATACATTATGGCAATTTCCAAACATTCCAAGACATTATTTTTCCTACAATGATTAGTATAAAAGCTAAAAAGCCAAATAAAAAATTATCGCTCGATTTGAACTTTAGTAAAGTGTCGTTTAACGAAGATTTATCGTTCCCATTTACTAAATACGATAAGTATCAAAAAATTGAATTTAAGAATTAATGAAAAAATATATCTTCATATTGCTTTCTTTATTGCTTTGTTTTTCAACTGAGTCGTATTGTCAGAAAAAGAAAACAAAAGCACAAGTTCAGGCTGAATTAAACAAAGCAAAAAAAGATATTGAGCGTACTAGCCAGCTTTTGAAGGAAACAGAAAAGAGTAAATCTATTTCAATAGAACGCGTTACCTTGTTAAGTCAACAAATTCAGGAGCGTAAAAACTATGTAAATTCATTACAGCAGGAAATTGAATTTATAGAAGCTGATATGGTTGCGACAAATGCGCAAATTCATACATTAAGTGCTCAGTTAGAGCAAGTTCAAGCTGACTACAAAAAAACATTATTTACGGTATATAAGGTTAATTCTCAATACGAACAGTTAATATTTATTTTATCGGCGGAAAGTTTTAACCAGGCATATAATCGTATAAAATATCTGCAATATTATTCAGACTATATGATTCAACAATCGAATAGAATCAAGTCGTTGCAGGATAGTTTAGATGTAAGGAAAAACGAGTTAAATAAGCTTTTATTAAACAAAAAGAGTTTAGTTGACGAAAAACAATCTGAAGCTCGTCGTTTGGAACAAGATAAATATGTTGAAGACGCTACTATTCAGAAACTTAACAGCAAGCAACAAGATTTAAAAAAGAAATTGGCTGAAAAACAAGCACTTGCAAAAAAACTTGACAAACAAATCCAAGATTTGATTCGTGCGGAAATAGAGGCGAAAAAGAAAGCAGCCGCTGCTAAAAATACTACTACTACAGGTAAGTCAACAACAGAAAGTACTTTAACTCCAGAAGAAAAGTTAGTATCAAGTCAGTTTTCCGGTAACAAAGGACGATTGCCTTGGCCAACTGCAACTGGAAAAATTACAGAACATTTTGGTCGCCATAAACATCCAACTTTGGAGTATGTTGAAGTAGAAAGCAATGGTGTGGAAATTGCTACAATAAAAGGAGCAAAAGCGCGTGCGATATTCGATGGAACTGTTTCAAAAATTGTGTTGATTCCAGGAAGAAACACTGCGGTTCTTATTAAACACGGAAATTATTATACGGTGTACGATAACTTGATAAGTGTTACAGTTAAAGCTGGTCAGCAAGTTAAAGCAAAACAAGAAATAGGAACAATTTATACTGATCCTGAAACAAATTCTACCGTTATCCAGTTGCAAATTTGGCAAGAACTCGAAAAATTGGATCCAGAGCAATGGCTATCTAAATAGGACTGCCTATGGAGAAATCCAATATTAATATCATTATTTCTAAACTTGACGAATTCATTAAGCGATATTATGTCAATGAATTCTTAAAAGGCCTTATTGTTTTCGTATTAATAGCCGGATTTTATTTTCTGACAATTAGTTGTATCGAGTATTTCGCTTTTTTCCCAACATCAGTACGAACTTGTGTTTTTTATGGTTCGCTTGTTTTAGCAATAGTTACGTTAGTAAAATATGTGTGTATTCCTTTTATACACATTTATAAGATTGGGAAGATAATTTCCTATGAAGAGGCAGCAAAAATTGTTGCAAAATTTTTTCCGGAAATACACGACACGCTACAAAATACTTTGGAATTGTCGAACGACGAAACTTTGCGTGATAATGCGTTGGCAATAGCTGCTATTAACCAGAAAATTAAATCTTTACAACCAATACCATTCATTTCAGTATTTGATTTTAAACAATTTATCTCGTATTGGAAGTATGCGGTTGCGTTGCTAGTTGTTGTGATTTTAGTTACAGTGTTGTATCCGCGAGCAATTGTTGATGGAGCGAAACGAATAGTTAAGCACAACGAGCAGTTCGAAAAACCGGCTCCATTCCGCTTTGTTTTAGATAACGATAGTTTGGCGGTTGTGAGAGGAGCGGATTTTTCAATTTCAATGCATATTGAAGGCGATTATATTCCCGATGAGGTACAATTACAATTTGGCGGTAATAGTTTCGCTATGACGAAAAAAACGGCCTCTACATTCGAATATGTTCTTCGTGGCTGCAATCAATCAATCACATTTAATTTTATAGCCGAAAATTATTCGTCGAAACAATTTATGTTGGAAGTGTATCCGTTGCCACAATTGTTGCAGTTTTCATTGAATGTAACGGTTCCGACATATACGCAAATTGACAATTTTACTGAAAAAAATACTGGTGATATTACTGTTCCAGCAGGTTCACAAATTGCTTGGTCGGTTGCCGCTGTTGATGTAGATTCACTTTTTTATGTGTCTGAAAATAAGCGAATTGCTTTTCAGAAAAAAGAAGATTCATTCGTTTTAAATCAAAAAGTTCTGCAAACAGAAGAATATAGTTTAATAGGGAAAAATGAATTTTTAGATTCTGTACAAATCATCAATTATACTTTTACTGTAATTCCTGATGTACGACCATCTATACAGGTAGAACAACAGCAAGATAGCGTTAAATATTTCACTTATTACTTTAAAGGAGAAATGCAGGATGACTATGGCTTTTCATCATTGGAATTTGTGTATTATGTAAAGGATAACGAAGCAGAAAAAGTCCGTATTCTGGTAGAATTTTCGCCATCAATCACGCATCAACAATTTTTCTATCTATTTGATTTTTCGCAATTTACAAAAGGAGAAGTTATACAATACTATTTCGAAACATTCGATAATGATGCGATAAATGGGAAAAAATCGGCACGTACGTCGGTGTATGAATGTACGATTCCTACGCAAGAAGAATTGGAAAAACTACAAGAGCAATATTCAGAACAGATTACATCGTCATTTGAAGAATCGTCGTCGATTGCGCAGGATTTGATGAAAGATTTCGAAAAGTTAAAGCAGAAATTGTTGAATGAAAATCTTTCGGAATGGGAGAGAAAGCAAGTTCTTGACGAAATGCAAGCAAAACAGCAACAAATAAAACAGCAGGTAGAATCGTTGCAGCAATCTCTTCAACAAAAGAATGAATTGCAAAAACAAATGTCGAAACAAGACGAAGAAATGCTTCGCAAGCAGCAAGAAATCAACGAATTGCTGAATAGTTTAATGGACGATGAGTTGCGTAAGATGATGGAAGAATTTGAAAAAATGCGCGAGGAGTTCAATAAGAATGATTTCATACAAAAATCGGAAGATATGAAAATGTCTTACGAAGAGCTTTCGAAACAACTTGATCGTGATTTAGAGTTATTGAAACGAATGGATGTTGAACAGCAAGTGCAGATGTCTGGTGAACGTTTGGAAGAACTTGCCCAAGAACAACAGCAACTTTCCGAAGAAATGAAGACTGGTAAAAATTCTGATGAGGTAAATCAGAAAATGAAACAGATTTCCGAGGAACTGCAGTCGATAGAGAAGAGTTATAACGATGCAAAAGAGAAAAATGAAGAATTACAACAGAAATATGAGCTACAGAATTTCGATAAGCAATTCCAGGATATAAAGAATGCAATGCAGCAAAGCCAGTCGGAGCAAGAACAAAAGCAGCAAAACAAAGCATCGAAGTCGATGAAAAAAGCAGCAGAAGAAACCGAGAAACTTGCACAGTCAATGCAAGGAATGATGCAGCAACAAATGCAGCAGCAAGCTATGGAAGATATGGCAAACTTGCGTCAGATACTTGAAAATTTAGTGACGTTCTCGTTTAAGCAAGAAGATTTATTGAATCAGACTAAGAAGCTATCGTACGCCGATCCGAAATATGCCGAAACAGCGGATAATCAGAATGCTTTGCGCGAGAATTTCCAGATAATAAAGGATTCATTGTATGTGTTGAGTACGCGTGTCCCACAGATTTCACAATCGATAAATAGTGAAGTGTTCGAGATTTATAAGAATGGGGCAGTGGTATTGGATAATTTGGAGCAGCGGCAACGAGGTTTGGCGCAAATGAATCAGCAGTATATTATGACCTCGGCGAACAATTTAGCTTTGTTATTGTCCGAAGTTTTGGATGCCATGCAGCAGCAAGCTGCACAGCAAATGGAAGGACAACAACAATGCCAGAATCCACGTAGCTCGGGTAAGGGTGCAAAGCCGTCGTTCCAGCAAATGAAACAGATGCAAGAATCGTTGAAGTCGCAGATGCAGGAGATGATGAAGCAGATGAAAAACGGCGGAATGCCATCGCAACAGATGCAGAAACAGTTGAGCGAAATGCTTATGAAAGAGCAAATGCTCAAACAGATGGCATACACAATGATGCAGAATGGTGAACTTTCGCCTGAAGGAGTTCAGCAATTAAAAGATATTCAACGCCTGATGGATCAAACCGAGCGCGATATTGTTAATCAGAATATTACGCCACAAACTATGATGCGCCAGGAGCAGATATTGACTCGTATGCTCGAAGCAGAAAATTCAAAACACGAACGCGATAAAGACAAAGAACGTGAATCAAAAACAGCCAAGGAAACACCTTCGGAAACAGCCAAGAAACAATTCCAACAAACAGAGAAGGACAAACAACAATATGGCGATATGCTCCAAGAAAATTCTATTAAATTGAAGCCACAATATCAGAAAATGTATTCTGATTATATTATGAATTTGGAGGATGGAAATTAACTTGGCAATGGTTAAAAAAGCATCGTGTTATTCGGAAGAAGTGATTTTACACGAATCTTTGTTCAAATTCTTTTACGCCTACTCGTTCCATTTCTACGGCTGCACGAAGTTCATTCCATATCTGTTTGCCATTGTGAATGGCATCAACAAATAGTTCGCCTCTGGTTTTGTCGGTAGAGTAGATTGTAAGGTTTGACAAGCCAACTAAGCGAAGTAAAAAAGGTTCAAATAGTTTGGTATCGGTTACGCGTTTTAAGAGAATTTCATCTGTTCTTTTTGAAAATAAACCACGTTCAACGATAATGCGTTTTGTTGTTATGGTTGTTTTTGTGCATTTTAGCAGATAGTAATGGTATAATGCGAAAAAGATTGGAACGATAAGCCAACAAAACAATCCGCATAAAAGGAAAACTTTTATGTTAATCCATTGTGAAGGAGAACCTTCGTATATTGTTTTTTCTTCCATAGTTGTACGACTACAATTTGTTATGACTTCTTTTCAGCTTTAAGTATTCTCCATTCGTTACCGACAGTAAGAATCAGGAAGATACCCACAAGTACGGTTTTGTATGTGTATGAGAGAATAAGCCCATCAAATGTAATGGCACTATCGGCATAATATAGCACGCCAGCCAATATGAAATATGCTGCTAATGTTCCAATTTTATATGGAATGCCATAGTGTTTCTGGCATAAAATATACGAAAGAATTGCCATCAACACATAGCAGGCAAGTGTTGCCCACGCACATGCGGCATACCCATAAATCGGAACAAATATCATATTGATTGCCAATGTAATAAATGCACCAAAACCAGTTATTCCAATACCAAATTTTGTTTGATTGGTTACTTTGTACCAAATTGATAAATTGAATACAATTCCAAGGAAAATATTTGCCATCAGCAATACAGGAATTATACCTAATCCATCGTGGAAATTTGTACCGATAAATAGTTTGAAAATATCAAGATATAGTAGAATTACAAGGAATAAGAATAACGTGAAGATTGTGAAGTAATTCATAATCTTTGCATACATCTGTCGTGAGTCTTTTTCCTTCATTCTTGAGAAAAAGAATGGCTCTGCTGCAAATCTGAATGCTTGGTTAAAGATGGAGATAATCATGGCAAGTTTGTAGTTAGCCCCATAAATACCTACTTGCGAAAGTATGTATTGCGAAGCATCGACACCTTCAGGAACTGTTAGGAAATAACGAAGCGAAACTCTATCGTACACTTCATTAATACTACCGGCAAGTCCTGAGATAAGTAGTGGCCATGAATAGCTGAAAATCCTTTTAAGTAATTCATAATCGAACCCATTTCGTCCTTTAATAATATCAGGCAAAAGAAGCAGAAGAGTAACCACGCTTGCTGCCAAGTTCGAAATAAATATATAGACTACTTGTGGTGTAGAAAAATGTTCTATAATCCATTGGTTGGATGAAGTTTTTGCCATCGTTGGCAAAATAATGATAAACAGTATGTTAAGTCCTATATTAATACCGATGTTTGTTAGTTTTATACAAGCAAATTTCAGTGCTTTGTTTTCGTGACGAAGTTTGGCAAATGGCACGCTGGTAAATGCGTCAATACCAATGATTATTGCCATAATCATTACAAAATCTTGGTGGTCGCTATAGCCAAGAACACTGGAAATAGGAGCTAATAGCAAGAAAACTAAGCCAATAAAAATTGCCGATGATGAGAATAGGCTAGTTGTGATTGTTGAGAATACTTTGGGTGCGTCATCTTTGTTTTGCATAAATCGGAAAAATCCGGTTTCCATACCGTATGTAAGGAAAATCATCAAGAAAACGGTGTAACTATATAATTCTGTTACCACACCATATTCCGATTGCGAGAAACAGCGTGTGTACAGTGGCACCAACATAAAATTCAAGAAGCGGCCAATGATTGTGCTTAATCCGTAAATCGCCGTTTGTCCGACAAGTTTAGAAATGAGTCCCATATTAATCTGTTATAAAAAAATCACTCATAATGGTATCCGAGAGCATAATACCATTGCGAGTAAGTATTAGTTGTTTTTCTTTTTCTTGTACAAGATTTTGCTCAAGATATTTATTTTTTTGCTGTACAAAGGTATGATAATATTCTTCAGGGAAATTATTTTTAATTGAATCGATATTAACACCGTTTCGTGTTCGTAAACCGGTCATTATAAGTTCATTGTATTTGTCTTTGGCAGACAATTGTTCCATTTCCGCTGGAATTTCCCCGTTTTGTATGGCTGCAATGTATTTGGCATTATGAGCGATATTCCAGTATCTGTTGTCACCATCGAATGAGTGAGCCGAAGGTCCAATTCCAAGATACGGCTTACCGCACCAGTAGGCTGAATTATGTCGAGATTCAAATCCTGGTTTTGCAAAATTAGATATCTCATACTGTTCAAATCCGTGTTGTTGTGCCCAATCAATAAGATAATTGAATTGTTCCAAAACAGTTTCTTCTTTGGGTAAAATAAATTTCCCTGTTCGTACGAATTTATGTAGCGCCGTATGTTCTTCGACCATAAGCGAGTAGGAGGAAAGATGTTGAACTTGCAATTCTTCCACCTCGTTGAGGTTATGTTGCCATCGTTCCAAGGTCATATTGGGAAGCCCATAGATAAGATCTACGGTAATATTTTCGAAACCACATTGTTGTGCAATGTGTACGGCTTGTCTGGCACTTTCGGCAGTGTGGCGTCGGTTTAGAAGTTCAAGGTCGTCATCGTAAAACGACTGGATTCCTATGCTTAGACGATTAATGCCTAATGAACGAAGCTTCGTACAATATTCTGTGGTAATATCGTCGGGATTGCATTCAAAACTGATTTCGGCATTTTCTGATAGAGAAAAATTTGCCCGTATGGTTGCAAATAGTTCGTCTAATTGATTGTGTGCCAATACAGAAGGAGTTCCTCCGCCGAAATAAACAGTATTGAGGTTTGCATCTCCGAGAAATTTTTTCCGTAACTGTATCTCTTTGCAAAGAGCCGAAACCATTTCCCCTTGTGTTTTCCCATTTAGACTAAAGTGGAAATCACAATAGTAGCACAGTTTTTTGCAGTATGGAATATGTATATAGAGAGAAGCCAGTTTAGTATGTAATAGTTGCTTTATCTTTTGAAACAGTGAGTTTCACAGTCTTGCCAAGATATGTCGCATAGTTCTTAGTGTCGTGTCCTATATTGATGCCGTATAGAATTGGAATATCGAGATCGTCAAAATAATTGTGAATTATTTCGTTTATTGGCAAGTCAGAACTTTGTGTCATTTGTGAGAATTCTCCAACCACAACACCTTTAAGAGCATCTAGTTTTCCGCTTAACTTAAGGTTAGCCAACATTCTATCAATTGCATAATTTGCCTCGCCGGTATCTTCAATCAGCAAGATTGAATTTTTAACATTCAAGTCGTATAATGTTCCGCCCATGCTGTAGATAAGCGACAAATTTCCACCGACTAAGCGACCTTCGGCTGTACCGGTTACACAGTTGTTGTTGGTAGTAATTGAATTTGTGGTTAATTCTCCGAACAACGCTTTCTTAAGAGATTGAACGCTTTCGGCATCGGTGAAATTTTTCACCATAGGTCCATGAATGGTGGCATATCCCATATTGTTTAAGGCAATATGTAAGGCTGTTACATCGCTATAGCCAATAACCCATTTCGGGTTTTGTTCAAATGATGAAAAATCTATATACGAAAGCACTTGTGCAGCTCCATAACCGCCTCGTGCCGAAATCAGCGCTTTAATATTTGGATTATCAACAAGTTTTTGGAAGCTCTCGATACGTTCGCTTTGAGTGCCGGCATAGCGTCCGTCTTGTTTGTATAAGTTATCAGCTTCAATAACTACCAATCCCCATTTCTTTAAAGTGTCGATGCCTCTTGCTAATTCTGTTTTCGATACTGCGTTAGACAATGCAAAGACAGCAATCGTGTCACCTTTTTTAAGAAAGGCAGGTTGTTTTTCTGCCGTTATTTCTTGTTGTTCACTTAGTATAGTTTGATAATAATAACTTCTATAGATACTATCTACATTTGTGACATAGTAGTAGTTATATTCTTTTTTACAGCTACTGAAAATTGCAAGAATTAATAGAAATGGAAGTAACTTTTTCATACTAGTATTTATTCAAACATTATAGCCACTTTTGCAAGTGTTTTTACAAAATAATCAATTTCCTCTTTTGTGTTGTACATTGCCAACGACATGCGTGCAGTGCCAGGAACTCCATAATATTGCATAATTGGTTCAGTGCAATGTGTTCCTGTTCGTATGGCAATACCTTGTTTGTCGAGTATCATTCCAATATCGGCGCAGTGAGCGCCTGCAACTTCAAATGAAATGGCACCAGCTTTTTCGGGAGCATTTCCAATTATTGTTACTTGTGGAATTTCAGCCAATTTTTGATTAGCATATTGGATTAATTCTGATTCATATTTCTGAATATACGACATTCCAATATTCATAAGATAGTGGAGAGCAACTCCAAGCGCATGCGCGCCGACATAATTTGTTGTTCCTGCTTCGAATTTAAAAGGTAAGTCGTTGTAGATCGTTTTTTCGAGCGTCACCGTTTTTATCATATCACCGCCACCTTGATAAGGAGGAAGTTTTTCCAACCATTCTTCTTTTCCCCAAAGAACGCCCGTTCCTGTTGGAGCGTAGATTTTATGTCCGGAGAAAGCAAAGAAATCACAGTCAAGTTCCTGAACGTCAATAGGAATATGCTGTATTGATTGAGCGCCGTCAATCATAATTGGAACATTGTGGCTGTGTGCGATATTGATAATTTCTTTTATAGGATTGACAGTTCCTAATGTGTTTGACACATGAACAACCGAAACGAATTTAGTTTTTTCCGTAAACAAATTCTTGTATGCCTCAATGTCGAGAACTCCATCGTGGTTGAAAGGAATAAATTTCAGTTTCGCCTTTTTGCGTTCACAAACCATTTGCCAAGGAACAAGATTGGAATGGTGTTCCATAGCAGAAACTATAATTTCATCACCTTCGTTTAGGAAAGCTTCACTAAATGTTTGGGCCACAAGGTTTAATGATTCGGTAACACCTTTGGTAAAGATGATTTCATAGTCATGCGGAGCATTTATGAAAACTTGTACCATTTGTCGCGCTTGTTCATACATAGTCGTGGATAATTGGCTTAACGTATGAATTCCACGGTGGATATTACTATTTGTTTTAGTATATGCATCAACTATGGCATCGATTACCACTTGCGGTTTCTGCGTGGTGGCGCCATTGTCGAAGTAAATTAAATCGTGATTATGAACCTTTTGGCTCAAAATCGGGAAATCGTTTCGTATAGAATGAACATCAAACATAGCTTGATTTTTTGCAAAGGTATTCATTTTTAATCTTTTTTCCTTTCCTTTGTAAAAATGAAACAACTAAACTTTGTAAAAATGAAACAACTAAACTTTGTTGGAAAATTTTCATTAATTGGAATTCTTTGTTTCTTCTGTGCTATTCAATTGTCGTTTGCCCAAGGTAAAGATGCAAAGCAAGTTAAGGCACAGGTAAAGGGAGCGTATTTGAATTATGTAAAAGCTGTTACAGATAAAGAAGGGGAAATAGCCGTATTATGTCTTGATAGTAAATCTATTGCATACTATGATTCAATGGTAAATTTAATAAAGACTGCCGATTCATCGCAGGTAGCCGCTTTATCATTTTCAGAAATGGTTTGTGTGTTGAATTTCCGGCAGCTGTATTTGTCTAAAGAGATAGAAATAGATGTTGCAAATTTAGATGGAACAAGTTTCTATGTGAGTAGTGTGAATCTTGGTTTGACTAATGCACCGAAGTGGACATTGGGTAACATCTCTTACAATGGTAATTCTGCACAGGCGCAATGCTTAGATGGGAAAAAAGAATTGCCGATTTTCCTTAGTTTTAACAAGGAAAGAGATATGTGGAGACTTGATGTAGCTACGGTAATGGAATTTATTGATGGTACTATGGAGGAAGTATGTAATAAAGCGGATATGACTGTAAAGGATTTGATAGTTAAATCTTTACAAGGAGCATTTGGTGAATTACATACAGATGTTTGGAAACCACTAATTAAAGAATAAAATATGGGAAAGAAAAAGTCATCTGTTGCACCTATCTTGTTGGGAATTGTAGCATTAGCTGCAATTGTAGGTGGATATTTAGGAATAGTTGTTTTTGGAAAATGCGTGTCGGTATCCGAAGGGAAGGTGAATTTTGCAATAGAAACTAATTCTAATGTAGAAGACATTACAAACAAGTTAGAACAAAAGTTACAGGTTGGCAATGTTACAGGCTTGCAGATTGTAGCAAAAGTCCTTGATTTAGAAAACCATATTCATCCGGGCATGTACGAGTTAACCGACGGTATGTCGGCTTTCGATGTTGTGCGATTATTTCGTTCTGGTAAGAGAAAAACAGTTGATGTTGTTATAACAAATGCCCGTCATTACGATGAGGTTCTCCGACTAGTTGCCGACAAATTGGAGGCAAGTTATGAGGAACTTTCGGATTTGTGCAGCGACAGAGATTTTATTGATTCATTGGGATTTAAACGAGAAACAATTATTTGTCTTTTCATGCCCGACACATACGAATTCTATTGGAATACTTCGGCGCGTCAGTTTATGGAACGCATGTCTAAAGAATACAATAAATTTTGGACAGAGAAACGTTTGGCAAAGGCGAAGCAAATCGGACTTGCTCCACAGGAAGTTATGACGCTGGCTTCCATAGTCGACCAGGAAACTCGCCACAACGATGAGAAACCAAAGATTGCCGGAGTTTACATGAATCGCTTGAATGGAAATGAAACGGCAGGAAAGTTACAAGCCGATCCAACAATCAAGTATGCATTGAATGACTTTGAAATAAAACGTGTACGCAAAGGTCATATTGAACGTGCAAAGTCGTCCCCGTATAGTACATACGAATGGAAAGGATTACCTCCAGGACCAATCTGTATTCCTTCGAAAGCAGGCATTGATGCTGTTTTGAATTACGAGCATCACAATTATTTTTATTTCTGTGCACAGCCAAACTATTCGGGATACAGTAATTTCTCTACGACATTTGCAAAGCATCTTGCGTTTGCAACGGAATATCAGAAATGGTTGAACAAGGAAGGATATTAAAATAAAACCATAAAATTTTCGTTACTTTGCAGTATGATTATAGAAACTCGAAACATACAGAAATCTTTTGGTTCCCTTCCTGTGTTGCAGGGGATAGATTTTGATGTAGAGAGTGGCGAGATTGTTTCTATTGTTGGTAAAAGTGGTGCGGGTAAAACAACACTTTTACAGATTATGGGGACATTGATGAATGCCGATGCGGGTTCCGTAACAATTTTAGGAACAGATATCAGCAAACTAAAAGAAAAAGAATTAGCGAATTTCCGCAATGAACATATAGGTTTTGTGTTCCAATTTCATCAATTGTTGCCGGAGTTCACAGCGTTAGAAAATGTTTGTATTCCTGCATTGTTACAGAAAAAGTCATTGAAACAAAGCGAAGATCGCGCAAAAGAATTATTGGATTTTTTAAACCTTTCGCATCGAATTACTCATAAACCTGCAGAATTGTCGGGTGGAGAGCAACAGCGTGTTGCAATTGCGCGTGCGATAATGAATAATCCTGCTGTAATCTTTGCCGATGAACCATCGGGGAATCTCGACACGCATAACAAGCAAGAACTTCATGAGTTATTCTTGCGTTTACGAGATACATTTAAACAAACATTTGTGATTGTAACACATGACGACAATTTGGCTGCAATATCAGACCGTGTTGTAAAAATGGAAGACGGAAAAATTATAGACAATGGCCGATAAGAAGAATGTAACACGAAAACAAAAACGCGCATTGCGTTGGAAGAAACTTCGCATGAAGTATAGGTTAACTATTACGAATGAGAAGACTTTTGCGCATATTGTTTCGTTCCGTTTGTCTATACATAATTTATTTTTGATACTTGCGACCTTGTCGTTGGTATTGATCTTGCTCGTATATGTAATAATAGCCTATACTCCGTTAAAAGAGTATATTATACCAAATTATCCAGAGTTGGAAGAGCGCGAGAAGATTGAACATAATGCAGAATTAGTTGACTCTTTAGAATATCAGATGAAACTATATGCTCAGAAAATGCAAGTGTTGCAAACGATTTTGAGCGGCGACGATCCATCTGAATATGCTGCTATAGATTCGATTATAGTGCAACAGACAGAAAATTACGCAAATTTGAATTTCGACATCTCACCTGCTGATTCTATGCTTCGTATGGAAATTCAAGAAACAGAGGCACTGAATGTGAACTTTCATGCCAATACAACAGGTGTGCGTATAGAGAATTTGTTCTTTTATCCACCGATTAATGGCGTTGTTTCAAGTAATTTTAGTCAAGGACATTTTGGAACCGATGTAGTGGCTGCCGAAAATAGTATTATACATTCTGTATTAAATGGTACAGTTCTTCTGGCTACATGGACGGTAGAAACCGGTTACATCATTGTAATTCAACACAGTAACGATTTTATTTCTGTGTACAAACATAACGCGAAGTTGCTGAAAAAAGCAGGTGATCAGGTAGTTGCCGGTGAAGGAATCGCTTTGGTCGGCAACACGGGTGATTTAACATTAGGTCCACATTTACATTTTGAATTGTGGCACGAAGGCAAACCTGTGAATTCAGAGAATTATATAGTGTACTAACGATGAAAAGAATTGCTCTTTTAGGTTCTACGGGTTCTATTGGAACTCAGGCATTAGATGTTATCTCTCGTCATCCGAAAGAATTTTCGGTTGAGGTTCTTACTGCTCATAACAATGCAGATTTGTTGATAGAACAGGCCAAGAAGTTTAATCCGAATGTTGTAGTGATTTCAAATCCAGACAAGTACGAGTATGTTGCCGAACAACTAAAAGACGAGATGATAAAAGTTTTCACCGGACCTGATTCGTTGAATGATGTGGTGGAAATGAGTTCTGTGGATATGGTGTTGGGAGCACTTGTTGGCTACGCTGGTTTGGCACCAATCATTCATGCGATTGAACACGATAAAATTATCGCTTTAGCAAACAAAGAAGTACTTGTTGTTGCAGGTCAGTTGGTAAACAATCTGTTGAAACAACATCCAAAGTCAGCAATCATTCCTGTTGATTCGGAACATTCTGCTATTTATCAATGTTTACAAGGAGAAATTCAATGTGGAAATAAGGCTGAAAAGATTTTGTTGACAGCATCTGGTGGTCCATTTAGAGGATTTTCTGCAGAGCAATTAGCGACAGTAACTAAAGCGCAGGCATTGAAACATCCAAATTGGAGTATGGGTGCGAAGGTCACAATTGACTCTGCTTCGTTGATGAATAAAGGATTGGAGGTGATAGAAGCTAAATGGTTGTTCGACATGCCGGCAAAGAAAATAGAGGTGTTGGTACATCCACAATCAATAGTTCATTCGGCTGTACAATTTGAAGATGGTTCGATAAAAGCACAATTGGGGGCGCCAGATATGCGTATTCCTATTCAATACGCCTTCAGTTTCCCAGAACGATTAAAGGCTGATTACCCTCGTACAGATTTGTTTGCATTGGGTAATTTAACATTTGAAAAACCAGACCGGAAGAATTTTAGAAATTTGAATATTGCTCTTTCTGCAATAGAACAGGGTGGTAATATGCCATGTATTATGAATGCAGCAAACGAAGTTGCCGTTGCAGCATTTTTACAAGATAAGGTTTCTTTCTTTGGTATGTCCGATATGATAGAAAAAACCATGCAACACATTTCATTTGTTGCTGAACCAACACTTGAAGATTATGTTGAAACGCACAATGAATCAATGAAATACGCACAGTCGTTGTTATAGATAAATATATTTATAATTGAGTTTTAATTTTCTAGAAATTATATTAAAATGAGTAAATTTGAAATACCTTTCTTAACGGTTTGTATATATGCTTTTGGGCAGCGATATGCATTGTCAAGGCAATCGGCATATCGATATTTGCAGGAGCATAAGGGATTGGAATTTCTAATTGAATTTTACGATATAGAACATTTACAGTCGATGGACGAAACAATAGATGATTTATCTATTATTTGTAAGAAAAATGGAGGTACGCTTGTATGAAACTATACCATGGAACGAATGACGACATAATTGAAATAGACTTATCTAAAGGGATGATTCATAAAGATTTTGGTAAAGGTTTTTATGTGACACCTAATAAGGACACTGCAATTCGTATGGCAAAAAAAAGGAGTCGTCTTTTTGGTGGAAAAGCAACAATTATTTGCTATGACTTTGACGAAGCCGCTTTATGCTCTAACTTACAAGTAAAAATTTTCCCTGAAAAAGCATGTGTAGAATGGTTTCTATTTGTGGATTCCAATCGCGATAAAAAGAATGAAAAACCTATTCATAGCTATGATATTGTGATTGGTCCAATTGCCGATGACGGTGTTGTTTTACAGTTGACCAATTACCATGAAGGTATTTATAGTCCAGAACAAGCAGCTCAGTTATTACAAGACAAATATCTTGATCAACAGTATTATTTTGGCTCAGAAAAAGCATTACAATATTTAACGAAAAACACTGTAGAGACTATATGAACCAGCCGAATCATCCGAATCATCATCAAATAGCAACGTATCTTACAAACTATGTTATAAGTGAATTAGTAAAATATGTGATGGAAGATACAAATTGTACAATAGAACAGGCTATGGCACGGGTTTATAATTCTCCCATAATGAATATCTTACAAGATGAAGAAGGTGAATTATATGTGCAAAGTCCTGCGTATCTATATGAATTAATGAACAGTTTGTGAAGGAGAGGAATTTATCTGAGAAAGGTCAGAAAATCTATATTTTTCAAGAAAAAATTTATTAGCAGAAAGAGTACATTAATTGTCACTAATAATTTTATTTCTATGGTTGTAATAGGTTTTTGGAGCCATATCTTTGCGATAACATAAAAAAAAGAAAAAGTCATTGGTACGAAAGGAGGAAACATTATAATTCCTTCCAACCAATGACTTTGAGAGAATAAAATTATTGCTCTTTGTGCTCCGCACATTGGACATGAAAATCCCAATAATTGTTTATAAGCACAAGGCAATAATTGCATTAAAACAAATTCTCTAGAACTTCATTAAGTAATCCATTTGTTGCTGCACCTAAGATATTTATGCAGATAACATAGTATACTACGTATAATGTGCCAAGTACAACACCGATTATGGATAATATTCGTCCAGTATTTAACATACCGTAGTTATCATACGCATTTGGATTTTCCTGATATAGTTTTATCCCACTTTTGGACATTACAAGACCAATAATACCACAGATTAAGCCTATAAAAAAACATCCAAATAAAATAGAACAGATTCCTAATACCAATACAGCAACAGCATTGGGTAATTGTTGTTTGATTTGATTATTTTCCATGATTACTAATTATTTAAAGTATTAAAATTATTTTGTATTCTAAAGATAGAGTTTTAACCAATTTACCATAAATCTTCGTCAATCTCGTCTTTTACTTTATTCAAAGCTTTATTATATTCTTTATTATATTCGTCTTTTACTTCATTCAAAGTTTTATTATATTTATCGATAGCATCGTTCCATTCATCCTTTCTTTTTTGTAATTCATCCTTGTAATGGCTTCCTTTCTGTAGTTTAGACTCAACTTTTAATGATTTAATTTTAGATAGAGCATCTTTCTCTTTACCCTTTCCTAGGATAAATGTGTATTCGTAGCTAATGGTTTCTCCAAGGGCTTTGTAAAAATCATCCTCACTTAAATTTTCATCATTTTCGGTGGCAGTTATAGGATATCCTGATTCATCCTCAAAAACAAATTTCATGTCACCTGTATAATATGTATCAGAGTTAGATGACAATTTTATTCCAGAGCGTTCGAATAATAATTTCGCAGTCCAATTTTGTACAAAACTATTTTCTTCTAATTCTTTTTCTCCAAGTTCTCTATCTGTGAGATAGTTCTCATTTTCGATTTCTTTAGGTTCGATACGTATCGATTTTACTTTAAAATATTTAGAAAAATCACCATTGATTTTCACGTCGTCTATGGTTATTGGTGATAATTCAGAAACAAAACTTTTCATATCAGAAATTAAAGCTTCATTTTTTGCTTTTGTTTCCTCTTTTTTACTTTGCTCTATCTTATCCAGAACAAAACCTACAATACCAATACATCCTAGTATTGCCGTAATTATTGCTATAATAAAGTGTTTTTTGCTATCAGTATTGCCTTCCTGTCTACGATAAAGAAAAAATGCTAAAATAATTGCAGCTATACTAAACAACCAACTATTAAATAGCATAGCTATAACTCCTACTGTAATTGAAGAGATTGATAATGTTTTTAAATCTTTTTTTAATTCCATAAATAATAATTCTTTTTAAGGGTTAAACTTTTTGTAAAATTAGAAAGTTTAGGTATGTGTAGTTGTATTCGGGTATAGACATAAGTTCCATATTAGTATGGAAGATTTTTCCATATTATTTCTCAAACTCCTGCCTAAAATCATCAAAGAAGTTATGGTTCAATATTTTACTTATACGTATAAGATCATCTGTATTTATAGACTTTCGTTTGAACAACTTATATGCCGTACTATAGTCACAACATAGTTTTCGAGAGAACCATGCTATTGTTCGTTCTTGCCTTTTAATTTCCTTCTGTATAAGCTGACCTATATGCATAAAAAACGTGAATTGTTTGTATGTTACTTACTCTTGAAGGCTCCGCCAAGAACCATTACCCATAAGCACAAAACAATTCACGCATTGCGTGAACTTTCTTACGCTTATCTCGGGTATTAAATAATCTGGCGGATTTTCAAGAGAGACTAAGCCTAAATGTTCAATTATATTTTAGTAATATTAGTTTCCTATTTTATTTTTTGTAATTGTTCTAATTGTTCTAATTTGTTAAACTGCTACAAATATAGTATTTATTTTACACACATTGGTAACCATATCTATATGTACTCCAATATATAAATTCATAGTTATTTATGGAATTTCAGTAACTTTGCTCACAACTTAAGTAAAACATTATGATACAAACACTGCAATTATTATTGACTTTAACTCTGCTTGTGTTCGTCCATGAGCTTGGTCACTTTATGTGGGCAAAGATTTTTGGTGCGCGTGTCGACAAATTTTATTTATTCTTCAATCCATTCTTTTCCATTTTTAAATTTCGTAAAGGTGAGACAGAATACGGAATTGGTTGGGTGCCACTAGGAGGATATTGTAAGATTGCTGGCATGGTTGATGAATCAATGGATACCGATTCGTTACAATCAGAACCACAGCCATGGGAATATCGTTCGAAACCATTGTGGCAGAGAATGTTAATAATAACTGGAGGAGTAATCAATAATTTTATTGCTGCAATTGTAATTTATGCTGCCATATCTTTTACTTGGGGGAAAACATATCTTCCATTACAGAATTTGGAATATGGAATTTATTGTGATTCCACGGCGCTCTCTATGGGATTGCAGAATGGAGATAAGATTTTGCAAGTCGATGAAACAACGCCAAAAACTTTAGCAGATGCGTTTTCTATGATTTTGTTGGACGATGCTGAAAAGGTAATTGTGGATCGTAATGGCAGAACGGTTGAGGTTGCTATTCCTGAAGGTATTGGGAAGAAAATCATATCGAATCCTAACTCATATTTCATTACGGAATTTGTGCCATTTATAATTGATTCGATTATGCCAGGCACGCCGGCCGATAAGTCAACTCTGCGAGTAGGTGATAAAATTGTCGCAATTGATTCTATTGCAACACCTGCTTTCATTGACTTTCTGCAGACAGTTCCAAAATTCAAGGGGAAATCAGTGCAGTTAACCGTGGTTCGTCATGGTTATGAGGAGAAAATACCTATTACAATATCTGATGAAGGGAAAATAGGAGCTTGGTCAACACCTGCGCAGAAACTTTTTGATGTAAAAACCGAAACATTCTCATTGCTTCAATCAATACCAGAAGGAATAAAAATGGGCGTGAACACTATGGTGTTTTATGTGAAACAATTTAAATTGGTTTTCACGAAAGAAGGTTCTCAACAAATAGGTAGTTTCGTTTCCATGGGGAAATTATATGACGACACTTGGAACTGGCGTAGTTTCTGGTCGTTAGCCGCATTGTTCTCTGTGATTTTGGCTTTTATGAATATATTACCGATTCCAGGACTTGATGGCGGTCATTTTTTGTTCCTTTTGTACGAACTCGTTACTCGAAAAAAGCCAAGCGAATCGTTTTTGGAAAATGCGCAGATGATAGGAATGGCAATAATTTTTGCTATATTTTTATATGCACTTTTCCTTGATTTCTCAAGATTTTAACTCCACAAATGTTTTTGTAACAATTGTGAATAAAGTTTGATAACTTGTGAAATTCTTTTGAGAAAATACGCAAGTATATTGTGGCAACATCTGTAATTTTGAAAGCGTCAAAATATAGGTATTTCAATCTCAAACAAATGAAAAGAACGGTTTCTATTCTCCTTATAATGTGTTGTTTTGCAGCAACTTGCTTTAGCCAAAACGCAAAACTAACTAGAGATGAATATATCGCAAAATATGCAAAACTAGCCGTTCAGGAAATGCAACGAGTGGGTATTCCTGCAAGTATCACATTGGCACAAGCTTGTTTGGAATCAAATAATGGAAATAGTGATTTGTCAATAGCTTCGAATAATCACTTTGGTATAAAATGCCATAGTTCGTGGCAAGGGAAACGTGTGTATCACGATGACGATGCCAAGGGAGAATGTTTCCGCGTATATGATCAAGTGTATGATTCGTATGTTGACCACTCGAATTTTTTGAGAAATGGTCAACGATATGCATTTCTATTTGATTTCGACAAAGGCGATTACACTTCTTGGGCATATGGGTTAAAGCGTGCAGGTTATGCAACAAATCCGGAATATCCTAAAATGTTGATAAAAATTATTGAAGATAATCAGTTGCATAAATACGACTCAATGACTCCTGATATGTTTGAGAAAAAGACGAAAAAGGAGAAAGCAGAAGAGGTTGAAAAAGCCGTTGTTGTTAAGGGCGATGCTCCTGCTTCGTCTATTGAAGCACCTACACCTTGGACAACAGAGCCTGTTGCAACAAAACACGGCAAACGTGTATATAAAAACAATCACAAAAAGTTTGTCATACTTGACAAAAACGAAACGATTTATATAATTTCTCAGAAGTTTGGCGTTCCAATGTGGAAATTGTTCGCGATTAATGATTTTAAGCCAGGTCAAGAACTACAAGAAGGAACCATGGTATATATCGAAGAAAAAGCAATGCGTGCTGATGGTAAATATATGACACATACAGTTCGCGAAGGCGAGACATTCAATACCATTTCTCAATTGTATGGAATGAAGGCCGAACGCCTTGCAAAAATCAATAAAGCCGACATAAATAATGTGTTGGAAGTTGGTTCAAATATTTATGTGAGGAAATATGTATTCAAAAACGAATAATAATAGATAAAATTTTACTTTTGTAGAGAGCAAAAAAACAGTAGCAATGAGTTCAGATAAACAAATCAAATCAGCGTTAATTTCAGTATTTCACAAAGACGGTCTTGATAGTATCGTACTTAAACTGAAAGAGTTAGGAATTACTTTTTATTCAACAGGTGGAACCCAAACATTTTTGGAAAGTTTAGGTTGTAAAGTTACAGCTGTTGAAAGTTTAACAACATATCCATCAATTCTTGGTGGTCGTGTAAAGACACTTCACCCAAAAGTATTTGGAGGTATCTTAGGTCGTCGCGATAACGAAGGTGACCAAGAACAAATGGCAAAATATGAAATTCCAGAAATTGACCTTGTAATTGTTGATTTGTATCCATTTGAACAAACAGTTGCATCTGGTGCTTCGGAACAAGATATTATCGAAAAAATCGACATCGGTGGTATTTCACTTATTCGTGCGGCAGCTAAGAACTTTAAAGATGTTATTATTGTTGCCTCAAAACAACAGTATGGCAAATTAGATACTCTTTTGGCAGAAAAGAAAGGCGTATCTTCTATCGAAGACAGAAAGAGTTTCGCTTGTGATGCATTCAATGTTTCTTCACACTATGATTCTGCTATCTTCAATTACTTTAACCAAGGAAATGAAGGTTCTGAAAAAATCAGCTTAACAAACGGGAAAGTTCTTCGTTACGGTGAAAACCCTCACCAAAAAGCTGTGTTCTATCAATTTGCTAATACCCAATTGGAACACACTTTAGCAAATTCTCCATGTTTACAAGGTAAGGAAATTTCTTATAACAACATGCTTGATGCTGATGCAGCATGGAAAGCTGCAAGTGATGCATATAACTCAGTTTCAAATGTTCAAAACAAAGTTGCTGTTTCTGTTGTTAAGCACTTGAATCCATGTGGTTTGGCAGTAGCAAGCACACCAATGAGAGCATTGGAATTGGCATGGGCTGGCGATCCTGTTAGCGCATACGGAGGTATTGTATGTTTCACATGTGAAGTTGATGCTGAGATTGCTAACTGGTTTACAGGTAAATTTATTGAAATAATCATTGCTCCTTCATATTCTGAAGAAGCGAAAGAAATACTTGCTAAAAAGAAAAACTTGCGTGTATTGGTTACTCCAGTAAAACCAGCAATTACGGGCGAAAAATTGTATCGTTCTGTAAATGGTGGTCTTTTGGTACAAGACGAAGATGAAGGTATGGATACAGAATACAAGCCAGTTACAAGCAAGACATTCTCAGAAAAACAACTTGATTTGGCAAAATTCGGTACACAAGCTTGTAAATACTTAAAGAGTAACTCAATGTCGCTTGTATCACAAGCTGAAGATGGTTCGTATTGGTTAACTGGTGCAGGCATGGGTCAACCAAATCGTATCGACAGTTTGCGTCTTTTAACAATTCCTCGTTTCAACTTGAAAGATGGATGTAAAATTGAGGACTCTGTATTAATTTCTGACGCGTTCTTCCCATTCAGCGATAGCGTTGAAGTTTGCAATGAATATGGCATTAAATACATTGTACAACCAGGTGGAAGTATCCGTGATGAAGAAGTTATCGATGCATGTAACAAATTCGATATCGCAATGGTATTCACAGGTAGAAGACACTTTAAACATTAATAGATTATGGGATTATTTTCATTTCTTTCGCAAGAAATTGCTATAGACTTAGGTACGGCAAATACCATTATTATTCAAGACGACAAGATTGTTGTTGACGAACCAAGTATCGTTGCTTTGGATAGTCACACACAACAACCAGTTGCCATAGGAAAAGAAGCTCGCCAGATGATGGGTAAAACTCACTCTGGTATTCGAGTTGTTCGTCCTATGAAAGACGGTGTGATTGCCGACTTTAACTGCGCGGAAATTATGATCCGTGGTATGATTAAGATGATGCAGGAAAAAACACCTTTGTTTACTCCATCATTAAAAATCGTTGTTTGTATTCCTTCAGGCTGTACTGAAGTTGAGCTTCGTGCCGTTCGCGACTCTGCTGAAAATGCTGGTGGTCGTGAAGTGTACATGATTCACGAACCAATGGCTGCTGCTCTTGGTATTGGATTGAATGTTGAAGAACCACAAGGTCACATGATAGTAGATATCGGTGGTGGTACTACAGAAATTGCTGTGATTTCGTTAGGTGGTATTGTTTGCGATAAGTCAATCAAAATTGCCGGTGATGTGTTCACATCAAAGATTCAAGAAAACCTTCGTGCTAACGAAAACATTAAGATTGGTGAACGTACAGCAGAAGAAATCAAGATTCATGTTGGTGCAGCAGTTGATGAACTAGAAAATCCACCAGCAGATTATATGGTGAAAGGTTCTCACTTGGTATCAGCTAAACCATTGGATGTAAATGTTTCGTATATGCAAACAGCTCAATGGCTTGACGAATCACTTAACTCTATAGAAAATGCCGTTATCGCAGCTTTGGAAGCAACTCCTGCAGAATTGTATTCCGATATTTCTCGTGATGGTATTTGGTTAACAGGTGGTGGTGCTTTGTTGAAAGGTCTTGATATCCGTTTGGAAAGAAGAACTGGTATTAAATTCAAAGTTGCAGAAGATCCACTACACTCTGTTGCTCGTGGTACAGGTTATGCATTGAAAAATATCGACAAGTTCAAATTCTTGATTCGATAGTGAAACAGTTATATTATACAGATGAGGAACCTATTTGCATTTATTGAAAAGCATAGTTTTGCATTGCTTTTTATACTATTGCAAATAGTTTCTTTTGTCTTTATAATAAATTTTAACGAGCCTCAAAAAAGCCAGTTTGGCATAGTTTCAAATGCGTTTCAGGGGAAGATATATTCGATATCTGAATCCATTACGCAATATTTTTACCTTCGATTTGCAAATCAGCGTCTTGTAGAAGAAAACGGAAGACTATACGCAAATCAGGAATATTCTAAATACAACAAATCATTTACAGCTACAAAAGTTGTCGATACATTGTACCAACAACAGTATGAATATATTGCAGCAAAAGTGCTCAATAATTCAGTCAATAAGGTGAAGAACTTTATCACAATTGATAAAGGTTGGAGACAGGGTATCCGAAAAGATATGTCGGTAATCTGTCCGATGGGTATTGTTGGTGTTGTTGTACGAACCTCACAGAATTTCTCGTTGATAATGACTGTTTTAAATCCTCAGTTTAGGGTTAGTACAGAATTAAAGAAATCTGGTTTTTATGGTTCATTAACTTGGGATGGTAAAGATTACAAAACAGCCACATTGGAAGAGATTCCATTACATGCAATCATTAATATTGGGGATACGTTAGTTACAAATTCATATTCGAATTTGTTTCCAAGTAAGATTATGGTTGGTACGGTAGAATCGTATTATCAGAATGATAACTTCTTCTCGGCAGAAGTTCGTTTATCAACAGACTTCAAGCGTATAGACTATGTATATGTTGTGAAAGATTTATTTAAGGAAGAGCGTGAAAAACTTGAAAGTGCTGCACATTAATGGATAAAATTGTTCGATATACTATCATTTTTCTTTGCGTGTTTTTGTTGCAGGTGCTTATCTTCAACAATATTCCAGCTATTGGAATGATTTCACCGTATTTATACCTATTGTTTATACTTGTATTGCCAGTAAATATGTCTCCAACATTAGTACTGTTAATGTCATTTGTAATAGGTTTTATGGTAGATATGTCGGTAAATTCGCTTGGAGTTCATTCATGTGCATCTATAACAATGGCTGCGGTACGACCAACTATTTTGAAAATGTTACAGCCTCGTCAAGGGTATGAAGCAAATCCTACACCTATAGTTGCCAATTTTGGCTCAGCATGGGCTTTGAAATATTTGTTTACATGTGTCACAATACACCATATTGTGTTGTATGTGTGTTTTACATTCTTGTCAGAAAATATAGGATTTATGTTCGTGAGAATGCTCGTAAATGTATTCCTGACAATTTTTGTATTATATGTAAGCGAAAAATTTATTCTGAGAAAATAGTATGGAGTTAACTCATAGACGGTCAATACTCACCATTATTGTCATTGGCTTGGCAATGGTATATATCGGTCGCTTGTTCTATATACAAGTGATTGACGATACCTATAAGCTTGATGCTCAGAATAATAGTCGCCGTTTCGAAGTTCATCATCCTGCTCGTGGACTTGTGTACGATAGAAATGGTAAATTAATTGTAACCAATGAAGTTGCATACGATTTAATGGTTGTAACAGGTCAGATTAAAAATCTTGATACTATTGCATTGCTTTCAATTATAAATGTAAACAAAGACGCATTTATGTCGGAGTTGAAAAAAGCAAAGAAAAACCGTTATAAACCATATCCTATTGTAAAACAGATTAGCGCAGAAACATATATACAACTACAAGAGCAATTATATAATTTCCCAGGATTTTATGTACAGACCCGTACCGTTCGTAAATATCCATATCATTGCGGTGCGTTGGTGCTTGGTTACATTAGTGAGGTTGATAAGAAGGAAATTGAAGCAGATAGTTATTATGAACAAGGCGACTATATCGGTAAAATCGGTATAGAGAAATCCTATGAATCATATCTTCGTGGGGTAAAAGGAGGTAAATACTATCAGGTAGATGTTAAAGGCCGTGTAAAAGGTTCTCTTGAAAATGGTAAATATGATAAGAATGTTGTTCTTGGAAAGAATATAACCACAACATTAGACATAGAATTACAACAGTATGGCGAACAATTAATGCAAAATAAAAAGGGTAGTATTGTTGCAATTGATCCTAAAACAGGTGGAATTTTAGCTATAGTTTCAGCTCCAACTTTTGATCCAAATATAATGGTTGGTCGTTTGGTTGGTGAAAACTATAACCGTTTGGCAAACGACCCGTTAAAACCATTATACAATCGACCAATTCAAGGAGATAGATATCCTCCAGGTTCTACATTTAAGACATTGAATGCGCTTGTTGGTTTACAGGAAGGAATTGTTAATCGACATACTATGTATGGTTGTCAGGCTGGTTATTATTCTGGTGGTTTGCATGTTGGATGCCACAATCATGTGTCTCCAATTGACTTGGTAGAATCTATAAAAATGTCTTGTAACGCCTACTATTGTAATGAGTTTCGTGCATTGCTCGATGCGAATAAGTTTTCGTCGGTACGGGAAGGTTTTTTGAAGTGGCGTTCTCATATTTTAAGTTTTGGTTTAGGTGATAAGTTAGGAGTTGATTTACCAAGTGAGCGTCCGGGTATTGTGCCTAAAGCAGAATATTATGATAGGATCTATGGAAAGAATCGTTGGAAATCATTAACGATAATATCCCTTTCTATTGGACAAGGTGAGATTTCCATGACTCCGCTTCAGATGGCTAATGTTGCGGCAACGATTGCTAATAAAGGGTATTATTATACTCCTCATGTTGTTCAAGAAATTGATGATACTGTGTTCGATAAAAGTTTTATACAAAAGCATAAAACAAACATAGATCCCAAATACTACGATATTGTACAAGAAGGAATGTATCAGGTGGTGCAAGGAGGTCCTGGTTCTACAGCATGGTTTGTTGCTTTAAAGGATATTGCTATGTGTGGCAAAACGGGTACAGCACAAAATCCACATGGTGCCGACCACTCCATCTTTATGGCTTTTGCTCCTCGTGAAGATCCTAAGATTGCTATTTCTGTTTATGTTGAAAATGCCGGATTTGGAGCAACATGGGCAGCACCAATTGCAAGTTTGATGATTGAAAAGTATTTGAAAGATACAATTACAGCCACATGGCGTGAAAAACAAATTCTCGAAAAAGATTTTATACATTCTCGATAATGGCACAGCAAATAAGTAACATATTACAAAAAATAGATTGGCATATTGTAGTGATATATGTGTTTCTTGTGTTTGCGGGTTGGATAAACATCTATTCTGCAGTTTTTGATGAAAGTGCAGCTTCTATTGTCGATATAGACCAGAAATATGGGAAACAATTGATCTGGATAATTGCTGCATTTATTCTTGCAGTTTCTATTATAATTGTCGATAGTGGGGTATATTATGCCTTTGCCGATGTATTCTATATTGCCGTCATTCTGGCACTGATAGGAGTTTATTTATTTGCTCCAGAAATTAAAGGTGCACGTTCTTGGATAGAAATTGGGCCATTCCGTTTCCAACCCTCTGAGTTTGCGAAACTTGCGACTTGTCTTATGGTGGCAAAAAATCTTGGTCAACATGGTGTCAGTATAGTTAAAAGAAGTGGTATAATTCGAATAGGAATTATAGTGCTTATACCTGCTGCTCTTATTGTAATGCAGGGTGATGCTGGTTCCGCATTGGTATTTGCATCTTTGTTTTTAGTGTTTTACAGAGAGGGAATGCCATTCTTTATTATTTTGCTTGGTGTTGCTGCAATGTTGGTGTTCTCCTTGTCGATCATTTGGGGAGCCGAAAGTATTTCAATGGCTGTAATTGTTATCTGCACAGTGATATTTCTTATGTATGGTTTGAATAAGAACCATAAACTATCAATACCTGTTTTAGTTGCTGTTCCTCTATCGTTTATAGTACCATTAATCATCTATATGATAATGGACGAAAAACATACGATATTGTTCTTTATAGGATTTATTATAACAGCTTTGCCAGTAATTATCTACACGTATAAAAAGAGGGTAGGAAAATTGATGGTATTGTTCGGTATTGCGTTTGGTTCTGTGTTTATTTCTCAGTCTGTTGATTATGTATTTTCGAACATTCTTGAAGAACATCAACAAAAACGTATTAATGTATTTTTCGGTTTGGAATCCGATCCGAAAGGAAGTGAATTCAATGTGATTCAATCAAAGATTGCTATTGGATCGGGAGATTGGGTAGGCAAAGGATTTCTTAATGGAACTCAAACGAAGAACGACTTCGTTCCTGAACAAAGTACTGACTTTATTTTTTGTACTATAGGCGAGGAATGGGGCTTTTTAGGTTCTGTTGTAATAATCTTCTTGTTTGTTTATTTGATATGTAGAATCATGCGTGATGCCGAGCGTCAGCGAACAAATTTTAGTAGGATCTATGGATATTGTGTGGCGAGTGTATTATTTTTCCATATAGCCATCAATATTGGTATGACTATAGGTTTAATGCCGGTAATTGGTATTCCGTTGCCATTTTTTAGTTATGGTGGTTCTTCATTGTGGGGATTTACTATATTATTGTTCATTTTTGTCAAGCTTGATGCGAATAGAGAACAGCTGATTCAATAATTAGTATGATTTATTCATAGTTATTAATGAAAAAAGCTAAAAATCGTTCTTGCTAAATTGAAAACCATACAGTACATTTACCATAGAAATTTAACCAAAACAAATCATGATTAACAAAGTAATTTTAATTGGAAATGTTGGTGCCGATCCTGAAGTACGATACATTAAGGAGGACCAAGCTGTTGCAAACATCCGTATTGCGACAACAGAAAGGGGTTTTAAACGCCAGGATGGAACAGAAGTTCCAGAACGAACAGAGTGGCATCGTCTGACTGTTTGGGGACATTCAGCAAAGTTCGCTGAATTGTATGTGAAAAAAGGTGATCAGTTGTATGTAGAAGGTCGCTTGCATTATTCACAGTATCAAGACAAAAACAACGAAACTCGTTATTCTACGGAAATTGTTGTTGAAGAGATGCGAAAGTTAGGTCGTAGGACCGATACAAATGGAATAATGGAACAGCAATCTGCAGCTCAGCCAGAGCAAGTTCGTCAGCAAACTGCTGAAGAAATTGTGGCTGAAGCACAGAATACTTATGTCAACCAAAATCAGACAGAAGAAGATTTACCATTCTAGAATTATAAATTGTTTGTGTGTTATGTATAAAAGGTGTGATTCTTTCACACCTTTTTTAATGACTTATTCGTAGATGTGAATAATTTTTTATTTTTACACTATGAAACATCTATTTTTCTTTATAGCAATATGTTGCCTTTTGCAGGCTTGTGAGGAGCGTGAGATAAAAATACCTAAGCAAAGAGGTTATTTCCGTATAGATTTACCGGAGCATTCGTACACGCAATTTAATGAGAATGATTTCCCATATTCATTTGCAACTCCAAAATACTCCAAGGTTGTAAAAGATACCGATAAGGACGCAGAACCGTATTGGGTAAATGTGGAATATCCGTCAATGAATGCGACGATTCATATTAGCTATAGAAAACTAACCAACAATCTTGATGCGGTTGTTGAAGATGCTCATCTTTTGGCATTTAAGCACGAAGTTCGTGCTGACGCAATCAATACTCAGGAATTTCATTATGACGATAAGAATGTTCACGGTTTGTTGTTCGATATCAAGGGCGATGCAGCTTCGTTAATGCAATTTTGTATTACCGATAGTACGAAAAACTTTGTGAGAGGCGCATTGTATTTTAATGTGACTCCTAATAAAGATTCCTTGGCCCCTGTTATTCAATTTATGCGTGATGATATTATAGAATTAATAAGCTCTTTTGAGTGGAAATAAAAAACTTATGGCAAAGATATTAGTTACTGGTGGCTTAGGCTACATTGGTTCACATACGGTTGTTGAATTACAACAAAATGGATATGAAGTTGTTATTGTTGACGATTTGTCAAATTCCGAAATAAAAGTATTGGATGGTATAGAATCCATAACTGGGGTTCGCCCTCATTTTGAACAACTTGATATTTGCGACGAAAAGGCTTTTCAAAATTGCTTGAATAAATACCCAGGCATAGATGCAGTTATTCATTTTGCTGCTTCAAAGGCAGTAGGTGAGTCTGTACAGAAATCTTTGGAGTATTATAAAAACAATGTGTATGGACTTATACAATTGTTGACATTGATGAGAAAAAACAATATCAAACATATTATTTTTTCATCGTCTTGTACTGTTTATGGTCAGGCAGAACAATTGCCAATAGACGAAACTGCTCCACGACAAACGGCTACATCTCCGTATGGAAATACTAAGCAGATGTGCGAAGATATTATTCGTGATGCAATTGTTTCGTATCATGATTTTAATGCGATACTACTTCGTTATTTTAATCCAATAGGCGCTCACTCTTCTGCGAAAATTGGAGAATTACCAAAAGGAGTTCCAAATAACCTAGTACCATATATCACTCAAACAGCTGCTGGTTTGCGAAAGGAATTGTCGGTTTTTGGTGACGATTATAATACGCCAGACGGCTCTGCAATTCGCGATTATATTTATGTCGTTGATTTAGCAAAAGCACATGTAAAAGCTATGCAACGACTTCTTGCAGGAGACAATAAATCTGATTGTGAGATTTTTAACTTGGGAACAGGTACTGGTGTCTCTGTACTTGAACTTGTGAAGACATTTATGGAAGCGACTGGTGTACAGGTTCCATATAAGATTGTTGGTCGTCGTGCTGGCGATATAGAACAAGTTTGGGCTGATAGTTCTTTGGCAGAAAAGGAACTTGGCTGGACTGCGAGAACTCCACTTGCCGATGTACTTGCTTCTGCATGGAATTGGGAAAAACAAGTACGAAATATTAAATAGTCGTTCATTTCCTTTGTAATGGAAAGGTCTGAAATACAGACATTGCGCGACATTCGTCAGAGGAACAACAATTTTTGGTGGTTGTTGAGCAATTATCTCAACAATAATCCGTGTGCTATTTCTTCGGAGATTATACAGGAAATGAATGAAGATGGGCTTCTTCCTACAGATATGTTGTATTCTGCGCTTCTTGCGGGTTATTGTAATTTAAATCCTGAAGAAAAAGGTGAGGATAAGATTCTTTACGACGACTATTTGCGAATAGCAGTAAAACAATGTAAGGTTGCAGATTACGCTGAGAATCCCTACTATAAAAACATCAGAATTCCAGACTCTACAATAGGAGCGTGGAATTTTACACATACCAGCTATAAACCGTATGAGGCGTTTGTTCGTGACGATGTTGTTTTACTGTCTGATTTTCGTGAAGTCCCACAAATAGGTTTTTTCGATACTGATTTCTCTTTCCCTGCTGTTCACGAAAAAGGCCGTGAATGGATGGCTATAAAACCAAGTGAAATAGAAACAATGAAAAACGCTATTGCTACGGTTTCAGGTAAAGTAGTCGTTTTTGGTTTGGGATTAGGATATTTTCCATATATGATTTCATTGAAGAATACAGTGGAATCTATAGTAATTGTGGAGCGCGATACAAATGTCATTCAATTGTGTCAGGAATTCATAATTCCGCAATTTCCGGAAAAAGGAAAAATAACTATCGTTCAATCTGACGCATTCGATTATTTAGATACAATGGGAAAGTATGATTTCGATTATGCATTTGTTGACTTATGGCACGATGTTTCCGATGGTCTTCCATTGTATATGCGGACAAAAAAATATGAGTCAAAATTCCCACAAACTCACTTTTTATATTGGGTTGAAAAATTCCTTCTATCGGCAGTTCGATGGAATAAGTTCGAGGAAATCATTCAAACTTCCGATTCAATAGAAATAGTTCGTGAAAGATTGGGTAACAAAAGTTTAGCCGAATCATTGTTGTAATCATAAAACTCTCATCTTTTTCATTATCTTTGCGAAGATTGAATTAGATACATAGCTATGTTTGAGAACTTATCGGAACGATTAGAACGATCGTTCAAATTGTTAAAAGGACAAGGAAAGATTACAGAAATCAATGTTGCCGAAACATTGAAGGATGTTCGTCGTGCGTTGCTTGACGCCGATGTTAACTATAAAATTGCAAAACAATTCACCGAAGACGTAAAACAAAAAGCACTTGGTCAAAATGTATTGACAGCAGTAAAGCCAGGTGAAATGATGACGAAAATCGTTCACGATGAATTGACTGCATTGATGGGCGGACAAAAAACGGATATTAACATCAAAGGAAATCCTGCAGTAATTTTAATGTCTGGTTTGCAAGGTTCTGGTAAGACAACCATGTCGGGTAAGTTGGCAAATATGCTTAAAACTAAACAAGGTCGTCATCCTCTTTTGGTTGCGTGTGACGTGTATCGTCCTGCTGCTATCAATCAGTTACAAGTTTTAGGTGAACAGATTGGGGTTCCTGTTTATGCCGATCTTTCAAGCAGTAATCCTGTTGATATTGCTCAAGCAGCAATCCGTCAAGCAAAACAAAATGGTCAAGATATTGTGATTGTCGATACTGCTGGTCGTTTGGCTGTTGACGAAGCAATGATGACTGAAATCTCGAACATTAAAAATGCTATTGATCCACAAGAAATCTTGTTTGTTGTGGATTCCATGACAGGTCAAGATGCTGTAAATACAGCAAAAGAATTCAACGATAGATTGGATTTTGATGGTGTTGTTCTTACAAAACTTGATGGTGATACTCGTGGTGGTGCGGCTCTTTCTATTCGTTCGGTAGTGAATAAACCTATAAAGTTTGTTGGTACAGGTGAAAAACTCGAAGCAATCGACATTTTCTACCCTGAACGTATGGCCGATCGTATCTTGGGTATGGGTGATATCGTTTCGTTGGTAGAGCGCGCTCAAGAACAATATGACGAAGAAGAGGCAAAGAAACTTCAGAAAAAGATTTCCAAGAATCAATTCAATTTCGAAGATTTTCTTGCTCAAATCCAACAAATCAAGAAAATGGGTAACTTAAAAGACCTTGCTTCTATGATTCCGGGTATGGGAAAAGCATTGAAAAATGTAGATATCGACGATGATGCATTTAAAGGGATTGAAGCAATTATTCGTTCAATGACTCCAGAAGAACGTGCAAATCCTATAATTCTAAATGGTTCACGTCGTAAGAGAATTGCTTTGGGTAGTGGTACATCGGTACAAGATGTAAATAAACTTATCAAACAATTCGACGAAACAAAGAAAATGATGAAAATGATTACTGGCGCCAAAGGCGGTAGAATGATGCAAAGTATGATGCAAAATATGAGATAAATCCATATATGCTTGATATTAAGGAAAAGACATTAGAAGGTTTTACATTTATAGATTTGTTTGCAGGTATTGGTGGCTTTCACTATGCGTTGTCATCGTTAGGGGCAGAATGCGTTTTTGCTTCAGAATGGGATAAAGCTGCTCAAAAGGTGTATTATGAAAATTTTGGGATTGTACCAGCTGGAGATATAACAAAAATTGATGAGTCTTCTATACCTTCTCATGATATTTTATGTGGTGGTTTTCCGTGTCAAGCATTTTCAATTTCTGGGAATCAAAAAGGATTCGATGATGTTCGAGGAACATTGTTTTTTGATATTGTGAGAATTGCTTCATATCATAAACCTAAGGTTCTTTTTCTTGAAAATGTAAAAAATCTCTTAAAACACGATGGTGGAAAAACTTTTAAAGTTATTCAGTCAAAGTTGGAGAATTTAGGATATCGTGTTTTTTACAAAGTTATGAATTCAAGTAATTTTGGATTACCACAGCATAGAGAAAGAATCTATATTGTTGCATTTAGAGGTGATATTTCAAAAGCAGAGCATTTTAAATTTCCTACAGGGAATCTTTTCTCTAAACTTTCTGATATTCTTGAAAAACAATGTGATGCAAAAGTTATTGAACGGGATGATATTGTTATAGAAAAGGATTTTGCATGTACAAAAACCTTATTTGGAGAAATAATACCAAATAAGCCAGTTCAGATTGGAAAGGTAAATAAGGGTGGACAAGGAGAACGAATATATCATCCTTTAGGACATGCAATAACTTTATCTGCCTATGGTGGCGGAGTTGGTTCAAAAACAGGACTATATTTGATAGATGGGAAGGTAAGAAAACTTTCTCCTCGTGAGTGTGCACGAGTACAGGGTTTCCCTGAGTCATTTAAGATGGATGTAAATAAAAATCAGGCATATAAACAGTTTGGAAATAGTGTTTCCATTAATGTGTTGCAAGAAGTTTCAGTTGAATTTTCAAAAGTGTTATAAATGAATTTAGTAGATAAAGGATCTCAAACAGCAAAAAACGGATTCAAAAACGAGGATGATGTTGTAAAAAAGTTTAACAATTGGCGAAAGGATTCTGATGCGAAAAATTGGTTAAGCATAATGAGATATTCTTTGGACGAAATTGAATATGTGAAAGCAGAAAAACTTTCTGGGTATAAAACAGATGTTCAAGTACAAGTGTCTATAAAGCTTAAGAAGGGGTTAGATGTTGAAAATTTACAGGTAAAATTGGTGAGTAATATGCAAGGTTTTAATCAAATTGATAAACGCCGAGTTGATACTTATGCTGAGATGTGGAATTTGCCAGAAAAAGTTGTTACTATCCTTAAAAAATATACTGGAGAAATATTGCCTACAATTAAAAATCCAAGAGATGAACGAAGAATGTTTGCTGATGAATTCAGGAAAGTAGATCAAAAAATAATCATTACATGGTTGACTGATAATAAAGGGTTTATTGTTTCAGATATTTTAAAGGGACGTGGGAAATTAGCTGCAGAATGGATGCTTGTAGCACAGAAGATAGATAAGGATTCTCGATGGGTTTTAAAACCAATGAATTATTGTATGAATTTTTTTGCTCAAGGAGATGTTGAGATAACTAAAAAAGGAAATTTTAAAATAGGTCGTATTACAATGCAACGAAAAGGTGGAGATGGTGGTCGTGATACTGCAAAAATGTTACAATTTAAAATAAATCCTGCAGAATTATTCAAATGATACTTTGTTAAAAAACTATTTTGTAAAATAATCATAAGATATTATGGAATTAATAGACGGTAAAAAAGTTAGCGAATCAATTAAACAAAATATCGCTAAGGAAGTTGAAGCATTAAAAGCAAGAGGCGAGAAAGTTCCTCATTTAGCTGCAATTCTTGTAGGTAATGACGGTGGTAGCGTTACATATGTAAACAACAAGGTGAAATCGTGTGAACAATGTGGATTTACTTCGACATTGAAAACATTCGACGAAAATATTTCGGAAGAGACTTTGTTGCAAACAGTACGAGAATTCAATAACGATCCAGACATTGATGGTTTTATCGTTCAACTACCATTGCCAAAACATATTGATTCACAAAAAGTTATTGAAGCAATCGATCCTACTAAGGACGTTGATGGTTTCCATCCTATGAATGTGGGAAAAATGATGATAGGTCTTCCATGTTTCAAATCGGCAACTCCTGCTGGTATTTTGGAATTGTTGAAGTTCTACAATATCGAAACTGCAGGAAAGCATTGTGTGGTAATTGGTCGAAGCAACATTGTTGGTAAGCCAATGAGCGTGTTGTTAGGTCAAAAAGGCTGGGATTGTACAGTAACATTATGTCACAGCCGTACAAAGAATTTGGAAGAAATTTGTGCTTCTGCAGATATTCTAATTGCAGCACTTGGAGCTCCAGGATTTGTTAAGGCAAATATGGTGAAAGAAGGTGCTGTTGTTATCGACGTTGGAACAACTCGTGTTACCGATGCTACTCGCGAACGCGGATGGCGTTTGTGTGGTGATGTTCAATTTGATGAAGTTGCTCCAAAATGTAGCTATATAACTCCAGTACCTGGTGGAGTTGGTCCAATGACAATCTGCTCGTTAATGATTAACACATTACAAGCAGCAAGAGGAAAAAAAGCATAAGAATTCTACTGCATACAAAAAGCCGGTTATCTATTTGATGACCGGCTTTTTTATTATGTATAAAAACTGTGTCCTATTCTTTCATAAACATAAGAACTTTTGTGCTTCCTTTTGTGGAAATAATGGCAAAATAAGTTCCAATAGAAAGGCTTTCAACTGAGTAACTTGTTCTTCCCGAGCAAGGTAAATTGATAGTTTTACTATTCATATCAACGAAACGAACAGAGTTATATTCACCAGCAATTGTTATTGTTGTATTTGCTGGATTTGGATAAATGAATAGATTGTTATCATTGCCACTGATTTGTAATATTTTCACATCTGAATATGAAGATTTCCCATCGAAATCTGTTTGTTTCAAGCGAAAATATACAAGACCTGTTATGTCGTTGATACTGTTTACTGTTATAAAATAATCATGTTCTTTAGTAGTTGTGCCAGCACCTTGTGTCCATACCAATGGATTGAAATTCTTACCATCGTATGAATATTCTATTTCAAAATAATCATTATTGATTTCCGATGCAGTTGTCCAATTAAACTCTATTGCTTGGCCGTTTTGGGCAACTTCAAAGTTCGTAAGGAGTATAGGTAAAAGAGTCGCAAACGTTTTGTCAATAGTCGTCTCCCCTTTATTTATACTTACAATTCCAACATCTTTAGAGTGCCCATTATTATTGTTGCTTACTCCTCCTCTATGAACGTCACCGACAATATGTATGTTTTGTGGGACTTTAAAGTATAGACATGAAGATGATAGCCCTATACCGGCAATTTCAATGTCAGGTATTACTTTGTAATAGTTGTAGCCATCAGGTGCATCTAAAAGATCGTTCTCGCAATCAATTCCTGCCATAACAGGGCTTTCTACAAATTCCCACTGCATTGGATTATTGTCAAATGCTGCGGTTCCTGGTGCAACTCCGTTGTTATCATCACTACCTAAAATTATTTCTAACTTAGAATTATTTAATACGGTAAGCCAGTTTTTAGCAGTACTGGTATGTTGCATATCATATATTAACAAATAAGATGTTTGGTCGCCATCAATAATAACACCGGCATTTTCAAGTATTGTAACATCATCTCCAACAAGAAATCTAAATTTTACAGATAGCACGCCATTGCTTATGTAAAGTCGTCCCTGTGCTCCTGCATAGTCTGTATTATTTTGTTGATCTTTTGCAATATTTGCAAAGAAATACTCTACTTGTATATTGGCAAGTCCGTTATCTATAGAGATAAGTTCTATATTTCCCCTGTTCCATAAATTGTATGTTAGAATAGTTCCATTATTTATGATAGTGCCTGTTTCAAAATTTTCAAAGTTCTTTTTAGTAGCAGAAGCGTCTAAAGTTGCATTGGAAGGAATTGTAATTGTTCCATAATTTTTCACATCACCTTTAGTAGTTACGGTTATTTTGTCGGATAATTCTAATGTTCCGTTTTCGTTGTTGGTAATACCTCCAGTTAACGTAATATCGTTAGGAATTTGTAATGTTTTGGCATTGTTAGTGATGCTTGCTGTGATATTAAGTTGCGAGTGTTCACCTTGCGTAACAACATTGGCAACATTTAGTGTTGTAGCAGAAATGGTTCCATCAATGTTGAGGTTACTGTTTGTTGCATTATTGCTATTAAAGGATTTGGTAGCAGTAACTGTACCATTAATGGTAAGATTACTATTATTGTTGAAATTGTTTGAAGTGGTTACAGTCGCACCATCAGCAATAGTAGCAGTTCCGTTGTTTGTGAAATCCTTACATTTGGCAGTCCCTTCAATTGTTAATTCTTTTCCAGCGTTGTTTGTGAGTGTTCCCGGAATGTCTAAAGTTTTTCCTTCCGGAATGGTAAGCGTTCCGTTATTGGTAATATTTGTTACTGTTAGGTTATAATCTCCAGGAAGAGTTAATGTACCATTGTTTGTAAGCGTAGTTGTTATGTTAATGTCGGCGGTATTTGCAATCGTTGTTTCCCCTTTTAGTGCCATGCTTTTTGCATTAACAGAACCGTCAACTATAAGATTACTATTTTCATTATTGCTATTAAAGGTATTAGTAGTAGTGACAGTACCGTTAACTGTAAGATTACTATTATTATTGAAATTGTTTGAAGTGCTTACCGTAGCACCATCAGCAATAGTAGCAGTTCCGTTGTTTGTGAAATCCTTACATTTGGCAGTCCCTTCAATTGTTATTTCTTTTCCAGCGTTATTTGTGAGTGTTCCAGCCATAGTTACTGTTTCCCCTTCTGGAATGATAAGTGTTCCGTTATTGGTGATACCTCCGGTTAGTGTAATATTGTTTGGTATTTTCAACGTATTGGCGTTGTTTGTAATGCTTGCTGTGATGTTAAGTTGAGAATGTTCCCCTTGTGTAACAACATTGGCAACATTTAATGTTTTAGCAGAAATGGTTCCATCAAGGTTTAGGTTGCTGTTTGTAGCATTGTTGCTATTAAAGGTATTGGTAGCAGTAACTGTACCGTTAATGGTAAGATTACTATTATTATTGAAATTGTTCAAAGTACTTACCATAGCACCTTCAGCAATGGTTGCAGTTCCATTGTTTGTAAAATCCTTACACTTGGCAGTTCCTTCAATTGTTAATTCTTTTCCAGCATTGTTTGTGAGTGTTCCAGCCATAGTTACAGTTTTCCCTTCTGGAATGATAAGTGTTCCGTTATTTGTAATACCTTTAGTAAGTGTAATATCATTAGGGATAAGCAAAGTAGCGGCATTAGTGATGCTTTCAGTGATATTAAGTTGGGAATGTCCACCTTGTGTAACAATGTTTGCAACATTTAATGTATTTGCAGTGATAGTTCCATTGAGGGTTAGATTACTAGTAATTATATTGCTAGTAAAACTATTGGCAACAGTAACAGAAGCTCCTTCTGCAATAGTGGTGGTACCTTTGTTAGTGAAGCTTTTTTGAAAGTTTAATGTACCCAAAACTATTAATGTTTTTTCTGCACTTAGGGTATAATCTCCTGTGATAGTACAGACATCATCTTCAGAAAGTGTATAAACATTACCAACATGAGGAAGGTCGGAAATACTAGTGTATTCTTTAGCGCCACAGATTAGCGTTGTTAGGATTGCATAGAGAATACATACAATTCGAGCAATATGTCGTGAAACCGCTGTGCTCATATAAATAACTTAAAGTGGACAAATATATGGTTGCCACACAGCGGATTGCAAGTGAAAAAGTACTATCGCGAGCAGTTACTTACCAAAGTGTTGATTTTACAATATAAACAATATAAATATCAAACTTGAATTTTTCAATCGGTTGCTTGAAATTTTAGAAATGAATCGCCAGCAATTCTTTGCCTAAATTATGAAGAGCATCTTCTATTTTTTTAATTTGTGCTTGACGAGGCTTATGAAGTCCAGTAGCATAATGATGTAATTGTTTTTGATTAATACCAGTCATTCGTTCCAAAGCAGATTTGCTAAAAATATCCGAATAGTATTCTAGAAACGATTGAACATCTTTTACAAAGATAAATTCAACTTCTTCAAAAGTACGGCCTTCTTCCTTAAAACCTTGTTTTAATGCTTCATAAACAGCATTGAAATCATCTATTGCTTCAGAGATTGTTTTTCCTTCTCCAATCACTCCATAGTTGAGATTTTCGTCATCTATATAGACGCTATATAAACCGTCAGATGCTATTTCAATATGTGCTTTAACTTTTCTCATCGTTACTTATTCTAATCCTGAATCTCTTTATAGTTCCGTCGCCTTAACAAATATAACTAATTAGTTACACTTTCAAAATATAATACAAGGAAAATCTATGTAGATTGATTTCCAAAACTTTATTATATTTGTTGCGTATTGCAAAATGCAATATGACATATTAGAAGCATTTCTTGCTTTTTCTTCGAATTGAGAAATTTGGCGATTTACTTGTGAGAAGAAATAAGTGAAGTAATGCTCACGCATAGTGTGGGCTTATCTTATTTCGTTCACAAAAGGTTACGCCAAATACCTTCAATTCGCGGGAGACAGTTAAGTTTCACGCTTTTTTTATGCCTAATAATGTTATACCAATTATGAAAAGAATGCATGGTAAAATGGACAATTTTGAGGAAATAGATAAAGGAAAGATATTAGGCTTTCTTAAAGATCTTATAAATAATGCAGAAAGTAAGGAAACAAGAGCAGTTGTTCTGGAAGCATATAATTTTCTGGAGAAAAGGGACTTTGAAAATTATGATGATTTTTTACAATATATTTTCGGACTTCAAAGTGAATCTAAGGAGTTAGAAACAAAGAAGTCTATTGATACTATTATCAAGGAATTTTTTGCGGTCGATAATGATATAGATGAAGAGATTTCAGATTGTGAAGATTTACCTTTTTAAAATTGAGATATTATGGCAAAATTTATTACAGGAAACGAATTAAACTTAGAAGTAGAAAATGTTTTCAAAAATGCAGATGAAACATTAATTCTTATATCTCCATTTATTAAGTTACATGAGAGATTAATTTCTGTTTTGAGAACAAAAAACTCAAATCCTAATTTAAAGATTTTCATTGTTTTTGGAAAGAACGAACATGATTTGGGAAAAAGTTTACGTAAAGAAGACTTAGATTTTTTCAAGGACTTTCCTAATATAGAAATTAGATATGAAAAACGATTACATGCAAAATATTATGCTAATGAGCGCTCGGCAATAATTTCTTCTATGAATCTATATAGTTACTCGCAAGACAACAACATAGAATCAGGAGTTTTAACAGAAACGAATACTGCTTTAAATAATCTATCCACATTGGTTTTAGATAAAGAGAGTTTAGATGTTCAAGCCTCAAAATATTTTAAAGTTGTTATTGAACAAGCTGAATTAATCTTTAAAAAGGAACCTGTTTTTGAAGATAAAATGTTTGGCTTAAAAAAGGAATATAAAGAATCTCTTGTGACAGATGATAGAATTGATGAATTCTTCAAAGATTCTTCACAATTTGAAAAAGGATTATATAAACAAAAGGTTACTCGGACAAATGAAAATGTCCAAAATTCGTCTTTTGTTAAAGGCTATTGTATTAGATGTAAAAAAGTAATACCATTTGATGTAGAAAAACCAATGTGTAAGGATTGTTTCTCTACTTGGGATCAATTTGGTGATGAAACGTATCAGGAAAAATTCTGTCATTTTTCAGGCGAACCATCAAATGGAGAAACATCGTTTGCAAAACCAATCTTGAAAAAGAATTGGTCTGCAGCAAAAGAAAAAATGAAGTAATGTTACAATAACCAAAGCAGACCTTCCAGTCTGCTTTGGTTATTTTTCATGTAAGTAATTTGGTGCAGTATTTTACAAAAATGAAGAGGTTAGTTGTTCGTAATATCCTGATTTATAATTGCTATCATTTCAGCAGGTGTTACAACAATTGGCGTTTTGGGAAGTGTTTCAGATTACCTGTTACTAAATAAGAGTTAGCCTTTGATAAAGCTACCTCGTAGAAAACAATATCCTTTTCATCAGGAAACTCTTCGGAAGAGGGAATTCTTGGAGATAGGATACCTTTAGGAAGTATTAATGATAACAACCCATTTATATTCTCTGGACTAAAATGAAATTTGGGTCTTTGGAGTACACCTAAATATTCAGTATAAATTTCATCATTATATAAAGGAACAATTATGCCAGATTTTATATAAGAGATAATACTTGTTGGAGGTGTTTGTTTCTGCAAAGAGATAATCGCAGATACCAAAACATTGGTATCAATAACAGCATAATATTTCATCACCAACTATTTCCCTTCTCTATAAAGACGAATTTCTTCGTTAATTTCTTCCAAGGTCATTCCTGTAAGACCATTTTTTTTCGCTTCTGCACGAAGTGCAAGAAATGCCTCCCAGCCTCGTTGCTGGATTTCTTTTTTGGAAAGGGTTCGTTTGCTTGTTGTTTGTTTTTCGGTTGATACAGCTGTATTCATAATTTTTGTTATTTGGTTGTCCAAAAACATGAATTTTCTGCAAAAAACAAATAGACTTTTGGGTTATTCTTCTTTTGTCAACTTCTCAAACGCTTGCCACAAATTATCGTTCGGAACAGGGGCGACGATAGAAATTTTTTCTTTTGAAATAGGATGTATGAACTCTACTGAACGGGCGTGTAGGGAAATTCCGCCGTCTTTATTGCTTCGTTCGGCACCATATTTTAAGTCTCCTTTAATTGGACTTCCTAAATGCGACAACTGGCAACGAATCTGATGATGACGGCCTGTATGTAAGTTTATTTCGAGCAAATGATAATTGTCGCCCGAGGCAATTAGTTTATAGTCAAGACTTGATTCTTTGGCGTCATGTGAACCTTTCTGACAAACAAACGATTTGTTTTTCTTGGCATCTCTACGGATGTAATCCACCAATGTTCCCGATTCTATCTTCGGTCTATTTTTTACAATTGCCCAGTATTTTTTCTTGATTTCTTTTGTCTTGAATTGCTCGTTCAAGCGGGTAAGCGCCTTGCTTGTACGCGCAAAAATTACCACACCACTTACTGGTCGGTCTATTCTATGAACCGCATTCAAAAATACGGCTCCCGGTTTGTTATATTTAACCTTTATGTATTGTTTCGCCAAGTCTTCCAAAGCAACATCGCCAGAAGTATCTGGTTGAACCAACATATTGTTAGGTTTGTTAAGGACTAAAATATGATTGTCCTCGTATAGAACTTCAAAATCCATTAGTATTGCTCGTTCTCGTTAGGGAAATCACCAGATTTTACATCAGATATGTAATGCTTTGTCGCATCGCTGATTGTTGTGAACAAGTCAGCATAACGACGCAAAAATCGTGGAGAAAATTCTTTGTTTATACCTAGCATATCGTGTAGCACAAGCACTTGGCCGTCAACATAGCCGCCAGCACCAATACCAATAATAGGAATTTTTACTTCTTTGGCGATTTGGCCAGCAAGTGTAGCAGGAACTTTTTCAATAACAATAGCAAAACAGCCTGCTTCTTCAAGTTTATGTGCGTCAGAAATAAGTTTCTTTGCTTCGGCTTCTTCTTTTGCACGAACGGCGTAGGTGCCAAATTTGTTTATTGATTGAGGAGTAAGGCCAAGATGTCCCATAACAGGAATTCCTGCTGAAATAATGTTCTTAATTGAGTCGGCAATTTCTTCGCCACCTTCCATTTTTACCGCACCACAACCAGTCTCTTTCATAATGCGAATAGCAGAATGAAGCGCTTCGCGGGAATCACCTTGATAGGTACCAAAAGGTAAGTCAACAACAATCAAACTACGGCTTACCGCTTTCTGAACAGACGAGGCGTGGTAAATCATTTGGTCAAGTGTGATAGGCAAAGTTGTAATATTTCCCGCCATTACATTTGAGGCAGAATCACCAACAAGAATTACATCGATTCCTGCAGAATCAAGAATCTTTGCCATCGAATAATCGTATGCAGTAAGCATTGATATTTTTTCACCACGTGCTTTCATTTCACTAAGAACATGCGTGGTTATAACTTTTTCTGAAACTGAATTTGCTGTTGACATTGTATTATATCATTAGTCATTAAAAATTAATCATTAAAACAGACTTCCTTGTCTTGCCTCAGGCATTCTCCCTAAATGCTTGTATGCCAAAGGAGTAACTTCGCGTCCGCGAGGAGTTCTTTGTAGGAAACCTTCTTTAATTAGGAATGGCTCGTAAACTTCTTCAATTGTACCTGAATCTTCGCCAACGGCTGTAGCAATCGTATTTACGCCCACAGGACCGCCGTGGAATTTATCAATAATGGTACAAAGAATTTTGTTGTCCATTTCATCAAGTCCGTATTTGTCAATATTGAGTGCCTCAAGCGCAAATTGGGTAATATCAATAGTGATTATTCCTGAACCTTTTACTTGTGCAAAGTCTCTCACGCGACGAAGAAGTGCGTTGGCAATACGTGGAGTGCCACGACTGCGCGAGGCAATTTCTTTTGCCGCCTGAGTCTCTATATCTATACCCAAAATTCCAGCCGAACGGATTATGATTTTGGTTAGCAGTTCTATGTCGTAGTATTCAAACAAGCATTTTATTCCAAAACGTGCACGCAACGGACTCGTTAGCGAACCAGAACGAGTGGTTGCTCCAATCAATGTAAATGGTGCCAACGAAAGTTGAACCGAACGGGCACTCGGACCTTTGTCTATCATAATATCAATTCGGAAATCCTCCATTGCCGAATACAAATATTCTTCCACAACTGGCGACAATCGGTGAATTTCATCAATGAACAACACATCGTTTTCTTCCAAACTGGTAAGTAACCCTGCCAAGTCTCCTGGCTTATCAAGCACGGGTCCCGAAGTAATTTTGAAATTTACGCCTAACTCGTTTGCAATAATGTTCGATAAAGTTGTTTTTCCCAATCCAGGAGGGCCGTGCAAAAGCACATGATCAAGAGATTCGCCACGCATTTTGGCGGCAGCAACAAAGATTTTAAGATTTTCAACAACCTTTTGTTGACCTGAGAAATCATCAAACGTCAACGGACGTAGTTTCTTTTCAAACTCGCTGTCTTTATTTGAAATATGTTCAGGATCAAGATTTGTGTTCATTGAACTTGTTTTTGCAAAGATAATGACAATTGATAATTGACAATTGATAATTAACAATTAAATGACTAATGTTTAGTGATTAGTGTTATTTAGTACATAATTCCGTTAATAATTAACCATTAATCATTTACCATTAATCATTAATTTATATTTTTGTAACAAATTTCTGGTTAGAAATATATGTTACTCTTTGATCGTATGAATAAAATTGAACCAAACGACCCGTGTTGGTGCGGAAGTGGTAAGAAGTATAAGAAATGCCATTGGCTGAGCGATTGCGAAATGGATAAATATAGAAGAGAAGGATTCAAGATTCTTCCTCGAAAAGTATTGTATTCAGCTGAAGAAATCGAAAAACTTCGTGTCGCAGGTGCATTAAATCGTGCTGCACTTGATATGATTCAATCTGAGGTGAAAGAAGGTGTTTCGACTGGCCATCTCGATGATTTGATTCGTGAATTTACATACGATAATCACGGAATTCCTGCTTGTTTGAACTACGAAGGTTTTCCTAAAAGTTGCTGTATTTCTATCAACGAAGTTGTTTGCCACGGAATTCCAAGTCCAGATACAATAATAAAAGATGGCGATATTTTAAATATTGACTGCACAACTATTGTTGACGGATATTATGGCGATAGTAGCCGTATGTTTTCGGTAGGCGAAGTTTCTACAAAAGCACAAAATCTTGTTGACGTTGCAAAAGAATGTTTGGAAATTGGTTTACAGCAAGTCAAACCGTATGGCCGATTGAACGACATTGGCGATGCAATTGAACCGTATGCAAATCAACACGGATATAGTATTGTTCGTGATTTATGTGGTCACGGCGTTGGCCGCAAGTTTCACGATGAACCAGAAGTTGTTCATTATGCACAACCTCGTCAACGTGGCGTGTTAATGGTTCCTGGTATGGTGTTTACTATCGAACCAATGGTAAATGAAGGAACTTGGAAGTGCAAATTCTTAAAAGATGGCTGGACTGTCATTACTGCCGACAAGAAATTGTCTGCACAATGGGAACACACACTTGTCGTAACTGAAACCGGATACGAAATATTAACGTAGAATCTTCTCCGCCAACGGTGAGAATATTTCTTTCTAATATTGTTTTACTTACAAAACGCCTGCTTGTTTTGTTGCTGGCGTACACAATATGCAGGTTATATTTTCTAATCTGTAATGTTGTTGCATTTTCGCCTATTGATTGGAAAGACCTCGCAATGTCTTTCATTGCGGGCATTCGTTTTGACTATTCTGCAATCTTCCTTATAAATGTCGCATTTTTTGTACTATTCTTCTTACCTTTCGAATTTGTCACAAATAAGAAATATCAGGAGATACTTCGACAGACAATGATATTTGTCAACATGGTTGCGATTTCCGGCAACATTATCGACACGTCATATTTTAGTTTCCAAAACAGCCGTAGTGATGCCGACTGTGTGGCAAATATGTTTTTCTCACAGGATACAATTAATTTGCTGCCACAGTATATTATAGATTATTGGTATAATGTGCTATTCTTTATTATAATGTATGTTGCTCTGGAATTGACATTCCCTCGCTTCCAATTGCTGAACAAAACAATTAGCCCCAAGCCATCTTTTTCTATTCCCGTTGGGGTCATTATATCTATTATATATGTAGGAGTTGGTTTTATCTTATTTCGTGGACTCGGACAGAAAACTACTTCGGTTGTTGATGCTATGCGGTACACACATCCGAAATATGTGTCAATTACGTTAAATACGCCTTTTGTTGTATTGCGTACAATGGGGAAATCGGGTTTGGCAATGAAAGAATATATGCCTGAAGATGAGGTCGAAAAATATTTCACTGCTTATCATCAGTATTCATTTTCCGAATCAGATTTCACGAAAAAGAATGTTGTCATCTTTATTTTAGAAGGATTTTCGCAACGAAGTGTCGGTGCACTTTCTCCTGATGGCAAAGGTTACACGCCTTTTCTGGATTCTATTATACAAAATGGGTACGCTTTCACAAATGCGTTTGCTAACGGAACTCGCTCAATTCAATCGGTTCCTGCAATTCTGTCTTCCATTCCGCAACTGATGGACAATACTATTATTGGCTCAAAATTCGCTGCCAATAAAGTTGATGCACTTCCCGCACTTTTGGGCGATAAAGGTTATCAGACGGCATTTTTCCATGGGGCATTTAATGGCTCAATGGGATTTGATAAATACTGTCGTGCGATCGGTTTCAATTCATATTATGGTATGGATGAATTTATGGAAAAATATCCGTCGCTTGAAAATTACGACAGTGATTGGGGCATTTTCGACGATAAATTTTTGCTCTACGCAAAAGATCAGTTCGATGCCTACGACAAGCCATTCTTTGCTACAATCTTTACTATTTCATCGCATCATCCCTATGTGCTTCCTAAGGAATGTCAGGAAATGTTTCACGAAAGTCGTCCGGAATTAAATGCATTGCGTTATGCCGATTACGCATTACGTCGTTTTTTCAATGCAGCAAAAGATAGTGACTGGTTCAAGAATACAATTTTTGTATTCTCCGCAGACCACACTGCACCATATTCGTTTGAACCAGACGTTACAAATTCGTATGTGTCACCAATTGACAGATATAGAATACCTATAGTGTTTTATAATCCATCGGATTCTACATGTAAGAAAATCGATTCCAATGTGGTGCAACAAATAGATATTGTTCCAAGCGTGTTACATTTGTTACAATATGACCAGCCATTTGTTTCTTTTGGCGAGAATGTATTCGACGAAGGTAGAAAGCCATTTGCCATACAATATAATTCAGGAGTATATACATATATAGATTCATCGTCCGTATTATATTTTGACGGAGAAAATCCAACAGACTGTTTTAAAATCGCAAAAGATACCGTGTATAGTCAAGCAGTTTCGGACGATCAAGTTGTTCGTTTAAAGTCATTCTTACAAGATTACTCACAAAGAATGATGTTGAATAGAACGAGTGCAAGATAAAATATCATTGCACTATTAAAATAGAGATAAAATTCGTTTCTTTGAAAAAAAATACGATATGACAGGGTTAATTGAATTACAAGACATGGAATTTTATGCGTATCATGGTTGTTTTGATGCGGAGAAAAAGGTTGGAGGTCGCTTTCTTGTAAATTTATGGTTGGAATACGATATAGAAAAAGCAGCACAATCCGACAATATAAAAGATGCATTAAACTATCAAGTTGCGTATGAAATTGTAGAAGAACAGATGAAAATCAAATCATCGTTGTTGGAAAATGTCTGTCAAAGAATATTAGATGCTCTTTTTGCAAAATTCCCAGAATTGTTGACTGCACAAGTTGATGTTTCAAAAATGGCGCCAGCAATAAAAGGAAAAATGAGAGCTGTTACTATGACATTACGAAGTGAGAAAGAAGATAGATTTGGAATCCAAAACGAAGAAGATGCAGAAAAGCAAGATCCAGGGTTCCATACGTCACTTTTTAACATACCTTCTTGTTAAAAATAAGAGGTTTTTCGACAGTTTTTCATGCTTGTTTTCTCAAAATAAGAATTTTTAGGTCGTAAAACGGGTATAAAAACCATAGAAAAACAAGAAAAATTACAAAAAAATCAATACAAAACGAAAGAATTTGTCATTGTAAGTAATTGGAAATCAATTGAAATATATTTTTTTTGAAAAAAAGTGTCGAAATATTTTGTTATGAATAGAAATATTTCAACATTTGCAACCCCGAAAGACAAGAACGGTGCTCCACTGGAGACCACGAGTCTGGAAGGAAAAAAGTACATTGAAACGATGGGGAAAGCACCTTACTTTTAAAAGTAAGAAATTTGGGTAGAGTTTTATTTTGAGCTTATAATCTGCGAAAAAGATTAATAAAAAAGATTTAACACAACGAAGAGTTTGATCCTGGCTCAGGATGAACGCTAGCGGCAGGCTTAACACATGCAAGTCGAGGGGCAGCATGAAGTAGCAATACTTTGATGGCGACCGGCAGACGGGTGCGTAACGCGTATGC
>JAZLFM010000005.1:0-34794 GCA_045615765.1 Bacteroidales bacterium
GGTGGAATAATACAAACTAAATATGCGGCCACAACTATATATATGTTCATATAGCCAGTAGCTTTTCCTATAAGGATTTCTAATGGACGTTTGTCTTTAATATGTTCATCTATAAATCCTTTACGACGGCGTTCACGCTCATCTCCTTGTAACATGCCTATACCGAGTAACATTGTTTGCTGGATAATTAGCATAAGTACGGCAGGAATAAGAAATGTAGCAAATCCGCTCTGGGTATTAAACATTGGAACATATTCATATTTAATAGGATAAGCAAACGTTTCGGCTTGTTCTTTTGTCGCTCCTATAAGTCGTTGGGTCTTAATGTCTTTATTCATTTCCAACGATACTTCCGTACATGCGCTGAGAACTGCTTTGTAGTACAATAAACCACTCATGTCGCTATATAATTCTACTATAGCTTGTTGCCCATCCAATACATTTTTGTGAAATTCTGCTGGAATGTAAATTAAGCAATATGCTTTGTGTCTGTGAATGAGTTCTTCGGCTTCTTTCAGATTTGCACAATGTCCAACTATCTGTATGTCACCGCTGGCGTCTGCTTTACGAAGAAATTCACGGCTCAAACTAGAATGTGAATCATCAACGACAACAGTTGGTACTTCGCGTACAGACTCGTTACTATACAAATATGCATATAGTAGAGGATATAATAGCGGAACTATGATGAAAAATACAAGTGCTCCGATATCCGTTAAAGAACGGGTAAGTTCGTGTTTCCAGACATCTAATATGTTAATAAACCACTTCATAATTTCATCGTTATATTTGATAGTGATATTCCAATAAGAATTTTTTTAGTCTTCCGATTACAATGAATGGTAGAATGAGAAATGCCGCTAAGCAAACATAAAACGTCCATGAGTATTCAAATGGAAGTCCGTTAAGTGCTTGGTCAACATAGATTAAGAAATAGTATCGTAGTGGAAATAAATACGATAACCCTCGTAATGCTGCAGGAAATGCCATTTGTGGAAATGAAAATCCACTGATAGGGAACGACAGAACACCCCAAAGTGTAGCAAGACTTAAAGCCCAACGAAGTGATGGTACAGCGCCGCATAGGAAAATTCCAAATGCTTGGCATACAAGTACAAATAAAACCATCAATAAGAACATTGGTAAAAATCCGCAGTTTAGTGGGAAATCACAAAATCCATATAGCCAAACAAGATAGAACAATCCCATAAGTATCCAAACAAAGAATTGTGGTAACAATTTTCCAAACAATGCCTTGTAAATATCGTTTCCTGCCAATTCCATCCATTTCTGTGCTGTTTCTTCCTTCATTTCGGAGTAAATAGAGTAGATTGTTAATTGGAATATTAACAACATTAGAACCCCAGGAAGCATGGTATTTGACAAATAAACAGAATAATTCACCAATGGATTGTTGATAGGGTGCATTTCCATCTTTATTGGCTGTAGCATTGCCATTGCTTGATCTTCTGTATATCCTTTTGCATAAAGTGTTGATCGGGCAATAGCTCCAGATGCTAGTTCCGACATCATTTTTAAGTCACGATATTCCAGTGAAGCGGGAATAAGATATGAAGCTGATGTGTAAAACGATATCGTTGGTTGTTTACTTGTTAGTGCGAGTTTTGTTGTCCCTTCAGGAATGTAGTAGATTGAATAAATTTTACCTTGTTGCATAGCTTCGCGTGCTTCGGCGAAGTTATGGTAATGTGCAATGATTTTTGTTTGTTGAAAGGCATCTAGATTACGTATGATTTGTCTGGTTACAGTAGTATTGTCTTCGTCAACAACACCGGCAGGAATGTCTGTTGGTAAGCCTTCTGCCATAAGTATGGTGAAGAAGGTGTAGGCGAAGGTTGGAGCCAATATCATGCAGAAAAGATATAGCGGACGCGTAAGCATACGCTTCACTTCTCTCTTGACAATTGCAAATATCTTGTTGTCTTTCAACATTGTAACTATTCGTTGATTTTATACAAAACTGTCATACCTGCTCGCAAACCTTTGATGTCGTTGGTTGGTGTTGCACGCACTTCGAATGTCTTCAAATCGTATTGTCCAGTTTGTTTTGTTGCTTTCCATGCCGCAAAGTCTCCCATGTCTTTCATATAGGTTACTTTCATTTTTGTATTTGTGTCTAATGCAGGAATGTAAGCGTCGAATTCGGTACCAAGTTCCATCTTTTTAAGATAATCTTCACGAACATTAAATGTAGCCCACATGTCGTTCATAATTGCGACAGACATTATTGGCGCACCGGTTCCGACTAATTCTCCAATATGTGGATAAATTTCTGTGATTTCTCCGTCGGCATAGGCGGTAAGAATTGTTTCGTTTATGTATGAATTAACTTCGGCAACAACACCTTCTGCTTGTTTTACTTGAGCAGCGGCCATTTCTTTGTCTTCTTCCTGAGCCCCTTTTACAGCTAATGTGTATTGCGCTTTAGCTGCATTTTCGGTTGAAACTGCAGCATCATATTGTGCTTTAACTTCGTCGTATTTTTGTTCGCTCACAACACCTTCTTTGTACAGGTTGTTGATACGGTTATAAGATTTTTCCATGATTTCACGACCGGTTTTTGCTTTTTGCCACATTTCGTACGCTGCTTGGATTTGTTCTTTACGAGCACCTTTTTCTGCTTTTGTGTTTTGAGCTTCAGCGGCAGTCTTTACCGCTTCTGCTTGTGCCTTTTTTGCTTCAACTTCTGGTGCTTCGATAATAGCAAGTGTATCGCCAGCTTTCACAAATTGACCTTCGTGTACGCGGAATTCAAGAATACGTCCAGGTACTTTACTTGAAACACGATATTCAGCCACTTCGGCTTGGCCTTGAATTATTTCGTCTGTTTTTCCGAAAGTGAGAATTCCTATTGCACAAACTACACCAAGTACGCACACTAAAACTGCAAGTGCAAGAAAGGTTGTAATGTTTTGTTGTTTATTTGTCATGATTATTTCGTTTTTTATTTATTTAACACACCAATTGCTTTTTTCAAATAGACTTGTGACATAATCCAGTCAATTTTTGAATCAATATATTCTGAATGAGCTTGTAACCATGCTGTTTGTGCTTCGTTCAGACCAGAAGATGGAATTACACCTTCTTCGAATCCTAATGTTGCCATACGAAGATTTTCTTCAGCATCGCTCATTTTTTCTTCCGACATTGTTACTCGAGCTTTCGCTTCGTGCATTTGCTTTTCGTATTGGTTTACTTGCAGCATAATCTTTTCTTTTGCTTCGTCGAGTTTATATTGGGCTATGATTTCTTCTGATTTTGCCTTACGGATTTTATTAGCGCCTTCTCCCCATTGAAGTAAAGGTATTTTTGCAACAACGCCAACATTCCAGAATCCATTAAATTCATTTTGAAATCCGTTTGAACAAGATGGATTCGATATGACATAATTCCCGAATGCTGCCACTGTAGGCAAATAATTGGAACGAGTAAGATTTACATTTTGCTTATATAATTCGGTAGCTAATTGTAAACTCTTAAGTTCTGGTCGATTTTCCAAGATTTCGGCCTCGTTGTATTGGATTGTTGCTTCCGATACACTGACATCTTCCAATGTTTCATCGGCTAAGCTGATTTCTGTGTTTATGTCTAAGCCACAATGTTGACAAAGTAGCATTTTTGAAAGTGACAAACCATTTTGTACTTTTAATAATGTAGTCTCGGCTTGGTTTAGTTTTACTTTTACCGAAAGTTTGTCTGACATTGTTGCAACACCTTCGCCTGCCATTTTATCGACATTTTCAGACATAGTTCGAAGAAGTTCAACATATTTTTCTGTTAGTTTTAATTTGTTGGTAAGGGAAACAATTTGCCAGTACAATTTATCGGTAGTGACCATTGTTTCTTGTTCTTCGGCACTGTATTTTGTTTGTTCTAATTCCTTTTTTGCCGCTGCAATCTTATTATATGTAATAATTTTTCCACCAAGGAATAATGGCTCTTGTACAGAAATAATACCAGCACAAACGTTTTGAATATCCAGTGCCATGCCGTCTGCAATTTCAGCTCCGATTCCGTTCATTTGTGCCATGGCAGGAGCTAAAGAGGTCGCAATGTCGGCAGTGGAAATTTGTTGTAATAGATTTTGTATTGTAGGACTTTGCGAAATAAGTGTAGCCAACGCTGGGTCTGCTGCAGGATTAGCTAAAATTTGTTGGATGGTTGCGGCGGCATTTTGTTGCATTTGTTGTAATGATCCGCCTAATCCTTGTCCTATATTAGTTCCTAGGTTACGAAGAGCTTCGTCTTGGTCGTCACTCAATAGGTGTAGTTCATCAATGCTGTTGTACATATATACACCAGACACTGAAACTTTAGGAAGATAATTAGCAAAAGCAGATTTCTTGTCATTGTTTGCTTTTTTTATTTCCTCTTGAGCAATTTTTAATTGTTTGTTATTTTGAAGAGCAAGATTTCTGCATTCTTCTAATGATAGATTTTGTTGTGCAACAGAAAAAATCGTAGAGCAAAGTAATGCGATTAGGGTTGCAATTTTCTGATAAATTTTCATCTCTATTTTTATCTTTTTCGATTGCAAAACAACAACCGATTTTCGTATTTTCAAATTATAATACGATAATATGTAATAGAGTGATTAAAAACGACTTAGAATGATTTATATGTGTTCTGAAGTGATATTTTTCTTGTTGTGAATTGTGGAGATTTTAGCTGATTTTTCTTTGAAAACAGGAAAGAAAACTATCGTTTAGAGATTTTCTCGACCATACGAAACGCATCGGTTCAAAAGTTGATTGAATGGTGTCGTTTTTTTACATTCCTGTAAAGCAAATTCAAGAAAATCATTTGATAAGATTTGTTGTTTTGTAAGTGGTTGTACAAGATTATAATCTTTCAATTTGTAGTATTCAGAAAAAGCATCTTCGGCATTCCAACCATTTGGAATTCTTTTGAGAGCATTAGTCCAATCTAGTTGAAATCCTTTGCTGTTTTTGATTAGTTTATCAAAATTTTCTCCATTCAGCATAATTTCTTCGCGTATGCTTTTTAAGTCTATAGGTGTTGGCATATACAAACCTGAAACCATCATACATTCTCCGCACGGTTCTATGTGAATGTAATAACCTGAATATCCGCTTTTCTTTCCTTGGTGGCTTACATAGACGCCCATATGGGTTTTGTATGGCGTTTTGTCATGTGAAAAGCGAATGTCTCTATAAATTCTATAAGTGCAATCAGCAACGCGAAGATCTGCAATATCGCTGTCGAATTTTGACAAGCCGTCAATAAAAGCTTCGGTAAAAGAACGAAAATCTGCTAATGCTTCTTGATATTGTTCTTTGTGTTCATCGAACCAAGGTTTATTATTGTTTTTACTTAATTCGGAAAGAAAATCCCAAACGCGTTGTAGGTTATATTGTTGCATAGTTATTTTATAGTACAGGTAAGTAATTGTTTTCCTTGTAGTTTCATGTCAAAAATATCTCCAATTTTAATGGAAATAGGTTGCTTTGTACAAGGTATGAATAACAAATCACCAATTTTTAGAGTGTAGTAGTTTGTTGCTTGTGAAAGAATTGTTGCGTAATCTTTCCAAGTATTATCTATGGCAATAGGTGTATTGTTTATTGTAGCGGAAATTTCTACAGTTTCGGAAAACTGGATTTTTTCGTTGCTTATAGCAAGAGATTGGTCAAAGAAGCGAGCAATGTCGGTACTTGTGCCAAATTGTTTGTTTCGTTCTATGACATCTGCAGCGAAAAATTTAATGGCAGCACCAACTTCGTTAAAGTATCTGTCGGTAAATCGTGGCTCTACGCATTTTCCGATTTTTGTTATTTGTAGATATATTCCGCAGTATGCAACGATGTCTTTTGAAAAGTTAGGAATATAAAAATCATCATTGTTTCTGATTAGCGTAGAATCAGGGTAACAAACAAGTGATTCGTCCAATGTTTGTACAGAATGTCCGTGCTCTAATGCAATGATTTTCATTATTTTCCGAAATTTCTCAATTTAATGTTTGTAAGAACTTGTTTTGTGTTTGATGAAAATTCTCCTTGCATCATCCAACTATAATAACTTGGGTCTTTTTGTAAAACAGTTTCGACAAGCTGTCCTTTGTATTTTCCAAAGTTAAAAACTTCTTGTTGTTTGTCATTATAGATTATTCGTCCTGCAAAGTCCACATTGTTAGTGTGGTGAGTGTATTTACTTAGAAAATCAACAGAATTTTCAATGTCTGGATATTTATCTAATTGTGCTTTGAGAACTTCGTAGGTCGCGTTCGTATCGGCATCGGCTGCGTGGGCGCCTTCTAAATCTTTGTTGCAATAAAATTTATATGCAGCAGAAAGGGTACGAGGTTCTTTCTTTAGGAATAGAACTTGCACATCTACAAATTTGCGTTTATTCCAATCAAATTGAACATCGGCTCTTGCAAATTCTTCAGCAAGTAGGGGAACATCGAATTTGTTTGAATTATATCCAGCAATGTCGCAGTCTTCTAATAATTGTGCGAATTCCTTTGCTTTTTCTTTGAAGGTCGGACAATCCTTAACATCTTCATTTGTTATATGGTGAACAGCTGTAGATTCAGCTGGGATTTGCATTTCAGGATTAAGACGACGTGTGATCGATGTCTCGTCGCCGTTAGGCATAACTTTTAGTATAGAAATTTCTATAATTCTATCGGTAACGATGTTTAAACCTGTTGTTTCAAGATCGAAAAAGGCGATAGGTCTAGTTAATTTTAAGTTCATGTTTGTTTGTAAAAAAGAAAAGAGTGGCGATTGCTCGTCACTCTTTACGGTTTTGTACTGTTTGTATTAAATCATCATTGGCATTAAAAGCATAAGAACGTCTTCGTTTTCATCTTCTTTGTCAACAGGAATGATCAAGCCTGCGCGAGAAGGATCAGACATTTCAATAGCAATTTCTTCGCTTTCAATGTTTTCGATAATATTTAACAATAATTTAGATTTGAAACCAATAGTCATATCTTCGCCTTCGTAACGGCAAGTGATAGTTGCTTTACCGCTTGATTGGTTTTCCATATTTGTAGCAGAGATTGTTAAAATATTTGGAGACAAATCAAAACGAGTAAGTTGTGATGCGTCGGAACAGCAAGCAACTTGACGAAGTTTTTGGTGAAAATCAACTTTGTTTATGAAAAGTTGATTTGGATTCTCTGATGGAATAACAGCAGCGTAATTTGGATATTTTCCGTCGATTAAGCGGCAGTTTAATACAAATTGACCTATTGTTATTACAACTTGTTGTGCATCGAATTCAACTTGAACTTCTCCTTTTTCTTTTGCAAGAATGTTACGTAAAAGGTTTGCTGGTTTTTTAGGGAAAATGAATGATGCTTCGTTTTCTGATTTCACATCAGTTCTTGTGTAGCGTGCAAGTTTGTGTGAATCTGTAGCAACAAATCGAAGGTGTTCGTTTGTTAATTCAAAAAGAATACCTGTAAGATTTGGTTTGATGCCATCTTCTGCTGTTGCAAAAACGGTACTTGATAAACCTTTTCTTAATGATTCTGCATCAATAGTGAATTTCTTAGAATCAGTAAGTGGTTGAGTTTTTGGAAATTCTTCACCGTTAACGCCTACAGTTTTGAATTCAATTCCAGGACCATCAATATTAAGTTGGTTGTTTGTTAAATCAATCTTGAATGTAAGTGGAATATCAGCACTTGTGGCGCTCATCCATTCTGTGATTTTTTTTGCGTCAATAGCTATAGAACCACCACCTTTAACATTGTCAAGAGTGATGTTTGTTTCCATACATGTTTCCAAATCCGAAGCTTCTATTTTTAGAGTATTACCTTCCAAAGTGAAAAGGAAATTATCCAAAATAGGAAGTGTGTTTTTTGAATTAATAATACCTTTAATAGCGTTTAGCTGGCTTTGTAATTCAGATTTTGAAATTATAAATTCCATGTGTTTTAATATTATGGTTAAAATTATTTACTAAGCGTCAATGTTAGCGAATTTCGCATTTTCCTCGATGAATTGACGACGAGGAGGAACTTCGTCACCCATAAGCATTGCGATGGCTGCATCTGCGGCTACGCTATTTTCTATGGTTACTTGTCGTAGCATACGATTTTCTGGACACATTGTTGTTTCCCACAATTGTTCTGGGTTCATTTCACCAAGACCTTTGTATCGAGTAACAATTACAGATTTGTCGTTTTCGCCATTAGAAAATTCTTCGATAGCAGCAATACGTTGTTCTTCTGTCCAACAATAACGTTGTTGATCTTTTTTTCTTTGAGATTTTACAAGGTATAGAGGAGGACATGCTACATATAAATATCCTTTTTCTATAACTTCTTTCATATATCGGAAGAACAATGTCATTACCAATGTTTCAATGTGGCTACCATCGACGTCGGCATCACACATAATGATAATCTTGTGGTAACGAATCTTATCAACATTTACTGCTTTGCTGTCTTCGTCTGTACCGATAGTGATACCAAGCGCTTTCATAATGTTGCTGATTTCATCACTTTCGTAGATTCTATGCAACATTGCTTTTTCCACATTCAAAATCTTACCACGAAGTGGAAGGATTGCTTGTGTATGTCTGTCTCTACCTTGTTTTGCAGAACCACCTGCCGAATCACCTTCGACAAGGAATAATTCACATTTTTCAGGATTTCTATCTGAACAATCTGCCAATTTACCAGGAAGACCACCGCCAGACATCGCGTTTTTGCGTTGTACATCACGAGCTTTTCTAGCAGCAATACGCGCACGTGCAGCTAATAATACTTTGTCAACGATAGTTTTTGCTTCTTTTGGATGTTCTTCCAAATAATAACCTAACATTTCGCTAACAGCTTGGTCAACAGCACTTGAAACTTCGGAGTTACCAAGTTTTGTTTTTGTTTGTCCTTCGAAAAGAGGTTCTTGTACTTTTACCGATACTACAGCAGTTAAACCTTCACGGAAGTCATCACCGCTTATTTCTATTTTTTGTTTTTCTAACACACCAAGACCGTCTGCGTATTTTTTTAGAGAACGAGTCAAACCACGACGGAAACCTTCCAAGTGAGTACCACCTTCAATCGTGTTGATGTTGTTTACATAAGAATGTACATTTTCTGTGTACGATGTGTTGTAACGTAAAGCTATTTCTACAGGAATACCGTTTTTCTCTGTGTCAATATACATTACATCACCAAATAAAGCTTCGCGAGATTCATCAAGATAAGTAGCAAATTGTTTTAAACCTTCTTCAGAGTAGAATGTAACAGTTTTTGCATTACCGTTTTCGTCAACAGAACGAAGGTCTGTTAATTGAAGGCTTACACCTTTATTAAGATATGCTAATTCTCTTAATCGATTTTCCAAAATATAGAATTGGTATTCTGTCGTTGTGAATATCGAACCGTCAGGCCAGAATGCAACTTCTGTTCCTGTCTTGTCTGCTGTTCCAATTTCTTCAACAGCAGTAAGTGGTTTACCACACGCATATTCTTGACGATATTTTTTACCATCTCTACATACGGTTACGATACACTTCGTTGAAAGTGCGTTCACACAAGATACACCCACACCGTGAAGACCACCAGAAACTTTATACGAAGACTTGTCGAATTTACCACCAGCGTGAAGTACTGTCATTACAACTTCCAATGCTGATTTGTTTTCTTTCTTGTGCCAGTCAACAGGAATACCACGACCGTTATCTAAAACGGTGATAGAGTTGTCTTGGTTTATTGTTACTTCTACATGAGTACAATATCCTGCCAAGGCTTCGTCGATAGAGTTGTCTACAACTTCGTACACCAAATGGTGAAGACCGCGTTCGCCAACATCGCCAATGTACATTGCTGGACGCTTTCTTACAGCTTCAAGTCCTTCTAATACCTGGATACTATCACCAGTGTACGCTTTGTTATTTTCTTCTGCCATTGTATATTGTTTTAATTCAATGTTTTACAGTTTCTGTATATTTTTTCAATTCCTTCTGTAGGAAATGCAAGCGAATGTACGAAAAAGACTTTTTTGCAACTATTGTTGTTACAGTAAAGTATTGAAAAGTTATTAACAATTGAACTGTTCTTGTTAATGTTGCTATGAAAGTGTAGGAAATAAAAAAGAGATGTATTACCATCTCTTTTTCTGTATCTGTTTTTTTTTATTTGTCGTCAAGCATATAGCCGAATTGCTTTAGATTCTTGTCGTTGTTACGCCAATCTTTTTCGACTTTTACAAACAAATCTAAGTAAATGCCTTTGCCTACGAACGTTTCTATGTCTTTTCTCGCTTCGGTACCTAATCGTTTAATGCCTTCGCCTTTCTTTCCGATTATAATACCTTTTTGTGAGTCTCTTGAAACATTGATGACCGCGCGTATGTGTACGTTCTTAGGACCTTCCTCGTATTGTTCTACAACAACTTCGCACGAATAAGGAATCTCTTTGCTGTATAGTTTCAAAATCTTTTCTCGTATGATTTCAGAAACAAAGAAACGCATTGGTTTGTCTGTTAATGCGTCTTGATCGTAGTAAGGCTCTCCTTCAGGAAGCAAGGCTACAATGCGTTTCATTATATACTCAACATTGAATTTGTTTTTTGCAGAGCATGGAACTATTTCTGCTTTTGGAAGCAAATTTTCCCAAAATGAAACTAATTCAACTAAACGATTTTGGTCGATAAGGTCTATCTTGTTTATGACCAATAGGATAGGAACATGGTCTATTTTCTGGATCTTTGATAAGAATTCTGCATTTTTTTCTGCAGTTTCTTCAGTGTCTGTAATGTATAAGATTACATCGGCGTCAACTAATGCTGATTCTGAAAATTTAAGCATTGACTCCTGTAATTTATACGCAGGTTTTAATACACCAGGAGTGTCAGAGAAGACAATTTGATGGTCTTCGCCGTTTACGATACCTAATATTCTATGTCGTGTTGTTTGCGATTTCGCTGTGACAATTGACAAGCGTTCGCCAACCAACTCGTTCATAAGTGTAGATTTCCCTACATTCGGGTTTCCTACGATATTTACAAATCCTGATTTAAAAGCCATTATGCGTATGCTCCTCTTTTAATCATTGCAACTTCTTTTTGTGACAAATAGCGCCAATGTCCGCGTGGAAGGTCTTTCTTTGTCAATCCTGCGAAATATACACGGTCTAGTTTCTCAACCTTGTAACCGTACTTTTCGAAAATTCTTCTAACTACATGGTACATGCCTGAGTGTAGTTGGATTCCGATTTGATTTTTTTCGCCTTCTACATATTGCAAGTCGTCAATGTCAATATGACCGCCTTTTATTTCACTTCCATCTTCTGATTTTATTGGATCTAAATCTACACCATCAAGAATTTCTGCAAAATGTTCAGCAGAAAGATTCTTGTCTAGGAATACGTGGTAGATTTTCATCTTATTGTATCGTGGATGGGTAAGTCTTTCCATTAAGTCGCCGTCGTTTGTCAACAACATAACTCCTGTTGTGTCACGGTCAAGACGACCGACATTTTTTACTTCAACATCAGTCTTTACGTAATCATAGATTGTTTTTCTTCCTAATTCATCAGATTTAGTAGAAATACAGTCTTTTGGCTTGTTGAATACGATATATACTCGTTTCTGTGAAACTAACTTCTTTCCGTTTAGGCAAACTTCATCGCCTGGGAATATTCTTGTAGAGAAATCTGTTACAACCTTACCATTAACAGTGATTTTTCCTGCTGCAATATAGTCATCGGCAGCTCTACGAGAACATACACCTGCTACGGAAATGAAACGATTCAAACGATATCCTTCAGCTTCTGTAGCCGCTTTCTTTGGTTCTATGTATTGTTCTTCTGGAGTTTCGAAATCTTCAAGAATAACATTGTCATTCCATTCGTCATCGAAGTTACGAGATATAAGATTTTTATCTATGGAAGTATATTCCATAGGGTTTTCGTATGTTTTTTCTTGTCTTTTGAAACCTCTCGATTTGTTGAAACGAGGTTTATCACCAAACGAACGGCGTGGTCTTTCCTCACCGTCGAATTCTCTGCGTGGTTTAAATTCGCGTTCTTCTACATTTTCGTTGTCGAAGCGTCTGAATGAACGGCGTTCTCCATCGTTAAAACGAGGTTTGTTGCCAAACGAACGACGTGGTCTTTCTTCGCCATTGAATTCTCTGCGTGGTCTGAATTCCTTGTTTTCTGAATTTTCGTCGTTGAAGCGTTTGAATGGTTTGCGTTCTCCGTCGTTGAAACGAGGTTTGTCGCCAAATGAACGGCGTGGCTTAAAATCTCTGTTTTCAGAATTTTTGTCGTCGAATCTTCTAAAAGAACGGCGCTCGCCGTTGTTGAAACTTGGTCTTGTGTTTTCGCCGTCACCATCTCGGCCGAACGATTTTGCATCTTTGTTGAAAGAACGTTCTCTCGAACCAAAACTTCTACGAGAACGATTGTCTCTGTTTTTCCATGAATTTCGATCATCACGACCGAACTTTTTCTCGTTGTTTTCCATAACCGAATTAAAATTGAGCGTGCAAAGATAGAAAATAAATTAAGAGTTGAAAGTGGTGGGCGATATTTCCTTGTGAATACTTGTATTGACCTGATGGAATGTGGAATTTTTCATCTTAACTTTTTTCTGTATTTATATAATGTATGTTGTCTTTTGAAAATAATTCTGTATTTCCTTGGCAAATATTTTCTCTGTTTTATGCTGTTTTAATTATTTTTTTATCTTTGGGACAAATTAGAAAAAGACGATGATAAGGAAAATACAAATATTTTTGGGATTGCTAATGCTTTCATTCTCAGCTTTTTCGCAAACCCAAGAAGATAAGTTGCAATCCATTCGTTTGGATGCAGAATACTATTTTTTCAATGCAGATTACGAACATGCCTTGAAGTTGTTTAAGGATATTTTAAAAGAAGATCCTGATAACTGTAATGTGAATTATAAAATTGGTATCTGTTATCAGCGTTTACCTTTTGAAGCCGGACGTTCGATTTCGTATTTAAAAAAGGCTGTGAAAGAAGTGACGGCAGATTATATAGAAGGATCTGCGTCTGAAAGAAAAGCGCCTATTGCTGCGTGGTATGCGTTGGCTCGTGGTTACCACACCAATAAATTTTACGAAGAAGGCGTTGGTGCTTATCAGCAATATATTGATAGACTTTCTCCAAATGAACTTCAGTCTCGTAAACGTGCTATGCGTGAGATGATTTCTTGTCGTACTGCTGCAGAAATCATTAAAAATCCACAGCCAGTGGAAATTTTCAATATTGGTAATGTATTGAATACTGAATTTAATGATTTTAATCCTTGTCCGACAGCTGACGGAAAATTGTTGTTTTTTACTCGTTTGGAAAAACAACAGATTATCTATAAAGACGGTGGCGAAGGTGGTGTAGAAAGTAAACTTCGTGTGTATTGCTCTAAATTTTTAGGTGGAGAGCATTGGTCTGCACCTATTGACGTGTCGGATGAATTGTTTACATTCGGACACTGTAGTGTTTTGGCTGTCAATGAAGAAGGTACTTTTATGTTGTTGTGTAAACATGCAAATGTTGACGATTTGAATGAAATTAAACAAGGTGGTACATTATATTATAGTACAAGGCCAAGCCGTAATTCTTCATGGTCGTTTATGAAAAAATTTGGTAAGACAATAAATCTTCCAAATGCATTGATTTCTGCTGCTGCTATATCGGCAGACGGAAATACATTGTATGTTGCTTCTAATAAAGAAGGTGGAATGGGTGGCTACGATTTATGGAAAAGTGAATTGAAGAATAAAAATAAATTTGAATGGTCTAAGTTGCAGAATTTAGGTTCGACTATCAATACAGAATATGATGAATCTTGTCCGACAATTTTGGCAGATGGAAAAACATTGTATTTCACATCAGTAGGTCATTATAATATGGGTGGATTTGATGTGTTTAAGTCTGTAAATAGTGGTAATGACAATTGGTCAAAACCAGAAAACCTTGGTCATCCTATCAATACTCCTGACGATAATATGTTCTATAAACCTGCAAAGGGTGGTGAAATAGGATTTTATTCTGTTGCGTTTAATGAAGGTTACTTTACTTTTGGCGGTAGCGATATTTTTCAAGTGGAATATGTGAAGGAAGAACTTACTATTCCTGCTACTTTGCGCGGTACAGTTTCTTTGGAAAATCAAAGTGAAGATTATAAAAAGGCTCGTGTGTTAGTTCGTAAAGCAATTTCTAACGAAGTCTTGAAAGAATTGCGTATCGATGAAGAAGGACATTATGAATGTACGTTGCATGAAGGTCATTATGTGATTGAATATACTTGCCCAAATTATTTGCGCGTACAAAGAGAAGTAAAAATAGAAAAGTCAACAGAAAAGAAATATGTTGACCATAATGTAAAACTTCAAACTGACGATTTATTTATTTTAGAAGATTTATAATAATGAATGTAAGAAAATTAACACCAGAACAGGCTTTAGATAAGCTGATGTCGTATTGCTCTAAGATGGAGCGTAGCGAATTTGATGTTCGTCAAAAACTGTTTATGTGGGGAATTACAGGTGATGCCGCTCAAAAACTTATAAATAAGTTGAATGAGGATGGTTTTATGGATTCTCAACGATATATTTATTCCTACATTCGTGGTAAATTCTTCTACAAAAAATGGGGAAGAGTTAAAATTCGTTATAATTTGACTTTGCGCGGTTTTAAGGAATCGGTTATCAACGAAGCATTCGATGCTTTTTTCCCTACTGTTGATTATGAACAAATGATTTTTGATCAACTTCGTCGAAAAAATCAGTCTTTGGATATTGAAGACGAATATCAACGTAAGTCTAAATTGATTCATTTTGGACAAACACGTGGATATGAAACTGAGATTTCTCTTGCTTGTGCCGATAGAATTGTTGAATCAAAAGACAACGAATAATGATTACAACAGATCAGGTAAAAGAATTGGTGAATCGCCAGCAGGCGTTAAGGAGGCATCTTTGACATCGACAATCGTTTGATTCGGTTGGAAGAAGAGGAGTTGAAAACTCATGATCCTAATTTTTGGGATGATCCTAAAAAAGCAGAACAACAATTAAAAAAAGTAACTTCTATAAAGAAGTGGACTGAAGCGTATGCCGAGGTTGAAAAGTCTGCTGAAGATTTACAAGTACTTTGTGATTTCTATAAAGAAGGTGAGGCGTCTTTAGATGATGTTGAGCTTCAATACAACGAAACTTTAAAGAAATTAGAATCGTTGGAATTCAAAAATATGCTTCAAAAAGAGGAAGATCAATTTGGCGCTATTTTGAAAATTAATCCAGGAGCAGGTGGAACGGAAAGTCATGATTGGGCTTCTATGCTTCTTCGCATGTACACTCGTTGGGGCGAAGAAAATGGATATAAAGTGAATGTAATCGATATTCAAGATGGAGATATCGCAGGAATTAGTTCTGCAACGATAGAATTTGAAGGCGATTATGCTTATGGGTATTTAAAAGGTGAAAACGGTGTTCATAGACTTGTTCGCATTTCGCCTTTTGATGCAGGTGCCCGTCGTCATACTTCGTTTGCTTCTGTTGATGTTGTTCCTATGATTGACGATACTATAGAAATTGTTATCAATCCTGCAGATTTGGAATGGGATACGTATCGTTCAAGTGGTGCAGGTGGGCAGAATGTCAATAAGGTGGAAACTGCCGTTCGTTTGCGACATAAACCTACTGGTATTGTGATTGAGAATATGGAAAGCCGCTCACAACTTCAAAATAAGGAAAAAGCGTTGACATTATTGAAGTCACAATTATATCAGATGGAACTTCGTAAACGCGAAGAAGAACAAGCTGCTCGTAACGGAGAAAAATTGAAAATAGAATGGGGCTCGCAAATTCGTAATTATGTGCTTCATCCATATAAATTGGTGAAAGATGTACGTACAAACTACGAAACGTCAAATACACAAGCAGTGTTGGATGGCGATTTGAATGCTTTTATTAAAGAATATTTAATGCTTGTCTCAAACAAACCAAGCGAGGAATAATATTGTAGAGATGCGATAAACTGCATCTCTTTTTTAATCTGCAAAGTTTATAAATCCGTCATTCATCTTCATTGCTCCTCCGCACTTTGGACAGCCCATGTCTGGTGACCATACAGAAACAGGTTTGTTACACTTTCTGCAGGTTAATTTTAGTCGTGTTACGTCAACTTGATAGTTTTCACCAGCTTCAACAGTGACAACTTCTTTACATTCTTTACAGTAACATTGTGCAAATAATCCTGACATTAATGGTACATAAGGAGTTGCTGATGCCACAATTTCTGTGTTGCATTGCTTACATTTGAATTGTCTTAATATTGCCATATTTGTGCTAATTTAAATTTCCTAAATATACGAAATAAAATAGATTTGTCCACTAATTTTTACATGTTTCGTGTATTGCTCACAATAGAGTTGTATCTTTGAAAAAAATAATTTTAAATGAGAAAAATTACGATATATTTTCTTCTTGCGTTTTTGTTTTCAGCTTGTTCTCGCACTATTCCTACAACTGATGTGTCAGATGGTCGTATAGTGATTTCCTTGAATACTGATTGGAAATTTGCATTAGGACATTCATACGATCGTGATAAGGATTTTAAGAATGGAACCTCATATTTCTCGTATGTAACCAAAGCGGGCTATGGCGATGGACCTGCAGCAAAAAACTTTGACGACAGAATGTGGAGGACTGTAAATGTACCACATGATTGGTGTGTGGAATTACCATTCTCAGAAAAAGGAAGCGTAAGTCATGGCTCAAAGGCTATCGGTCGTAATTTTCCGGAAAATAGTGTGGGGTGGTACCGAAAAACATTTTTTGTTGATTCTGCAGATTTAGGGAAAAAAATATCTATTGAATTCGAAGGCGTTTTTCGTGATTCAAAAGTTTGGTGTAATGGATTTTATTTGGGAAATGAACCAAGTGGATACATGGGCTTTTCTTATGATTTGACAGAGTATTTGAATTATGGCGCAGAAAATATTATCGCTGTTCGTGCCGATGCCTCATTTGAGGAAGGTTGGTTTTACGAAGGTGCCGGAATCTATAGAAATGTGAATCTTATTATAACGAATCCTTTACATGTCGCTCGTTATGGAACATTTATTACAACAGATAAAATCTCGGATTCTAAGGCTGAATTAACTTCTAGGATAAAGGTTGTAAATGAATCAAATGAATCTACAACATTCATAGTTGTAGAAAAGATTAATAATCCTAATGAGGCCTGTAAAAACACAGAAAAAAGAGATTCTCAGGTTCAGAAGCAATCAAAAATTATACAACTTGCTCCTCATAGTTCTACAGAGGTTGTTTTACAGTATTCAATTTCCGATCCTTTGTTGTGGAATGTGTGGGACGAAGGCTTTCCGTACTTGTATCGAAGTGATGTATGTGTGTATGATGTAAAAAAAGAAAAAGTAGTAGATACCTATCAAACTCAATTTGGAATACGTATGGTTGCATTTGATGCGGATAAAGGTTTACATATAAATGGGAAGCCGGTAAAAGTTCGAGGTGTTTGTTTGCATCAAGATCATGCTGGTGTTGGTGTTGCTGTTACTCCATCATTACAAGAATATCGTGTAAGAAAGATGATGAGTATGGGCTGTAATGCAATTCGTACATCTCATAATCCTCCTGCACCAGATTTCTTAGATGCGTGCGATAGAATGGGAGTGTTGGTAATGGACGAATTACGATTAATGGGAATAAATCAAGAACATAAAAAGAATATAGAACAATTACTTTTGCGTGACAGAAACCATCCAAGTGTGTTTATTTGGTCGTTAGGAAATGAAGAGTGGGCTATTGAAGGAAATGAAACAGGTGCACGAATTGCGAAAAATATGGAACAATATGCACATTTATTTGATTCATCAAGAGCATTCACAATTGCAACAAGCGGTGGTTGGGATACTGGTATAGGTGCCGCAACCGAGATTTTTGGCGTAAATTATCTTAGTCATGGTGATGTACTTGCTCATAAAAAGAAGTTTCCTCATCAACCGATGATTGGAACAGAAGAAGGTAATACCGAACGTACTCGTGGAATTTATCAATCAAATCACGAGAACTGTTGGATGGAGCGCACGCAAATTCATAATGACTATGGTATGCGTAATGCATGGAAGTTTTATGATTCTTTAAGTTGGGCTTCGGGTTTATTCTATTGGACAGGTTTAGATTATCGTGGTGAACCAACGCCGTATGAATATCCTGCTGTTATTTCTCAGTTTGGAATTACTGACTTGTGTGGTTTCGAAAAAGATAATTTCTATTATCTAAAATCGTGGTGGACTAAAGATGTAGTATTACATATTGCTTCAAATTGGGATTATAAGGAAGGTACGGATTCGGTAGATGTGATAGTCTATTCAAATTGTCCACAGGTTGAATTATTCGTAAATGAAAAATCTATGGGAATTCAACAAATTGCAAAAAATGATTTTGCAACTTGGAAATTGAAATATGTTCCAGGAACAATTTCTGCCGTTGGTTATAACGAAAAGGGTGAACGAATGTGTGGAAAAGGTGATGGGAAAAGTTTTGGGACTTCTCTTGTAAATGGAATAGTAAAGGCTACAAATTTAAAAATGCAGGTGACAGAAGGAAACGATGTTGCTATTGTAAATGTGTATGCTTTGAATTCCAATAATGAAATTGATATTACTGCAAATAATCAAGTGTATTTTACTGTAGATGGTGATGTAGATATGGTGTATGTTGGAAATGGCAATCCATCAAGTCATGAAATTGAAGCTTTTTATGCAGAAAACGTGGTTTCTCAAATCGTAGGATTAAAGGAATGTACAGTTCCAAATCTTGAAAATAGAAAAGAAATAGGTTCCGATTATAATTATTCTTCTTGGATTCCTGCTTTTTCTGTAGAACCAGATACACGCCATTGGGATGTGTATGAAGATTCGTTGAAAGTGATTCGCGGTACATTTAATATTGAAAAATTTGATCAAAATATGACTGTAACATTGTTTGCAAAAAGTATTCTTGATCGGCAGACTATTTATGTGAATGGCCATAAGTTACAAGAAAATATACAGAGAGCTGATATGCTTGATGCAATCCAAATACCTTTAAAATATTTACATTCAGGTAAGAACGAATATGTAGTTACAGGACAGAAGTTTCGTAAAAAATATATTTACGATGAACCAAATCGTGAACCGGGAAGTGTACAGATTCAATATCCAATGCCACAGACTTCTCGTTCTTTGTTTAATGGATATGCACAACTGATTGTGAAGCCAAAACAAAATGGTAAATCTATTCAAATCACTGCGAAGGCGGAAGGATTACTGATGGATTCGGTGATAATCAAATAAAAAAACTTGATTGTTTTATTACGGCTATTTAATTCGTCCAATTAATTCCTTTTATTTCAGTACAAACAGTATTTGTTTGGTATATTTTAATATCTTTGTGTAAAATAAACAATATGAAACATATATTTAAGTTTGCCGGACTTTTTTGTGCTGGCTTTTTAGCTATGACAAGTTGTTCAAAGAATTACGAAAAAACAGATTCGGGAATTATTGTTACGAAAGATTCGTTGCAAATTCGTTTGCAGGTGGTCAATTCTGACATTATTCGTGTAACCAAAACGGTTGATAAAGCATTTTCTACGAAAGAAAGTTTAATCGTATTGCCTCAATCGAAATATAGTGATTGGACAGTGTCGGAGAATGATGACAATATTATTGTTGCTACGCCAACTTTAAAGGCAACTGTGTTGCCAGATGGAAATGTGGTATTTACTGATATTGATGGTTCAGTTCTTTTACAAGAAAAAGAACAATCTTTCGAGCATGTTGATTCGTTCCCTTGGTTGAATCATGCCGATCAGGATGTTCACGAACATTGTGTGGCAAAGGATTGCAAAGATTCATATTATCGTATTATGCAACGTTTTGATTCTCCTGATGATGAGGCGTTTTATGGTTTAGGTGGACATCAACATGGTATGATGAACTATAAAGGTAAGGATGTTGAATTGGCTCAACATAATATGGTTCCTTGTATTCCATTCTTGTATTCCAATAAAAATTATGGTATTCTTTGGGATAATTATTCTATTACTCGTTTTGGCGATACTCGCGAATATCAACAAATTACAGATTTGAATTTGTATGATAAAAATGGCAACGAGGGTGGATTAACAACAACTTATACTGTTGACGGAGAAAAACTACAAATTGAACAAGTTGAATCGAAAGTTGACTATGCATTCTTGTCTTCGGATGGAACTCGTAGTAATATCACTGATTCTACAATATTGCATGTGTTAAGTCATCATGACGGAAAAATTGTTTGGGAAGGTCAAATATCGTCTGACCAAGCTGGGTTACATAAATTTTTATTGTATGGATCAAGTTATTTCAAGTTGTGGGTTGACGGAAATTTGATTATGGATAAATGGCGCCAGAATTGGAATCCTTGGTCTAATCCGTTTGCAATTCAAATGAATGCAAACGAAAAACACTCCATAAAAATTGAGTGGAATACAAATTCTGGATATTTGGGATTAACTCACTTGACTCCAAATCCTGACCAAGATATGTTGACGCTTTCGTCGGAGGCTGGTGATGAAATTGACTACTATTTTGTTCGTGGTAATTCTGCTGATGAAGTAGTTTCAGGTTACAGAAAGTTAACAGGTAAGGCTACGATAGTTCCAAAGTGGGCTATGGGGTTCTGGCAAAGTCGTCAGCGTTATCAAACAGCAGACGAAATACTTAATACGGTGAAAACATTCCGTGAAAAACACATTCCTCTTGATAATATTGTGCTTGATTGGCATTATTGGCCAACTGACGGTTGGGGCACACAGACATTTGACTCTATTCGTTTTGCAGATCCAAAAGGAATGGTTGATTCTTTGCACAATGCCTATAATGCTCGTATTATGATTTCTGTATGGCCAAAATTTTATGCTCATACCGATAATTATAAAAAGATGAACGAAAAAGGCTACATTATGACTCATAATGTAGATATGAAGCGTAAGGATTGGGTTGCTGAAGGATTCTTGAATGGTTGGTATGATGTGTTTAATCCTGGTGCTCGCGATATGTTTTGGGAAACAATTACAAGCATCTATGATAAAGGCTTCGATGCTTGGTGGCTTGATGCTACGGAACCAGATATGCATTCGAATATCTCTGTGGCAGATAGAAAAGTTGATATGACACCAAATATGCGTGGTAATGGCGAACGTATGTTTAATGCGTATGCAACAATGCAGGCAAAAGGTGTGTACGAAAATCAACGTAAAACTGATAACGACAAACGTGTCTTCATTTTAACTCGTTCTGCTTTTGCAGGTTTACAACATTATGGCGCAGCAAACTGGAGTGGTGACATTGTTGCTCGTTGGAGTGATTTAAAAGATCAAGTGGCACACGGAACAAACTTTTCGATTGCCGGTGTTCCTTTCTGGACTATGGACATTGGTGGCTTCTCGGTTGAAGACCGTTACAATAACGGAAAAATGACTGCAGAAAACGAACAAGAATGGAAAGAATTGGAGACTCGTTGGTATCAATTTGGTGCGTTCTGTCCTTTGTATCGCTCACACGGAGAATATCCGTATCGTGAAGTATTTAATGTTGCAAATGAAAATGAACCGACATATCAGTCAATTGTGTATTATACGAATCTTCGATATAAAATGATGCCATATATTTATTCGTTGGCAGGAATGACATATCATAAAGATTATACGATTATGCGTCCATTGGTAATGGATTTCACGACAGATAAGAATGCCTTGAATTGTAATGACCAATATATGTTCGGACCTTCGTTGTTGATTTGTCCAGTTTCTGAATATAAAGCTCGTAGCAGAAAGGTTTACTTGCCACAGTCAGCTGGTTGGTACGATTTCAATACTTGCAAATTCTTTGCTGGAGGACAAGAAATTGTTGCTGAAGCTCCATACGAACGTATTCCTGTATTTGTGAAAGCTGGTTCTATTATTCCAACAGGAAAGTCTATGGAATTTACAAATCAATATTCTGACGATGAATTAACAATCTATGTATATGCCGGTGCTGATGGTGAATTTACATTGTATTCGGATGAATCAACAAACTACAATTACGAAAAAGGCGCGTTTGCAATGGTTCCTATGAAATATAATGATGCCGAAAAAACTTTGACAATTGCTGATCGACAAGGTTCTTACAATGGAATGGTTGAAAAACAGAAAATAAATGTCATTTATATAGAAAAAGAATTGAGAAAAGATATCCTATTTACTGTTGATTATGCTGGAAAAGAAGTTTCAATATCGTTGAAATAGAAATTTCTCTATGATAATTAGAAAAAGCCCAAAGATTTCTTTGGGCTTTTTTGTTTATTCGTTTACTGATTGAATATAAAATGTATATTTGCCAAGGGAACATCCCGTTTAGTGATTTAGAATATGCAAATTTCAATTGTAATATCTCTTTTAAACGAAGAAGAATCGTTAAAAGAACTTATGGAGTGGATTCATAAGGTAATGACAGCACATAATTTTTCGTATGAAGTCATTTTTGTTGATGATGGAAGTACAGACAATTCTTGGAATGTAATCACAGAAATGTCTGCACAGTACGAACAGATAAAAGCGATAAAATTCCGTAGAAATTATGGCAAATCTGCAGGCTTGTATAAAGGATTTGAAAAAGCTGAAGGTGATGTTGTTATTACCATGGATGCCGATTTACAAGATTCTCCAGATGAAATACCGGAATTGTACCGTATGATTACGGAAGAAGGGTATGATTTGGTTTCAGGTTGGAAGAAAAAACGTTATGATCCGGTTCTTACAAAGAATTTGCCTAGCAAGTTGTATAATGCAACAGTGCGCATGATGTCGGGCATAAAATTGCATGATTTTAACTGTGGCTTAAAGGCTTATAAGAAGAAAGTCGTGAAAAGCATAGAAGTGTACGGCGATATGCATCGATATATTCCGGTACTAGCAAAATGGGCTGGTTTCAAGAAAATAGGAGAGAAGGTTGTGCTTCACCAAGAACGTAAATATGGTGTGTCTAAATTTGGTTTGGAACGTTTTGTTCGTGGCCCGCTAGATTTGATGTCGGTAATGTTTATTTCTAAATTTGGTAAACGTCCGATGCACTTTTTTGGTGGAATAGGAATGATCTGTTTCTTGATAGGATTCGCGATATTAATCTATTTGTCGTATATGAAATTTTTCGCATTGCAATATCATATGACAGAACGTCCGTTGTTCTATTTTGGCATTGTTTGCTTAATATTGGGTGTTCAGCTGTTTTCGACGGGTTTTATTGCTGAAATGATTTCTCGCTTCTCATCCAATAGAAATGAATATCTATGCGATGAGTTTATAAAATAAATTTTTATGAGATTTTGGAAAAGACGCTTTGTGGCGTCTTTTTTTATGTCTTTTTGTAATGGTGATTGTCGTATTAGACTTGTTTAATTCTTACGATCATCAAACGATGATTCGTCCCAAAGGAAATAAAGAAACGATAGTATTGGAGATTTTGTGAATCGGTCGTTATAATTTCGAAATAAAATTTATCTTTGTAGTGTAATCAAAAAAACAATGGATTATGGATTTCACTATTAAAACATTAGGTGCGTGTAAGATAAAATCACCTTTAAAACTTTCTAAGGTTACAGGCGACGGAATGTACGATTATGTTAATGATGGAGAACGTATTTTATATTCTTCTTCTTTGACAGAAGTTGAAAATTGTATAAAAAACGGACAACCACTTTCGTCTTTCGAAAAACCAGGACCTAAGGAATATATATATTTTGAACCATCGAAGACAAAAGTTGCAATAATCACTTGCGGTGGTCTATGCCCAGGTTTAAATAACGTGATTCGTGGTTTGGTTACTCACTTATGGCATCGTTATGGTGTAACAAATATTGTTGGTATTCAATATGGTTATGCTGGTTTGAATCCAGATAGTGGTATCCCATTCGTTACATTAACTCCTGAATTAGTGGACGATATCCACAAAGATGGTGGTTCAATGCTTGGTTCGTCTCGTGGCGAGCAACCTATCGAAGCTGTTGTTGATACATTGGAACGTAATAACATAAATATCTTGTTCTGCGTCGGTGGTGACGGAACATTGCGTGGCGCACATGCCATTTATGAGGAAATCACTAAACGTGGTTTGAAAATATCTGTTGCCGGTGTTCCAAAAACTATTGATAACGATATCAATTACATAGAAAAATCATTTGGCTTTGAATCGGCTTTTGCTGCTGCTCAAAGTATTATCTTGAATTCACATTATGAAGCGAAAGGTGCACAAAACGGTGTGTCTCTTGTTAAATTAATGGGTCGTGATTCTGGATTTATTGCAGCAAGTACAGCTTTGGCGGTACCAGATGTGAATTTCTGCTTGATTCCAGAAATGGAGTTCTCTTTGGAAAACGAAAAGGGAACGGGTTTCTTAAATGTGTTGGAAAAACGTTTGGAACGTAAAAGTCATGCTGTGGTTGTTGTGGCAGAAGGAGCAGGACAACAATTCTTCAAAGGTGAACGTAAAAAAGATGCTTCTGGAAACATTTTGCATGAAGATATCGGTGTGTATTTGAAGAATCAAATTACCGATTATTTCAAAAAGAAAAATATTCCTATCTGCGTGAAATATATCGATCCAAGTTACATTATCCGCAGTATTCCAGCAAATGCAAACGATAGCAAATTCTGCGAACAGTTGACTCACAACGCAGTACATGCTGCAATGGCTGGTCGTACTGATTTTGTTGTTGGTAACTGGAATGGATCTTTCACTTTGTTGCCAATAGAAGCTGCTACTTCACAACGTAAGAAAGTTAATCTTGAAGGCGAATTCTGGTGGAGTGTTGTTGAGGCAACAGGTCAACCAATGGATATGAAATAATGTCGGAACGACGATTTAATATAGGCGTTTTTGATTCTGGTTTCGGCGGGTTGTCTATTTTGAAAGAAATCCGTCGTGTTTTACCGGATTATTCCTACATCTATCTTGGTGACAATGCTCGTGCTCCGTATGGAACACGCTCGTTCGATACAGTGTATAAATACACTTTGCAAGCGGTGGCGAAATTGTTCGAAATGGATTGTAATCTTGTAATTCTTGCTTGTAATACCGCGTCGGCAAAAGCGTTGCGTAATATTCAACAGAAAGATTTACAGAAATTTGGCCCAGATAAGCGTGTGTTGGGAATTATACGCCCATGTACGGAATTGGCGAATACATTCACAAAAAATAAAAATATAGGCATTGTAGCTACAAAAGGTACCGTTACTTCGCAATCGTATGAGATAGAAATAGAAAAATTCTATCCTGATTTAACCATTACATCGCATGCTTGTCCTATGTGGGTTCCATTAGTCGAAAATGGTGAATATGCATCGGAAGGTGCCGATTTTTTTGTAAAAAAGGAACTTGATATTTTGTTGGAACAGAATCCAAACATTGATGCCCTTTTGCTAGGATGTACGCATTATCCGTTGTTGTTGCCAAAAATCAGAAAATATTTGCCGAATCATATTTCTATTATCCAACAAGGCAATATTGTTGCCGAAAGCCTACAGACATATTTGCAGAATCATCCAAATATGGAACATACGTTGGTGAAAAATAGTACAATACAGTTTTTTACCACGGATTCATGTGAAACATTTAATACAATAGGTAGCCATTTCTTGCAAGAAGAAATTCATTCAAAGCATATTAGTTTGTAAAAAAGGAAAAAGACTATCGTTTTGTTATAATAATCAAATGTTTGGGAACAAAATTCATATTAAATCCCCAATATATTCAAAATATTTTATACATTAGCACCGCAATTATAAACCGAAAGGTTGATAGATTTGTTTAACAATTTTAAACTATAAAAAATGATTAATTACAAAGATCTTGGCTTGGTAAACACAAAAGATATGTTTGCTAAAGCAGTAAAAGGTGGATATGCAATCCCTGCATTCAACTTCAACAACATGGAACAGCTTCAAGCTATCATCATGGCATGTGCTGAACAAAAATCTCCAGTTATCCTTCAAGTTTCGAAAGGTGCACGTCAATACGCAAACCAAACATTACTTCGTTACATGGCTGAAGGTGCTGTAGAATATGCAAAAGAATTGGGTTGGGAAAAACCACAAATCTGCCTTCACTTGGATCACGGTGATACATTCGAAACTTGTAAATCATGTATCGATATGGGTTTCTCTTCAGTAATGATCGATGGTTCTCATCTTCCATACGAAGAAAACGTTGCTTTAACTAAGAAAGTTGTAGACTATGCTCACCAATTCGATGTAACAGTTGAAGGTGAACTTGGTGTATTGGCAGGTGTTGAAGACGAAGTTTCTGCTGCTGAATCTCACTATACAAAACCAGAAGAAGTAATCGATTTCACTAAGAGAACAGGTTGCGATTCATTGGCAATCTCTATCGGTACTTCTCACGGTGCTTACAAATTCACTCCAGAACAATGTACTCGTAATGCAGAAGGTAAATTAGTTCCTCCTCCATTGGCATTCGACGTATTGGCTGAAATCGAAAAACAACTTCCAGGTTTCCCAATCGTACTTCACGGTTCTTCTTCAGTTCCACAAGACGAAGTTGATACAATCAACAAATTCGGTGGTAAATTGCCAGATGCAGTAGGTATTCCAGAAGAACAATTGCGTCAAGCTGCTAAGTCTGCTGTTTGCAAAATCAACATCGACTCAGATAGCCGTCTTGCAATGACTGCTGCTATCCGTCAAACATTCGCTGAAAAACCAGGAGAATTCGACCCACGTAAATATCTTGGTCCAGCTCGTGAAAACATGAAGAAAATGTACACTCACAAAATCGTGAACGTACTTGGTTCTAACGGAAAAGCTGAATAAGTAATTCTTATATAGAATAATACGGGAGACGCATCAATTTTGATGCGTCTCTTTTTTTATAAGGTGTAACGTTTCTGTCTTAATTGTGTATTTTTGTTTAAAATATTGGAGATATGAAAAGACTTGCTGTATTTTTAACTTTAGTGTTTGCGACAGTTTCAAGCTATGCGCTCGTTACTATGCCGGCTATTTTCGGCGATAATATGGTTTTGCAACAAGATACCAAGGTGAAAATCTGGGGATGGGCTAAGCCATACGAGGAAATAACCGTAAAAGTTGGTTGGGATACCACAACATACAAAGTTATGACCGACAATACCATGTCGTGGGAAGTTGAAGTGAAAACACCGTATGCTAGTTTTACTCCATACGAAATTACCGTGGAAGGATGGCGTAAACTAACCTTTAAAAACGTGTTGATAGGCGAGGTGTGGCTTTGTTCCGGTCAATCGAATATGGAATGGTCTCCACGCGCTGGTATAAAGGATGGAGAAAAGGAGATAGCGTCTGCTAATTATCCTAATATTAGATTCTTTTCTGTTGTACCACGAATGGCAGCAACTCCACAAGACGACTTGTATGGCGAATGGACTGAATGTTCTCCTGAAACCATGATAGATTTTAGCGCTATTGGTTACTTTTTTGCCCGCGATTTACAAAAAGAGTTGAATGTTCCTATTGGAATTATAAATTCATCTATGGGCGGTTCTCCAATTGAAGTTTGGATGCCTACATTCAAAGGTAACAAAGAAGTTTCTGTTCCGAAATCAGCAGAAAAATTACCAGAAACCTCGTGGAGTCCCAAAACGCCAGGTGTTTTGTATAACGCAATGATACATCCGCTTACAAAGTTTGTAATAAAAGGTTTCTTGTGGTACCAAGGCGAGGCAAATGAACCGAATGCCGATGCGTATTTGTGGAATTTACAAGATTTGATATGGGGTTGGCGTAAGAATTGGACAAGATGTGACTATCGTTATAATCAAATACCGTTCTATTTTGCTCAAATAGCTCCATATAATTATGGAACCCAGTATGCTTGTCCTACTATTCAGTATGGACAGATCTGTGTGCCAAATCAAGTCGGAAATTCAGCTATGATTATTACCAACGACTTTGTTGACGATGTGAACAATATTCACCCAAAAGATAAGCAGACGGCTGCGCATCGTTTTGCAAATCTTGCCATTTCCGAAACGTATGGCCACGAAATGGAACCGAATAAATTATATTGCCCTTGGTCTGTTTATGCTCGTAAAAAGGATAAAGGCGTGTTGGTGTATTTTATGAATGCGAAGGAATTACATTCTACAACAAAAGTTATTGATGGTTTTGAGGTAGCCGGTGAAGACGGAGTGTTTTACCCAGCAAAGGCAACTATTGTGAAAGAAGAAGAAGAAGGAACTTTGTCTTGTGTGGAATTGCGTTTTGCAAAAGTAAAAGATCCGAAACAAGTTCGTTATGCCTGGAGTAATACCGCTCAGCCATCGTTACGAAACGAATATAATTTACCATCATCGTGTTTCCTGATAGACCGAGTGTGGAATGGTGATGAAGTGCTTATGCCTGTAGAGGTAGAATAGTAGATTGCTTTGATTATATAGTAAGACTTGTTGGGGCGTATTGCATACGCCCTTTTTTTATGTATATATGTGAAAGTTGCCTATGTTTTATTTCTTTCGAATGAATTTTGAACGAGAAATTTGATTAGTTTTGTGTCACGCAAGACCAATTTTAAATAAAAAATCGTTTAACACCAATTTACCAGTTATGTTAGACAATCAAGACCCACAAAAGGGGGAGGTGGTATTGTACCAACCGAATGAAACCATCCGTATTGAGGTTCGGATGGAGAATGAAACCGTATGGCTGACGCAGGCGCAGATGGCGGAGCTGTTTAATAAAGATCAGTCTGTTATTGCTCGGCACATAAAAAATATTTTTGACGAACAGGAAGTGTACGAAGAGAGTAATATGCAAATTTTGCATAATACTTTATCTAAGTTCAAGCCAACCAAGGTGTATAGTTTAGATGTTATCATTTCAGTAGGTTACAGAGTAAAATCACAAAGAGGTACATTGTTTAGGCAATGGGCAACAAACGTGATAAAAGAACGTTTGAAACGTAATTGGAGTAACGATACTAAACGTATCGAGAATGTTGAGAATAGATTATCAGCAGTAGAATCCAAGATCGACTTCTTTGTCCGCACTTCACTGCCGCCTGTAGAGGGTGTCTTCTCCAACGGACAGATATTTGATGCCTACACCTTTGCCTGTGATTTGATACGTTCTGCGAAGAAAAGTTTGATTTTGATAGATAACTATGTGGATGATACGGTTTTGGAGATGTTTTCTAAACGCCAATCAAGAGTTGATGTTACGATTTATACCGCCAAGATCACACCTACGCTTCACCTTGATGTGGCCCGCCACAATGCGCAATACCCACAGCTTACCCTCCAAACTTGCCGCAATTTCCACGACCGTTTCCTCCTTGTGGATGACAAAGTTTACCATATTGGAGCCTCGCTTAAAGATTTGGGCAAGAAACTATTCGCCTTCTCGCTGTTGGAAGATTTTAGGGTGGAGGAAATTGTAACTAAAGTTCATCCTTGATATAAATTTTTATTTGAATGAGAAATTTGATTAGTTTTGTGTCACGCAAAACCAATTTTAAATAAAAAATCGTTTAACACCAATTTACCTGTTATGTTAGACAATCAAGACCTGCAAAAGGGAGAGGTTGTATTGTACCAACCGAATGAAACCATCCGTATAGAGGTTCGGATGGAGAATGAAACCGTATGGCTAACGCAAGCACAGATGGCGGAGTTGTTTGATAAAAGTGTATCTGTTATATCACGTCATATTAGCAATGTATTTGATGAAGGCGAACTGGAAGAAGAAAGCAATTTGCATTTTTTACAAATTGCAAATTCAGACAAACCAGTGAAATTCTTTTCTCTCGATGTTATTATTTCAGTAGGTTACAGAGTAAAATCACTTAAAGGTACTATGTTCAGAAAGTGGGCCAATAAAGTCCTAAAGGAGCATATTCTACATACAAATACAATTGTCAAACGATTTGAACAGCTGGAGTCACGTGTTGCCATGACAGAATCCAAGATCGACTTCTTTGTCCGCACTTCGCTTCCGCCAGTGGAGGGAGTTTTTTCGGATGGGTAGATTTTCGATGCCTACACTTTTGTCTGTGATTTGATACGTTCCGCGAAGAAGAGTTTGGTGTTGATAGATAACTATGTGGATGATACGGTTTTGGAGATGTTCTCCAAACGCCAGCAAGGGGTGGATACCACAATTTATACCGCCAAGATCACACCTACGCTTCAGCTTGATGTGGCCCGTCACAATGCGCAATACCAACCGCTCACGCTTCTGTCGTGTCGTAACTTCCACGACCGTTTCCTCCTTGTTGATGACAAGGTTTACCACATTGGAGCCTCGCTCAAAGACCTAGGCAAGAAACTTTTCGCCATCTCGCTGTTGGAAGATTTTAAGGCGGAGGAAATTGTGGGGAGAATTATTCAATAATGTAGCAGGCTTCGACTTTGCTCAGCCAGCATGGTTCCAATGCGAAGTTGGGTGCCTATTTGCCTGGTAAGGCAATAATTATGTAACCCGTGACGGAGTCTCGGGAAAGTATGCCTAATTCCATAATGGCTGTAAGCCATTACGAATTGTATGTGTTTTTTTGTTGGAGTGTTTTATGAAAAAGGAGAAACGAATGATAAAATTTATATCTTTGTTTACTTTAGGTTTATGGTTATGGTAAAAACTGAAAAAAGTTATAAGGCCATTGATTTTTTCTGTGGAGGAGGAGGAATGACCTGTGGGTTACGTCAAGCGGGAATCAATGTAATTGCTGGCGTGGATTTTGACAAGGATGCAAAAGAGACCTATGAATTCAACAATCCTGGAACTGTATATGTTCAAACAGATATCAGAAATTTAAGGACAAACTATTTCGAACGTATCTTTGATATTCATCCGAATGACGATTCTCTGATATTGGTAGGATGTAGTCCATGTCAATTCTATAGCATTATCAATTCTGACAAAAATAAGTCATTGAAGTCAAAGGATTTATTGCGAAACTTTTCACGTTTTATAGACTACTATCGGCCTGGTTATGTGTTGGTAGAAAATGTTCCAGGTATTACGACCAACAAAGAGAGTATCTTACCATTTTTCTTGTCAGAACTTGAAAGATTGGGTTATAAGTATGATAAAAAGATTGTCAATATGAACGATTATGGCGTTCCTCAGAGTCGTCGTCGTTTTTCTTTGATTGCTACGCGTTTGGAAGACAAAGAAATATATTTCCCGGACAAAAGCGAAAAGAAGTTAACTGTCCGAGATGTGTTAGGAGAATCCAATGGATTTCCTAAAATATTGGCAGGTCATAAAGATGTTACAGATTTTAAGCATACAGTTGCAGGATTGAGTCCGAAAGGAATGAGACGTATGCAAAAAACTCACCATGACGGAGGAAGCCGATTAGATTGGGCAAATGATAAAGAGTTGCAGTTGCCATGTTTTGTCGGTCATGACGATAGTTTCAAAGACACCTATGGCCGTATGTGGTGGGACAGACCAGCGCCGACCATTACGACAAAGTTTTTCAGTGTATCCAATGGACGCTTCGGACATCCAGAAGAGGATCGAGCTATCTCTATTAGAGAAGGGGCAACCTTACAAACATTTCCTAAGGAATATGTTTTTAAAACAAATAGCATTGCCACAGCAGCTAAGCTCATAGGCAATGCGGTACCTTGCGAATATGCAAGAAGATTGGGCGAAACTATAAAATCTAATTCAGATGGCACAGTTTAAAACCAGAGCAAGGGCTCTTGATCTATTAGGTAGGCAACAAATTGCAGGCATTCCAACAGCAATAAATGAGTTGTTGAAGAATGCGTACGATGCGTACGCAGATCATTTTGACATCAGTTTGCTGCGAAAAGATGGACTTCTAGTACTTCGAGACGATGGCGTTGGGATGAGTAAATCTGATTTCGAAAATCGGTGGCTGATCTTAGGGACAGAAAGTAAGGTGAAATCATCGAACAACTTACCTCCTATAGATGAAACCAAGCCATTTCGACAAGTCTCAGGAGAAAAAGGCATCGGGCGACTAGCAATTGCATCGATAGGAGGACAAGTCCTGGTGTTGACGCGTTCTAAAAAAAGAACCGAAAATTCAATCGTTGCTTCCTTCTTGGATTGGGATTTGTTCGAACTTCAAGGCGTAAATCTTGAAGATATAATCGTGCCCGTTGTGGAGTATGATTCTATGCCGAGCAGCAAAGAAATCGCTGAGCTAGTAGCAGATGTAAAATCGAATGTTAAGGAATTGTTCGAAAGAGGACAAATATCTCAGTTGGATTACGAAAGGCTACTTGACTCTTTGGAAAGCATATCAATATCTCCTGTAGAGTTATCCTCTCAACTACAAGGAAATTTTGACTTAAATCAATTAAGTGGAACACATTTCTATATTTCGAATCTTAATGATTCGTTATATATTGATTTGCAAAGAGAGCAGGGATCTGATGAAGCTACAAAGATGCAAACTACCTTGTTGGGCTTTCATAACACGATGACTCCCGACCATGATAAACCAGCGATTGATATTGCGTTTAGAGATTATCAAGATAGCGATGGTACGTTTGTAAGTATCATAGATAGTCAACAGTTTTTTACTCCAGAGGAATTCTTGTTAGCAGATCACCGTATCAAAGGAGAGTTTGACAAATATGGGCAATTTCATGGAACAATCACCCTATATGGAGAGAAGGAAGTTGAATATAATGTCAATTGGAAAGATAACATATATCGAGCAACATCGTGTGGGCCATTCAAAATAGATTTTGCTTATTTGCAGGGAGATGAAAAAGACTCTCGTATTTCGGATGTTAATTACTCAAAATTGTTTAATAAAACTAACCAAATCGGCGGTCTGTACATCTATAGAAATAACATCCGTGTTTTACCCTATGGGAACTCGGACTACGATTTCTTAGACATAGAGAAAAATCGCTCAAAGCGTGCATCTACGTATTTCTTTTCCTATCGCCGTATCTTTGGTGCAATTGATGTACAAGATACCTCATATAGTAGTTTGGTGGAAAAGGCTGGACGTGAAGGCTTTATTGAAAACCTAGCCTACAAACAATTTCGTGCTATTTTAAAAAATTTCTTTTGGCAATTAGCCCAAGAAATCTTTGGTGATAAGGCAAATTCATCGTTGGCTGACTATTATCGTCAAAAGAAAGTGGAGTATAATAAGGCGCATAAGGCTCTGCAGATGCAGGAGAAGAGAGCCAAGAATAAAAAGGATAAATTCCTTAAGAAATTAGCCTTGTTTTTTGAATTATTGTCAACTAATGAATATAAAAAACAAGTTGATGATATATTGCTCCATTTTAAGACAGCAATAGTAGGTCTGCAATATAAGAAAAATCCAGACGATACAAGTCAGTGCTTGCTGGAAGCAGAATCAAAAGTTCGCAAGGATATTTTAGATTACCAAAATTCCATTGAAGTACCGAGCATAAAAGGTTTTTATGTTGGGAAAAATTATGTAGAAGATTACGAACTCTATAAAAAACAATACAAGATTTTGGATGAGGAGGTTTTTAAACCTGCTTTGGCAGAGGTTGATAGACTGATAGAAGAAACAGTTTCCCTGTTGCAAATTGAATTAAGCAAGCGTAAAAGGCTTGAAAATGCGGTAATGGTAATCTCTGAAAATGCTGCCAAGATGACAAGAAGCAAAACGGCAGAACTCAATGCCGCAGCAAAACTAGTGACGGAAAAGGTTAGAGAGGTGTCTAGTCAACTTATGCAAGATTTAGAAGTACAAATACAAGATGTGCGTTCACAATTCCAAGTATTAGCCGTACAACGGCAAGAAGATTTTGATATTGTTCAAGAAAGAATACGTATGGAGACTCAAATTGATACAATAAAGAATCGAAATACCGATATTATGGAACGTATCATACGTCAACTGGAAGGTATTCAGATACAGAGATTGGATACTGGTGAAGTAATCACCAACCAAGATATAGAAGAGTCTCTATATGAAGAACTGGAAGAGTTGCGGACGCAAGTCAATTCAGATCTCGAATTAAGTCAATTAGGATTGGCAATAGGTATAATACATCACGAATTCTCTAGCACCGTGGACTCTATTCGCCGAAGTGTGAAGGATTTGAAAGCATGGTCTGATGTGGAACAAAATTTACAACCATTATATAAAAATGTTAGTGTAAATTTCGAACATCTGGAAAGTTATCTAAGCCTGATGACCCCACTTAATAGACGTATGGAGCGCGAAAGAATAGACATTCCACTAACTGATATTCGTTTATATTTGAGTGATTTGTTTGGCTCGAGGCTACAGCGTCATGAGATATCTTTAAAACATACGAATGGTTTTGCAAGTCAACATCTTAATGGTTTTAGGTCGACGTTCTATCCGGTATTTGTAAATATCGTAGATAATGCAATTTATTGGCTTAAACAATCTGATATTAGTCCTCGCATTATACGACTACATGCAACAGACGACGCGATATATATATCCAATAACGGGCCTTCTATTCCACAAAACGAGTGGGAGAGAATATTTAATCTTAGATACTCACGGAAGCCTAACGGCCGAGGTTTGGGATTGAGTATCAGTCGAGAAATCTTGAATGATGAAGGATATGAATTGTCTATTGTTGAACCTCTTGAAGGGGCTAATGTTACGTTTAAAATTCAAAAGAAATAAAATAAAAATGGCTGAACATAGTTTTAATGAAATATCACGGAAGATTGTTGATGAGTATCTGCGAGATATAGTTTTTATTGACGAGGAAGCTTTTGGC
>JAZLFM010000006.1:0-20541 GCA_045615765.1 Bacteroidales bacterium
AAACAACTACATAAAATATTACAACAACAAGAGAATTAAACTACGATTAAAGAACAGTCCTGTTAATTACAGAATACAATTACAATAACAATCTGTCCAACTTTTTGGGGTCACATCAGCAATACGCCCCTACGGTCGCCATCGAACAATGTTGGTGCAATTGTCCGTGGATATAAATGTTCTGTATCGAAACAAATTGGTTTTCCAATGTGGCAACGGAATTATTATGAACATATAATCAGAACACCAAAATCGTATGAAAAAATATCAAATTATATTCGTTCCAATCCATCAAAATGGGATTCGGATTGTATGAATGTATCGTAGGGGAGCTCTGTTCCACCCAAAACAATGACGCAAATGATGGAATATATGGGGTTTAGCCCTGCCCATATGGTTGTCGACATCGTGTGTGCGTTCAAATCATTAACAAGGAAATTGTATAATTCGTTGAATGATACGCCTGGTTTTTCATTGTGGCAACGAAATTATTACAAACGCCATAGTCATGTTAAATATCTAAAATTATATTCAATTCTTATAAAATAAATCGTTAATCGCTAATCATTCATCACTAATCTCTAAAAAAAATCTTCCTTTTTGTATTGTATTTCAAAAAAATAACTACTTTTGCATCCCGATTTATAGGGAAAAGTATATCTAATAATAAACAAATAATAAGTAATATGCCTACAATTCAGCAGTTAGTAAGAAAAGGTAGAAACGAAATCGTAGACAAAAGTAAGTCTCCGGCTTTGGATTCATGCCCACAGAAAAGAGGTGTTTGCGTACGTGTTTACACTACTACACCTAAGAAACCTAATTCTGCAATGCGTAAGGTTGCCCGTGTTCGTTTAACAAACGGAAAAGAGGTGAACGCTTACATCCCAGGAGAAGGTCACAAACTTCAAGAACACTCTATCGTATTAGTACGTGGTGGTCGTGTTAAAGATTTACCAGGGGTTCGTTATCACTTAGTAAGAGGTGCATTAGATTCTTCTGGTGTAGAAGGAAGATTGCAATCTCGCTCTAAATACGGAGCAAAACGTCCAAAAGAAAATAAAAAATAATCTTTAATAAGCATTTTCAATGAGAAAGAGTAAACCAAAAAAACGAGTAATTCTTCCAGATCCTAAGTTTGGGGACGTGGATGTAACGAAGTTCGTAAATAATCTTATGTTAGATGGTAAAAAAAGCATCGCATACGAAATTTTTTATGATACGTTAGATATCGTTGAAGAAAAGAAACAAACTCCAGAAATGTCTGCGTTAGACGTATGGAAAAAAGCCTTAGACAATGTTACTCCATTGGTAGAGGTAAAAAGCCGTCGTGTAGGTGGTGCTACATTCCAGATTCCTTCTGAAATCCGCCCAGCTCGTCGTCAATCAATCGGAATGAAGAACTTGATTTTGTATGCACGCAAAAGAGCAGGTCATTCAATGAAAGACAAATTAGCTGCTGAAATTTTGGCTGCCTTCAACGAAGAAGGTGGAGCTTTCAAAAAGAAAGATGAAACTCACAGAATGGCTGAAGCAAACAAAGCATTCTCTCACTTTAGATTTTAATATTAGCGAAAGATGGCAAAACTTGATTTACATTATACAAGAAACATTGGTATCGCTGCTCACATCGATGCAGGTAAAACTACCACTACAGAACGTATTCTTTACTATACAGGTGTAAACCATAAAATTGGTGAAGTACACGATGGTGCTGCAACAATGGACTGGATGGCTCAAGAACAAGAACGTGGTATCACTATCTGTTCTGCAGCAACTACTTGTTTCTGGAAATATAAAGGAAACCAATATAAAATTAATATTATCGATACTCCGGGACACGTTGACTTCACTGCTGAAGTTAACCGTTCTTTACGTATTCTTGATGGTCTTGTATTCTTGTTCTCTGCTGTTGATGGTGTAGAACCTCAATCAGAAACAAACTGGCGTTTAGCTGATGGATACAATGTTACTCGTCTAGGATTCGTAAACAAAATGGACCGTCAAGGTGCTGATTTCTTGAACGTGTGCAAACAAGTTCGTGAAATGCTTGGTGGTAATGCCGTTCCTCTACAATTACCTATCGGTGCTGAAGATAGCTTCAAAGGTGTTGTTGACTTAGTAAAAGGTATCGGTATGGTTTGGAATGAAGCTGACCAAGGTATGACATATACTGAAGTTCCTATTCCAGACGATATGAAAGCTGAAGTTGCAGAATGGAGAGAAAAACTTCTTGAATCAGTATCAGAATTCGATGATACTTTGATGGAAAAATTCTTCGAAGATCCTGATTCTATAACAGAAGCAGAAATCCTTTCAGCTCTTCGTAAAGCTTGTATCGCAAATAAAGTTATTCCTATGTTGTGTGGTTCTTCTTTCAAGAACAAAGGTGTTCAAGAAATGTTGAACTATGTAATGGAATTACTTCCTAGCCCACTTGATAAAGAATATATCGTGGGAACAAACCCAAATACAGATGAAGAAGTTCATCGTAAACCAGGTGTAGAAGATCCATTCTGCGCATTGGCATTCAAGATTGCAACAGACCCATTCGTAGGTCGTTTGTGCTACTTCCGTGTATATTCAGGTCACTTAGATGCAGGTTCTTATGTATATAATACAAGAAGTGGCGCTAAAGAACGTATCTCTCGTATCTACCAAATGCACGCAAACAAACAAAACCCAATCGATTTCATCGAAGGTGGTGATATTGCAGCAGGTGTAGGCTTCAAAGATATTAAGACTGGTGATACACTATGTGACGAAAATGCACCTATCGTTCTTGAATCAATGACATTCCCAGATCCTGTGATCGGTTTGGCCGTTGAACCAAAAACAAAAGCTGACGTTGATAAAATGGGTATTGCTCTTGCAAAACTGGCAGAAGAAGACCCTACATTCACAGTTAAGACAGACCAAGAAACTGGACAAACAGTTATCAGTGGTATGGGTGAATTGCACTTGGATATCATTATGGACCGTTTGAAACGTGAATTCCATGTTGAATGTAACCAAGGTGCTCCTCAAGTAAACTACAAAGAATCTATCACAGTAGAAGTAGAACACAGAGAAGTTTTCAAAAAACAATCAGGTGGTCGTGGTAAGTTTGCTGATATCGCATTCAAAATCGGTCCTGCTGATGAAGGTAAAGAAGGCTTGCAATTCGAAGACTACGTTAAAGGTGGTAACATTCCTAAGGAATTCATTCCAGCTATTGAAAAAGGTTTCAAAGCTGCAATGGAAAATGGTGTTCTTGCAGGTTACCCAGTAGAATCAATGAAGGTTCAAGTTATGGATGGTTCTTTCCACCCAGTTGACTCTGATGCATTGTCATTCGAACTTTGTGCTAAAATGGGTTACAAAGAAGCTTGTAAGAAAGCAGCTCCAAAGATTTTGGAACCTATCATGAAAGTAGAAGTTGTAACTCCAGAAGAATCAATGGGTGATGTTGTAGGTGACTTGAACAAACGTCGTGGTCAAATCCGTGGTATGGATTCAAGAAATAACGCTAGCGTTGTAAAAGCTTTCGTTCCTCTTGCAGAAATGTTCGGATATGTTACTGACCTTCGTACAATTACTTCAGGTCGTGCTACATCAACAATGGAATTTGATCACTTCGAACAAGTTCCAGCAAATATTGCAGAAACAATTATAAGTAAACAAAATTAATATTAAAGGCATGAGTCAAAGAATTAGAATTAAATTAAAGTCTTATGACCACAATCTAGTAGATAAATCTGCTGAAAAGATTGTTAAGACTGTGAAAACTACAGGTGCTGTAGTAAGTGGTCCGATTCCGCTGCCAACTCACAAGCGTATTTTTACTGTTAACCGTTCAACACACGTTAACAAAAAAGCACGTGAACAATTTCAATTGTCATCACATGCTCGATTGCTAGACATTTATAGCAGTTCAGCAAAAACTGTTGATGCTTTGATGAAACTTGAGTTGCCAAGTGGAGTTGAAGTTGAAATTAGAGTGTAGTAATTTAAAATTGTAAAAAAATGCTTGGTATACTAGGTAAAAAAGTAGGTATGACCTCTATCTTCTTGGAAGATGGAAAAAATGTAGCATGTACAGTTATTGAAGCTGGACCTTGTGTTGTTACCCAGATAAAATCAAATGAAACAGATGGTTATTCTTCTGTTCAATTGGGTTTCGATGATAAGAAAGAAAAAAATACTTCACGTGCTGAACTTGGTCATTTTAAGAAAGCTGCAACAACTCCAAAAAGAGAAGTTGTAGAATTCAGAAATTTCGAAAAAGAAGTTAAACTTGGTGATATATTATCAGTTGCAGATATCCTTGCAGAAGGTGACTGGTTGTCTGTAACAGGAACATCAAAAGGACGCGGTTTCCAAGGTGTTGTAAAACGTCATGGTTTCGGTGGTGTTGGTGAAGCAACTCACGGTCAAGATGACCGTCAACGTGCTCCTGGTTCTATCGGTGCTTGTTCTACTCCATCACGTGTATTCAAAGGAATGCGAATGGGCGGTCAAATGGGTGGCAACCAAGTAAAGGTACAAAACCTTGAAGTTGTTAAGATAATGCCAGAAAAGAATGTTGTATTAGTAAGAGGTGCTGTACCTGGAGCTAAAGGTGGATATTTAATAATTACGAAGTAACGATGGAAATAGTAGTAAAAGACATACAAGGTAAGGATACTGGAAAAAAAGTAGTCCTTGACGATGCAATCTTCGGAATAGAACCAAACGAACATGCTGTTTACTTGGATGTTAAAGCTATTTTAGCTAACAAACGTCAAGGTACACATGCTTCAAAAGAGAAAAGTACTATTTCTGGAAGTACAAGAAAATTAAAGAGACAAAAAGGTACAGGTGGAGCTCGTGCAGGTAGTATCAAGAACCCATTGTTCCGTGGTGGAGCAAGAGTATTTGGTCCTCAACCTCGTGATTACTCTGAAAAAATCAACAAAAAAGTTAAGGATCTTGCACGTAAATCTGTATTATCAGCAAAAGCAAAAGATAACGAAATTATTGTTGTAGAAGATTTCTCTTACGAAGCACCAAAAACAAAAAATATTGTTGCTTTACAGAAAAATTTGAACGTTTGCGACAAAAAATCGTTGTTAGTCATTGCAAATCAAGATAATAATGTATATTTGTCAGCTAGAAATTTGCAAGGGTTTACTGTGGTAAATGCCTCAGATATAAACACTTACGAATTATTGAAGGCTAAAAATTTGATCTTGTGCGAGAGCTCAGTAGAAGAAATTGTTAAAATTTTAAATAAGTAATTGGTGATGGAAGTATTGCAAAAACCGATCATAACTGAAAAGATGTCGAAAAAAGGCGACGCTTTGAACCAATATGGTTTTATCGTTGAGAAAACGGCAGATAAAGATCAAATAAAGAAAGCAGTTGAAGAAATGTATGGTGTTACTGTTTTGGCAGTTAACACTATGCGTTATGATGGCAAAGTAAAAGTTCGTAATACTAAAAAAGGTATGATGGTAGGTAGAACTAATGCTTATAAAAAAGCTATCGTTACAGTTCAAAAAGATCAAAAAATAGACTTCTATAGTAATATTTAATAGAGATGGCAATAAAGAAATTAAAACCAACCACTCCTGGTCAGCGTCATAAGGTTGTTGTTGTTGATAACCAAATATCATCAACAAACAAACCTGAAAAGTCGCTTTTGGCTGTATTGAAAAGTACAGGTGGTAGAGATAATACAGGTAAAATGACAATGCGTTATATTGGTGGAGGCCATAAACGCAAATATCGTATTATAGACTTCAAGAGAGATAAAGAAGATATTCAAGCAGAAGTTTTAACTATTGAATACGATCCTAATAGAAGTGCTAGAATTTGTTTAGTTCAATATGAAGATGGAGAAAAAAGATATATCATCGCTCCAGTAGGAATTCAAGTTGGACAAAAAGTAGTTTCTGGACATTCAGCTGAACCAGAAATCGGTAATACGTTATATTTGAAAGATATTCCTCTAGGTACAATCATTCACAATATTGAATTGATTCCTGGTAGAGGTGCACAATTAGCTCGTAGTGCAGGTTCTTATGCTCAACTTGCTTCTCGTGATGGAAAATATGCTATTATTAAATTGCCTTCAGGTGAAACAAGAATGGTTCTTGTAACATGTAAGGCAACTATAGGAACTGTTTCTAACTCAGAACACTCATTGGAACAATCAGGAAAAGCTGGTCGTTCAAGATGGTTGGGACGTCGTCCACGAAACAGAGGTGTTGTTATGAACCCAGTAGATCACCCAATGGGTGGTGGTGAAGGTCGTGCTTCTGGAGGTCTTCCTCGTTCAAGAAAAGGTTTACCTTCAAGAGGTTATAAGACACGTGCTCCTAAGAAAGCATCAAATAAATTAATCATTGAAAGAAGAAAGAAGTAATTAAAAAGAAGTAACTATGAGTCGTTCTCTAAAAAAAGGACCATATATTGATTTCAATTTGGAGAGAAAAGTGCTTCAAATGAACGAAAGTGGTAAAAAAACCTCTGTAAAAACTTGGGCACGTGCCTCTATGATTTCTCCAGATTTCGTTGGACATACAGTGTTAGTTCACAATGGAAACAAATTCATTCCAGTGTATGTTACAGAAAACATGGTGGGTCATAAATTAGGCGAATTTGCACCTACACGTAATTTCCGAGGTCATGGTGGTAATAAAAAGTAAACTAGCGAGTCATGAATAGAAAAAAAGAAAGTTCAATAAAAATAAAAGAAGCCAAAAAACAAAAGGCTTTCGCTATCTTGCGTAACTGTCCAACATCTCCTCGCAAAATGCGTTTGGTTGTTGATATGATTAGAGGAAGAGAAGTAAACAATGCATTGGATGTATTGCGTTACTCTACAAAAGAAGCCTCTCGCAATGTGGAAAAACTCGTGATGAGTGCTATAAACAACTGGGAACAAAAGAATGAAGGTCTTCGTGTTGAAGACAATCCTTTGTATATAAAGGAAATCTTTGTTAACGAAGGTAGAACATTGAAGAGAATTCAACCAGCACCACAAGGTCGTGCACACAGAATTCGTAAACGTTCAAATCATGTAACAGTTGTAGTAGATACAATTCAAAAAGAAACAGAAGCAAATAAATAATTTTTCATGGGACAAAAAGTAAATCCAATAGGAAACAGGTTAGGAGTTATAAAAGGTTGGGATTCTAACTGGTACGGTGGCGATAATTATGTAGAAAAACTACATGAGGATTATGAGATTCGTCGCTATTTAAATGCTCGTTTGGCTAAAGCAAGCATTTCAAAAATTATTATTGAGCGTACGTTGAAATTAGTAACAGTAACTATCAACACTGCCCGTCCAGGTGTTATCATCGGTAAAGGTGGTCAAGAAGTTGACAAATTGAAAGAAGAATTAAAGAAAATTTCCAACAAGGAAGTTCAACTTAATGTTCTTGAAATTAAACGTCCAGAATTGGATGCTGTTATTGTTGGTGACCAAATCGCTCGTCAATTGGAAGGTCGTGTAGCATATAGACGTGCTATCAAAACTGCAATCTCTTCAGCAATGAGAATGGGTGCAGAAGGAATCAAAATTCAAATTTCTGGTCGTTTGAATGGTGCTGAAATGGCTCGTTCAGAAATGTACAAAGAAGGACGTATTCCACTACACACTTTACGTGCAGATATTGATTACACAAGTACTTTCGCTTTAACAACATACGGAAAACTTGGTTTGAAAGTATGGATTTTCAAAGGTGAACGTTATGGAAAAGTTGATTTAACTCCAAATAGCGTAGAAGCAAGCGCTGCACCAAAGAAAAACTTCGGCGGAAGAAAAAGAACTACAAAAAAATAACAACTAATACGAATTAGCAATGTTACAACCTAAGAAAACAAAATATAGAAAGCAGCAAAAAGGAAGAATGAAAGGAAATGCTCAAAGAGGGCATGAATTAGCATTCGGATCTTTTGGAATAAAATCATTGGAATCTTATTGGATTACTGCTAGACAAATTGAGGCAGCCCGTGTTGCTGTAACTCGTTATATGAAACGTGAAGGTCAGATTTGGATTCGCATATTCCCTGATAAACCAGTAACTGCAAAACCTGCAGAAGTACGTCAAGGTAAAGGTAAGGGAGCTGTTTCTCACTGGGCAGCACCTGTAACTCCAGGAAGAATATTGTTTGAAGCTGATGGTGTTCCATTGGAAGTAGCTAAAGAAGCACTTCGTTTGGCTGCTCAAAAATTGCCGATAACAACCAAATTTGTTGTAAGAAATGATTATGTTCAAGAATAGAAAGAAAGACCATGAAAGCAGCAGAAATTAGAGAATTATCGACAAAAGAGATTGAGGAAAAAATCCAAGTAGAAACTGAAGGCTTGAATAAGATGAAACTTAATCATGTTATCACTCCATTGGAAAATCCTAATCAATTGAGAGAAACGAGACGTAATATAGCTCGTATGAAAACAATATTAAGAGAACGCGAACTAACTAAATAGTCTAAAATGGAGAGAAATTTCAGAAAAGAAAGAATTGGTGTTGTAGTCAGCAATAAGATGGACAAAACAATCGTTGTTGCTGTTGAGAGAAAAGAAAAACACCCATTGTATGGTAAGTTCTTGAAAAGAACGACTAAATTTGTCGCTCAAGATGACAAGTCTGAATGTTCAGAAGGCGATGTTGTAAGAATCATGGAAACACGTCCATTGAGCAAGACAAAACGTTGGCGATTAGTTGAGATAATTGAAAAAACGAAATAAGAGATGATACAGCAAGAAACAAGATTAAATGTTGCTGATAACAGTGGAGCAAAAGAAGTTTTGTGTATCCGTGTTTTAGGTGGTACAGGAAAAAGATATGCTTCTATCGGTGATAAAATCGTCGTAACCGTAAAAAGTGCAATACCTAACGGTAATGTTAAACAAGGTCAGGTTACAAAAGGCGTAGTTGTGAGAACGAAAAAAGAAGTTAAGCGTGCTGATGGTTCATACATCCGCTTTGATGACAATGCAGTAGTTTTGCTTAACGAGGCTGGTGAAATGAGAGGAACTCGTATTTTCGGTCCTGTAGGTCGTGAATTACGTGATGGTCAATATATGAAGATCGTTTCACTTGCTCCTGAAGTGTTATAATTTAATACTAGTAGAAATGCAAAAGAGATTTAACATAAAAAAAGGCGACACTGTATTAGTTCTTTCAGGTGAGTACAAAGGTCAAAAAGGTAAGGTTCTAGAAATGAAAACCAAAATTGACTCAGCTCTTGTTGAAGGAATAAACATTGTATCAAAAAATACAAAGCCTAACGCAAAAAATCCTCAAGGAGGAATTGTGAAGAAAGAAGCTCCTATTCATGTATCAAATCTTATGTTAGTTGACCCTGCAACAGGTAATCCTACAAGAGTTGGTAAGAAACGCAATGAAGCAGGCAAATTAGTTCGTTATTCAAAAAAGACAGGGGAGGTAATTAAATAATGGAGACTTACGTACCTACATTAAAAAAGTTATATACTGAAACTATACAGGCGAATTTGCAAAAACAATTCGGGTATAAGTCAAAAATGCAAGTACCACGTATTGAAAAGATCGTGATCAATCAAGCTATTGGTGATGCAGTAGCTGATAAGAAATTAATTGACACTGCTATCAGTGAGATTTCAATTATTGCTGGTCAAAAAGCTGTTCCAACTTACTCTAGAAAAGATATTTCTAACTTCAAGTTAAGAAAAGGAATGCCAATCGGTGTACGAGTAACTTTGAGAAGAGAAAAAATGTACGAATTCATGGAAAGATTGATTTGTTCAGCTCTTCCTCGTATTAGAGATTTCCAAGGTATCAAAACAAAATTTGATAAGAACGGTAACTTCTCATTTGGTATTACAGAACAAATTATCTTCCCAGAAATCGAAGTAGATAAAGTAACAAAGATGATGGGTATGGATATAACATTTGTAACATCTGCACAAACTGACGAAGAAGGTTTTGCATTGTTAAAAGAATTTGGTTTCCCATTTAAAAAATAGAAGACAGCATGGCAAAAGAATCAATGAAAGCACGCGAAAGAAAGCGTCAAAAGTTAGTTGATAAATATGCGGCAAAACGCGCAGAATTGAAAGAAAAAGGTGATTATGTAGCATTAAGCAGATTGCCTAAGAATTCTTCACGTGTAAGATTGCACAATCGTTGCAGCATAACAGGAAGACCAAGAGGTTATATCCGTCAATTTGGTATCAGCCGTATCCAATTCCGTGAAATGGCATCGGCAGGTTTGATTCCAGGAGTAAAGAAAGCAAGTTGGTAAAATATAAATACAACAACAATGACAGATCCAATAGCAGATTATCTAACAAGGATTAGAAACGCTCAGAAAGCACAACACAAAGTAGTTGAAATCCCTTCTTCTAAAATAAAACAAGAAATGACTAAAGTTTTATTCGACAAAGGTTATATCTTGAGTTATAAATTCGAAGGTGAAGGACCAGAAAGTGTTATAAAAATTGCATTGAAATATCATCCAGTGTCAAAAGCACCAGCAATTAAGAAATTGGAAAGAATCAGTAAACCAGGTTTACGTAAATATGTTCCAGTTGAAGAATTACCACGTGTATTAAATGGTTTAGGTATTGCCATTTTGTCCACAAACAAAGGAATTGTTTCTGATAAAGAAGCGCGTGCTTTGAATGTTGGAGGTGAAGTTTTGTGTTACGTATATTAATAGTAAGAAGATGTCACGTATAGGAAAAGCACCGATTAGTATTCCAGAAAAAGTGGAAATCAAGGTTGAAAACAATCTTGTTAAGGTAAAAGGACCAAAAGGCGAACTTCAACAAAAAATCGAAGAAGGTTTCGTTGTTAAGGTTGAAGATGGTAATTTAGTTGTAGAAAGACCATCAGAAGAAAAAGCAGCAAAATCAAAACATGGTTTGTACCGTGCATTGATTAACAATATGGTTATTGGTGTAACTGAAGGTTATACTACAAAACAAGAATTTGTGGGTGTAGGTTATAGAGTTTCTGTAACTGGTCAAAACGTTGAAATGGCGTTAGGTTACTCTCACACAATCGTGTTCCAATTACCAAATGAAATCAAAGCTGAAGCTAAATCTGAAAGAGGTAGCAACCCATTGTTAACAATGACAAGCTGTGATAAACAATTGTTGGGCCAAGTTGCTGCGAAAATTCGTTCATTAAGAGCTCCTGAACCATATAAGGGTAAAGGTATTAAGTTCCAAGGTGAACAAATTCGTCGTAAGGCTGGTAAATCTGCAGGTAAATAATAAAACTTAGGTAAGATGGCTATTACAAAGATAGAAAGAAGACTTAGAATAAAAAGAAGAATACGTAAAGTTGTAAAAGGTACAGCTGAAAGACCACGTATGTCTGTTTTTAGAAGTAATAAACAAATTTCTGTTCAACTTATTGATGATATTGCTGGAACAACACTTGTTGCTGCTTCATCTTTGGATACTGAAATTGCTGCTCAAAGCAAAGGTAAAACAAAGATCGACCAAGCTGCTTTAGTTGGTGAAGCTATCGCAAAGAAAGCTACTGAAAAAGGTGTTTCTTCAGTAGTATTCGATAGAAATGGTTATTTGTATCACGGAAGAGTAAAATCATTAGCTGACTCAGCTCGTAGTAACGGTTTAAATTTTTAACACATGATAGATAATTCAAAAAAAGTTAGAACTTCTGATATAGAATTGAAGGATCGTTTAGTTGCAATCAATCGTGTGACTAAAGTTACGAAAGGTGGTAGAACATTTACATTCGCTGCGATTGTTGTTGTTGGTGATGAAAATGGTGTTGTTGGATACGGTCTTGGTAAAGCAGGTGAAGTAACAGCTGCTATTGCTAAAGGTGTTGAAGATGCAAAGAAGAATTTAATTCGTGTACCACTTGTAAAAAGTACTCTACCTCACTCACAAGTTGCAAAATTTGGTGGTGCTGAAGTATATTTGCAACCAGCTACTCCTGGTACTGGAGTAAAAGCCGGTGGTGCTATGCGTGCTGTACTAGAAAGTGCAGGTATTAAAGATGTCTTAGCAAAATCAAAAGGTTCATCAAACCCTCACAATGTTGTAAAAGCTACTTTCAAAGCATTGATGGAAATGTCTGATGCTGCAATGGTTGCAAAACAAAGAGGTATTGAATTGACTAAAGTATTTAACGGATAATTCTAAAAGATATGGCAAAAGTTCGTGTTACTTTAATTAAAAGTAAAATAGATAGAACAAAGGCTCAAAAGATGGTTCTTGAGTCTTTGGGCTTGAACAAAATGGGTTCAAGTGTAGAGAAAGAAGCTACTCCACAAATTTTGGGAATGGTGAATAAAGTAAGTCACTTAGTAAAAACAGAAGAAATTTAATACGACAATGGATTTACAGACATTAAAACCTGTACAAGGTACAAGAAGTAAAAGAATAATCGGTCGTGGTGCTGGTTCTGGTCTTGGTGGTACAAGTACTCGTGGTAGTAAAGGTGCTAAGTCAAGAAGTGGTTATTCGAGAAAGATTGGTTTTGAAGGTGGTCAAATGCCATTGCAAAGACGTGTTCCTAAATTCGGTTTCAAAAGCTTCAACCGTGTTGAATTCAAAGCAATTAATTTGAAAGAAATTCAAACATTGGTTGATAAGAAAGGTATTTCTGAATTTAATCAAGATGTTTTTGTAGAAAACGGTCTTGCTTCAAAGAATGATTTAATTAAAATCTTGGCTAACGGTACATTGTCAGCTAAAGTAACTGTGAGAGCAGACGCTTTCTCTGAAAAAGCTAAAGCTGCAATCGTAGCATTAGGTGGCACAGTAGAAGAATAAAACTGAGATATGAAGTTTATCGAAACCATAAAGAATATTTTTAAGATTCAGGAACTACGTTCCCGAATCTTATTTACTCTCGGTTTGATATTAATCTATCGTTTAGGTTCTTTCGTTGTCTTACCAGGCGTTGATCCTTCTAGTTTGGACGCATTGGCAAAGAATTCTTCGGAAGGCCTTCTTGGTTTGATTAATATGTTCTCGGGAGGTGCATTCGCAAATGCTTCTGTATTTGCTTTGGGTATCATGCCATACATTTCTTCATCAATTGTTATTCAATTGTTGGGAATGGCTATTCCTTATTTTCAAAAACTTCAACGTGAAGGTGAAAGTGGAAGAAAGAAAATCACTCAGATTACACGTATCTTAACTATCTTTATAACTGCAGCTCAAGCTCCAGCATATTTGAAGAACTTAGAATATCAAATTGGTACAGAGTTCTCTGGTATGTTCTGGTTATCATCAATTATCATTATGGTTGCTGGTACTATGTTTGTAATGTGGTTAGGAGAAAAAATTACAGATAAAGGAGTTGGTAATGGTATCTCGTTAATCATTATGATAGGTATTATCGCCCGTTTCCCTTCTGCATTGTTCCAAGAATTTGGTACTCGTATTGAAGGTGCTGGTGGTTTGATTGTATTCTTGATCGAAATTGTAATGTTGTTAGTAATTATTACATTAGCAATATTGTTAGTTCAAGGAACTCGTAAAATACCTGTACAGTATGCAAAAAGAGTAGTTGGAAACAAACAATATGGTGGTGTTCGTCAATATTTGCCAATTAAGGTGAATGGTGCTGGTGTGATGCCAATCATTTTTGCTCAAGCTTTGATGTTCATTCCGCTTACATTTGCTGGATTCGCATCAAGTGAAGAACCATCTGCATTTTTGACAGCATTTTCTGATCATACAAACTTGTGGTACAATATTGTTTATGCGGTATTGATAATTCTTTTCACATATTTCTACACTGCAATTACAATGAATCCTGTTCAAATTTCAGAAGAATTGAAACGCAATGGTGGATTCATACCAGGTGTAAAACCAGGAAAGAAGACTGCAGATTTTATTGATGATGTTATTTCAAGAATTACTTTGCCAGGATCAATATTCCTAGCCATTGTCGCAATTATTCCAGCTTTCGCTGCAATAGCACATGTAAGTAACCAATTCTCTTATTTCTATGGTGGAACTACATTGTTGATTATTGTAGGTGTAATTTTGGATACATTACAACAAATCGAAAGTTATTTGTTAAATCGTCACTATGATGGTTTGATGAAGACAGGTAGAATTAAAGGTCGTTCAGGAGTTGGCACAACAATGATTTAGTTTATGGCGAAGCAACAATCAATAGAACAAGACGGAACCATAGTTGAAGCGTTGTCAAATGCAATGTTTCGGGTTGAATTATCGAATGGACACGTAATTACAGCCCATATTTCTGGAAAAATGAGAATGCATTACATTAAAATTTTACCAGGAGACAAAGTAAAAGTAGAAATGTCCTTATATGATTTAACAAAAGGAAGAATAACATTCCGATATAAGTAAATATATAAAACAATGAAAGTTAGAGCATCTGTAAAGAAGAGAAACGAAGATTGTAAAATCGTTCGTCGTAAAGGAAGAGTTTACGTGATTAACAAAAAAAATCCTAAAATGAAACAACGTCAAGGATAATTTAATAATTTTGCAAAAAATTTTAAGAGGTCAATATGGCAAGAATAGCAGGTATAGATTTACCAAAGAATAAGAGAGGTGAGATTGCGTTAACGTATATCTACGGTATCGGAAGAACGACAGCTGCTAATATTTTAGATAAAGCAGGCATCGACAGAGGTATTAAAGTTCAAGATTGGACTGACGAACAAGAAACAGCAATTCGTACTATCATCACTGATGAATTAAAAGTAGAAGGTGAATTACGTTCTGAAATTCAAATGAACATTAAACGTTTGATGGATATTGGATGTTATAGAGGTATTCGTCACCGTTTGGGTCTTCCAGTTCGTGGACAATCTACAAAGAATAACGCAAGAACAAGAAAAGGTAAGAAAAAAACTGTTGCAAATAAGAAAAAAGCAACTAAATAATAATTGATACGGTATGGCTAAAAAGACAAAGTCTGTAAAAAAAGTTGTAAAAGTAGAAGCAGCTGGACAAGCACACATTCATGCTTCTTTCAACAACATTATTGTTACGATCACTAATGGAGAAGGTCAAGTAATTTCTTGGTCATCGTCTGGTCGTAAAGGATTCCGTGGATCAAAGAAAAACACTCCTTATGCTGCTCAAGTTGCAGCGCAAGATTGTGCGAAAGAAGCATTCGATTTAGGATTGCGCAGAGTGAAAGTTTTTGTAAAAGGTCCTGGAGCTGGTAGAGAATCTGCAATTCGCACAATTCACAATGCGGGAATTGAAGTAACAGAAATCGTTGATGTTACTCCACTACCACATAATGGTTGTAGACCTCCTAAAAGAAGAAGAGTATAGTAAAATTATTAAAGATTAATTAGATGGCAAGATATACAGGATCAACATCGAAAGTTGCACGTAGATTTGGTGAACCAATTTACGGACCAGATAGCGCTTTACAAAAGAAAAACTATGCACCAGGTCAACATGGCCCTTCTAAAAGAAGAGGTAAAAAGACTGAATATGGTGTTCAGTTGCAAGAAAAACAAAAAGCAAAATATACATATGGCGTATTAGAACGTCAATTCGAAAACTTATTTGCTTTGGCTGAAACAAAACCAGGTATTACTGGTGAAAACTTGATTCAATTATTGGAACAAAGATTGGACAATGTAGTATTCCGTATGGGTATTGCTCCTTCACGTCGTTCTGCACGTCAATTGGTTAACCATGGTCACATTATGGTTAACGGTCAAGTTGTAAACATTCCTTCTTTCTCTGTTAAACCAGGAATGGTTATCGCAGTTCGTCCAAAATCTAAATCTTTGGAAGTTATTACGAGTTCTTTAAGTACAAATTCTGTAAGCAAATATGCTTGGTTGGAATTCGACAAATCAGAAATGCAAGGTAAATTCTTGAATGTTCCTGATCGTCAAGATGTACCAGAAAACATTAAAGAACAATTAATCGTAGAACTTTATTCTAAACAATAAAATAGAGGCACTTAATCTATGGCAATTTTAGCATTTCAAAAACCCGATAAAGTTATAATGCTTGAATCGGATGATCGTTTCGGCGTGTTTGAATTCCGTCCTCTTGAACCAGGTTATGGAATCACAGTTGGAAACGCTATACGCAGAGTATTGCTTTCTGCTTTGGAGGGTTACGCAGTAACTAACATCAAGATCGAAGGCGTTGATCATGAATTTACAACAATCAAAGGTGTTGTAGAAGATGTAACTGAGATTATCTTAAATATAAAGAAGATTCGCTTTAAAAAGATTTCTCCAGATGCAATTCAAAACGAACATTTCACTGTGACTGTTGCTGGTAAATCAACTTTAACAGCTGGTGATTTGAAAGCATTCATGACAACAAATTTCGAAATCCTTAATCCTGATTTGGTTCTTTGTAACATGGATTCTTCAATCAAATTAACGATTGATTTTTGGATTGGAAAAGGTCGTGGATATGTTTCTGCTGAAGAAAATAAACCAGTTGATGGTGAATTCGGAATTATTCAAGTAGATTCAATCTATACTCCAATAGTAAATGTGAAATATTTCACAGAAAACTATCGTGTGGAACAAAAGACTGACTACGAAAAATTAGTTCTTGAAATCAAGACTGATGGCTCTATCCATCCAAAAGATGCGTTGAAAGAAGCAGCAAGAATTCTTATTCAACACTTCATGTTGTTCTCTGACGAAAAGATTACAATTGATACTGATGATAAATTCGGTAACGAAGAATTCGATGAAGAAATCCTTCACATGCGTCAGTTGTTGAAGTCTCGTTTAGTTGACTTGGATTTGTCTGTAAGAGCTTTGAATTGTTTGAAAGCAGCAGATGTAGAAACTTTAGGTGAATTAGTACAATTCAATAAAGCTGATTTACTTAAGTTTAGAAATTTTGGTAAAAAGTCACTTACTGAACTTGATGAGTTGTTAGAAAACTACAACTTGAACTTCGGTATGGATATTACAAAGTATAAATTGGATAAAGAATAGAAAGAGATGAGACACGGAAGAAAAGTAAACCACTTAGGTAGAACTCACGAACACAGATTGGCTTTGTTGTCAAACATGGCAACTTCGTTGATCATGCATAAAAGAATCAAAACTACAGTTGCAAAAGCAAAAGCTCTTCAACAATATGTAGATCCTATCATTACTCGTTCAAAAGACGATACAACTCATTCACGTCGTATGGTTTTCAAATATTTGCAAAACAAATTTGCGGTTACAGAATTGTTCCGTGAAGTTGCTGCAAAAGTTGCTGACCGTCCAGGTGGATATACGAGAATTATTAAATTAGGTAACCGTCTTGGTGATGCTGCAGAAATGTGTTACATCGAATTAGTTGATTTCAACGATGTATATACTAAGAATGCAAAACCAGCAGCTACTAAGAAAGCTTCTCGTAGAAGTAGCGGTAAAAAAGCTGCTAAGAAAGAAGTTGCTGAAGCACAAGTTGTAGAAGCAACAGAAACTCCAGCTGCAGAATAAGTAATAAATACTTTATAATAAAAAGGAGAATCACGTTTTTGTGTTTCTCCTTTTTTTATTTTTACGCCTATAAATACAAGTAGAAATGTTGAAACATATTTGTGCTTTTATTATTGGTTTGTTGTGCTCTTTTATTTCAATAGCACAGTATTATTCTTATGGAACAGAACCGACTCGTGTTCAATGGCGACAAATAAAAACTGATCATTTTCAGGTTATTTATCCAAAAGGATTTGATTCGGTAGCACAAGTGTTTACGAAAAAGTTAACCTATGTGTATGACTTATGTTCACAAGGTTTACAGCACCAACCGAAACGTATATCGGTAATATTACATAATCAAACTAATATAAGCAATGGTAGTGTAACTTGGTGTCCAAAACAAATGGATATTTATACCATTCCGTCGCAAAATCAACATTCTCAGGAATGGTATGAAAATTTGGCTATACATGAATTCCGTCATGTTGTTCAAATGGATAAAATGAATCAGGGTTTAACTCATATTTTATCCTTTCTATTGGGCGAAGATGCTGTAGGATTTTTATCCGGTATGTATTTGCCACGATGGTTGTTGGAAGGTGATGCTGTATGTACAGAGACTGCCTTGAGTGAAAGCGGAAGAGGCAGACAGGCCGATTTCTTTGCTCCGTATCGGGCTCAATTATATGAAAAAGGAGCTTATTCCTATAGTAAAGCATATTTTGGCTCTTATAAGGATTTTGTTCCAGATTATTATTTGATGGGATATATTTTATTGTCAAATACTCGAAAGAATTATGGACAAGGTTTTGAGTCTCAAATAATAAATAATGCATCGATAAATCCATTACAAATCCGTCCTGTACGAAATGCCGCAATACAAAAAACGGGTCTTTCAAAAAGGGAATTATATTCTTCTATTTTTGAAGAACAAGCAAACGAATGGAAGTTAAAACACGATAGAGAAATTCAAACATCGTATGATACGATTCGTAAAGCTGGTAATGTTTTTACTAGTTATATTTCTGGCAATTTATGTGATAGTGTTTTCTTCTATGAAAGAAAAGGTTTAAACACAATATCGCAATTAGTTGCTTTAGAAAAAGGGAAAGAACGTGTTATTCGCAATATTGGTTTCAAGCCTTCGGAAGAACGTATATATTCGAATGGGAAAAGTCTTGTTTGGCAAGAAACTCACAATTCCATTCGTTGGGAAATGAAACAATCTTCAACCATATATGTATATGATGTGAATCAAAAAAAGGTTCGCGCTATTCGTACAAAACGTCATTTGTTCTCGCCGGCAATTTCACCATCGGATGAGCGGATTGTTGCTGTAGAAATAGATGAGGCAGGTCATAATTATTTATCGATATTTGAGAAAAGCACAAAAGAATGTGTGAAACAAATTGCTTCTCCAAACAATGATGCGGTAATTCAACCATCGTGGAATGAAAATGGCTCGAAGATTATATTTATTGGTTTGAATTCTGCAGGGAAACGATTTATGGAGTATGATGTGCAGGAAGATGTGTTTGAGGAAATTATGCCATATTCTATAGACGATTATAGTTCTCCCTTGTATTGGAAAGAATATGTGTTGTACACATCGTCTTATTCTGGTGTAGATAATATCTATGCGTATGATAGAAATTCAAAACAAATTTCTCGAATTACGGTTGCTGATTTTGGAAGCCGCTTTCCTTCTGTGTACGATAGCACTTTAGTCTATTCAAACTATACAGCGAATGGATATGAACTAGCTACAGTTCATTTGAATCCAAAATATTGGCATCCTTTGTCTGTTGTTAAGAAAGAAAATTATACTCTCGCAACAATGATGACAAATCAAGCAGGTGGTGCTGTTGATTTTTCGGAAATAGATACAACGGATTTCCCAACTAAACGCTATTCAAAACTGTTACATGCGATAAATATTCATAGTTGGATGCCGTACTATATGAATTATAATGGCTCAGAGGTGGAGGATCATGGGAATGGTGTACAGATTCTTTCGCAGAATCATTTAGGTACAACAGTTGCCTCTGTTGGTTATAAATGGTCTAAAACAGATGGGTATAGTAAAGCATTTGCACATTTGGAATATAGAGGTTTATTTCCTGTGTTTGAACTAGATTATGAATTAGGAAATCAAGATTTTGTAACAGTTGATGACTATGCGAAAAATAACGTCACTGCGAATTATGCGATGTATAATTTCTCCGGTAGAATGTATGTACCATTGACTTTTTCGTCAAAATCGTATTACCGGTCTGTTATTCCTCAAATTCAGCTAGGATTTCAGGAGTTTGAAAAACAAGAGGTGACACCAGCTATCCATTACGATAATTTTAAAAGATTACTGTCTGCAAATTATGTTTTTTATGCGTTGACAGTGAGTAATATGCGTAAACAATCGATGCAAGAATTGTATGCTCGTTGGGGACAGAAAATAAGTATAGGATATGAGACAGTTCCTTTTGAGGCAACTGAAAATTTTTCAGATTATGCATTTGCAGAAGCAAGTTTATATTTCCCGGGTTTTATGAAAACTCATAGTTTTCGATTATATGGCGGTTATGAGTGGATTAAAACCACTGGAATTGGAAGTTTTTCACGTCAGATATCGGTTCCGCGTGGTTACCTTGATGGAATTCCCATGAAGAAAGAACTGTTTTCTCTACAAGCAAATTACTCATTCCCTTTGTTGTATCCGGATATGGAATTGGGAGATTTTTGGTATTTAAAACGAATCCGTTGTAATTTATTTGCAGACTGGGCGTCAAATGATTATTCTTCATTTGGTACGGAAATTTTAACAGATTCTCATTTCTTTAATATAGTTGTACCGGTAAATCTTGGTGTTCGTTTGTCGTATTTGTCAAAAGAACATAGTACTGCAACAGAACTATTGTTCTCTATGAATTTTGGAGATTTGTAGGAGATCCTTCGCTGCGCTCAGGATGACGTTTCGATGTTGTAAGAAGGGCGTGGAAGTGATGTGACCCCAAAAAGTTGGACAGATTGTTATTGTAATTGTATTCTGTAATTAACAGGACTGTTCTTTAATCGTAGTTTAATTCTCTTGTTGTTGTAATATTTTATGTAGTTGTTTAGCGCAGAGATAAAATCGTTTTT
>JAZLFM010000007.1:0-54885 GCA_045615765.1 Bacteroidales bacterium
CACTTCTATGTTTTCAATAAACGAGGTCTCCCACAATTGATATGCTTTCTTTTGGCTCTTGCCATCTATTGTGTTTTCACTATAGGTAAGCCAATCTAAAAATTGAATCGCATTTTTGTTCGGTATGTGCTTTGCAAGCTCATCAATATCTTTTTGGGCAAAGCAATCCGTCATATATCGTTTGCCATCAGCTGCAGTTAATTTCAGTTGACTACAACGTGTAGTCAACTCAGGTTGGCTCTTTTTAAGGCGTGTCTTAAGAACGCTCCAATACTTTCTCGGATTGGGGCTATCGGTAATGGAGGCTACGACATCAACAATCGAAATCATCCATTGTTTGTTGTCATCGTCCCACACGGTACGCACCTCTCGGTTATTATAGAATCTAATTGAAACCTTCTTCATAAATCATCTATAATTTATACCCCAATTCCTCAAACACTTTCTTCACGGCCTTTTTGCTTTCTTCCTCTTGGGCAAAAAGTTCACGTAATTCTGTTTGAAGTCTGCTCATTGTTTCTTCGTAACCGGCGTAATCGTCGCGGTTCACAAACTCTATGTATTTGCTTGGCACAAGCGAACTATCTTTCAAATCGGTTGTCTTTACTGATTTGCAGAATTCCGGCACATCGGTGTATTCGCCAAAATCGGTGCGTTGCCATTGGTGGAACTTCTTGGCTGCGTTTGTAATATCGTCCGTGCTGAATGTGGTATATTTCTTTTCAAATGGTTCGCCCCATGTACGCAAGTCCATGAACAATATCTCATTTGCACGCTCACGGTATTGGCGTTGCTCGCCGTTTACGGTTGTGGTACGAGCATGCTTGTTACGGTTAAGTATCCACAGCGTTACCGAAATGTCGGTAGTATAGAACATATTTCGTGGAAGAATCACAATAGCCTCCACTGCATCGTGTTCTTCAATCAAAGCCTTACGAATAGTTTTTTCGTCACCATCACCACTCAATGCGCCATTGGCAAGCAAAAAGCCGGCAATACCATCGGTAGAAAGCTTTGAGAAAATATTGAGTATCCACGCATAGTTGGCATTGCTTGTAGGTGGTACGGCAAAACCTTTCCAACGAGGATCGTCGAGCAGTTCGCTTGATTCGCGCCAATCTTTTTGGTTAAAAGGAGGATTTGCCATAATGTAGTCGAACTTCTCTCCTTTATGCTGATCGTTTTGGAAAGTACTGGCAGCCTTTTCTCCCAAATTGGCTGAAATACCACGAATGGCAAGGTTCATCTTCGCGAGTTTATAGGTTGTGAGCGTGAACTCTTGTCCGTAAACCGAAATATCGCGTTTGTTTCCGTTGTGGTTTTCAATAAAACGGCTACTTTGCACAAACATACCACCAGAACCACAGGCAGGATCGTACACTTTCCCTTTATACGGTTCTATCATTTCGGCAATGAGATTTACAATAGCCTTAGGCGTATAGTATTCTCCCTTACCCTTACCTTCCTGCAAAGCGAAGTTCGAAAGACAGTATTCATACACACGGCCAAAGAAATCATTATCTTCGTCCATGTGTTTTTCCATATCGTTCACAACATCGAGCAACGAACCCAATTTAGCGGCATCTATACCCAAACTGCTATAATAGTTCGAAGGCAATGCGCCCGCAAGCTGTTTATTGTCTTTTTCTATATCGGCAAGTGCTTTGTCTATAATCTGCGCAATATTTGGCTGCTTTGCATTTTGCATAATATAGTTCCAACGACAATGTTCCTGCAAATAAAATACATTATCCTTGCCGTAGGAAACAGGCATTTCGCAGAGCATATTGCCTCCACCAAATTGTTCTTCAAGTTTTTGGTATTGTTTTTCGAAACGAACACCTGCGTATTTCAAGAAAATCAAACTCAATACAACATGCTTGTATTCAGATGCTTCTATATTCCCACGTAGTTTATTAGCCGCATCCCATAGTTGTGCTTCAATGGATTTTTCAGTTTTTTTTGCTGTAGTGCTTTTTTTCGCCATTTATATCAAATTTATAGTGGTTAAATATACGAAAGAAAACAACAACAAATAAGAAAAAACAAGGAACAGTTATTAACAAATAACAATAGAAATGATTTAACTAAAAAACATTTGCTTTGTTGTTAAGAAATAGATAATTCTTGCTAATTTCGCAACAATTAGCAAGAATTATTTTCTTTTTATTTTGTTTTCAAAATGTTCGCTTTTGAGGTATCCACGTTTTACCTTATTGATAGCCACCTCGTTAAGATATTTTTTTTCAACCAAATCCGTCAAATCTCTTCTTGCAGTCATTTGTGTTATCATAAATCTGTTCATTACATCCTTAACAGTAATAACTGATTCAGGATTTTTTTGAAAATGATGAATAATCTGAGCCTGACGCTCGTTTATGCCACCAATCATAATAAAGCTGTTAGCGGCCTCTTTTTCTTTTTGTTTCCTTTCAATATAGTTTTTGAGTTGTTCAAACGATATTTTCAATGTTCTTAAGTTGTACGATACAAAATAGCTTACATCAAGTCCATCGTTCTCAACATAGAGAAACGATTTTTCGTATGTTACTTTTGAACCTGAAATAATTCTGGAAATAGACATGTATTCCGTCAGCCAATATTTCTCTTTGAGCATGTACCAATAAAACAAAGCCCTGGCAGTACGGCCGTTTCCGTCTATGAATGGGTGCATGTACGCTATCATAAAATGGACTATGATTCCACAAATGATAGGATGAATAAACACTTGTCCGTTACCTTCGTTGAAAAACACACATAAATCATCTAAAAACTGTGGTAGTTCGCTGGCTGGAGGCGGCGTGTGAACCACTTCGTGGGTTATCTTGTTTTCTACAACCACGTCATCATCTGCAGTTCTGAGCCTTCCTGCGTCGTCGGCGTTCTCAAGTGTCTTTTCCGTCATTAGCCGATGAATGTAAAGAAGATTCTCTTTTGTAAGAGGTTCGTCTTTATGCTCCGTAATATACTGAATCGTCTGATAGTTGTTCACTATCATTTGCTGTGATTTATCCTTTGGAGCAATGTTCTTTCTTAGCATTTCTTTAGCAACCATGCGTGTGGTTGAAGCGCCTTCCATTTTGCTGGAATAGATAGCTTCCTCCATGAGCGAACTTGCCAGATAATGCATTTTCTCTTTCCCAGATTCTTCATTTGATTCCCAAAAAGAACCGAACATCATGTCGAACTCGTGACACAACTTCTGCATTTGGTTTGTTACGCACAGTGTCATGCCATATCTCTTCCACGCAGGTATGGCGTTTTTCATACGGTTTATTTTAACGTATGTCCACAAGTCCTCTGCCGAAACACCAGGCACTTGACCAGCCTTGTACTTTACCTTGTCCCAATAATCGTACGTTTCGTTTATCTTGTTTACAAGTGCATCAATGTTGACATCTGTTTTTTCAAACAGTGCCTTCCGCAGTATCTTGTCGTTAAGTTTTGGAGCGTTTTCCATAGCCGATTCTTTTCAATCGTAAAAATAGCTAATTCTTGCTAATTTCGCAACAATTAGCAAGAATTTTACAGTTTATACAACAAAGCCTTACAATGTCAAAAAATGACATCTACCCCCCAAAAAAACTAATCGAATACAGATTTATATCTTTCCATCTTCAAGCAACATATCGTACAATTTGCCGGCTGTTTCGGCTAAAATGTTTGTACAAATAAGCTGATGATGTTGGCGTTTTTCTACTGCCTCGCGTGTGGCAAATTTCTGTAATAATTCCCCACAAGATGTGGTACCATACACATCTATCAACGCCTTATTGAGTTCACGTACTTTGCGGTATGCCAAGAGTTTGTTGTCCATATCTTTGGGATCGATTGGAGAATATGCCAAACCCATAACCATAAAACTACCTGTTACTGCCCCACATTTTTCACGCAAGCGTCCCATTCCGCCACCGAATGTAGCCGACAGTAATTTTGCCGATTGTTCGTCTACATTAAATTCTGACCCAAATGCCAATAAAATTGATTGAGAACAGGCATATCCTTGATTAAACAAAGCCAAAACGGCATCAATAGCTTCTTGTCGCGTCATAAATGAAATTGTATTAAGTCCTTATTTTGCAACAACAATTTGTTGTGCATATTTTCCTTTATCGGTTGCAATTACAACTATATAGTTTCCATTCTCAAGATCCGAAACAAATACTGTATTCGAACGAGATACTTTCACCACCTTACCTTGTAAATCAACCACAGACACATATTTTATTTGCTCTGCTGTAATAATATCCACTTGCGATGTGGCAACTGTTGGAGCAACACAAATAGCGCGTTCCTGTAAATCTTCTACACCTGTCTTCAGTTCATATTTTCCAACAACAGGACGAAGCAACAATGCACCGTTTTGTACCGAACTCTCCCATTCAAAGCCTAAATTATAGTACAAACGGCGAGTTACGCTTGTATTTAAATCTATACCTATATTCAACAACACATCGTTTGGTTGTTCCCAACCAATAAAATATGATTTTGGCAATACCAATTCTTCTTCACCAGAAACTATACACGATGGTTTTACTTCATAGTCAACAAATTGGAAAATACCGTCGGCATACGCTACCTTCTCACTTGGCGAATAATACAACAAATCACCTGGCTTACCACTCTCATTCGTCCACACGCATAGATTAAAAGTTGTTGCAGTAGATAATTTTGTAGGATTAAAATACATAGAAATAGCCTTCAACGTGTCAGGTTGCAACATATCGAAACGATAAGCAACTCGTCCCATTGGCGCCTCACGAAGACCATAGCCTGCTTCTGGCGTGCCGTCATCGTAGGCATAGTAATTAGCCAACGTCAAAGAAACTCGACACGTATCATTCCATCTATATTGTGAATTCAATGAATTGTTGATGTCGGTATAATAGTAGGTAAAATCATATTCGCCCACTTCGTATACATCTACATCATCGGCAAGAAAGTCATAAAAATCTATATCGAAATCAGTTAAAATATCTCGTTCCGTCACAGTTTTTTGCGGAGGCATATCGGTTTCGTACGTGTCGAATGTTACGGACTCGTCAGTATGTCGTTTATCGATAGCAAAATGGAACTTCAGCTTTCTATATTCCGAATCAAAGTTCGTGAAAGTTGCCGGTATAGTCATACGGAAATCCGAATTCGAAACTTGAGCGAAATGCTTCATAGGCAATGCTTTGTATCGAGAATACAACGAAGGAAATTCCGCAGCGAACGCAACGTCAGCAACAGTTTGTTGTGAACATGTTCTATTTGCATCGAGCCAAATCATATCCAGATGCCAAAAGTCTTCGTTACGTGCATGGCTAAGGTCGTTACTTAAACTTACATAATTTTTAAATCGAAAACGAACACCTTCAACTAAAAACATTTTGTCGTCGAGCGGAATATATACCGACACAAAATCATCGCCGGTTTTCTTACTTGTAGCCCAAGCCCATTTCCACGACGGATTACATTCTCCTAATGTAGGAGTAGCCGTAAATGACCATTGCGGATTTCCATCAGGAAGACGAGCATACGAAATATCGGCATTCAAAGATTGTTTTAAATCAATGCTGTCAACTAAAACTTGTTCTGGAGAATACAAATAAGCATAAGCCTTAGTAAACGATTTTCGACCGAATAAATTTGGCGTTACCACATAATGTCCAAATGAAGAAATTTGAATTTCAGGCAATGTAAAAAACGCTAAGGAATCGTTTGCTATAACCGTTTCCAAAGCATCGAACACCAATATATAGCCTTCCAAAGAAATAACGTTTTCAGTAGCATTATAAATTTCCACTCCCGAAGCAGATATTTCATTCAAGAACAATCCCGTAGTATCGTATGGAATATACCATTCTAAAACTAAGCTATCGTTTGCTTCAGGAACATCGACTACCCCACCTGCTTGATAATAGAAACTCAACGCAAGCGAATCTTTTACCGTATAAGCATATTGTTGATGTTCGTACGAATACGATCCTTCTACATATTTTTTATTCTCGTCGTACAACGAATCTTGTAAGGGAATATAACTATCGGCAGATTTCTGGTAAATAGTATCTCCAGCAACATAAGCAACACGCTGCTTTACCGACACATATTGATTTTGTTCCTTATCAAAAATATAATAAGAATCATCAAGCAGCACGAAACTACCACCTTGTTTTCTATATAATTTATCGCTGAGATAAACCTTTTCGTAATATTTCAAGTTCAATGGAACTGACGTAAGATAATCAGCAACCGAAGCAGTTGTTCCAACCGATTCATACAACTTACCATTAGAATCCATTGCATCGAGCGTAGCCACACCAATTGTCGGCATATTTTTCGCAAAACCAGTATTCACGAAAGCCTTATCGTCAATCCACAACGAAGACAACGGTTTAGAATACGGATACGCGAAATCATCGAAGAACGGAAGACTTTTCAAATTTTGTGTCGCAACCTCCTCCGATTTCAAAGTGTTTTCTTTACACGAAGACAATACCGTTAAGACTTCCGATTGTGCGTACAATAGGATTTGAGAACACGCGCAAACAAATAAAATAAGAAGTCTTTTCATACACAATTAATTCAAATCATTAGAAATAGCCTCATAGATAGGATCTATACCAAGCCAAATATCTATAGTTTGACTTGCTTGCATAGTCTGTCCATCGGAGAATGCAGGAGATTGACGTTGAACGCGAGCACGCAATGAGTCAGACAACGTCTTAACATTTTCGGCGAAAATAGCATTCACACTCAAACCACGAGCAACCAAAGAGTCCGAAACCATTGTCCACGACATACCGATTAACGATGGAACAGGAATTTGCACATCGTTTCCACCCTTACCGACCAACAAATCGATGGAAGAACCTTTAGAAATTTTAGTTCCCGGTTCTATGATTTTAGACTGAAAGCGCTGTTCAAACACATAGTTATCGGCAAAATCAGGCTTATATTCAATGTTACCAACACGAAGCCCACGATTTTCAAGCATTTGAATTGCTTGACGCAAAGAGCCTTCTGTAACTTTTGGCATTTTAACCATAATCGGTGTCATGGAATTTACCGAAAGATAAATCGTACGACCACGTTTTACTTTAGAACCAGCACTTGGGAAATAATCAACAATAGCACCTGGAGCAATTTTTTCTGCAATCAGAGTATCGCTTACCTTTAGAATCAAATCATTTTTCTGCGCAAGAATTTCAGCCGCGTCCACATCCATATTCACGAAATCAGGCACAACAACATCCTCTCCATGAGAAGTATATGATTTCAACCAAAAAGAGAAACAAACAAATACAGCTATTAATACAGCTATAATACAACCAATGTTGATAAATAGAAATTTGTGTTTTTTTAAGTCCATACTATTACAATAAACGCATGAACAAAATTAAAATTATAAATGAAAGTAAAAAATAAAAAGAAAAGAAAAAAACGGGTAACCTGAGAAGAAGAAATTAACTAAAAACTACCTTACATTAACCTCAAACACCACATAACCAATCATGAAAAAGCCGCAACACCATGAAAAAAAGAGAAGACCAGGCTACCCGTTATAGGATTATGTTTACTTCAATGAACATTGTCAATCACTAAATAATCTGAATGATTAACGAGACAAAGATACTCTTTTTTTTTCTCCTAGCAAGTTTTTTGTAAAAAAAAGTGTAAATGCTACAATTTGCGAATATTTATTTTCACAAAAACGGCAATATTTCGGGAAGAAAACGCACAAAAAACTATGTATTTTCCTTCATAAAACTCACCATTTAAAACTTTTCAAACGATTGTTTTTCAAGCTTTTCCATAGGTCTCACAACTATCTCACCTACCTCTCCACCTACTTCTTGTAAATTCAACACTATCATTTTTTCAAATGCAAGAGCCAAAGAACCGACAAAAGAGACTGTTTTTGTGTTATATCGTTGCATCATTGGCACAAAATACGTCGTACAAAACGCAGAAAAAGCAGAATTTACCAACGAACATACAGTTTTATCGTCGAGATGTTGTGCCAAAAAAGGAGCAAAACTTGCCAAATATGCATTCGGACGTGGTTGTTTATATACTCTATCCAATACATCACCTAAAGATATTTGATATTGTTCAAAAAATGCTTTTTCAACATTTTTAGACAGTTTCTTCTCGAACAAAGCAGATAACAAGCGTTTTCCTAAATCCGCACCACTACCCTCGTCACCCAAAATAAATCCCAACGAAGGCATTGGAGTTTCGATTGATTTTCCATCCCAATAACCGATATTCATACCAGTTCCGAGAATAGCAACCAAGCCAGACTGTGAGCCATAACAAGCTCTCGCAGCTCCTACCAAATCGGAATCGACAACCACTGTTGCATTTACGAACAACGATTGTAAACTATCTTCTATCAACTGCTTCGATTCGGCTCTACCACATCCTGTTCCATAGAAATATATAGATTGTACTGCTTTTGGATCAATTTCGGAAGGTAGATTGTTACCGATTTCCGACTGCACAACCTCTTTTGTAACAAAATATGGACTCAAACCTATTGTATGAAAATGAACGATTCGTTCACCTTCCACACACGCCCAATCGGTTTTGGTAGAACCACTATCTGCTATCAGTATCATAACGAAGTTAAAACTGTTTTAAACATTCCAAATTGATTCGTAAACTTTGCAAACAAAGCAGTTTCAAAATCCTGTGCATACTTTTCTTTATAGAGACCATATTGTTTTGCATCGGAAAATTGAACCTGTAAAGCAAAACAATCGTCCGCGCCTTGTTGCGCTTCAACCGAAAACAATGCTGTGGCAGACACACACGGACAACTTTTCAATAAAGGCATATATTCTTTCTTAAGCCAATCTATCGCCATTTTTTGTATAGAATCAGCAAACGATAAGGTAATATTCACTACAATCATGATTGTAAATTTTGATTAGCTAAACTATAATATAATAGTACAAATGGTACCATAATTGTTTCCGACAAAACTGTAGTAACAGAAGATTTTATAATATCGAAGAACAAATTGGAAAACGGCAGTATAATCACTAACAAATTTGACAAGAGCCATAATCCTATATAACATACAAATACAACGCCATAGCTTTGAATAGGATTTGTCCGACTCAAATTATAGCAACGGGAAAGACTTTCTGCGTTCGTTTTTTTTGCAAAAAGTACATCATACGTAAGCATAGAAAGTGCCGGCAATAGTATTAAAGCAGGAATAATAAATAAAAACAAACCCAAAACTTCTACTCCCATCATAAAAAGTACAGAAAGCAAAGCAACTTTCCATACATCCAACAAATAAGCTTTTGTGTTTTCAAAAGTCGAAGGAACACCTTGTATATAATTATGTATATAACCGCAAGAAACTGTTATACTCAAAAACTTCGCTAAAAAAGAAAACACTAAGGCTAAGCACAAATTGCCATACGAAAAAGTTGGCACACCTTCCGACTTCATAAACAAGAAGTAGTCGGTAAATATTTCCTTACTGGAACGAACTTTATTAAATTCAATCATAAACAATTACGATTTTCGCACACGACAAAAATAATCTTTTTCTTTCTATTATTCTATCTTATTCCAACACTACAAATGCTGTATATATCTTCACGATTATAGACTTTGTATATTTTTATCATCTACGAAATTGTAAAAATCTATATTTGGCAACAAAATTTTAAGAAATGAAAAAACTACTTACAATCTGCATCGCTTGCCTAGCAAGCCTTGGACTATTCGCCCAAAACGAAGAAGGTATTTGGGAAACACACGACAGCAAAACAAACAAAGCAATGAGTTATGTACAAGTTTACAAGAAAGACGGTAAATTGTACGGTAAAGTCATCAAAAACCTTGACGGCAAAGAAACAACTTGTTCAAAATGCTCTGGTGCAGACAAAAACAAACCTATCATCGGACTTATGGTAATCCGTGGATTAGAACAAAAAGGTTCTAAATGGGTAAAAGACGACGGAATTCTTGATCCTGTTACCGGATTCCTATGCAATGGTCAAGTATGGATGGAAAGCGCCGATGTTATGAAAGTAAAAGGCTCTGTACTTTTCTTCAACGAAACTCAAACATGGACACGCGTAAAACAAAACAAATAAATAAAAAAAATTATTTATAAAAGAGACGATGCGTGCATCGTCTCTTTTTGTTTTATAGCACTGCCATAGGCGTGCGAGTTTCTTCAATAACACCAGAAGCAAGACAATCCGAAGCTTGCATAAGAGAGCAAAGCGGTGCTATATCTTTTGCCGTAGAATAATTACTTTTCGATTCTGGACTTTGCATAGCCAAATCCCAGGCAGACATGTGCCAACGAATAGCCAAAATCTCGTCATTTGTCAATTCAAGACCAAGACGAAGCAACATTATCACCGATTTTTCCCCATGTCCAACTGGAAACTTCGAATAATCCACAGTATAGCCTCTATATTTTTCCCAAGAGCCAAAAGCATTCTTTCTACTTTTTAACTCTTCTTTATAGACATTAGCCTTACAAATATCGTGAAGCAAAGTCACAATTTTAATACTTTCCTCACTTAATTTACTTTCAACTTCCGGTTTTTGAGCAATCAACACTTTGCGCAATTCCAAACCAATCTTACAGCAGTTCAACGAGTGTTCCAATAATCCACCTACATAATTACCATGAAATGCTGTTGATGCTGGTGCAACAAAAAAATCAGACTTTTCTAAATATTCAATTACATTCTCCACACCATTACGGTTAGTCGAACGTAACAATTCCAACATTGTATTTTTCATAAAACTGTTATTTTCACAAATATAGTAAATTTCTGCGGCAATACATTTCATTATACAACGAGATTGTTTTTTTGTAAAGTAATTTTTTGAAATTCATAGCTTTCAACACAAGAATAATCGTATTTTTGTAAAAAAAATTTACGAAAATGATAGAAAGTCCACTTATCGATGCAACTATAGACATCGCTTTTAAAGAAGATATTGGTGACGGCGACCATACAACATTATCTTGTATTCCTCACGATTTAGAAGGCCGTGCTCGTTTATTGGTTAAACAAGATGGTATTTTATGTGGTGTCGAATTAGCGAAGAAAATCTTTGCCAAATTCGACCCTACCCTTCGTGTTACTCAATACCTACACGACGGCGATGCAATCAAAAAAGGCGACATCGCTTTTGTAGTTGAAGGAAAAACTATCTCTATCCTACAAACTGAACGTCTTGTTTTGAACTTTATGCAACGCTTAAGCGGTATCGCTACACAAACAAACGAATATGTAAAATTACTTGAAGGCACAAACACAAAAATCCTTGATACACGTAAAACTACTCCAGGATTGCGTTTGTTGGAAAAATATGCAGTAAAAGTCGGTGGCGGCGAAAATCACCGTATCGGTCTTTATGATATGATTCTTATAAAGGATAACCATATTGACTATGCAGGTGGCGTAACTGCAGCAATCACAAAAACTAAAGAATATTTGAAAGCTAAAGGTAAAAACTTAAAAATCGAAGTTGAAGCCCGTACACTTGACGAAATTCGCGAAATTCTTCAATTCGACGACATTGAAAGAATTTTGATAGACAACTTTACTCCTGAAGAAACAAAAGTTGCTGTTGCACTTATTAATGGTAAATGCAAGATAGAATCATCTGGCGGAATCACAAAAGAATCTATCAAAGCATACGCGCAAGCTGGAGTTGACTATATTTCTGTAGGTGCATTAACTCACCACATCAGTAGTCTTGACTTAAGTCTTAAAGCATTCTAATGTTCAGCAAATCTATACTGAACAAACTTTTAGCATACATTATATGTATTTGTTGTTGTCAACAAGTACTTGCTCAATCTACACCTCCAACCAAGCCTAAATTGGTTGTGATGGTTGTAGTGGAGCAAATGCGCTACGAATACTTGGAACGTTTTAGTTCCCACTTTTCGAGCGGCGGTTTCAAGAAATTAATGACCTTAGGAACACAATGCGCCAACGCAAATGTTGATTTTTCATACGGTCAAAGCGCTAGCACATTTGCCTCTCTCCTAACAGGCGCTCATCCTGCACAACATGGAATTACGGGCAACTATTGGTACAACCGTACTTCTGGTTCAAAAGAACATTGTGTTGCAAACGATAGCTATATGTGCGTTGGCGGTGACGACCATGATGAATATCTCGTTTCTGCCGACAAATTGATTGCTTCTACATTTGGAGACGAACTAGTAGCCCAATCGTTTGGCCAATCACGTTCATACACTATCAGTATTGATCAACAAGCTGCTGCATTATGTGCAGGCCATACGTCAAATGGTGTTTTCTGGTTAGATGAATATACCGGAAATTGGATTAGCAATTCTTATTACACAAAAAAATTACCAGCATGGTTACACACTTTTAACAACAAAAACCTTGCGGACTTATACATAAATCGTACTTGGAACACATTTCTTCCTATCGAAAAATACAAGGAATCAACCCGCGACGATGCAAAATATGAAATAGGAATACGAAACCAACGCACATTTCCATATTTCTTATCAAAACTGAAAGATCCATACAAACCATATAAAATCCTGAAATATACGCCATTCGGCAACACTTACACCAAAGATTTGGCCATTGACCTTATAGAAAACGAGCATCTTGGCAAAGGCGAAGGAACTGATTTTTTAACAATAGCATACACAGCAACCGAAGAAATCGGTAACAGATTTGGTTGTCTTTCTAAAGAAGTAGAAGACACATATATACGACTTGATTTCGAGCTGATGTTTCTTCTCAATTACCTAGAAACACGCATAGGAAAAGACAATTTCCTTGTAATATTTACCTCCAACCATGGCATCTCTATTTCACCAAAACACGATAGTCAAAAAGCAATGAAATTAGGCACATTCAAACCTAACGAAACTATGTACTTGTTGGACAAACATTTAGATGTAACTTTCGGTGAAGCAGATTGGATTGAATATTACCAAGACTTACAAGTTTACTTGCGTCTATCGGCACTTAAAAAACATAATGTAACACTTGCCGAAGTAGAAGATGATTGCTGTGAGTTCATATCACAACTAAGTGGAATACAATCTATTGTAGGCTCAACATGGTTAGAAAGCCACGATTTTTGTTCTAACGAAATTTTCAAAATGGTTGACCATTCCTACAACAAACAAAGGTCCGGAAATTTATTCATAACACTAAAACCTGGTTGGGGCGAACAAACTGTTGAATCCGTAGGCTCACACTTGTCTCCATACAACTACGACAGCCACATTCCATTGATATGGTACGGATGGAAAATGGAAGCCAAAACTCTTCCACAACGAGTTGCTATGACCGACATTATTGTTAGTTTATGTGAAATAACAAAAACGCAAAAGCCAAATATGGCAACAGGAAAAATCATTGAAAATCTTATAAAATGAAAAAATTACTATTTACCATACTAATTTGTATATACTCAATTATTGGTCTATGCCAAAATTATCATGCTCCACTATCCGATTCAAAGCAAGACCAAATGTCAAAGAAAATCTACACAACTTGTAATAATGAACTTTCATTTCAATTTGCAAATGCAGAAATACAAGGTAATAGTGACGACATTACCGAATGTTGCCGAGTTTCATATCTATTAAACATACCTTACATCATCCATATAAACTGCACAAATTATTTTGGTTTAATGCCAAGTGTACATTTAAAAAGCCTTGGACTACAAACTAAAAACGAAATAATAGACACTGTTACATTTGACAAAGTTAAACGCTGTCTTTATACAGCAGGTGCCTCATTTGCCCTAAAATTCGGATTGTTCAAGAAACATTTGTGGGCTTATACGGGCGCAAGCATGGATTGGGTTTATCTATATCGTCAAAAGAAATACGAAGACAATAAAAATCACCGTATTACAAAAGAAAGAGCTTGGTTTTCAAAAGCAACGGAACAATTTTTACCATCATTTTTTGCTGGCATGCAATTTCCTGAAGGTATTAACTTGAAAGTAACCTACTATTTCAAAGATTTGCTTAACCACAACTATAACGGTTCTCTCGGCGATTTTACGAAATTCAACAAATCAAATCTTCTTACATTTTCAATTTCGCTCACTATCCAAGATTTGTATAAAAAATCAAAAAAAGCAGTGGACAATACTACTCTCGAAGCTAACGAAAATATTCTTTTTGAATTCTAAAAGAATTTCGTCTTTTTTACTACCTTCGTTGAAATTTTATGAGCAATGAATATCAAGAAAATCATACCTATCAGCATACTAGCAATATCGGCACTTTTACTGGGTGCGTTTATTGTTTCTGAAAACAACGAACCGAAAGAAAAACTAATAGTTCGTTCTACCTACGACTTACTTCATTCGTTCCACTATAGCCCTCAAGCATTGGACGACAATTATTCCCAACGTGTATTTGACTTATACATTAAATCGTTGGATTACAATAAGATGTATTTTACAAAAGATCAAATCGACATGCTTGCCAGTTACAAAACGAGCATAGACGACGAGATTCGTACTTCTTCATTAGATTTTTTCAATTTGTCGATAGAACTTGTTGAAAAACAAATCAAACGAATAGAACAACTCTATCCTATTTTCTTGGAAAAACCTTTTGACTATACCCAATCGGAAACAATAAATCTTAATAGCGAAAAAAGAGATTATTGTAAAAACCAACAAGAACTGGAAGACTATTGGCGTAAATACATTAAATATCAAGTTCTATCGGAAATCATTGATTTAGAAAATGAGCAAAAGAAAAAAGCAGAGAAATCTGATACTGTTACACTAAAATCAAGCGAAGAATTAGAAAAAACAGCAAGAGAAAATGTATTAAAGCGCTACGAAACACGTTTCAAACGAATTCACAAGATTTCGCGCAACGACAGATTCTCATCATTTGTAAACGCAGCCGCTGGAGCATTTGATCCACATACAAACTACTTTCCACCTACAGAAAAAGAAGACTTCGACATTTCTATGTCAGGAAAACTTGAAGGTATCGGTGCTACTCTTTCCGAAAAAGATGGTTACATAAAAGTAGTAGAAATTATGCCTGGTAGCCCATCATGGAAGCAAGGCGAACTAAAAGCCGAAGATATAATCTTAAAAGTTGCTCAAGGAGATAAAGAACCAGTCGAAATCATAGATATGCGATTAGACGAAGCCGTTAGACTTATCCGTGGCCCTAAAGGTACAAAGGTGGTACTTACGGTTAAAAAGATTGACGGTTCTATCGTTACAATTCCTATCATTCGCGATGTAATTGTTTTAGAAGAAAAATATGCTAAGTCAACAATTATTACCACAAAAGACAAAAAAGCATATAAAATCGGTTACATCTATCTTCCACAATTCTACACTGACATGAACGACAGTCGCGGAAGAAGATGTTCAAAAGACATTGCAAACGAAGTAACTAAGCTAAAAGAAGCCAATGTTGATGGAATTATTATAGACCTTCGTAATAATGGCGGTGGTTCTCTTAACGATGTGGTTGAAATTGGTGGTTTATTCATAGACAAAGGTCCTATTGTACAAGTTAAATCTATGAAAGAACCTGCACGCGCCTACAACGACACCGATGGCAAAACATTATATGATGGCCCATTAGCTATTATGGTAAATACTTTCAGTGCTTCCGCTTCAGAAATTCTTGCTGCCGCTATGCAAGACTATAAGCGTGCAATTATTATAGGTACAGAATCGACTTACGGTAAAGGTACAGTACAACGAATTGTCGATATTGACAGAATGGTATCGAACGAATATCGCTCACAAATGCCTTTGGGAGCTGTAAAAATCACTATCCAAAAATTCTATAGAATCAATGGCGGAACTACCCAATTCCAAGGTGTAAAACCAGACATTATTCTACCCGACCTTTACGACAAACTTGACATAGGAGAAAAAGAACTTGACTACCCTCTTCCATGGTCAGAGATAAAAGCTGCTCCATACCAAACATGGAATGCACAGCCAAACTACAAAGAATTAACAAAGCTTAGCAATGCTCGTACAAAGAAGGATTCTTCTTTCATACTTATAAAAGAAGCTTCGCAATGGTTATACAACACAAAGAACGAAAATTCAGTTTCTTTGGAAATCAACGAATTCAGAAAGAAAGACGAAAACGACAATTTATTATCTAAAAAATACAAAAACGCAGGCGTTAAAGATGTTCCATTTGAAATAGTTGGTTTGCAAAGCGCAAGCAAAGAAAATGCAACATTAGACTCTGTGGCAAACAAGCGTGCTGAAGATTGGTACAAATCTATCAAGCAAGATGTTACATTGTATGAATCATATCAAATTATTTCCGACTACATTCGAATGCAAAAGAAATAAGCGATGAAGGTGCATAATATAATTTGGGGATGACATACAAATGGCCGAACAACTATTACACAATAAACCATCTTCTTTTTGATGAATGTTCTTGTTCTTTCTTGCTGCAGGTCAAGAAAGAACCAAAGAACCCCGCCGAACACCTGCTTCGCTAAAAATCACCTGCGGACGGCTAAAAAAGACTATGAGTTGCTACGTAAACTTCGCAACAATCGTCTTTTTCTTTACGCCGACCTACGGCGATTTTCTTGACGCGCGCAGCTGAATCGGCTTGGTCTTTTTTTCGTAGATGGTAACCTGAAAACAAAAATATTGTTTGACGCATAGAAATACGTACAAAGAAAGACCTTTCTCGACTTCACGAATGAGCGTTAAGAAAAACGACGTAATGAAGCGTATAAAAGGATTTGATGCCTCCGGCAATTGCAGATATAAATCTAACCACGCGGCAGCCCAAATCCTTTAGCGGAATGCAGGCGTTTTTTAGCGAAGGCGTGGGTCGACGGCGTTCTTTTGCATACTTTTCTTTCGCTGTAGAAAGAAAAGTATGAGATTTTCGTTACCTAGTATATCAAATCCTAAAATTTTCTACAACATATTGTAGAAATACAAAAATATTTATCATTTTTGCCCCAAATACAAATAACAATGAGTCTCATTAAATCTATATCTGGCATTAGAGGAACTATAGGTGGAACACCTAACGACAACCTCACTCCTGTTGACATTGTTGCATTTGCTTCGGCATACGGAACATGGGTTAAAGAAAACATATCATCGAAAAACGGTTCTAACAAAATCGTTGTCGGACGCGACGCACGACTTTCTGGTGATATGGTAAGTAGTTTGGTTATGCAAACACTTGTAGCACTAGGATTTAAGGTTGTAAATATTGGTCTTGCCACTACTCCAACTACAGAAATAGCTGTAACAGAAGAACAAGCAGACGGTGGCGTTATCATTACCGCAAGTCATAACCCAAAACAATGGAATGCTTTAAAACTGTTGAACAACCAAGGTGAATTCCTAAATGATGCTCAAGGAAAAGAAATATTAGCGCTTGCCGCAAAGAATGAATTTTCATATTCCGACATTGACTCTATCGGTTCAATAGAAACTACTGACAAATACAACACAATACATATAAATAAAGTACTTGCTTTACCTCTTGTTGATGTAGAGGCAATTAAGAAAGCAAACTTTACCGTTGCCGTGGACTGCGTAAACTCAGTTGGTGGTGTAATTCTTCCTGACTTATTGAAAGCATTGGGTGTAAAGAACAGCATAATATTGAATGGCGAACCTACTGGAAAATTCGCCCACACTCCAGAACCAATTCCTGAAAATTTGATTGACACAGCAGCTGCAGTTCAAAAAAATAACGCTGATGTATGTTTCGTTGTTGACCCTGATGTTGACCGTTTGGCTATCATTAATGAAGACGGAACAATGTTCGGCGAAGAATACACATTGGTTTCTGTAGCAGATTATATTCTACAACATACACCAGGAAATACGGTAAGCAACCTTTCTTCTACCCGCGCCTTGGCAGATGTTACTGCAAAATATGGAAAAACATACACAGCGGCAGCCGTTGGCGAAGTTAATGTGGTTACAAAAATGAAAGAAACCAATGCAGTTATCGGTGGCGAAGGAAACGGTGGAGTTATTTATCCAGAAATTCATTATGGCCGCGACGCACTTGTTGGTATTGCGTTATTCTTGAGTTTATTAGCAAAATCAGGAAAGAAATGTAGCGAATTACGTAAAACATTCCCTGAATATATAATTTCCAAAAACAAAGTTCAATTAACACCAGACACCGATGTTGATGCTATACTTAAAAAAGTAGCTGATACATACAAAAACGAAAAAGTTAACACAATCGATGGTGTTAAGATTGATTTTGCCGAAGGGTGGGTACATTTACGCAAGTCAAATACAGAACCAATTATCCGTATTTATGCAGAAAGTTCTACTTTGGAGAAGGCAAATGACTTTGCAAAGCAAATAATGAATCATATTACGCGATAAAATTGCAGCAAACATTTGTTTTTTAAGACTATTTTATATTTTTGAGCACAATTTGAAAATTATACTATTATGCAATCGAAACCTTCTAAATCGAAACCTCGTGTTATTAAGGATTTCATAAAATTAGAACCTGAACTTCAATTAAAAGTTTTGTCGTTTTACAATCTTGCCGATGTTGACGAATTGGCAAAAAAACTACAATCTTATACAGAAGAAGCTGAAGAATTACAAAACAAAGTACAATCATATACTGACCCAAAAACTGGTCAAGAACGATTTGCTTTACCATACGAAACTGAAGACAGATTTTATATGGTTCGCGTTGACGACTTTATTAACACACAAGTTGACGGTGGTCAAGAAAACGACGACGATGATGATTTGTTGAAGAACATCGAAGAAGTTAAGGTTTCTAACGAAGAACAAGATTCTGACGAAGAGGAAGAAGAAAAATACGACTCTCCTGAAGATATTGAACTTGAAGACGACGAAGACGAAGAAGTTTCCGACGAAAATGATGATGATTTAGATAACGAATAATAATTATATAGAAAATTTACTATGGGAAGAGCTTTTGAATATAGACGAGCAGCTAAAGAAAAAAGATGGGGAACAATGTCACGCGTATTTCCACGCTTGGCAAAGAGTATTACAATCGCAGCAAAAGAAGGTGGTGCTGATCCAGCAATGAACCCCAAACTTCGTACAGCCATAATGTCTGCTAAGGCTCAAAATATGCCAAAAGCTAACATTGACGCTGCAATCAAACGTGCAACTAGTAAAGATGTAGAAAACTTCGCAGAAATCGTTTACGAAGGCAAAGGCCCTCATGGTGTACTTGTCGTTGTTGAATGTGCAACTGACAATAACACAAGAACTGTTGCCAATGTAAAATCATATTTCAATAAAGCTGGCGGTTCTTTAGCACCTTCTGGTTCTTTTGAATATATGTTCTCTCGTAAAGCAGTTTTCCAAATCAAAAAAACTGAAACTATCAATATCGAAGAACTTGAGTTCAATCTAATTGATGCAGGTTTGGAATCGATCGAAACTGAAGAGGAAATGTACGTAATCTACGCTGATTTCAAAGATTTCGGTAATCTTGCCAAAGCTTTGGAAGATAGTGGCGTAGAATTGCTAAAAGCAGAATTGCAACGCATTCCTAACGATGTACAAGAATTCACAGAAGAACAACTTGCCGACATCGACAAACTTATCGACAAATTGGAAGAAGACGACGATGTTCAAGCAGTTTTCACTAATATTGCCTAAGCAATTAAAAACATATAGCTATAAAAAATCCCGATGAGAATCTCATCGGGATTTTTTGTTTTGTTACATTCATATTGATATGTAATAAATCATTGTTTTACCATGCCATTGCAAGTAACCACAATGGAATAATTTTATCCGATCCAAAATCAATAGTATCACGGATTACATAATCAGCATGTTTCATCTTCTTTTCTGCACCTCCAACCTCTATTGTAATATTCTTCGAACTAAAACGCCGTGAGGCAACAAAATCGGCATCTCTTTCATTTCTTGAAGCACAGACATCATATCCCATTTCCAACAAACATCTGGATACAAAAGCCTCTCGTTTGGTTCCTACTAAACCTCTCAAAACCGAATACAAACAAGCATCCGCAAAGAATATTTTCGCTCCTGCTGACTTAGCTTTCGTATCTTTTTCATAGCGAACAATTTGTATTACTCCCAATGCTTCCATTACCTCAAGCAATTGATATAATTTATCAGCACCAATAGCCCAATCCGCGCACAAAGATCGCACTTGTATTCTTGGTATTGCAGACTGGGCAAGAGTACCCACTACTGCATTCATCACACGTAAATTATCATCTGTAATATGAGGTACAAAGTAAGTAACATCGGTATTCATTGTTTTTTCCAATATGGCAAGCGAACGTTCCTCGTAATTCCCTTCTACATAAAATGGTCGCGTTCCATATTCTTTATACCTTTCAAATAAAGATAACACCTCACCGGTAGGCTGAACAGGCAAAAAAGTTGGATTCTCAAAAGGTTGCGATATAGAATATTTTTTCCCTGTTTCTAAATACAAGAATTCTCGAAAAGACATCTGAGGCATTTTAATAAAGACATATCTTCTTGACAAATCAGCAACGCCATTACGTAGGATTAAAGAAGAAGAATCACTTACCCAAATCGTTTTATCTGGAAAATCATCATACAAGGCTTTTAAACAATTACTCCAATTGCGAGCATAATGAACCTCATCAACCACAATTCCATCATACCCAAGAAAGAAGACATATTTTCCTAATTCATACAGATTCTCTGTGAACAATAATGGATTATCAACAGAAAAATAAAGCATACGCTTTCCTGACTTTTGAGCATGATATAATAGAAAAGTAGATTTTCCAACCCCACGCAAACCAGTTAAAACCAAATTTTTCGGTAAAACATGTTTCTCGGTATATTCCAAAGTAAACAAACGAACCCGTTTAGAAATAGCTTGTAGCTTTCTATCCATTGTTGCCTGTAAATCTCTTATTTTTGTTTCCATAGTATATTATTCCTACAACAAGAACAAAAATATAAAAATATTCCTATTAAATAAACATTATTCTATATTTTATTCCTGCGGTAGGAATAAAATATGAAAAATTTTCCTACGGTAGGAATATTTGCAAAATAAAAAAGGGGAAGTTTACATTGGCAATAAATAAAAAATGAAGTTCTGTTACTTTTCTTTCTATAGCAAAAGAAAAGTAACCAAAAGAACGACATCGCCCCACGTCTTCGCTAAAAAAACTATCTTTTAGCTTTATTTGAATGAGATTGGTAATCTAAATTTTTAGATATTTTTAAATATTTCTTTTGTAATTCTTTATCGCCATCAACTTCTGCGACATAAGCTTTCCATTCGTAAACAAACGATAAATAAGGTATTGCGATCTTCGTTTTTAGCAAATCATTTTCTGTCAACTTATTTTCTTTTAGTAATGTTACTATTAACTTATTGGCATATTTATTAGCATCATGTTTTTCCATAAGGAGCATCGAAGAATAAAAGCAATGGAATACAACATCGACATACTTGTATTTTCTACTATACAAGGAAGTAAAACAAGGCAATGCTTCCTTATATCTTTCTAATTTAAGAAGGCAACGTCCTAATATATACATGGATTCATCAGTAAATCCTTTATCATTATAATATTGCATCAGATATTTTACAATCTCATTATAGTCTTTTGAAGATTTAGCAACAGAAAATTTCAATGAAGCATAGTGTTCAACATATTCATAATGTAAACTCAAACTATCCTTTAACACATAAGATAATATACCATTTTCTATTCCGAAAGAGCGAAACTGTCCTATAACACTCCATCCCAAGAGCATGTCATGAGAACGTTTTTCATTTTTTACAGGAACTTCCGCCAATACATTATAAAAACAATCCGTACCAATATGAAGTTCTTTTATCAGATAAATTTCACCCTCCTCTTCTTTTCCTCCCGCAATCAAAGATTTAGTTTTAATGCCTAATTTCTTTTTATTCTTTATTTTAGCTACAAATTCTTTGGACAATAATAAACCAGAACAACCTGTATCAAATAAAAAATCCGCTTCTTCACCATCTATAACAACATCTATCGAATAACAACCGATACCTTTCTGTTTTAAAGGAACTGTTTTTTCTTGTGAAAATAAAGAGCCACTTAGTGTTATAAATAACAACAACAAAGAAATCTTAATAATGATATTTTTCTTCTTACACATACCAACACCATTATTCTTTTTCCTCATAAATGATAACTCCGAAATTGCCTCCTAAATCTTTTATATCGCCATTTGCAATATACATTTTAGAGATAGCGCCATCTAAATACAGAGCATTCTGACAATGAAACTTATCTTTAAAAATACAAGTGAAATTATAGAAAGAGATATTTTCTGCAATAATCAGCACAACTTTTCCATTTTGCATTATTCCAACCCCATTTCTCGTATTCAAATTGTACGACGTTTTTGAAAACTTAGGGTTTATTACACCATCATATAGTAATAAAGGCCCCGATTGAGTTGCAAATTTTACGTTATCAGCATTGTATTGAGTTGTTTTTACAACCAATGCCTTTCCATTATTTGAAATAAAAAAAACTCCATTTGTTGGTTCGTTTCCAAAACACATTGAATAATTCGTCGATTCACATTTCGTCATTGCTGTTTTTTTACTTAATTCTTGTCCTTTTTCCACATATAATCCAACAGGAGAGCCATTAGAATTATACATACCTCCATTCATTGCAAATAGCAATTTATTGCCATTGCTTTCTACCGCAGACTTTAGATTTTCGATGGAAGCATAATTGCAACCTTGCGAATTTTTCAGACAAAATTGTAAGTTTTTTGCTTCTGTAATATAATAGTAATATTGCGAACCTGCATAAACTCCGTCTCCTGATGATTGAGAGCAAGAAGATAAAGAAAACAATAGAGAAAAAATCAGAAATAACTTTTTCATAAATTTCTCTTTTTTATAATTATTATTCTATGATTTCAGACCTTTATAACCAAACCATACGGCACTCAACAAATCCATTACCCCCCAAATTGATTTTAGCAAATAGACAGGAATTATCGGATTAAACAAAACAGCAACTGCCACCCACCCTATATTTTCTGCAGAAATTCCTTTGTCCAAATCTTGCACCAACGCCAATACTGAAACTATAGTTATTGCTATTCGCAAAAATATATAATAGCCATAGGGTAACGGGAAACTAGCAATAACTAATAAGATTGCTGAAATGATAAGTAGTTTTTTCATAATTTTATCCAATTATCCAACTGAGCTTCTGCTTGTGCGCACAATGTTGGTGTAATATATTTTTGCATTCTATCATACACAATATGAATTGCCAAAAATTCATCTGTCCAACCTAACAATCTAAAACGATGTACTGGAATTAAATCAATAGGTAAAACCAAATAAGCTAATGATGCTGCAATAATTGCTTTATCTTTTGGAGCCGTATAATCACTTTTCATTATAAAATAAAGCAATATAGGAGTACGAGCAGCTGTCCTACCAACACGTTTTGCAAACGATTTTAGACTTGAAGCAATCAAAGAAAAATTCATTTTACCTATTCTAATAGTGTATAATATACCCACCCATATAATGTTTCCGTTTGCCATGATCCATTCCATGAATTATAATATGAGTGCTTATACTTAACGTAATACCAATTTCCGTTTTCACTAATAACATATACATCCGAATATGCAGGAATAACAGTAATAACAGCAGACTTTTTACTAGCTGATTTCCTTAAATTTGTATTGCATTTTGTTTCTGCATATGAACCAACAGAAACATAACTTGGCGTATAATAATTTGATTGACCATAACCGCCATACGATCCAGAGTAACTATTACGATAAGTACTATTCTCATATCCCCATCTGACATGACAATGAGGACAATAATCTCCAACTTTTGAATAAATAGATACAGCACCTCCACAGCTACCACAACTTTTTGAAGTTGTTTGCCATGACTGAGAAATGGACAATGAATAGCTAAATATAAACAACAATCCAATTAAAAAACTCTTTTTCATACTTTTATTGTAGCCATAAATATATATTCATTAACTTCCCAAATTACTACTCAACAAATAAAAATTGTGTACCCTTCAAAAAAGGGAAATTTACACTCCATTATATATTATTCCAATTTTCAACACTTATATTTATAGTTTCAAAAAAACATTCTTGTAAAAAGTCATCATCATCAACAAGATCAGGTTCTAAAAATTTATCTATTGTTTGTCCCTGACTTTTTTCGACTGCAACATTTTCAAAAACATCTTTTATTTCTTTATCTGATTTTATCTTCTCATCAGATATTTTTAAACAAGAACGTATTTTCTTGAAAAAAGCAATCTCATTATATTCTATCTTCTCATCAGCAAAAATCATCATAATTGCCTTTTGGCATATTATCAATTCTTGTTCTTCTAATAGATTATAGGAATTCAACTCTTTTATATATGTTTTTAAAAATCCAACACCCATTTTTTGTAGAGACGCACTAAATTCTTTTAATTTTTCCTGTATATTTAGACCTACATAAACAGAATCTGAAGATGTATTTTCTTTTAATAAATTTAACTCTTCTTCAGCAATTTCACCATCACATGCCATACAGCAAAAGGCCGTTTTTAAATAAAGTTCATTTAATTCCATAATAATTTTCTTTAGTAATTAAAACCAATTCGTTTTCGTGGAAGTTCATTATTATTGTTATTTGAAGGAGGTTCTTTTCCCCCTTCTATTATCTTTCTTATACGTTCATATTTATTCAACTCATCTTCCGAAATTGAAGGTCGTATTCTTGAAATCGTATTTTCAAGTATTTGCATAGAAATCTTGCAATCTAACTGCAATGCAGTTCGTGAAGCTTCATCTACAATAAATTGAATATCCGCAGAAACATAATTTTCTGTTAATTTTGCTAAAAGTTCATAATCAATACCAAAATCAATATATCGATTACTTAAATACATTGTAAATAAAGATTTTCTTGCTTCAAAATCAGGTGGACCAATAAAAAACTTTTTATCCAAACGACCAGAGCGTAACATTGCAGGATCTATTTTGGTAGGTAGATTTGTTGCTCCTACTAAGAAAACACCTTTTTCTCCAGTTCTATCCATTTGCGAAAGCATCTCATTTACAGCACTTTCTGCCATTTCATGAATATCACTATTTCTATCTGGCAACAGTTCATTTATTTCATCTATAAAAATTATAGTTGGTGCATTCTCAAAAGCTTCTTTAAACATTTTCTTAATATTCTCTTGAGTGGCATTCACAAAACGACTTTTCAAATCTGCTGGAGTTTTAATCATAAAATTAAAACCAACTTCCTCAGCAAATTTTTTTGCAAAAAAAGTTTTACCACAACCAGGAGGACCATATAATAACATTCCGTTAGGAATTGTCACACCATATTTCTTGTATTTTTCAGGTTCATTTAAAGCATCAATTACATCAATTTTCATTTGCCTTTTCAACGATTCCATTCCTGCCACATCAGCAAAACCGTTTCCTTTCTTTATCGAATTTTCTACCTTTTTTGATGACTTTATTAATGTTTTTTGAAACGGTTCTACGGTGATTTCGCCATTCAATGCTTTGATGAATTCATTTACAGATTTAAATCTATCATCAATATCATTTGCTAAGGCTTTATTTATTGTATTTATTAATTGTTCGTCTAAATCTATTTTTTCAGGAAAACTTAATTTTTTCTGACGCTCTTCTAACAATAAATCTATATCATTTTCACTTACTGAAAATTGTGCAATATTTTTTGCGTAAGGTGGTAATCCATATAATAAATGATACAACATTGCTCCAACAGAATATATATCACTTTGAACAGTGAAAATTCCATTAAATACTTCAGGAGCGAGATAATACGGATTTAAACCTTTCTTATGGAAAGCTTTATTTCCTTGTGATAAAAAACGTGCATAACCAAAATCAATAATCTTAGGAGTATTAGTTGCTAAATCAAGCATCACGTTTTCTGTCGTTAACTCATTATGAATAACTGGATCAGAAAGATTATGAAGGAAGGTTAATCCCTGTAAAACTCCCAATACATACTGTTTTGCTTCATAGACCGAGCAGCCTTGTTCACGACTCGTTTTTTGTGCTAGTGTTTCACCACTAATAAAATCATAAACAATAAATGCCTTTTTTTGACCATTCACAATTAATTCTCCGCTATCATGATACTTTGTTAAATTAGGATGATTTAACAATTCTGAAATAACAAGTTCTAAAACATCTCCTTCCTCATTAAATTGTGAATGATGTAACTTCGCATAATTGTATAATTTCAAGAAAAAATTTTTTCCTGATGTATCTTTTACACGATACGTTTCTGCATAAGACGAAACCTTAATTACAAAAGTTACTATATACGAACCTATATTTTGCTTTTTTTCAAACATGTAATCACATATTTTAATCAAAAAATAAACTTCCTATACTTAAAACAACACCCAAAAGAACCATATTACATACCATTGCTAATAAATGATTGCCTATGTCTGAAAAACTTGGTCCTTCATATATTGGTTGTTTTTTTATTGATTGCGGATAACCCAAAGGCTTTAAATTATCTTCTAACGCATGGTACACAATTCCGACAACAGAAATTGTTGTACCATCTGTATATGGTCGATTACAAATAGATGCAACTTCGGGTGCACACTGATACCAATTTTCAGCAATCATGTTAAAAACTTCTATTATTATGTTCGCCTGCTGTTGAAAAATCTCCGATTCCCTATTATTAAGACGTTCTACTTCAGCTAATTGTAATTCACATATTTGCTTTGACGAATTAATAATCCAATTAGCAAAATCAATATAAGTCATTCCACCATAGAAATTTTCGTTTTCATATTTGTTCATTTTGTGTTCTACTATAGACAGTTGAATAAAACCTATCCAACCTGGAACATAAAACCTATGATGAAAACCAACAACCGGCTGTTTTGCTGCAAGTACCTCTATTGCTGTAATAAGTTTACTTAAAAAATCTTTTACTACTGTTGATGAAAAAGAATCAAGTATTTGAGTTTTATTCTCCATTTATTCTATTAATTTAAAGTCCAACTCCATCATCTTGTTCATCTTCAGGTAACAAATTCAGCACATTAACACAAATATCACGTAATTGTTGTTGATTTACATTACCCGAAGCAATCATATTTAATCCTTGATCTAACAATTGACGAGCACGATTACTATCTTTCCAAGAATAACAATTGAACTTCTGTGAATGATGTTCTATTAAACCTATTAACTGGTATAATAACGTAACTTGAAAAAATTCATGCTTTATTGCATTTAAAACCTTTCTTCCAAGTTTCACATCTTTCCTTTGAATCACATTATCGGTTTGTCTTCTAAGTTCTGCAACCTCGTCATCATGTTTATTCCCTAAATCATTATTTGCTTTTTCTAATCTATCAAACTCATCACGTAATTCAGACTCTAACGCATCCCATTCATGATTTTTCTCTACCTCCTCCATTTTTAAAAACGCACGACGTAAATCTGCCAACAAATGCATTTTCCCATCTTCTGATGTTTTTTCACCGTCAAATCGTATATTTACATCTTGTATAATCTTTTCCGCCTCTTCTAACTCAGAAGCGGATATTGTAGAAGCAGATTTTAATGATTGTAATTTTTGTTTAGCCTCACGTAATTTTGTAGAAAGTTCTCTTTCACTAACACCTGAACGAGCCTTTACATCAATTTCTTTTTCAATTGTTTCTCCTATTATAGGAAAAGTAGCTTCTAACTTCAACAACTGAGAACGGTCTACTTTTATTGTGATATCAATATCACTTCCTTGCGGAACTAATTGCGGAACATCATCCCCAGTAATTTCAACATCAAATACATGGTCATTATAAATTGCATTTGTACCTTCAGCATTATTTTCACCCTGATATATTGGAATAATTAATTTATCGTCAGACATACCTGGTCGTAGTTGACGCATTGTCTTCAAACCATTTCTCACACCAACAGCAGGAATTGATTGATTCTTTTCCAAACCTATCAACGGAATAAAAACTTTTTTTTCTAATTCTGTGTCTGTTACTTCTATACCTATATGATATGGTAAAACAGCAGCTCCTACATTTACTCCATGTATAATATTTATTTCATTTGGGAAACAAGGATATAAGGTTCCCTTGTCATCATAAGCCATTAAAGTAAAGGCATTAGCCTTTCCTTCATTAAGCAAGCATTTAACAACAACACCTGAGCCAACTTCCATTTTACCACTTGACCAAGCTTTATCTCCACGAACAAATTCAACAAATATTTTTGACGGCACATCTTTTTGTCCACTAACTAACATCAACGACACAGCAGCATCATTTTTTACAGCTGTTGATTTATATTTAACATCAAATTGTATTGTTCCAACTTTTATCTCCGACGATGCCTCACAATCAATTGTTGATGCAAACAAAGCTGCACCTTTTGCAACAGCTGTCATAGGATCAACACTCGTATCCACATTAGGAGTTATTTGTTCCTTTAACATTTGACGGATTATAGGAGAATGTGTTGGTCCACCAACAAGTATTAAAGAATCCAATTGAGTCCCTTTTAAATTATTTCTTTCTAAAAGTCCTTTACAAATATCTACAGCCTTTTGAAATATTGGAGTTAAGACTGATTTTAGCTGGTCTTGCGTTATTATCATATCCAACTCAATATCTGTCCCTTCATCATCCGTTCCAAACTCATCCAACTGAGATGTTATATCACACTGTTCTTTAAATGACAACTGATTTTTTGCTTGTTCAGCATAGAATTTCATTGCATCTCGCAAGATGTCTCTTTTTATAGAGTCAGATAGTATTTCATCTATTACATAATTCTCCTTTAAATATGGTATTATAATTTCATCCACAATCGCATAATCAAGATTCTTTCCTCCAAGATAATTATCTCCTTCGGTATCAAACACTTGCATAACACCATCTTCAACATGAAGAAGTGCCGCATCAAATGTTCCACCTCCATAATCAAATACTAACCAATACCCATTTTTATTTTCTACACTTAAACCATACGCCATAGCAGCAGCAATTGGTTCTTGCAACAGTTCACAATGTTCAATACCAGCCATTGTTGCAGCACGTTTTGTCGCCGCAATTTGGTCTGTTTTAAATTTTGCAGGTATAGTTATTACAGCTGCATTAATTGTATCTTCCGACACAAACGATTTTAATGCTTTTAAAACTTCTGCAGAAAGTTCCTCTGAACTATACTCTCGACCCATATTAGAACTTGTGTATTTTGTATCAAGTCCCATTGTACGCTTAAATTCAAGAAAGACATTTTCATTTCCTTTAGTCCATTTTTTTGTAGCACGTGATTTATCTTGCCTCAAATCATTATATGCACTAGTTCCAACTTTTATAACCTGTTTTTTTGTAAAAGACACACAAGAAGCCATGGTATCTTTTAAATCGTCAGCTTTTTTTATTGTCGGTTCACCACTTTCCATTTTACAAATTGCGGAATTGGTTGTACCTAAATCAATTCCGAATTTCATCTTTACTTGCGCCATATTAATATAGTTTTAATTTTGACTTACTGTTATTTGTGCAGATTGAATCATAACCCCCTTATAATTTATTTGAGGTTTTATAATACCTGTAATTATTTGTTTTCCTGATTCTACATTTTCATCTTCAATAAAATTGGCAGTAACTTTCATACCATCATTATATTCTTTTCCTAACATAGGAACCAATTCATAACCATTTGCTAACAAATTGTCTTTCATTTGAGAAATAGACTTTGTCAACTGCTTATATCCCTTCACTGTATTATCCATTTTATAAAGCGTCATTTCCATAAAGGTTATTCTATCTGCCAATGTTTTTACCAAAGAATGGTCAGGTTCTATAGATGCCGAGACTGAAGTATTCAATTTTTCTACTATATGTTGTAAAGTTTCAGACTCTGTAGATAATTTTTCTATCACTTTTTCATTTAAATGATCTGCCTGTTTTTTCAAAAGTGCAATTTTATCATCTGATGACTTTTTCCCTTTATTGTAAAGGATAACAGCTATCATTATTGAAATTAACAAAACAATAATAATTGCAATGATTCCAAATATTGCTGTAGATTTTAAAGTATCTGAATTTTTCGATACATGTTTGGTTGTATCTTGAATTTTTATACCAAGTGTATCAGCTGTTGTTTTGATGTTTGAAGAATTTATCGCAACAATATTGGACAAAGAATCAAAACGTTTTTGCAATTGGCTATTCGATTCAGCTAAAGACTTATTATAAGCTTCTAATATAAAAACGTTATTTTGTAACTTCTTAAATTGAGCAGCGCAAGCATTATTTTGCTGTTCTAATTTCTTATTAAGTTGTTCTATACTTGCTTCTACATTTAATGAAACTTTTTCCTGTTGCACAGAAATTGTGTCACCCAGTGCAAATACACTAATTGAAAATAGCGATAAAATTAATAAAGTAAATTTTTTCATATTATATATAATTTATAATCCTTTAGCTATAAATCCAAAAGCTAATAATCCACCAACAAAAAAACCTACAGGACCACCTGCAATTGCTCCCATAATAGCTCCTGTTAGTACCCATATAATTATAATAACAAAGCATCCTGTTGATTTTGCTTTTTCATTAATCTCTTTTATTTTGTACTCTGCATCTTTTCTATGTAATCCATTTGGAAACTTTCTTAAATACTCTTTATAATCAGATTTTGAATTACACTTTTTAAATGCAACGTCATCTCTTTTTTGACTTTCTGCTATCTTTACTTCTGATATCCTAAGTTCCTCGTATTTTTTCTTTGCATCATTAATATATTTTCCGCTAGGGTATTTTTTTATATAACATTCAAAATCTGCAGAAGTCTTACATGTATTGAAAAATTCATCTTCTGTTCTCATATCCAATGAAACCGATATGGAATAAGTTGATATGTTTAAGGCATTTACCATAGATTGTAAAGTTGTTCTATTGGGCTGATAACTTTTTTTATAATAATCACTTTCCTTATCTAAACGATCCATATACAGAGTAGCACGCCAAGCCTCTTTTATGGTTCTTTTCACTGCATCAAGGAAATCATAATGCGAAGAATAATTCCCTTGTTGATTTTGAACATCATTAACTTCTTCAATAACATCGTGTAATGCAGCCTTAACAATAAGAGTTGATATTTTCAGATAATAATTATGCTTAGAACCAAGAATTTGTTTCACTTCAACAAGAGTCGGAGCACTATCTACAACCAGTTGAATAGCATTACTTATACTTGTAGCCTTTGCATTATATTTATTTAACAAATCTTTAATCTTTTTATCAAATTCAATAACTTCTTTAGGAGCTTGTTCTGCTTTCTTTTTATGTAATATTCCCAAATTTTTATTACAACGCTCTTTACACGTTGAACCAACTGCAATTTTGCAAGCATATTCTTGCAATTTCAACGCCTTATCTACATCGTCGTCGTCATCGGTATGATTAAAATAATTTATTCCGCATTGAAGAATTGTTTCGGCTAATTCATCAGCAATAAATTGATACTCAAAATTTGACTCACCAAAAACTTGTTTTAAATGAAACAAGTCCGATTTCGTATTCGTCATTAATCTAACTCCTACGTTATAATTAGCTAACGCATCTTCACGATTAATTGCTTTTGCTTCTGCAATTTGTTTCTCTATATTCTTTTTGGGTTCTTCTACTGCTTTCTTATTAATATATTCTATATAATTTGATATTTCACATTTTTTTAATGCATTTTGAAGATTTGACACACTCATTTCTGCCAATACTGCATCAACATATAAATGCCACAATTCATCTTCACTTATCTGAAATGTAGCTCCACATACTGAATTTATAAAACCTCTTCGATATTCTTCTGTATGTATTAAATTTATAGCATATAAAATTGCTTTCTCTATATCATTTTTTATATATGCAACAACAGATTTATTTATCTGTGTAGCAAAAGAATCTTCTATATCAAAAACCACACAAGCACCTTCTATATTTCCATTTTTTAAGTGATTTATAGCATGTTGCGATGATGCATCCTTACAAAACCAAAACAATGCCCATTTAAGTTTGTCTTTTGCCAAGTTTATTTCTTTCTTTGCATTTTGAACAGAATCTTCTGTTCTTTTCAATTTTGGAATCAAATTATCTAAATCCAAATCAAAAGATACAGATTGACCAACAGATAAATAAGCTTCCATATCATCACAATTGGAAACTATTTCCGATTGTTTTGAGTTTGAAAAGACACCCAAAAAACGAAATGGATTCTCTGATATAAATTTAAACATATTTTACCACCAATTAATTTTACAAATCTATCCTTTCTAACTTACTATACTTTTCACTTTGCAAGCCTTGCAACCTTCACATACGGACATAAAAAAATCGTGAACTTAAATGTTTGATTCTGAGGTTCTCGACTACCTACCACCCAAAACAAGAAAGCCCACGATTACTCGTGAGCGTTCCGCCTTCTTTTTTGGGTGAGATTGAAATTGTCGAGATTTCAGAACCTTAAAGAAAAGCTAAACGCCTTTTAATATGTCATATTTTAAGATACTATTTCCTTTACATAAACTTCTTTTTTTATTTCAAACCGTTTGCTAAAATACAAAAATCAAATGAGGAAATAAATACTTTAATTGATTTTTTCAAAAAAAATCATACAAATCTATCACATTGCTTCTCTATAAGTTTTTCAATAAAAACGGAAGCAAAAAAAAGTAGCGATATTTCAAGTTACAACCTCTATTTCACCTCACATTCTCCGCTATCGGTACAACCAAATATGCTATTGTTGTACATACACTCTGCGGTAACAGCTGGCATATAATATATACCTGCGTATGTTGCAGAAAGGCTTGCACGAATTGTTACTTGCTCATTTCTTCCTAATGTGTTTATATACAATAGTATTCTATCGTCACGAATATCTTTGTAATCGACGGCACTATTGTCCTGAACAGCCAATGTTTCAAAGCCTGCAGGCAAAATGCTTGTAACGGCTATGTTTTTCAATTGGCTTCCTGATGTATTCGTAATCGTGTACACAACGCAACAAGTTTCTCCTTGGGCTATAGATGTAACATCTTTATCGTATGAAACAGTAACCGAAAGCCCATTTGAAACGGCTGTAACTGGTTCCTGTACTGCTGTTCCTTCCGAAATTGTCGTTACATACAATGTACCTTTTCCTTTGTTATTTACAGACAAATCTACCGAAGATTTTCCGTTAGCCAAAACATCGCTCCACGACATCATATTCGTAGAAACGTTCGCAAACTCTTTCTTGTTCATATTTACTACAAAATTCATATCGCTTGCGGTACCATTTTTCTGATAATACATATTCATTGCATACAATGACAACGCTATTTCACTTGTCGAAAGCCATTTATTCGAGGCTAATCTATTACGAACGGTTGTGGCTGTTTTTCCAGCATTCGTATCGTCTAACAAAGACTGAACTAACAAATCCGTTACGGAATTGTCGCACCACTGCCAAGCGAGTCCTTTTTGTTGACTACGTAATTCGTTCGCCACCTTTTTCTGACCAATCATCGCATACGCTGCGGCTAAATAACCTAAAGTTGTCGAAGACAATGATTTTGCAGACTCTTTCATTCTGTTCATTGTACTTTTTTCTGGGGAGCCGTACGCTGCCAACACATACAACGAGTATGCAACAGTCTGACATTCATATTCGTATCCGCTTGATTTCCAATTACGAACTTGTAAACTTACATATCTCTTTAAGTCGGATTTCATAGCATTATTCACGAAATATCCTTTCTTCGATGCTCTATCCAAAAACATCAGAACATAAGCAGAAACCCATTGGTCCGCGAAAGCACTTCCTGGCCAGTATGCCATACCACCATCATTTGTTTGATATTTTGCCAGCTTTTGAATAACGGCATTCACATTTTTATTTATTTCATTTTTCTGGCTCATTGTAACCGCCGAAAAATCCTTTAAAAACATTTGTGCCATTGCCTTCGAAGTTATCTGTTCTGCGCAACCGTGAGGATACTGTATCAATTGCGAAGTACGACCTGTAATATTCAAAGAAGGAACATTCGACACTTCCATACGAATTTGTTGGTTACTACTTCCAGGTGCCTGCAACGTAGAATTAAAACTACCACCCGCTTTTATCATTTGTTGTTTGACTGTAGTTATATTCTGACTTACCGCACGAATTGTTATATCCGTTGCGTATGTAGCCTTATCGGAAGCAGAACTACTGTTTATTGTTATATGACCAATGCCTGCTTTATTGCCTGCTTTAATCGTAAACTGAACAGTTTTGTCTCCTGATGCTGAAAAGTTTGTAGAAACCGTATTGGCACCAACCACTTGTAAACCACCCGAACAAGTAATGGTTGTTTGTACATTCTTAATGTTTTTATCTGTAGCAAAAATTGTTGCAGAAACAGTCATTTCGTCGTTTACACCAATTTGTCGAGGCATAGTTCCGGCAACCATCAAGGATTTTTTCACAAACACAGACTTTTCCGAAGAGCCAAAAGCCGATCCATCCGACGCCACAACCATCACGCGAACTCTACCGTTATAGTTAGGAACATCTATGGAATGTGTTTTCTTTTTACCTTTCTCTAAGTAATACGGACCACTAAAATGAACCATAGGTTTAAAACGATTCACCACAGCTTTTGGTCCATCATACAAACTTTCATCACCACCTATACTAAATAGCTGATCAATACTACCACCATAAGCACCACATATCATTCCATACAAGTCCCACATACGCATACCTAAAGATTCCTTAGCATTGAAAACCGGCCAAGCGTCTGGCGTTTTAAATCGAGTTAGATCCAAAAGACCTTCATCAACTATCGCTAATGTATATGCCATTGGTTTGCCATCTTTCTCACTTACCGTAACAGAGAATGGCGACATTGATTTAACCTCATCCGGCGAACTAATTTGTGGAATAAGACGACTTAACGATGAGTTTACATTTATAGGCTTCACACCATACAAACGAATAGGAACATCGTTATTCAACGTATGGTTGTATGGCTGAATGACCGTTGCCGCAACATATACATTTGGTATCATCTCTTCCGTTGCCTTAAAACTTACCGATGTCTGCGCATCGTGACACTCAATAAATTTCATATCAAGTATTTTCGCACTATTACATACGCTTACAATCGCACGGCTACCATTTGTAGAAGGTATAGTTACTTGTATGGTTTCACCTGGTTTATATTCTTCTTTATCGGTTTGCAATGAAAGCGTTACTGGTGTTTCTCCACCCTCTTCGGCACGAGACTGAGAGCCATCATAGTCAAACCAAGCCAATACACTTGACGAATGCTTGTAAATTGGATCTACCACACGAATTAAATAAGTACCCCAATCATTATTCGGTATATTCAAATCAAATGTTGCTTTCCCGTTTGAATTGGTTGTCACATCAAAATTCTTGATAGGCTTATTATAACTAGAGTTCGTATAATTAGCCAATTCGTCAGCAGAACAGTTCCACCACCAATACCATTGTACTTTATAGACCTCAACTTGCACTTTCGCTGCATTCACAGCCTCACCAGAAGGACTTACCACAGCAACATTGAATGTCTGTCTTTTGTTAGTCAACAAATATTCTGTTTCAGAAGTTGGAGCTTTTATACCTACATATCGGGCATACGGAGAATATTCAACAAATTGTACATCGGTACTAAATTCCCCACTGGCTTCGTACACGCGAGTTGTCACATTACATGTAAGTTTTCCCGGTGCTTCGGAATAATTCGGCATATTGAAATTGACCACAGCACGACCTTCAGAATTTGTTACACCATGGTCAATTTCATCTTCTCTTGAGTCAAACGATTTTGATCTATCTTCGAAAGTATAATTTGTCCATGATTTAAATGTTGTTGTTCCCTTTACAAATTTTGCCGACACATCATATTTTAAATCATGGGTACTACCACCCGTTAACCATTCGCTGTACAATGGTGCCGTTTGATTTCCAGCAACCAACATCTTCGGTAATTGTAAATCTATTTTCAAACGATTCGGTTTTATTGTTTCAACACGAAGTCTCTTATTGAAACTAGAACCTCCAACCTGAATCGTTGCCAACCAACTTCCCGTCGGAGCAGTTTCGTCGGTAGGAATTTCGAATGTATATAAACCACAAATCCCTTTCGTTTTCGTTTGTTTGAGATATTTCTGTCCAAGAGGATTACTTACCTCCAAAACAACTGGATGATTTTCCGGCAAGGTTTTATCTTTATCATTCAACATAAACGACAAATAAATCGTATCTCCCGGACGCCATACGCCACGCTCTCCATACATGTATCCTTTCAAACCATTTTGTACCTCGCAACCTGCCACATCGAAAGTACTGGTTGACAATTCTTCACCTCGCAAAACTCGTACAGCGGAAATATCTGTCGCTTTTTGAGCTATCACAAAATATGGAGCGCCAATGTTTTCTTGTAAAGTAAAATCTATTCGTCCGTCTGAATCCGTCGTTCCTTTTGCTATCACTTGCATTTGTTTATTATAGACAGAAACCTCAACCGCCGACATTGGTTTTGCATCAAGAATATTCGTTGCAACCACTGTCATTTTATTTGCCGCAGGCGACAAGGCGAGCAAGCCGATATTTGTAGCCAAAATGTTTTTGTCTATATTCTTATAACAATAAAAAGCCGATTTTGATGGATCATCCTGTTCATCCCACGAATAGTAGTCATAATCACAACTGCTACTCATATAATACCAATTATCGCCGCTATCGAATTCACGACTTAGGTTTGCCATTTCAACCTTATCTTCCGCTTCGATTTCATCTTTATTAAATGACACATTTGCCTCCGGCCAAGCCGTTAGTCTGTAATCCATATATAATTCCACACGATAGACACAACCTGGTTCAGCTTTCACCAAATCCGACAAATCTATTGCGCAAGTCTGCCATTTCGTAAAATCCGATGTTTCGTCCAAAAAGAATGTCTTTACTGCCACTGGCCTACCTAATAATTTAAGATTACTATAATCGGAAAGTGGTCCCGACTGCAACATCGAAGGAATATTGCTTTTATAGATTCTAAACACTTTCACCTTCACACCGCGCATATAAATAGAGCGGAACGGAACAACAAATGAATTTGTTTGCGGTATAATATTTCCATTATCTACAAATTGAATTTCGGGAACAACTTGTTTTAACTGAATTTTATGAGTAACATCGTTTTGCAACAATAATCCAGACTTGCTTCGTATGTTTTTAGAAAGAAACAATGTCACTTCCCCATTTATATGATTATCGGGAAACAACTTTAATGTATTTCCCGATGCCTCAACAGCAACCGACTCATTATTTACAATATAAGCCAAGCCTTGTTTGTTTTGCTTAGGATCTAAGCGTTTATTGAATGTAACTAAAATGTATTTGGTATTTTCCGACACATAACGAACATCAAACACGCTCAATTTGTTTGGATCTGGTACTGCCACACTAACTAAATCCTTTGCCTCCAATTGATAGTTTTTCATCTCTTTAGTGGACAAAGTAATATTCTGCTCTTTGGTTGGAGTAAACGAAACCTTCAACGAATACAATTGTGCCGACGATGAATTCCAATCAGTCTTTACATTTTGTAAACCATCTGTAATAGCAACCACAGACTTCACAATATCGAGTGTTTCCACATCTAATGAGCGAATAGAGAAATCATACACATAATCGCCATTCTCAGCCTCGGTAAAAGAATTGAAACTTGCCGTTAAACGAAATGGATATGTTTGAAATTTAAAATGAAAGTTTTTTGAGTCATCATTATACAAATCATCTAATTCAGCCGTAATCGTATATGTTGTATTATATGCCATATCTTCACCTGGCGTAAACACAATAGTGTGAGCATCGAAATACGAGAACTCTCCTTTTACCGATGGTGAAATGGACATAAACTTATTCGGTTTATGTTTTTCCATAACCGTAGCATCCAAATCTTCGGCTAGAATTAAAAACACCGAAGCCTTTCGGGAAATATTTCCCGATGTGAATCCTACCACATGTTCATTATATTCAGTTTCAACATCATCTTTCGACGAACATTGACTAAATCCCAATGCCATAATGGCAATCCAAACAAACAAAACAATCTTTCTCATAATATCTATTTTAGTATGACTGAATTATACATAAAAATACATTTTTTTCAAGAAAAACAGTACAAATAGTTACATCACATGTATCAATACCGCCCTTCTATTTCCTTTTTCATCAACAATAGATAGCACATGGTCTCCTTTAGGAGGAACAATTCCCAATTTATGCATACCTTCTGTTTTTCCTATATATTCATTATCTAAATGCCAAAATAATACAGAATTAGATTTTCTATTAACCGCCTCAAACACGACATTTTCCAATGACCCATCAAAACCTCGAGGAACAAATATAGTCGCATCATGTTCCGGATAAATAAAATCTAACTGATCTGTCGCACCAAAGCCACAATCATCACGAAACGGCGGTAACGGATGATAGTCAGCATGGCGTGTCTTATAGTAATATTCCTGTGCTGCAGGTAATACAAACCAAGAGAGCGTCTTCATATCGTCAACACTTACACACTGGGAATTTACCTGCCATTTCTCGTCATTCGACAAATGAACCACATGGCAATATGAACATTGCGCTGTTTGAGCAGAAATTGCCGGCAATAAAACTGTATCAACCTGCGCACAATTAACCGAAGCCAAACAACCACTTTGGCGACAAATCGTCATCATTTCCATACCATGAGGCTGTGTAAACCATTCCGAATCTTCTAACAAGGCAAATACATCGAACATGACAGGTGCAGCAAAACCAACGCCTGTCATGCCAGCACGACCTTCTCCTGTGGCATTTCCCGTCCATACACCAACTACATATTTGGGCGTAATTCCAACTGACCAAGCATCGCGACTACCCCAACTAGTACCTGTCTTCCAAGCTATATTTTTCATAGAACGAAACTGCGACCATTCTGCCTCTTCTTCTGGTCTGTTTAATTTAGACATTGCCCGAAACGCATACCATATAGCCGACTTAATTATACGACTGTCTTCTGCATCATCTTCTTTCGTCTGTAATTGTAACGACATATTTCTATACATCTGACACAAATCCCACAGTTTAACTTCCACGCCACCTAAAATCAACGACATACCATAATGTTCTTCACCATAATGAAGTGTCGTCATTCCCAACCATTTCAGGTCTTCCATAAACCGTCCCACTGTATGTTGCATAAGCATACGAACCAAAGGAACATTTAACGACTGCACTATAGCTTCGTCGGCATGAACTGCACCGCTAAAGGAATGGCTAAAATTCGAAGGCGTAAAACCATTGATAGACAACGGCGTATCGGAAATCAACTGACGTGGAGTAATTTCGCCACTACTGATCATTGCAGCATACAAGAACGGTTTGAGCGTACTTCCCGGGCTACGTTCACTTTGTACAATATCAACTTGCCATGCCTCTATCGACATATCAGTCGTATTTCCAACATAGGCTATCGGTTGTCCACTCTCTACATCCAATACCAGTACAGCAATATTATCTATATGATTGGAATTATGATACGAACGAGCATAATCATTCGCCAATCGTTGCACCATAGTTTGCAGGCGGGAATCTATATCAGTATATATTGTAGTTCCTTTCTGATTCTTAGACAAATAATCCAAATAATGTCTCGCATTATTCGGAATAGTATATGGCCGATCAGGCAAAGGTTCTTCCAACGCCAACGCAAGTTCTTGTTCATCTATAACTCCATCAGAATGCAAAACACGTAGTAGTCCGTCGCGCTTTCTCTGTAATTCAGAACGATTCCTTCCCAAGTGAATGAGCGAAGGAGAATTAGGTAAAACGGCCAAACAGCACATTTCCGCCCATGACAGACGAGAGATATCACGATTACAATAGCGCCATATAGCAGCATCAAGGCCGACAATATTTCCTCCATAGGGCGCATGCGAAATATATAGGCGTAAAATTTCCTCTTTCGAATGAGTCAATTCTATATCTAAGGCCCAAAGTATTTCTATAAGTTTATTTATGATTGTTCGTGGTTGATTGCCACGAGCCATTCTCGCTACTTGCATAGTAATGGTACTTCCTCCCTCACGACGGCCATTGCCCGAAATATTATGTTTTATAGCTCGAAATATGGCTAACGGATCTACGCCCCAATGTTTATAGAACCGCTTATCTTCATAATGAATCAAACACGTAACAAAATGTTCATTCAAGCTATCGGTTTCAGGGAAACGCCACTGACCATCGTCGGCAATGCGGGCACCGAGCAGCAAGCCATTCTTATCCAACAAAACCGTAGATTTCGGATCGTCGAACAGTTGCTTGGGCATACAAATCCAGTGAAACAAGCCGAAAAGCAAAAATAAACTTATAGTGCAAACAATAAAAAAGGATACTATTACATGTCCTTTCATCGTTTCTACTATTTTTTTTACCATTTGTTTCATTTCGAAATATATCTACATTGGCAAAGCCAAAGGAACTAGTTCTTCGTAATTATAATTTGCCCACATATTCAAGAACCGCTGTTCTATAGAATTTAGGTAGCCATAACTTTTTCGCAATTCCTTTTGAAACAACTGAATGTCAAAACTCATCGCTTGTAAAATTTTCTTGCAATATTCCAACATAGCATTTCATTTTTAAGATTATAGATATATAACTCAAATACCTGTTGGTTTATTGTCTGTTTCTATACAAACAAGACAAATAGCAAGACAAAACCTGTTATTTTTCTACCACCAAAGAATCATACATCTTACGAACTTTCTCTTTAGCTTCTTCAACAGAAGAACCGCGAGCAAGCAAGACAGCCATACGTCTATGGTCGTGTACTTCTGGTTTTCCAAAAATTCTGACTTGCGTATCTGGAATAGAAAGCACTTCTTCTAAATTACTAAACGACACATTTTCACTATCACCGGAAACCACAACAGCTTTCGATGCCGAAGGTCCATGGAAGGCAATATTTGGAATAGGCAATCCTAATATTGCACGAACATGAAGTGCAAATTCCGATAAATCCTGTGAAATCATAGTAACCATACCGGTATCGTGAGGACGAGGCGAAACTTCACTAAAAATTACATTGTCACCTTTTATAAACATTTCCACGCCAAAAATACCCCAACCACCAAGTGCATCAGTAATTTTCTTAGCAATGTACTGTGCTTTTTCTAAAGCAACCGACGACATTGGTTGTGGTTGCCAAGATTCTTGGTAGTCACCATCTTTCTGCCAATGTCCTACCGGATTCAAGAAACTGGTTCCATCTTTATGGCGCACTGTCAACAAAGTGATTTCATAGTCAAAATCAACAAAGCCTTCAACTATAACTTTTCCTGCTCCGGCTCTACCGCCTTCTTGAGAAATGTTCCAGGAATTATCTATATCGGCTTCGGTTTTCACCACACTTTGTCCATGTCCCGAAGAACTCATAATTGGTTTCACAACACAAGGAATACCGACTTCGCGTACAGCAGAAACATATTCTTCGTAGCTCGAAGCAAATTTATATTTCGAAGTTGTCAAGCCTAATTCTTCAGCAGCCAAACGACGAATTCCTTCACGATTCATAGTAAGGAATGTAGCATGAGCCGTAGGAATCACATTGAAGCCCTCTTTTTCCAATTCAACAAGCGTACTTGTAGCAATTGCCTCAACTTCTGGAATAATATAATCTGGCTTTTCGGCGTATATTACTTCACGCAATTTCTCACCATCAAGCATGGAAAGCACATACGATTTATGGGCAACCTGCATCGCTGGAGCATTTTCGTATTTATCAACAGCAATCACCTGAATACCATAACGTTGCAATTCAATCGCAACTTCCTTTCCTAGTTCTCCGGAACCACAAAGCAATGCCTTTTTTCCGCCTTGTTTGTAAACAGTACCAAATTTTGTCATATTCCTTGTATATTTTTCCCAAAAGTAAAAATTCATTTTTCTTTATTACCAATCACGACATACAAGATATTGACAAAACGAAAAAATGTTGTGGATAACTTTATACACATCATCAATATGAAAAAACACACAATACTCTCTCAAAATCCTCGTTTTTTTCATACCTTTGCAAACCTAAAAGATAGAATTTACAAAAAAATCATATATGAGTCTAATAAACAACATTTTACGCAAAATTTTCGGTGGCACTCAATCCGAAAAAAATATACGTGAAATTCTTCCATTGGTTGAAAAAATCAATGAATTTGAGAAAAAATTGAACAATGGCACTACCGACGAACTTCGTGCGGCTACAAAAGACTTGCAAAATCGTATTGCCACTGCTATCAAACCACAAGAAGACAAAATTGCGGAACTACAAACTAAGCTTGAAGACGAAGACATTACTTCCGTTGAAGAGCGTGAATCGATGTACGATACTATCGATGCCTTGAAAAAGGAAATCGACGAAACTATAGCTAAAACACTTGACGAAATTCTTCCAGAAGCTTTCGCCATCGTAAAAAACACGGCTCGTCGTTTCGCAAACAATGCTACGATAGAAGTAACTGCTACCGAATACGATAGAGATTTGGCAGCCATCTACCCTCACATCACTATTGAAGGAGACAAAGCTATCTGGAACAACACTTGGATTGCCGGCGGAAACCCTGTAACATGGGATATGATACACTACGATGTACAGTTGATTGGTGGTACTATTCTTCACCAAGGTAAGATTGCCGAAATGGCTACCGGTGAAGGTAAAACTTTAGTTGCCACTTTGCCTGTATTCCTTAACGCTCTTCCTGGCCGTGGCGTACATGTGGTTACAGTGAACGATTACTTGGCTAAACGTGATGCCGAATGGATGGGACCTATTTTCCAATTCCATGGATTGAAAGTTGATTGTATCGATAAACATCAACCGAACTCTGAATCTCGCCGACAAGCATACGCTGCCGATATTACATACGGTACCAACAATGAATTCGGTTTCGACTACTTGCGCGACAATATGGCGATACGCCCAGACGAATTGGTACAACGACCACACAACTTCGCTATTGTCGATGAAGTTGACTCGGTTCTTATCGACGATGCCAGAACACCGTTGATTATTTCGGGACCGGTTGCCAAGAAGAGCAACGGCGACGAATTATTTGTGGAATATCGTCCTGCTGTTGAACGTCTTTACAACGCACAAAAGGCTTTGTTCACTAAAATATTCGCTGAAGCTAAGACATTAATCAACTCTTCGAAAAAAGAAGAAGCCGAAGAAGGTGCAAAATTGTTACTTCGTGCGTACAAGGCTTTGCCAAAAACTAACTCTCTCATTAAATTCTTGAGCGAGCAAGGTATGAAGACTCTGTTGACAAAGACAGAGAATACTTATATGGCCGAGAACAATAAGTATATGCACATCATTACTGATGACTTATTCTTTGTAATCGACGAGAAAAACAACATTATTGAATTAACAGAAAAAGGTATAGACTTCCTTTCTTCCGACCGCGAAGACAAGAATTTCTTCGTACTTCCTGATATAGGCGACAAAATTGCCGAAATCGAAAAATCTTCTAAAACTGCAGAAGAAAAGGTTGCAGAAAAAGAACAATTGATTCAAGATTACGCAATTAAATCGGAACGCGTACATACTATCAATCAATTATTGAAAGCCTACGCCCTATTCACTATCGACCAAGAATATGTGGTAATAGACAACCAAGTTAAGATTGTTGATGAACAAACTGGTCGTATTATGGAAGGTCGCCGTTATTCCGACGGTCTTCACCAAGCTATAGAAGCAAAAGAGCGCGTAAAGGTTGAGGCTGCTACGCAAACTCACGCAACTATCACATTGCAGAACTACTTCCGTATGTATAAAAAACTTGCCGGTATGACCGGTACTGCCGAAACGGAAGCAAAAGAGTTCTGGGACATCTACAAAATGGAGGTTGTTGCCGCTCCTACAAATAAACCTGTTATCCGTAAGGATCACGATGACCTAATCTACAAAACTCGACGTGAAAAATTCAATGCGGTTATCGACCACGTTGAAGAATTGATAAAAGAAGGTCGTCCAGTATTGGTTGGTACGACTTCGGTAGAAATTCCGGAATTACTTTCGCGTATGTTGAAAATCAGAAAGTTGCCACATACGGTTTTGAACGCGAAATTACACCAAAAAGAAGCAGAAATCGTTGCTCTTGCTGGTCAACCTGGTCATATTACCATAGCAACCAATATGGCTGGTCGTGGTACCGACATTAAACTTTCGGAAGAAGTTAAAGCAGCCGGTGGTCTTGCAATTATTGGTACAGAGCGTCACGATTCTCGCCGTGTTGACCGCCAGTTGCGTGGTCGTGCCGGTCGTCAAGGTGACCCAGGAAGTTCGCAATTCTTCGTATCGTTGGAAGACGACTTGATGCGTAAGTTTGGTTCCGAAAGAATCGCAAACATTATGGATAAGATGGGCTTGGAAGAAGGTGAAGTTATCCAACATTCAATGATTTCGAAATCAATTGAACGCGCACAACAAAAGGTAGAAGAAAACTTCTTCGGTATTCGTAAACGCTTGTTGGAATACGACGATGTGATGAACTCACAACGCGAAGTAATCTATACAAAACGTCGCCACGCTCTATTCGGCGACCGTATCGGTATTGACTTTGCCAATATGATGTACGACACTTGCGTAAGCATAGTATCAGCATCGCAAGGAAACATAGAATTCGAGGAATTTAAGTTTGAATTACTTCGTTTACTTTCGTTAGAATCACCAGTAAACGAACAAGAATACCTAAAACTAAGCCAGGAAGATCTTATTGAACGCGTTTACCAAGCCGTTCTTGGTGTGTACAATAATAGAGTACAAACTATAGCGCAACAAGCAAATCCTGTTATTCAAAAAGTATTCAGCGAACAAAGTGCGACATACAAAAACATTGTTGTTCCTATTTCCGAAGGACGACGCATTTTCCAAGTTGTGACAAACCTAGAAAAAGCGGCAAAAACAGAAGGTCGCGAGCTTGTTCGTTCGTTCTTGAAAACTATTATTCTTGTAAGCATAGACGAAGCTTGGAAAGAACATCTTCGTGAACTTGACGAATTAAAACAATCGGTACAAAATGCATCGTACGAACACAAAGATCCATTGTTGATCTACAAATTCGAATCGTTCGACTTATTCCAAGCTATGCTCGAAAAAGTTAACAAGGAAGTTGTTTCTAGCGTATTAAAGGCTCATATCCCATTGCAAGCTAAAGCAGAAGAAGCACAGGAACGTCGTCGTTCTTCTATGAGCAATATGCAAACAAGAAAAGAGGACACTACTCCATCGAATGCGCCACAAGACACAAGACAACAACAAAAGACTATGCCAGTTCACAATGAATTGAAAATAGGAAGAAATGATCCTTGTCCTTGCGGAAGCGGCAAGAAATACAAAAACTGCCACGGACGTAGCGGTGCAGAATCGTTAGAATAGAAACCAACAATTCTATAATAAAAAGTCAGATAAGATCAAATTAATTCATCCTTCCGCCAGTTCACAACATTTTTTTCTATGTATTACGCTATACGATTGATTTCATTCAGATTGCGTACAATACGTTCGTGGAAACGATCTGTAGAGACGTGGTGCACCGCGTCTCTACAATATCCGAAATAATGTTCACGATTTTGGTGCAAATTGTTACGAATTATATGCCACGTGACATGTGCAAATGGTACACGATATTAAATTTCTTCACGAATGCCCCACTAATCACTAACAAATTATCACCCGTCCTTCTACCACCGACACCATCTTATCTTTTTGCAACGCATCGATAAGTTCTTCCACAAGGCTTAAATCGTAGTTTGTGAGCGTTGCAATTTCCGAATGGGACAATGGACCATTTTGTAGTAAACAACGCAGCACAGCGGCTCTTTTTTGGCGAAACGAGCCTTCAAACTTCGATTGCGTAGTATGCTTCTTCGACATTTTATTGAAATTGCCTTCGGTTTTCTTCAAATAAGTGCCATAATCCATCAAAGCCCAGTACCATTGTCGTGGATTTTCGGCATACAAAGTTTGACGCGCTAAGTCCTTCAAAACACTTTCGTCTATCTTTTCGGTTTGGTCATTCAAAAATGTATAAATCAAAACCGTACGTACATTCGTTTCTAAGAAAACCAATGGCTGATTAAATGCATATACCAAGATTGAAGCTGCGGTATTTTCTCCTATTCCCGGGCAAGAGCGAAGAAAGGCTTCGTCGGTTGGAAAACTGCCATTCTCAACTATTTTTTGTGCCGTCTGGTGCAAAAAACGGGCTCTTCGGTTGTAACCCAATCCCGACCAATGTGCTAAAACTTCCTGGAAATCAGCGTGAGCTAAGTCTTCCAAAGTCGGAAAGGCTTCGATAAATTCAGCAAACTTCTGCATTACGCGTGGCACCTGCGTTTGTTGCAGCATAATTTCCGAAAGTAAAATAAAATAAGGAGTTGTATCGGAACGCCAAGGCATTTCACGATACAACTCCTTTCCTTTTGCTAAAACAGTTTGCTGAAATTCAGCTATTTGTTCAGCCGACAACTGAATGTTATTCATTATTGCCGGATTGTTTCTTCTTGCTAATTATAATAGATGCAATAATGCCAACAGTAAGAATTACTGCTATTACAAGCAAAGATATTCCGATTGGAATGTGTACAACTTCCATCAACAACATTTTTACTGCGATGAAAAGTAATAAAACCACCAAACTGTATTTTATGTACTCGAATTTCGACATTGCCGAAGCAAGAACAAAATACAACGAACGTAATCCTAAAATTGCGCAAATATTTGATGTAAACACAATGAAAGGATCCGTTGTTATAGAGAAAATTGCTGGAATAGAATCTACAGCAAATAAGACATCGGTCGTTTCTATCACCACCAATACAACAAGCAATGGCGTAACAGCCTTTACTCCGTTTGGCAATTTCGTGAAGAAATTTCCTCCATCCAATTCTGAACTTACCGGATAAAATCTGCGTATCATTCGGATGAAGAAGTTTTTATCTGCATCGAATTCCTCGTCTTTTCCAAACAACATTTTTAATGCAGAAACAAGCAACAATGCACCGAACACATACATAATCCAAGAGAAACGGTTTACCAAAGCAGCTCCTAACACTATCATAATGCCACGGAAAACCAAGGCTCCAAGTATTCCCCAGAACAACACTTCGTGTTGATATTTTGCTGGAATCTTGAAATAGGCAAACAACATAGCCATAACAAATATATTGTCGAGACTAAGCGCTTTCTCAATCAAATAACCAGTAAGGAATTTTAATCCTGCATCAGCACCATCTTTAATAGCTGCATCCGGACTTTCTGACAACAAGTTACAGAAATCAGCATCGTAGGCAAAATAAAGAACTACATTGAACGCCAACGAACATCCTATCCATAGACATGTCATCTTTAATGCCTCAGACATAGAGATTTCGTGTTTTTCTTTATTGAAAACCCCTAAATCTAGTGCCAAAAGCACAAAGACAAAAATTAGAAAGAAAACCCAGACTAAACTATGCATCGTTTATCGATTAAAATTTGTAACGAGCTGAGATTGTTGGCCATAAAACGTTAAGAAGCACATCACCATTAATGTGAACGCCATCACCAATGTAAGGACCAACCATAGGACGGAAATCAGCAGAAAGTTGTAGTGGGAACCAGAAAGTATATTCTAAACCAACCATACCAGCAACACCTACGAAAAGACCAAGATTTTCGTTACCATGATGATAAGCATTATCCCAAACTGTAGCAACACCAGCACCAACACCAAGGTACCAATTCCATTCACCTTTTGAAGTCCAATCTGGATTAGCGATTACCCAGTTGTGAACTGCAGAAGCTTGTGCACCGTGTAGGTTACTCCATACACCACCGTCGATTTCCCAGAAGTTAGAACCGCTAGCTTGACGTTGGTAAGATACTTCCAACACATTAGAAAGACGAGCACCGATAGCTCTGTGTTGTGCCATAGCACCCATTGAGAACATGCTTAATAAAGCAACTACTAATAATTTTTTCATTTTTGTTAATAATATTTAAGAGTTAATAATGAATTGATTACTACTTAGAATAAGGAACCACACCTTTATTTTTATTCTTCTTATCGTCTAACAATGAAGTTCCACGACTGCTCTTATCGTCACGACTTCCATTCTTTTGAACGCATCCAAATACGAGGTTACAACCCATACGAATGCTAACCGAACGAGCGTCGGCAGGGAACAATAACGCTCCGATTAAGTTGTCGGAAACAAAATACCATTGGAAAGGTCCAGGATGAACAGTAAATCCAAGACCGATATTATTGAAATTACCATTGATATACGAGTAACTGATTGTAGCAGCCGTAAACTTAAATGGTTTAAAGTTAGCCGTAATGGTAGCCGAAGGACGAACTTTGTGAGGCAACACTTCGAACTTGCCCAACAAACCTAACGAGATACGTTTTGCCGCTCTATAGCGAAGTCCTACATACACTTTTGTAGGAAGTTTTGTCGTATAACCTTCTTCCTTATAATTGATTTCCTTAAAGTTAGCTACGATAGAATCCAAGTCAAGCGCATCAGCGAAATCGTTAAACTGAAGATTATAGATATTTACACCTTCGAAACGCATAGAATCTTCGTCATACAAAGCAAACTGACTTGCGTTTGTTTTCCAACGAATCAATCCCAAGTCTTCTACACTGGCAAATGCAGCAAGAGAGCTATTTATATCCTTTGTAAAACCGAAATCAAAAGCGGCACCATAATTACCAGTAAGCAATGCGTAATCCTTCACAATTGTACTCACAGATTTTTCAGAGAAATCAGAGAACGCCATTTCTTCAACATAGCCGTCTTCATTAAGTGTAACATCTAAAGGAAGGTTGGTATTTATTGCATATTCCGATTTAACATTGATATAGTTTGTTTTTTCCTGAGTATTCAATTCTATATTCGACGAAGTTGTTGCTAGATTGGCAACACCCACAAGCAATTTAGCACGAGCACCTGCGGCAAAAGTCTTTGTAAACTGGCTTGAAAATCCTAAAGAAAGTTGATGGTAATACAACGCATTTGCTCCCAATCCTGTAAAATCAGCCTTACGAACGGCATCGTTACCTTTTGCAGCAAATTCAAACAAAGACTTTGGCATACCAACATCAGCAAGCATACGCTCAGAAAGGTCAACTGTCATAAAACCCTTCTTGCCTACTTTAAAACCAAAGTTCAACAATTCCATTTGCATATCAACCGACGAATAGTTGACCTTACGCAATTTTTTCAAGAAATCGTTTATGTTAGCCGTTGGATGCAAAGGCGTTATCAAAGAATCTTTATAAGCCCCTTCGCCATGGAAAATCACATCACCATAGTCAACAGGAAGATTAACAGCAAATGTCATTGATGGTGGCAACTGACCAAACAACGGAACTAAAAGACCACCGATATAGAATTTACAATTTGGAGCCTGCGAAGGATTTATAAAAGATGATTGTGGAACTCGTTCCATCAAATACATCGTATTGTCGATTTGAGCATACGCAGCATCAAACAACAATAAAGAAAGTAGTATGGATAGTAATTTTCTCTTCATAGTTATTTGCTGGTATAAATAAATTTACAATCGGCTGCCAAATTTAATTTTAAGCCATAATATGAATAAAAGATAACTGGAACATCACCGTTTTTATCGGTTTCCAATAACAATTCTACAAGTAATTTATTTGCTTGTTTAAAGTTATCCAAAAGTGGATTACCTTTTTCTAATGTTATTTCATCTTCAGACGATTTCTTTGCATCGCGCGCTACCTTTCCATTTGTTGTAGGTGCCGATTCCAACACTATCATATCAAGTGTTCCAAGATATTGTTTACCGACAGCCAAAGTAGTATCGAGCAATGAAAGCTTCATAGTTGCACTTACCGGAAGCTGATGTTCTGTATTTACATATAAACGAACACGTTCTATAGCCGAAAGGTCACCTAAATCAGACATATCCAATGGAACTTCTTGTTGGATAACAAGATTTTTTGCCGACATATTTAATGGCAATTCTATTTCTACACCTAATCTTGCATGTCCTTTATTGGAAATGCAATTCAAAATAGGCATTCCATCAGGTACATCGGCATTGACATGGAACACACCGCCATAATTGATTTTACTTGGTAGAAGATTGATAAAATCTACAACATTCGAAGTATTTTTATCAATATTAAATGTGTTTTTACGTTCTAAACCATTAAATACCGAATCACATGTAGGGCGATGAATTGTCCACATATTCGAGTAGCCAGAGAAAGCATCTATCGTATTCCCTTTGTCATCCTTGCCTACTATATTTAGTTCTAAATCACCACCAATACCGACAGGGTTTTCAAAATTCACATGAATTTTTGGATCATAGAATTTTAAGTCTCCAGAAATATAATCAGACACAAATTCTTTTAAATCAAAATCAAGCACATCATTAAACAAGTTCTGATCGAATTTTGCTAGATCGCCTTCGGCATAGGCAAACACTATGCTATCGGGATTGGTAATCTCAACCTTTATAAACTGTTCAGGACCGAAGTACAACATACCTCCTGTTGTATTAACCTTATACCCTATTTTTACAGGAATAGAGTTATATGGTTGATTAGGGTTTTGAGTCAAATCTATATTGTTTTGATCCAATGTCCAATCGTCAGAATAATGAGGGTGCTCATTCGTCATTGTGGCACGCTTGGTTATTGGAGAAACGCCAACAGAATCTACAGAAGGAAATTCAACGATAAATTCAGTTGCCAAACCTATTGTAGAAGTAATTTCGTAGTGGAAACGACCTTTTTCAACCAAAACTCTATATAATTTTCGGTCAAGATCCTCATCACGCATTGTGATGTAGGTAATGGTATCCATACTCAATGTTTGTTTTGGGACATACGCTTTACCAGCATAGGCAACAAGATTCTTCATATCGATATTCAAAAGAATACCCATTTCATTAAAATCTGTAAGGACATCGGTAGCTTGTGCTATACGAAGATTTTTGAAGCTAAAATAAAACTCGCTATTCAAATACGATGAATCTATGTCATTGTATATACGGTTTTGTGGACCACCTTGTGAAATCCAGCTCGGATAATTCGAATAATCGAAAGTGGCAAATTCCACATAATCACCATCTTCGTTATAAGAACCTATCACAATATCGCAATAGAAATTGAAACCACTGGAATTGGTACAAGACAATGTTACCGACCCCGATTTCAATAAAATGTATTCAAATACATCCTTCACATTTATTTCCTTACCAAATTGAGCAGCAATGTAATCTTTCACCGCATCAGGAATCATTCCGCCAACAGGATATCTATGTTCGTTTGTAGCCGAATGTTCCGACATAGTAACCAATGGACCCGCAGAGATATATTCAGAATAGACACTACTACTAAAATTATCCTTAATCAAATCATTTATAGACACATAGCCAATAGGGAATGATACATTGGAAATTTCTATTGGATCAAGATATAATGTAGTATCGTATGGCTCAACTATAGGCAAATGCATTACATCGATCAAACGAGCGGTGTCCATAATATAATTAAATTGAATCACCTTATCGTCGTCATTTTTACCATAGCCCAAAGACGATTCACTGATATGTTCCAAAGTATCTTTTCGTTCTTTGGCAATGTTCATCAATGTTAAATCAGCCTTTGCAATAGGTAAAGCAAGCGAAGGATTCCACTCTATTTCATCAGAAAATTTCTCCTTCAAATCAAAATTATCCTTAACGCAGGACGACAGTGCAACGCCCATCAACAGGGCAATTAGAAAGTATAAATACTGCTTCATACTTAGTTTATCATTTCAGGGTGTAATAATACAATTTTTTTTGTTCACCACCAACCACAAGTTCAAAACTGTACGCCGACGCATTTGTTCCTACGCCAATGTCAAAGTTCGACTTTCCTTCCAATGGGAATCCCTTTTCGATTGCGCCATTAGATTTTAGAACATACAATTTATTTTTCTCATCCAAAAGACAGATATATTTCTTATCGCCTACAGACTTCACACGCATAGAAGTTATAGTGTTTGCGGCAGAATAAGAGAACATCTTCTTCTCTGATTGATGATATGCAACTAATTTATTTTCATCAGCAAAGATGTAATCAAGATTACCATCTTCATCTAAGTCTTCAGCAAGAAATATGTGATTAGCCGAACGTTTTCCAAACTCATCTGAAGATTTCACCGAGCCATCAAGATAAATTTCCTTCACTACTCCATAAACATCAGTTACAATAAAACGAGACAACGTTGAATCTGCTCCTTCGTCAAATACAATAGCAGAATTTGGTGCCCGTTCTATAATTTCGGAAACATATATTCGTTCATCACCTTTTCTGTTTACTATATATATATGGTATTGATCAGAATACAAAATATAATCTTTACCACCCGATGCGAAATGCACTAACGGATTACGCACCACACCTTCGGATTTGGCATTCCATTGTAAAGCAGAGCAAAGACCGTTTTCCAAAGAATACAAATGTAAAGAAGAGTCAGCACAAGGTACCGCAATTCTGTATTTCTTGTTATTGTCGTAGTCAAACACAGCAATATCCGCAGTTGCAGGAGATGCGAGATTTATTCCAAAATGTTTCTCGCCATTTCTATCGAACAGATAAATCGTATTCTCCGTATTAAACAAATATTGTTGTTTATGATTTTTCATAATATCCACAAAATGAATATCGCCAACTATTGGTCCATCCAACACAACAGACCAAAGAACTTGATTGTTTTTCTTTTCATTATCAATCATATATAAACGATGTGACTCATCTTGCACAAGAGTCACATATTCATCTCGGTGCGTAAAGAATAATGTTGGTCTTCCAATAACAGAAGCCGAAGAATCCAACATCATACGTCTATAAATAGGCTGAGTCGGCTTTGTCTTTTCGAAAGAACACAACAATTCCGAATAAAATTTAACATCGTTGTCGGCAGTCAATTGGAACGAAATAGAATTCATCGCCTGTAACGTATCGGAACAAGCATCCACAACAGAACTCACCACAGATCCCCAGAAATCCTTTATAACATCAATAGACTGAGGCACATATAAATAAGCATACAACGAATAACTTGACTTAACTTTATCGTTAAAATCGCGGAAATTATCGTTTTTAGTCAATATCTGTTCTTTTTCTTTATCGTCTATGAATGTTTTTATAGCCATATCCGTATTCGAGAAGACTATATAAGAATCAACCACTGTCGCATAAGTTCCAGATACACGATAAAAAATATTACCAAACAACTTTTGAGGAATATTTGCCAAAGTATCGAACAACCCATAAATCTTATATTCTTCGCCTGTCTCCGACAAATATGTTGAACTTGAACCTACCCTACTTTGCAACAAATTCTCAGCATCACTTGCCGAAGAGACCTTCAAAACGGCATAGGAATTTTCGTACTTATTATTACCTCCACAAGCAGGCATCATAGCAAAAGCCATTTCTGTATCGAGCAACTTATAGAAAGATTTCACGAACGATTCACCCAAATCTGCGACAGTATTTTCATAGCTTTTATAGAAGTTATTTTTCTGCAGGTACAAGACATAGTTTTCGAGGAATTTTTCCTTGTCACTTATATGCATAGAAACAAAGTACGAAGTAGAGAACGGCAACACCGATAAAATTTCACCCTTTTTCGAACTCTGGCCGACAAACAAATTCAAATATTCCATCGATCTATCCAAAGTATCTAATGTAATGTAGCCATTCGCACGTAACACATTATTATTAGCAGAAATGTCAAGTACTGACCAGTTGGCAATTCGAGGAAATTTCTTCACACGATTCTTAAACTCATTGGATGCAAACAACTGATAAATTTCAGCCATTTTGTCGTAGTTTACAAACACACGAGCAGAAACATGAGACTGATTAGGTTTTATTTTGTCAAAATTTCTATCATTCTTTAAATTATTGCCGTCCTTATAACTACGAACAGATGCTTCAACAGAAACCTTTGATTCACCCAAGATAAGCAATCCGTCGCAAACTGAAAACGCAAGAGTTTTTCTATTGGAAGATTCATTTTCATAAACATAGATTTTCTCCCCTAAAAATTCATAATCAGAAGAATTTGAAGTCTCGAAAGCCTTTTCCACAACATTCTTCACCAACGAAGCTTTCATTTTTTCATTGGACGACAGAATAAAAACAAAATCCAACTTATTGACGCCCAATTTCTTAATTACGAAAAACAATTCCATTTTTCGTAATTCTAAAAATTTCTCATCGTTTTGGAGTGTAGAATTTACACGGACAATAAAATCACGGCAACGATCAATCATCTCCAAGTTTGAAAAATTCGTCCAAAACTCCACATCAGAAGAAACGACATCAGCAGCATCTTCCAAATGTTTAATTTGAACAACCATAGCAACATCGGAAGGGATGGCTCCAACAGCATCTATTCTTTCATCTTGAGAGCTTCGCCAAAAGATTAAAGACAAAATGGAAATACCTAATAAACAAGCAATTACTATTATTATGATCAACTTGCGTTGCATAGATTCAAATTTTGTCAAAGATAACAAATCTTCTTATTAATATAGAACAACGAGATTTTTTATTCGGGAAAAAGAAAGAAAAACGTCAAATATTCTACCTTAATATTATTTCTATTATTGTTACTTTTCTTTCTATAGCGAAAGAAAAG
>JAZLFM010000008.1:0-65367 GCA_045615765.1 Bacteroidales bacterium
AAGGTGGTAGAACAGTAGGTGCTGGTCAAGTAACTGAAATTCTTGAATAGTACAATAATAAACCAAAGGGATTGAGCAATCAATCCCTTTACCTAGGGGTATAGCACAATGGTTAGTGTGCCGGTCTCCAAAACCGATGATGGGGGTTCGATTCCCTCTACCCCTGCAAACAAAGAAATTACAATGGGACTAAAAACATACGTAAAGGAGTCTTACAACGAGTTGATTCATAAAACAACTTGGCCTACATGGGCAGAATTGCAATCAAGTGCAGTTGTTGTGCTTGTTGCTACCTTTATTATAGCACTTATAGTTTTGGTAATGGATTTTTCGTTCTCTCTCATTATGAGAGATGGTATATATCATTTACTCCGATAATATAATTTGCGACATGGCAGAAATAGGAAAAAAGTGGTACGTCGTTAAGGCGATGAGCGGAAAAGAAAAAAAGGTCCAAGAAAGGATTATGTATGAAATAAATCGTAGTCATTTGGAGGATTATGTTTCGCAAGTACTTATCCCAACGGAAAAAGTTGTACAAGCGAAAAATGGAAAAAAAATTACAAAAGAAAGAAACTACCTACCAGGTTATGTTCTAATTGAAGCTGTATTAGAAGCTAACGTGGATGGTACGAAAATTAATATTGCGGGAACCATAAACAACATAGACGGAGTTATAGGATTCTTAACGGCTGAACGTCATGGTGGTACACCTATGCCTTTACGATTAAGTGAAGTTAATCGTATTTTGGGCAAAGTCGACGAACTTGCCGAAGGAGAAGAAGAAACTATTATTCCTTTCGTTGTTGGCGAAGTTGTGAAAGTTACCGATGGACCATTTAACGGATTTTCTGGTGTCGTTGAAAAAGTCAACGAAGAAAAGAAAAAATTGTCTGTTGAAGTTAAGGTGTTCGGTAGAAAAACACTTCTTGAATTAGGATTTATGCAAGTTGAAAAAGAATCTTAATAAATAATAAATAGCGTTATGGCAAAAGAAGTATCAGGTCTTATCAAATTACAGATTAAAGGCGGTGCTGCAAATCCATCTCCTCCAGTTGGACCAGCTCTTGGTGCAAAGGGTGTGAACATCATGGATTTCTGCAAACAATTCAATGCAAAAACACAAGATCAAGCAGGAAAAGTACTTCCTGTTATTATCACTGTGTATTCTGACAAATCTTTTACTTTTGTTGTAAAAACTCCTCCTGTAGCAATACAATTGTTGGAAGCAGCAAAAATTAAAAGTGGATCAGCAGAACCAAACAGAAAGAAAGTTGCGAGTGTAACTTGGGATCAAGTAAAAGCTATAGCAGAAGCAAAACTTCCAGACTTAAACTGTTTTACAATAGCTTCAGGTATGGAAATGGTTGCAGGTACTGCACGTAGTATGGGTATAACAGTAGAAGGTGAAAAACCAACACTCTAAAACATTGAAACGATGAAGCTTACAAAAAATAAAAAAATCGCTCTTGCGAAAATAGAAGCAGGTAAAGCATATGCCATTGAAGATGCAGCAAAATTAGTAAAGGAAATTACTACTACTAAATTTGATGCTTCTGTAGATATGGATGTTCGTTTGGGTGTAGATCCTAAGAAAGCAAACCAAATGGTTCGTGGTGTTGTTACACTTCCTAACGGAACAGGTAAACAAGTTCGCGTATTAGTACTTTGTACTCCAGATAAGGAAAAAGAAGCTCAAGAAGCAGGTGCTGATTATGTTGGTTTGGACGAATATGTAGAAAAAATCAAAGGTGGTTGGACTGATGTAGATGTTATCATCACTATGCCTACAATCATGGCAAAAATCGGTGCTCTTGGTAGAGTTCTTGGTCCACGTGGCTTGATGCCAAACCCTAAAAGTGGTACAGTAACTATGGATATCGCAAAAGCGGTAGCTGAAGTAAAAGCTGGTAAAATTGATTTTAAAGTTGATAAATTCGGTATTGTTCACGCTTCAATTGGTAAAGTATCATTCTCACCAGAAGCAATCGTTGGCAACGCAAAAGAATTTGTCAATATGATTAATAAATTGAAACCAGTGTCTGCAAAGGGAACTTATGTAAAAAGCATCTATATTTCTTCTACAATGAGTCCTGGAATTCAAGTAGATACAAAATCATTAATGTAATTGTAAAGCAAGAATTGTTATGGATATAGCACAAAAAAGAGATATAGTTGAAAGTATCGTTAGCAAAATTAACGAAAACGGTCACTTTTATATAGCTGACATTGAAGCGTTAAATGCAGCAGATACATCTACTCTTCGTAGAAAATGTTTTGAAAATGATATCGAAATCGTTGTTGTAAAGAATACTCTTTTAAAGAAAGCTTTAGAACAAGTAGAAGGAGATTTTGAAGAATTATATGGCGTTTTAAAAGGAACAACTTCTGTTATGTTTTGTAAAACAGCTAATGTTCCTGCTAAAATGATTAAAGAACTTCGTAAGTCAGGTAAAGAGAAACCAGTTCTTAAAGGTGCGTTTGCAGAACAATGTATTTACATTGGCGATGACCAATTGGATACTTTGGCAACAATCAAATCTAAGGCTGAACTTATCGGTGATATCGTTGCTCTTCTTCAATCACCTATGCAACAAGTTATTTCTTCTTTGGAATCAGGAAAGAATACTATTGCAGGTATCGTAAAAACATTATCAGAAAAAGAATAAATAATAATAAAACAGTAACTATTTAAATTAATCAAATTATGGCAGATTTAAAAGCATTAGCAGAAGAATTAGTAAATCTTAGCGTAAAAGACGTTAAAGAATTAGCTGACATTCTTAAAGAAGAATACGGAATTGAACCTGCAGCAGCAGCAGTAGCAGTAGCAGCTCCAGCAGCAGGTGGTGCAGCAGCAGCTGAAGAAAAAACTGAATTCGATGTAATTTTGAAATCAGCAGGTGCAGCTAAACTTCAAGTTGTAAAAGTTGTAAAAGAACTTACAGGTCTAGGTCTTAAAGAAGCAAAAGATATCTGCGACGGTGCTCCTAAAGCAGTAAAAGAAAAAGTTTCTAAAGACGAAGCTGAAAACATTAAAAAACAATTAGAAGAAGCTGGCGCTGAAGTTGAACTTAAATAGGATTTCATAATCTTATTACTTATCAGGGTTTTAGTCACAAAATGTGGCTAAAACCTTTTATCATACCCATTAAGTTCAATATTTCAACTTTTCGCAATGAAAACAAAGGAGAGAGTAAACTTCTCATCAATAAAAAATAAACTAGACTATCCTGATTTCCTAGAAATTCAGTTGAAGTCTTTTAATGAGTTCTTCAAAGTAGATTCAACACAAGAAGAACGAAAAACCGAAGGTTTAAGTGAAGTTTTCAATGAAAATTTCCCTATCGCTGATACCCGTAACAATTTTGTACTTGAGTTTCTTGATTATCAATTAGATCCTCCAAGATATTCAATAGAAGAGTGTTTGGATAGAGGTTTAACATTCAGCATCCCTCTAAAAGCGAAGTTAAAGTTATATTGTACAGATCCTGAACACGAGGATTTTGAAACTGTTGTACAAGATGTTTATCTTGGTACAATTCCATTTATGACACCAAGAGGTACTTTTGTTATAAATGGTGCTGAACGTGTTGTTGTATCTCAGTTGCATCGTTCTCCAGGTGTATTCTTTGGTCAAAGTGTTCATACGAACGGAACCAAACTATATTCTGCGAGAATTATCCCTTTTAAAGGATCTTGGATAGAATTTGCAACAGATATTAACGGTGTAATGTATGCTTACATTGACCGTAAGAAAAAATTACCAGTAACAACTCTACTTCGTGCTATTGGTTTTGAAGGTGACAAGGATATCCTTGAAATCTTTAACTTGGCAGAAGAAGTAAAAGTGTCAAAAGCAGGCTTGAAAAAAGTTGAAGGTCGAAAATTGGCAGCGAGAGTCTTGAAATCTTGGATCGAAGATTTCGTTGACGAAGATACTGGTGAAGTTGTATCAATAGAAAGAAATGAAATTATTGTTGAACGTGAAGAGATAATTGAAAAGGATCATATCGAAATGATTCTTGAATCAGGTCAAAAGACTATTCTTCTTCACAAAGAGGAACAAAATTCTTCTGATTTCGACATAATCTATAATACATTACAAAAAGACCCTTGTAACTCTGAAAAAGAAGCAATTTTCTACATCTATCGTCAGTTGCGTAACGCAGAACCACCTGATGAAACAACAGCTCGTGATGTTATTGAAAAATTGTTCTTCTCTGATAAGAGATATGATCTGGGTGAAGTTGGTCGTTACAGAATCAATACTAAATTGTATAGCAATGAACCAACTGAAGATAAAGAAACAACTCGAGTTTTAACAAAGAAAGATATTATCGAAATCATCAAATACCTTATTCAGTTAATTAACTCTAAGGCTGATGTTGATGATATCGACCACTTAAGTAACCGTCGTGTTAGAACTGTTGGTGAACAACTTCGTAATCAATTCGGTGTTGGTTTAGCTCGTATGGCTAGAACTATCCGTGAAAGAATGAATGTTCGCGATAACGAAGTGTTTACTCCAATTGAATTGATTAACTCTAAGACATTGTCTTCGGTTATTAATTCATTCTTTGGAACAAACCAACTTTCTCAATTTATGGATCAAACTAACCCTCTAGGTGAAATGACTCATAAGAGAAGACTTTCTGCACTTGGTCCTGGCGGTCTTTCTCGTGAAAGAGCAGGTTTCGAGGTTCGTGACGTTCACTATACACATTATGGTCGTCTTTGTCCTATTGAAACTCCAGAAGGTCCTAACATCGGTCTTATTTCTTCATTGTGTGTATTCGCAAAAGTTAATGACTTAGGTTTCATTGAAACTCCATATAGAAAAGTTTCTAATGGTAAAGTTGATTTGTCACAAGTTGTTTATTTGAGCGCAGAAGATGAAGACGGAAAAACTATAGCACAAGCAGATTCTCCAATCGATAATGATGGTACATTTACAACAAATAGAATCAAGGCTCGTAACGAGGCTGATTTCCCTATTGCTGCTCCAGAAGAAATCGATTTGATGGATGTTGCTCCAAACCAGATTACATCAATTGCTGCTTCTTTGATTCCTTTCTTGGAACATGATGATGCTAACCGTGCATTGATGGGATCTAACATGATGCGTCAATCTGTTCCTCTATTACGTGCAGAGGCTCCTATCGTAGGTACAGGTATTGAACGTCAAGTTTGTCATGACTCACGTATTCAAGTTATGGCTGAAGGTGCTGGTGTTATAGAATATGTTGACGCTCGTGAAATTCATGTTCGTTACGATAGAACAGAAGAAGAAGACTTTGTAAGTTTCGATAGTAGCGTAGTTGTTTATCCTATAGTTAAATTTAGAAAAACAAACCAAAATACATGTATCAACCTTCGTCCTATCGTGGTAAAAGGTGAACGTGTAGAAAAAGGTCAATGTTTGACAGAAGGATATTCTACACAAAACGGCGAACTTGCAATTGGACGTAACTTGAAAGTTGCATTCATGCCTTGGAAAGGTTACAACTTCGAGGATGCTATCGTGATCTCAGAACGTGTTGTACGTGAAGATATCATGACATCAATTCACATTGATGAACATATATTGGAAGTACGTGATACAAAACGTGGTATAGAAGAATTTACATCAGATATCCCTAATGTTAGTGAAGAAGCTATTAAGAACCTTGACGAAAAAGGTCTTATTAGAATCGGTGCTACAGTAAAACCTGGTGATATTTTGATTGGTAAAATTACTCCTAAAGGTGAATCAGATCCTTCTCCAGAAGAAAAATTGCTTCGTGCAATCTTCGGTGACAAGGCTGGTGATGTAAAAGATGCATCTTTGAAAGCTCGTCCTTCTTTGTATGGAACTGTAATCGACAAGAAATTGTTCAAGAGATCAGTTAAAGACAAAAAAGCAAAAGCTAAAGATAAAGAAATTATTGATGCTTACCGCGTAGAATACGAAGCTGATAGCAAAAAGATTAAAGATATTCTTGTTCAAAAATTATTCAAGATTCTTGAAGGCAAGACATCGCAAGGTGTAAAAGATTATGCTGGAAATGTTCTTATTGCTAAAGGTCAAAAATTCACACAAAAAGCTCTTTATGAAATAGCTGATTATGAAGTTGTTGTTGCAGATAAATGGACAACAGATGCTTCTAAGAATGAGTTGATTTGTAAATTATTACACAACTATAACAGAAAACATAAAGAAGTTGAAGGTGAATTTAAACGTAAAGAATATGCTATTTCTGTTGGAGATGAACTTCCTTCAGGTATAATGGAATTAGCAAAAGTTTATATCGCTCAAAAACGTAAGTTAAAAGTTGGTGATAAGATGGCAGGTCGTCACGGTAACAAAGGTATCGTTTCTCGTATCGTAAGAGATGAAGATATGCCTTTCTTGTCAGACGGTAGCATTGTTGATATTGTATTGAACCCTCTTGGTGTGCCTTCTCGTATGAACATTGGTCAGATTTATGAAACAGTGTTAGGATGGGCAGGTAGAGAATTGGGTTGCAATTTCGCTACACCAATTTTTGATGGTGCATCTCTTGATGATATCTGTGAATATACTCGAAAAGCAGATAAAGTAGCACGTGAAGCTGGTAGAGCAGGTGTTCCTGATTTCGGTAAGACATATCTATACGATGGTGGTACAGGAACAAGATTTGACCAACCTGCTACAGTAGGTGTGATTTATATGTTGAAGTTGGGTCACTTGATTGATGATAAAATGCACGCTCGTTCAATCGGTCCATACTCTTTGATTACTCAACAACCTCTTGGTGGTAAAGCACAATTTGGTGGTCAACGTTTCGGAGAAATGGAAGTTTGGGCAATAGAAGCCTTCGGTGCATCTAATATATTGCAAGAAATTTTGACAGTTAAATCTGATGATGTTAATGGTCGTGCGAAAGCTTACGAAGCAATCGTAAAAGGCGAACCACTTCCAACTCCAGGTTTACCAGAGTCTTTCAATGTGTTGTTGCATGAATTACAAGGTTTGAGCCTTAACATTGAATTTAAATAAGCAATTGCGTTAAACTTTTAAAGTTCATAAGAAAATGGCTTTTAGAGAAAAAAAAGGAAATAATAATAACTTTTCACAAATAAGCATCAGCTTGGCGTCTCCAGAAGATATTTTGGATCGTTCAAGTGGTGAAGTATTGAAACCAGAAACTATCAATTATAGAACTTATAAACCAGAAAGAGATGGTTTGTTCTGTGAAAGAATTTTTGGTCCTGTAAAGGATTACGAATGTCACTGTGGAAAATACAAACGTATTCGTTACAAAGGAATTATTTGTGATAGATGTGGTGTTGAAGTAACAGAAAAGAAAGTTCGTCGTGAAAGAAGCGGACATATCAATTTGATTGTTCCTGTTGCTCACATTTGGTACTTCCGTTCTCTTCCAAATAAAATAGGTTATCTTTTGGGATTACCTACAAAGAAACTTGATTCTATAATTTATTATGAAAGATACATTGTAGTTCAAGCAGGTTGTAAGAAAGTAGATGGTATCAATGATTTAGATCTTCTTTCTGAAGAAGAATACCTACAAGTTTCTGAAACTCTTCCAAAAGAAAATGATATGCTTGACAATAGCGATCCTAATAAGTTCATCGCTATGATGGGTGCTGAAGCTTTGGAAGAATTGCTTAAACGTCTTGATTTAGACTCTTTGTCTTATCAATTGCGTGACCAAGCAAGCAAGGAAACTTCACAACAAAGAAAAACAGAAGCGTTAAAACGTTTACAAGTTATTGAGTCATTCCGTGAATCTACTGGTAAGAATAAACCAGAATGGATGATTTTGAAATGTATTCCTGTAATTCCACCAGAATTGCGTCCACTTGTGCCACTTGATGGCGGTCGTTTCGCAACTTCTGATTTGAATGACTTGTATCGTCGTGTTATCATTCGTAACAATCGTTTGAAGAGATTGATTGAAATCAAGGCTCCAGAAGTAATCTTACGTAATGAAAAACGTATGTTGCAAGAAGCTGTAGATTCTTTGTTCGACAACTCAAGAAAAACAAATGCTGCTAAGAGTGAAGCAAACCGTTCATTGAAATCATTGAGCGATAGTTTGAAAGGTAAACAAGGTCGTTTCCGTCAAAACTTACTTGGTAAACGTGTTGACTATTCTGCACGTTCGGTAATTGTCGTTGGACCAACTTTGAAACTTCACGAATGTGGTATTCCTAAGGGTATGGCTGCTGAACTTTACAAACCATTTATTATCAGAAAATTGATAGAAAGAGGTATTGTAAAAACAGTGAAGTCTGCAAAGAAAATCGTAGATAGAAAAGATGCTGTAATTTGGGATATTCTAGAAAATGTAATGAAAGGTCACCCAGTTCTGTTGAACCGTGCCCCGACGTTGCACCGTCTTGGTATCCAAGCATTCCAACCACGTATGATCGAAGGTAAGGCTATTCAGTTGCACCCACTTGCGTGTACAGCGTTCAACGCCGATTTCGATGGTGACCAGATGGCCGTTCACTTGCCACTTGGTAATGCTGCGGTATTGGAAGCACAAATTTTGATGTTGTCTTCTCACAATATTTTGAACCCTGCGAATGGTGCTCCTATTAAGGTGCCTTCTCAAGATATGGTCCTTGGTCTATACTATATTACTAAAGGTATGCCAGGTGCAAAAGGTGAAGGTTCTTATTTCTATTCTCCAGAAGAAGCAATTATTGCTTACAATGAGAAAAAAGCTGATTTGCACGCATTCGTTCGCGTTCCAAGAAGTTTGTGGAGATCTGTAGATGAAGAAAAAGATATCATCAAACAATACAAAGATGAAAACGATAGATCAAAATGGATTCTAACTACAGTAGGTAGAATCATGTTCAATGAAATTGTTCCTGAAGAAGGTGGTTTCATTAACAAACTTTTGACTAAAAAATCTTTGCGTGATATTATTACAGATGTCTTGAAAGTAGCTGGTACTCCAAAAACAGCAGACTTCCTTGACGATGTTAAGAATATGGGTTACAGAATGGCATTCGAAGGATGCTTGTCATTTAAATTGGATGACGTTGTAATCCCAGAAGCTAAGGCAGAATTGGTACAAAAAGGTTATGAAGAAGTTGAAGAAGTGATGAACAACTATAACATGGGTTTCATTACAGACAACGAACGTTATAACCAAATTATTGATATCTGGACACATACGAACTCTGATTTGACAAATAAAGTGATGGATCTTTTGAAGTCAGATCAACAAGGTTTCAACTCTGTTTACATGATGCTTGATTCTGGTGCTCGTGGTTCTAAGGAACAAATTCGTCAGCTATGCGGTATGCGTGGTTTGATGGCAAAACCTCAGAAATCTGGTGCAGAAGGAGGTCAGATTATTGAAAACCCAATCCTTGCAAACTTTAAAGAAGGTTTGTCAGTCCTTGAGTACTTTATCTCTACTCACGGTGCTCGTAAGGGTCTTGCCGATACAGCCTTGAAGACTGCCGATGCCGGTTATTTGACTCGTCGTTTGGTTGACGTTTCTCATGATGTAATTATTACACAAGAAGATTGTGGAACTTTACGTGGGCTTGTTGCAACAGCAGTTAAGAATAATGATGAAGTTGTAGAATCATTGTACGAAAGAATTCTTGGTAGAACTTGCGTTCATGACATATATAATCCTCAAACAGGTGATTTAATTGTTAAAGCTGGTGAAGAATTAACTGAAGCTATTTCTGAAGCAATTGTAAATGCAGGTATAGAAGAAGTAGAAATTCGTTCAGTATTAACATGTGAATCTCGTAAAGGTGTATGTGCAAAATGTTACGGACGTAACTTGGCTACAGCTAGAATGGTTCAACAAGGTGAAGTTGTTGGTGTTATCGCTGCACAATCAATCGGTGAACCTGGTACTCAGTTGACACTTCGTACATTCCACGTGGGTGGTACTGCATCAAACGCTACAATTGAAAACTCTATCGTTTCAAAACATAACGGTAAGGTTGAAATCGAAGAACTTAGAACAATAGAAGGAGAAGATGCAAATGGTAACAAGTGCGAAATCGTACTTAGCCGTCTTGCTGAATTGAAGATTGTTGGTCCTAAAGGTGTATTACAAAAACGTGATGAATACATTCCTTATGGTGCATTCTTGTACAAGAAGAATGGTGAGGATGTAAAAGAAGGTGATGTAATCTGTACATGGGATCCTTATAATGCTCCAATCATCTCAGAATACACTGGTAAAGTTGAATTAGTTGACTTTATTGAAGGTGTTACTTGTTCAAGTGTATCAGATGATCAAACAGGATTTAAGGAAAAAGTTATCATTGAATCTAAGGATAAAACTAAAACAGCTGTTATTAGAATTCTTGGAAAAGGTGATGAAGTTCTTCATACATACAACTTGCCAGTAGGTGCTCGTGTTTCTTTAGAAAAGAATCAGAAAGTAAAAGCTGGTGATCAACTTGTTAAGATTCCTAGAGTAATTGGTACAAGTAGTGGTGATATCACTGGTGGTCTTCCACGTGTAACTGAATTGTTCGAAGCTCGTAACCCATCTAACCCTGCAATTGTTTCAGAAATCGATGGTTCTGTAACATTCGGTAAGGTTAAGAGAGGTAACCGTGAAATCGTTGTAACTGCTAAAACAGGTGAAGAAAAGAAATATCTTATTCCACTTTCAAAACAACTTCTTGTTCAAGAAGATGATTATGTAAAAGCAGGAACTCGTTTGTCAGATGGTTCTATTACCCCTTCGGATATCCTTGCAATCATGGGTCCTACAAAGGTTCAAGAACACATTGTTAATGGTGTACAATCGGTATATCGTCTACAAGGTGTGAAGATTAACGATAAGCACTTCGAAGTAATTGTTCGCCAAATGATGCGTAAAGTACAAATCGTTGACCAAGGCGATAGCAAGTTCCTAGAAGGAGAAATCGTTGACAGATGGGATTTCATGGACGAAAACGATAAGATTTACGAAAAGAAAGTTGTAGTTGATGCTGGTGATTCAGAAGAATTGAAAGCTGGTCAAATTATAACAGTTCGTCAATTACGTGATGCTAATTCACAATTGAAACGTAAAGATCTTAAAGAAGTTGTAGTTCGTGATGCTCACCCTGCAACTGCAAGCCAAATCTTACAAGGTATTACAAGAGCTTCTCTTCAAACTCATAGCTGGATTTCAGCTTCTTCATTCCAGGAAACTACAAAAGTTCTTAATGAAGCAGCAATCAATGCTAAAGTTGATGATTTGGAAGGCTTGAAGGAAAATGTGATTATTGGTCATAAGATTCCAGCTGGTACAGGTTTGAAACAATATGATAGCATTATCGTTGGTTCAGCTGAAGACTATGCTAAATTACAAGGAAAGAACTAGAATTTTGTTCTAAACAATAATAAAAAAGCCGAAGATTTCTCTTCGGCTTTTTTATTGTTAATATCATAGATATGTTGAAACGCAGAGTAATGTTAGGTTGCTGAAAAAAATACGGAAGCTCTAAAAAACTAATCTCTTGAATTATCAATATATTGTATTATGTTATCGAGTTCGGTAGGAGAAAACCAACGATATTCGCTGTCTCGTTTTATCCATGATATTTGTTTTTTTGCGTATTTCCTTGTGTTCTGCTTGATTTTCTCTATTGCTTCGGTATAAGTACACAGATTGTCGAAATAATCAAAGAATTCGCGATATCCTACGGTTTTTAATGCCATAGTGTTTTTCCATTGAGATAGATTTCGGACTTCTTGCTCTAAACCATCGGTAATCATTTGATCTACGCGCAAGTTTATGCGATTGTATAGTTCTTCGCGTTCTCTGTTTAATGCAATTTTTATAATTTTAAAAGGTCGTTCCTTTTTATTTTCTTTACGCAATTCGGTATATGTCTTGCCAGTTTGTACACATATTTCAATTGCCCGTTTAAGTCTTGCAGGATTGGATAAATCTACAATTTTATAGTAGTCCGGGTCAAGGAATTTAAGAGTTTGTCGTAAACTTTCAATACCCTCTTGTTCGAACTGAGAATTTATACGTTCTCGTAAATCTGGATCGATGTCGGGAATCTCGTCGATACCATTGCATACTGCATCTACATATAAACCAGAACCTCCGGTTAGTATAACAATATCATGCGTTTGAAATAACTCTTCTACTTTTTGCAAAGCATCTTGTTCAAACTGCCATGCATTATAATAATCGGTAACATGTTTTGTTCCGATAAAATGATGTGTAACAGTAGCAAGTTCTTCTTCGCTTGGTATGGCAGTTCCAATCTTTGGCTCTATAAAAATCTGACGTGAATCAGCAGATATGATTTCTGTATTGTAATGTTGTGCAAGTTGGATTGCTGTTGATGTTTTACCAACAGCAGTAGGACCTGTTACAACAACAAGGGTTTTCATTATAGAGATTAATAATCGTAATCGTTTGAACCGCCGAAGTCGTCGTAGCCACCACCGAATTCATCTCCGCCAAATTCGTCACCGAAACCAAGTTCATCTGCATCGTCATCGCTGAATAAATCATCGTCGTCTATGCCCGTTTCGTTAAATAGATCGTTAATGTCTTCGTTTTCGTCGTTGATTTTTTGTAGAGGAGGATTACCTGTTGCATGTGAGCATACTGGGTACTTCTTTTTTGCTTCTTTTTTTATAATATCAACTAATGTGCAGAATAAAGCTCTATCGCCGAAGAAGTCGAATTGGTAAATTATTTTATCTTCTTTTTCTGAGATGAAGTCTTTTAATTTTGCTTTTTGCATAGGAATTGTTCCTAATTCTTCGTCTCCCATATCGAACAGGGTAATTTCTTGACCTTTATCCCAATCATCGTTGGAAATAAAGAATGATGCCATTTCAGTCTCTTTATATTCGCACGCTTGCAAAATAGCCTTATGAAGACTTTCAAATGTGTCGTCTTCTGATATTTCTATTACTCTGTGAAACAATTCGTTTTCGTCGCTTACGACTCTTATTTTATATATCATGGTTATAATTTTTTAAGAAATTGAATACTATTTTCGATATCTGTTTTTGTTATTTTGTATGACTCACCAAATGGTATGCATAAAGGTACTAAATTCTTATTGTTGCATACAATAGAGTGAATGGAATTATTTTGTTGCTTGATAAATAATTCTATTTGAGAAATGTCAGAATATTTTTCATAAAAAACAACAGAGAGGGGAGATTTCAGTTCTTTGTCCTCCTTTAATAGGAGAAATCCGTTGTCAAGATGTTGTTTTTGTGCTACTAAATATACCGACTTATTATATTCGTAGTTGTTCATATATTTATTATGCATAGTAACTTTTTGGAAAGAATCCAAAGCATGCATGATTTTTTCCTCAGAGTAGTCAAAAGGAATAAATAATTTTGAAACACTTCTTGAGTCTTGTCCCCAAAATAGAAAAATGTCGTTCCCTAATTTCTGTAGGTCTTCATCCGTCTCATTCCCTTGTAGAATAGCAATTGAAGTTTTTTTTGGTCTAAGTAAATGCGGAAATTTACTTATGTATTTCGTGAAGGTTTCATTTTCTTCATTTGCAATAATCGCGTCAAATTGAGAAATATACGAATCAGTTATGCTAATAGAATCATTAAAACCATATTCTTGTAGTTTTTTTACCAGCAATAAACTCAATAGTTTATCCTTTTCGGAGATTCGTGCTATCAGCTTGTTGCCGGAAAGAAGAATAAGAATTGCATCAATAATTCCTTCAAAAGGATAATTGCCACCCATAATGAGTGCTATCTGTTTGTCGGTTTTACAATATTCAAGTTGTTTTGCGATTTCTTGTAGTTGTTTGTCCGATAAAATATCGCAAATATTCTTAAGGGAAAGCAAACAATATTGTAATGTAAACCAAGGATTTTGTCGTTCTGCTCGTTCCGCAAGAGAAACAAAATCGGCATTCGTTTCATTTAATTGTAGAAGAAATTCTCTAAAAGAAGCGAATGCCGAGATGCGTTGTTCTATGGTCATAGAATATTATCTTTCGTCAATGACTTTTACACCAGGATTTTTGCTTTTATCAAAAGTGAACGAAGCATCTGATATTTGTTCGTTTACTTTGAAAGTATTAACTGTGATAGTGTATTTATTACCATCTTTTGCGAAGTATTCAGCTCTCCACAATTGTGATTTATCCTTGTCGATAGAAAGTCTCACTTTAGAATATTCTGATTTCTCAATATTTTCAGGATACAAATCAATAACATAGATAGCACGACTCGATTCAAAGCGATCTTGTATGAATTTGTATTTAAATCCTTTTTCGTACATAGTAAGTACTTTTGCAGGATTCATCATACCTGAATCATCATTGTCAACTGTAGAAAGCACAACTTCTTTCTCTTCAACCATGTGGGTCCAAAGATTTTTGCCATCGCAATACAGCACATTGTCAAGAATAGAAAGTTGATATTTATTACCTTTCATAAGCATAGTTCCGTTTGCTTTGTCGGTTTTTGCATCAGGAGATGTATGAACCAATGAATATGTAAGCGATATAGAACTATAACTTTTCGTTTTTTTAGATACTTGATCTAATATTTGTTTCGCTTTTGCACTTGTATTATTGTTTTGGGCAAACGAAACTGTCGCACATAGTACGAATGCTGTAAGAATTGAAACTAATTTTTTCATAATCATTATTTTTTTACACAAAATGTTTCTATACCAATAATCGTTCCAAAATTTATTCTAAGAGACCTTTGGCTCTAAGATCATTTAAAATTTGATCCAAACCTAATATATCTGTTTTTAATTCTCTTGCTTTACTACCATTGTATGGACCAACAATTCCGTGTCGTTCCATTTGGTCCATAATTCTGCCGGCTCTGTTATAACCAACCTCGAATTTTCTTTGTATTAGAGATGTAGAACCAGAACCTGAAGCAACAATAAATTGAGAAGCTTCTTCGAAAATAGGGTCTAGTTTTCCGCCACCTTTTTCAGAGGAATTTGATTGAGACATATCGCCAGCGGAATTAGTATCCTTTACTTCTGGCAATTGCATAGGTTCACCGTAGCTTTGTTGTTCTTCTATGAATTTAACTATTCGTTCAACCTCCGGAGTATCTACAAAAGCACATTGCACACGTTCTGGCTTTGCTCCATTTGTAGAAATAAGTAAGTCACCGCGTCCAACAAGTCCTTCTGCTCCAGGAGCGTCAAGGATAGTTTTACTATCTATACCAGACGCTGTTTTGAAAGCCATACGGCTTGGAACATTTGCTTTAATAATACCTGTAATAATGTTCACACTAGGACGTTGTGTAGCAAGAATTAAGTGCATACCGACCGCACGAGCTTTTTGGGCAATACGAGCGATAGGAGTCTCTATTTCTTTTCCTGCTTGCATAATGAAGTCACCAAACTCGTCGATGATTATTACAATGTATGATAGATATTTATGACCTTCTGTTGGTAATAAATGACGATGGATGAATTTGTCGTTATATTCAATAATGTTACGACAATGAGCCTTCATAAGAAGTTTATATCGGTCTTCCATCTCTTGCACGAGAGATTTAAGTGTTTGTTGAACCTTCATACAATCGGTGATGATAATGTCTTCTTCACCAGGGTATTGTGCCATATAATGGTTTTTCAAACCTTCGTAGATGCTGAATTCCACCATTTTTGGATCAACCAAAACAAACTTAAGTTGAGATGGATGTTTTTTATACAATAAAGATGTTACGATAGCATTAAGACCAACAGATTTACCTTGACCGGTAGCACCAGCAACCAAAAGGTGAGGAGTTTTTGCAAGGTCGAACATATATACTTCGTTGGTAATGGTCTTACCAAGAGCAACCGGAAGTTCCATTGTAGATTCTTTAAATGCTTGTGAGTTAAGCACAGAATACATTGAAACGACTTGGCGTTTTTTATTAGGAACTTCAATACCGACACTACCTTTCCCTGGAATAGGAGCAATGATTCTTATTCCTAAAGCAGAAAGGCTCATCATAATATCTTTCTCAAGACTTTGAATTCTAGAAATCTTTGTACCAGAAGCAGGTACGATTTCATATAATGTAATAGTAGGACCAACTGTAGCAGAGATTTTTTCAATATTTATTTTAAAATCTGCTAAAGTTTTTTCTATAAGATTTTTATTAGAAATAATTTCGTCTTGGTCAACTTCGACAGCTTGTTTATCGTTATCGTAAATTTTTAGCAGTGTTGTATCTGGTTGTTTGAATTTCGACAAATCTGCTTTTGGGTCAAAATCTTGCATAACAACTTTTATGTTGTCAGTGTTTTCTGGTTTTTCGCCTAACGTGTTGTTTATAACGAGTGTGTTATCGCTCAGTGGTTTTACAGGATTTTCAACAATAGGAGTCTGTATGATTTCGATATCTTCTTCTGTGTTGTCTATAGGTTCTTCGACAGTTTCTTCCTCCTCGTTTTCTTCTTCGACAGTTTCGTCTTCAGTCTCTTCTGGTTGAACAGTCTCTGGAATGTCTGCAATTTGTTCTTCTATTGGAGTCTCTTCGATAATAGTTGTATCTTCCGTGGTTGGTTCAGATTCTATTTCTTCTTTTGGATCACTATCCTCTTCCTGTTTTTCTGTTGAAATTTCTGTTTGAGAAGGAATCTCTTCTATAGGTTCAGTGTTTTGTACAAATTCTGTTTGTTGAACAACAGGTTCTTCGCTGTTTTCTTCTTCCTTCTTTTGTTCAAGATCTTCGGCAGGAATAGTTACTGTTGTTGTGGCGTCGTTTGCTTCTATATTTGTAGCATTTCTTTTTTCTTTCCATTTATTGAAAAGAGATGCTATTGCAGGAAGAACATTTTTAAATGTGAAAATCACATATAAAAATGTCGTAAAAATCAGTAGTAGTCCTGTAACAAAACCACCGAGAACATTACGAAGTAATCCATAGCAGAAATAGTAGCCGAAACAACCACCTAAGTTTCCATCGAAAGCATTATTTGCAAAAAAACCAAACAATAGGGAAGAAAGAATCATAAGCGACAACGCTATGAAAATGTATCGTTTGGCTTCAGTTTTTCTAATTGCCTCAAAGAAAAGTCTGCCGGCAATGTAAAAACAAATAAAAATAAGAGCAAAGGCACCGATACCAAACCAGTCGTGTATGCATTTCTTTGCGAGCAAAGCTCCTAATTTTCCTGCAGGATTTTGTATTTGCAGAGTAGGTTCTTCGTCAAAGGCAGGATCGTCGGAAGTATTGTTGGAAAAAAGAATTTCGAAAGTGCTTTTCCCAAGCAATTCACTTTGGTCATTTTCCCAGGTAAAAAAGAAAGAAGAAAAAGAAATGGCCATAAGAATTCCAAGTACTATTAGCAATAGCGCATAGAAAATTCTCCATTTCGTTTCCTTTACGGTTAAGATATTTATAATTTTTTCAAACATTAAAATTCCATTTTTAAGTATTCGTCGAATATGGCATTCATTGAATCAACTTCTACAAGTTTAAAATCTTTTGGCACGAAAAACTTAGCACTGTCAACAACAGCCTCTGAAATGTTATCGAGGGTGATGTGCATTGAAATATCTTTCAGTGCAATACGATAGTCGATAAGCACACCGTCGATATCTTTGTATGGTGTGTGCCAGTTTGGGTTTGTTACTTGTAGGTCTTTTGTGTACCAAATGTCATATTCTTCTTTTGTCGTATCTTCAAATGATACATGTACTTTGTGGATTGTCAAGCCTAAAGTGTCTTTTTTTTCTTCAGTTGGTGTAAGGATAATTCCTGGCATAGGATCAAAACCTATCATTCGTTCGCCAAATTTCGCCTTACAGGTAAATTTGTTAGGCATAAGGTAGAACAAAACACTATTTGTTTTTGTTTGCACATTTGAAATATATGCGGTTCGGAACATACCTAAGGCGCTGATTTCCATTGAGGAAGATCCCTGTTTGAAATAATATTTCATTTTGTCGGGAAGAAGTCCGATAATACTTCGCTCTGCTTTTTCTTGTTCATTGAATTCAATATTATAGGTCAATGTACCTTCATTGTTCCCTTTTTTGCATGACGAACAGAGGCATAGCATTATTGCTATAACTGTAAAAACAGCCGATTTAAGGTTTTTCTTTGTCATCTGTTTTGTGAAAAGCGTTGCAAAGTTACAAAAGTTATACATATTTATTAGCTTTCTATATCGTAGAAAAGTTTGTAAAATCTTTTGTTTTTCTCGTTGTCAAGCCCTTGTTCTATATTTTCAGGGTTAGAATGTACATAGATGTGGAAATTTTTGTCCAATTTTATGACGCTACGAAGATATTTTTTTGATTTTTTCACCGCCTCTGCATCTATATCAAATGTTTTGCTCGGTTGTATTTCGTAGTTGTTGCAACATCTTGTTCTGAAGTTCTTAAAAGCTTCGATCGCATCTTCGTTTTGAATGATTTCTTTTGTAAATTGTTCTTCGTCAAAAGTTTCATTTCGTTGGAAATAATTGAGCGATTGTTGTAGGAATCTTGCTCTGTCTTCGCCAGTTATTTTTTCTTGTGTACTGAGAATTTCTTTATCGAACTCTTGGCAAGTTTTCATAAAAGTTTGTGTTGTGAAGAAGTCGGTTTCTACAATTTTTGCTTCAAGGAAAGAATCTATCCAATAAACGCTATCGTTTTTTTGTTTGTCGGTAGCATAGATTTTATATCCATTTTCCGAATCTGTATTAAAAATAAGAGCAGCTTTTTCAATGGTGCTACTTAAATTTATGCCACTTTCGACTTGAAAATTAATTTCGTTGTCGTTTTGCATTAATTTTAAGATGACCTCTTTTTTCTCAGATTTGAATAGTCCGAGAGCATCGATGCTTATTTCTTCATCATCGGTTTGGAACAATATGTTAGAAAACCGAACTACGAAGAAATCGCTATATGTTTCGTCGTCTTCGGGCATTTTGTCGTATAACTCTTGTGCTAACGACCGCGAACCTTCCAACAAAGAAATGTTATTGTCGAAAATTTGTTTTATGGTAGAATATACAGGAGAATCAAAGTTTTTGAATGTAAACAAATCTCTTGTTTTTAGAATAGGACGAAAAAAATAAGAACAAAGTAAACTTTGAGTTTGCTCGTCAATGTCGAGAGATTGAATTTCGTGGGCAGAATAAAAATTTTGATGTCTGCTGTCGTCTTCCTGCGCTGTTTTTATGCCTATTTTGTGTATTGCTAAGCTATTGATTTGTGCTTCGTCTATATTCATAAAACTGTCTGTTTTGTATATTGCAAAAGTAATGTTTCGTGAACTTATTTACAAAAAATTGAAGAAAGAAAATTTTTTACATTAAGTCCATCTTGATGTTTTGTAATGTTGTAATTTATTGATAAATTTGCCCATAATTTTTAAGTAGAAATTTTTAAAAACTATAAATTTATGCAATACGGCTATTTTGACGACGAACGAAAAGAGTATGTTGTGACTCGTCCCGACACTCCTCGTTCTTGGAGTAACTATTTAGGTGATGTGAACTATGGTGCATTGATTACAAACAATGCAGGTGGTTACAGTTTCTATAAATCAGCAGCTCAAGGTCGCTTTATGCGTTTCCGTCCAAATACAATCCCTATGGACCAACCTGGACGATATGTATATGTTCGCGATAATGAAAGCAAAGATTATTGGAGCACCGCTTGGCAACCAGTAAGCAAGTCTTTGGAAGAATACAAAACAACTTGCCGTCACGGTAGTGCGTATTCTATCATTGAATCAGATTATTCTGATATCAATATGAAATCGACATACTTCGTACCACTAGGAAAACAATACGAATGTTGGATGGTAAAACTTACTAACAATAGTAAGAAAACTCGTAAGTTAAGTTTGTTCACATACGTTGAATATGCGAGCCACTGGCAATTGTGGATGGACTTGATCAATCTTCAATATACACAATATATTATGAAGATGACTTACAAAGATGGTATCATCAACCACTGTATCAATCCACATTTGGAAATTGAAGAAAAAATTGACGCAGGTCAAAAAAATACTTTCATCACAATGGTAGGAACCGAAGTTACTGGTTTCGATACAGATCGTGAAAAATTCATCGGTCCTTACCGTGCTTACAATAATCCTCTTGCTGTTGAACAAGGAAAATGTTTTGGTTCTTTGGCAGAAGGTGACAACGGTTGTGGTTCTTTGCAGACTGATATTATTTTGAAAGCAGGCGAATCAAAAGAATTCGTTGTGATTATGGGTATTGGCCAAGGTTCAAAAGAAGGTAAAAAAGCTAAGAAAGAAATTCCTTCATACGAAGTTGCAGAAAAAGAATTTAACAAATTGGTTGCATACTGGCATAATCGTATTCAAGGTATGACAGTTAATACTCCAGATGCTGAATTCAACAGCCAAATCAATATGTGGAGTCCATTCAACTGTTTGATGACATATTCATGGAGCCGTGCCGCTTCACTTGTTTACAGTGGTGAACGTGATGGTCTTGGCTATCGTGATACAGTACAAGATATGCTTGGTGTACTTCCTGTTATCAATGATGAGGTTAAGGATCGTTTGGAATTAATGATTACTGGTCAAGAATCAAATGGTGGTGCAATGCCAGTTGTAAAACCATTCGACCATACTCCTGGTCAAATGCCAAAAACAGCAGACGAAGATTATCGTTCTGATGACTGTATGTGGTTGTTCAACACAATTCCTGCATATATTAAAGAAACAGGTGATTTGAAATTCTATGACAAAGTACTTCCATTCTCTGATAAAGGTGAAGCTACTGTGTTAGGTCACTTGCGTCGTGCAATTGAATTTAACCTTGAAAGAGAAGGTGCTCATGGTCTTCCATGTGGTTTGAAAGCTGACTGGAATGACTGCTTGGTACTTGGTCAAAAAGGTGAAACAACTTTCGTGGCATTCCAATTACGCTATGCGTTGAAAACATACGCAGAAATCTGCGAAATGAAAAATATGCCACAAGAAGTAGAATGGGCAAACAAAGAATTGAAGAAACTTGACGAAACTATAGAAAAATATGCTTGGGATGGCGAATGGTTCGTTCGTGCATACAACGAAGCAGGTGAAGTATATGGTTCTAAAGATAGTGCCGAAGGTCAAATTTGGTTGAACCCACAATCTTGGTCTGTATATAGTGGTTATGCAACAGGTAAGAGAGCAGATGTTGTATTGAACTCTGTTAAGAAAAAACTTGCTACGGAACATGGTGTTATGTTGGTGACAAAACCATACATCAAGACAGATCTTTCTGCAATCAAAGCTCCTTTGTTCTTGCCAGGTATGAAAGAAAATGGTGCTATTTTCCAACATCCACAAGGATGGATCGTAATTGCAGAAACATTACGTGGTAATGGTGAAAACGCATACAAATATTTCCGTGCGTATATGCCAGCTGCATACAACACAAAAGCAGAAATTCGCGAAATCGAACCATACGTATATGCTCAATCTACAAACAGTAAGTTCAATACTCGTTTCGGAGCATCTCGTTTGCCATGGTTGACAGGTGCTGCAACTTGGTCTTACTATGCTGCAACTAACCACATCATGGGTGTACAACCTGATTACGATGGTTTAGTAATTGATCCATGTGTTCCAAAAGCATGGAAAGATTTCGGTATGACACGTCGTTTCCGTGGAAAAATGTTCGACATCACAGTTAAGAATCCAAAAGGTGTTCAAAGAGGTGTGAAATCAGTTACAATCAATGGCGTTGCTGTAAAAGGTAATAAGATTCCATTGAGTAAGATGAAAGCACAAAACACTGTAGAAGTTATCATGGGATAAGATAGAGATTAATGTTTAGTGATTAGTGATTAATTAGCTAAACGTTTTCTAAAAAAATGTCCGTTAGAGTTCTTTTAACGGACATTTTTGTTTATAAATCTTTGTGTATAAGTGAAAGCTTTATGTTTTTTATTTCAAGTAAAAAAGAGTTAATGAGATTTTGTTATTGATTGAATATAAAGTATATACAAAAAGATGCTAAAAATCATAAAAAGATTTTTGGTAAATATGTGTGATTCTAAAAAAAATAAGTATATTTGCCGACCCTAAAATATAAATGAGATGAATCTATTAGACGAAGTAAAGAGCGAGGTTATTGCTAAGAGAGAGTGGCCAGAATTCCAAAGTGGCGATACAATCACTGTTCATTATAAAATTAAAGAAGGTGATAAAGAACGTATCCAACAATTCCGTGGTATAGTTCTTCAAAGAAGAAATGAAGGTTTCGTTGAAACATTCACTATCAGAAAAATGTCAGGTAACGTTGGTGTAGAAAGAATAATCCCTGTTAACTCTCCAATGATTGACAAAATCGAGATTAACAAAAAAGGTAAAGTTCGTCGTGCTCGTATCTTCTACTTGCGTGATCTTACTGGTAAAAAAGCTCGTATTAAAGAAAAACGCGTTTAGTATTTTACTAAACTTTACAATAAAAGGTTGTCTGAATTCAGGCAACCTTTTTTGTTTTATGTAATTTAAATAATTGGATTTGTTTGCCTTTTTGTGAATATTTCTTGATTCGCATTTTCGTTATTTTCAAAAAAAGTTTCTATATTTTTTGTTATTTACTGTATTTTTTTTTGTAAAAATTCAAAAAATGCGTATTATGAAAAAAATAAAGACAATTACAACTTTTTTATTTTTGGTCTTTACTACAAGTGTAAATGCACAATTGTTTACATTTTCAGGTCAATTAGGATATGCAAGACCTCAAGGGAATGTTTTTAAAGATAAAACTACAGGTGACAGATTAAGTTCTTTTGGTCTTGGATATGATGCCGATATTTTGGTTTGTTTTGATAAGTTTAATAATAAACTATCGGCAGGAGTTACTTATGTAGGTAGTGCATTATTTGGAAGTGAAAGTTCTTCTGGATTTGATATTGGAATGTATGGATTGGCTCTATATGGAATAAAGGGTCATTATCGATTGTTACATCCTGATAGAAGTGTAAGTCCATACGTATCTTTGGGTCTAGGATTAAGTCAATTTTCTACACCAGATATTTATTTGGATGAAACATTAATCGCAGAGGGGAAAAGTTCTTTCTCTTTAGGTGTTCGTCCTGAAATAGGATTCGATTTAGGAGGCTTATTATTGTCTGCAGCTTACTTTGTTCCGATGCGTTATTCTGTCGAATCAACTACTGGTGACTTTAGTGGATCAGCGGGAACATTTTCAATTTCAATAGGATATAGACAATATATTTCGTTAAATGATATAGGTTTATCTTCTCTATTTAAAAAGAATAAGGATACCAATACTTCTACGAAAGAAAAGTCAATTAGTTCAAAGTCTATTAGTTCTAATTTTTCTACAAAAAAACAAAAAGATAAGGAGGTAAATGATACGGATATAGAAATAGAGGATGAAATTTATGAGGAAGTGAAAGCTGCAACTTCTGCAAGTGAAAATAAATCTAATGAGAAATCTGTTGCAAAGAAAACTTCTAAAAAGACAGAAACAGTAAATTCTGCTCAAAATCAAACAATTGAAAAACAAATAACGACAACGCAGAATGAAGAAACGAAAACAGAGATAGTTAATGGGCAGCAATTACCATTACATAATGCAGAATCAGTGAAGGAACCTGTAAGTCCTTCTGAATCGCGTGTATCTTATGAAAATCCCAATTTTAAGGTTGGAGAGATAGTTTTATATAAAATGCGTGATAGAGTTTATACAGCAACAATTATTTCTTTTATTGGAACTAATATAGCATTGGTTGAAATGGAAAATGGCGCTGAGGTAAAACGATATTTGAAGGATCTTGTTAAAGTAAATAAATAATTGTTACTATGAAAAAACAGCTTTTTAGCTTGACATTATTGATTTTAATATCAATTGTAGCAAATGCCCAGTATTGGTCACCGAGTGTTTATGTATTTGGGAAAAAATATCCAGGGTACATTATAAAGAATAATGGAGAAAAAGTCGAAGGTTATATTGAAGTTCAGATGCAAGGATGCATAGACTCGTATATGAAGAGCAATCAGACTTGTGTTATTTTTTATTCAGATCCCAATAATAAAAAAACTAAGGTAGTGTACACTCCGGATTATCTACAAGGTTATGTTATTGCAGATAAATATTTTAAATCAATGCATTATAGTGGTGGATTATTGTCAAAACCATTACGATTTTTATTGCAGGTTGCGGAAGGTCACATATCAACGTATGTTTGGTATACCCCAAGTGAAGATAGATTGCCTTATGAAAAGAAATTCGAAGAAAAAATGGTATATCAAAAAGGCAATGAAATGCCAGTAGAACAATCAATGTTATTTCTAAATTTTGCTGGAAAGGTTAGCGAATTAGTTTCAGAAGATGTTGAACTAGCACAAAAAGTTTTAAATAAGGAAAAAGGATATGGTCGATTAAATATTGATAAGATTATAGCAGAGTATAACGAATGGTATGAAAATAATCAAAAATAAGTAACATTATGAAACATTGTAAAATTCTATTGATTCTTCTATTCTTTTGTTGTGCGAATACATTTGCACAAGAACCTATTGTTAATTGGGGAAAGTTTCTTCAACCTGATTATGATATTGAAACAACAATATCGTCAGTTTTAGGTATTAGAAATTCTGAATTATTCATAAAACGCGAATCAGGTCTTGTTTCTAATCGAAAAGTAGTTATAGATAAATATTCAAAAGATTTCTCTAAATTGTTCTCAAAGGAAATAAGAACTTCGTATGGCATAGTTGGTGATAATAAATCTTTAGAAAAGATTTTCTTGACAAATAACTCTATTGTTGCTTTTTATCGTGGATGGCAAAAAGCATCAAAGCAAGTTTCTTGTTATGCTCAAATTTATTCAATGGATTGTGAATTGCAAACCGAATTTATTGAATTACATACTTTTACAGTGACTCAGCAATTAAATTCTGGGAATTTTAACATTTCTATTTCTCCAGATAAATCAAAGATTATTGTTCAAACAGATATGCCATATACAAAAGGAGAAAAAGAAAAAGTGAGAATTGCGGTATATAATGCACAAAACATGGAAATAATGTGGAGTAAAGATATTACTCTTACAAATGAGAGTGAAAGAGGTGTGCGTAATGAAATTTATGTAGATAACGATGGCAATGCGTATATGTTTAAAACTCAATTTCTTCCGAAAAATACACGACTATATACCTTATTTACTTGTAATGCAAGTAATAAAGTATGGCAGTCAAATTCGGTAGATTTAGAAAATAAGCTAATGGCACAATACAAAATGGGTTTTAATTCGAATGGAGATTTTGTTTTGGTTGGCTTTTATGGTAGTCAAAATGAAAATAAGATAGAAGGAACATATTATTCTAAAATGAATAAAACTTCATTACGCTTTGATGTTCAAAGAAATACGCCATTAGGAGCTAATTTACTTCGCAATTGGAAAAGTGAAAAGGCCGCTATGTTGGAGGGTGCATCAATTTCAGATTTTAAATTAGTTGATATTCTTTCACAATCAAATGGGAATAGTATTATTATTTCGGAATCACGGTATACTACATCAAAAAATATAGCTCCAGCAGGAAGCGAACCAAAATACGAGTATTCTCTTTATAATAACGATATTATGGTTATTTGTTTAAATCAAGATGGGACTCAAGAATGGGGTGCTGTAATTAATAAGAATCAAACAGAAAAATCAAAAACAACAGATCCTGTAAAGACATCTTTTATTTATGGATTATGTAATGATAATCTGTACGTTTTATGGAATAATGATGCTTTAAATGTACTATCTGTTAGTCCTACTAAGTGGAATGATCCTTCGGGGCAGGCTTTTGTTGGTAGGAAAGATTTTGATTCAAATACTACATTGATACCTCCTTTTATGAATATTGTCGACAAGAATGGAAATGTTCTTTATAGAGAGGGAACGTATGGATTACCTCTTTTTAATTTATATAAAGATTCTCCGTTCTCTTTATATATGAATCCTCGTCTTTTCGTTAATGATTCAGATGGATTAATAATTTTTTCAGAAATGAGAAAAACACAACGATATAGAATAGGAAAGATGCAACTCCACTAATTTAGAGTGTTATCTCAATAAAAAGTAAAGTCGAATTTCATGATGAAGTTCGACTTTTAATATTTATTATGGCATCAGCAGCGAACTATCGCCGTAACTTAAAAATCGATAGTTGTTCGCAAGAGCGTGTTTGTATATGTCTTTCCAAGCGTCACCAATAAAAGCACTGATAAGTAAAAGCAGTGTGCTTTGTGGTTGGTGAAAATTCGTGAACATGGATGAAACCAACTTGAATCTGTATTTTGGGGTAATCATAATTTGCGTGTAGTATTGAATCTCATTCAAATTATGTTTTTCCATGTATGTAATAATTGCACTCAATGACTCTTTTGCAGAAATATCTTGTGGAAGTGAGTAGGCTTCCCATTGTGATAAGTGCGTGATGTCTGCTTCTGAATCATTGTATAGTTTTACGCCAGTCCAATATAATGATTCTAATGTGCGAACCGATGTCGTTCCTACTGCTGTTATAAGTGGCAAATGGTTAAGTATATTTTGTATCAAACTCTTTTTTACGATACAGAGTTCCTGATGCATAATATGGTCAGTGTATAATTCCGTTTTTACCGGCTTAAATGTACCAGCACCAACGTGTAAGGTTACTTTATCTGTTTCAATTTGTTTTTGTGCAAATGAAGAAATTACTTCTGGTGTAAAATGAAGTCCTGCAGTAGGTGCTGCAACAGAACCGTTGTTTTCTGCAAAAATTGTTTGATATCGGATGTTGTCATCATCTTCGCTTTCACGGTTGAGGTAGGGAGGAATTGGAATTCTTCCTATTTGTTCCAGTATTTCACTAAACGTTTTTCCGCCATTCCAATGGAAAGTTATGATGAAACCATCATCTGTTCTTTCGCCTTTTTCCGCAGTGAAAACTATATTTTCTTCGGGTATTTCTATTTTTAGTGGTTCTTCTTTCCATTTTTTAGCATTACCAACAACACATTTCCATGAGCAAGAATTCGTTTGTGCAAAGGATTGTTCGTAATTGCTCGGAAGATGAGGTTCCAAGCAAAGAATTTCAATACGAGCTCCTGTTGCTTTTTGAAGAATTATTCGTGCATGTATTACTCGTGTGTTATTGAAAATTATTAATGAATTCTCAGGTAAGTAATCTATACAGTGCTTAAATGTTTCGTCAACGATAGTTCCTTTTGAATATACTAATAGTTTAGATGCATCGCGGTTTTCTAAAGGATGTTTTGCGATTTTTTCGTCAGGAAGTTCATAAGAAAAATCGGTAATTTTTGCTAAAGTATCGTTTGAATACATTTTTCTGAATAATTTTGTCAAAAGTACTTACTTTTACGAAGTAAAAAAATTGAATTCGATGAAATTACAAGTTGGAGATATTGTTCGCTACCTAAATGATGTGGGTGGGGGCGTTGTGCAGAAGATTATAGATGCTACTATGGTTGAGATTCTTGATAATGATGGCTTCTCAATACCTGTTTTGGAAAAAGAATTGGTGTTTGTAGGACGTTCGGAAACAAAAAAAGAAGACGCAACTTCTGTCTCGCTTGCCGAAGATCCAATTTCTGAGGAAGGAGAATTCGAAGAAGAGGAAATAGAAGGAAATGATAATCCACATTTGTATATCGCTTTTGTAAAAAACAAAAAGAAAAATAACGAGTTTGTTTCATACTTAATAAATGATTGTAACTATCATTTGTTTTTTGTGCTTTCTGTTGTAAAAGATGATGTTGCAGTTCGTCTTGCTTCTGGACAGTTGGAAGCCAATGTGAAAACGAGTATGATGACCATATCGTATGAAGATATTTCTCAACTTGGTGAATTGCAGTTTCAAGGTATCTTTTTTAAAAAAGGCGAATTCGTTCCACAAAAGATTGTAGAAACTACGATACCTGTAAATCCCGTGAAATTCTATAAGCCAGGTGTCTTTACTGCAAATGACTTTTTTGACGAAGATGCCTATGTCGTAGATTTCTATGATTCAACAAAGGTGAAAATTGCCGAAGAAAAGAAAATGTTGGAAAAGGTTGATGCAAAGCAAATACAAGAGGCAATTCAAGAAAAACAAGATAATACGATTCCTGTCACAGTTGAACAAAAGGAGGAAACTGTCAGAGAAGTAGATTTGCACATACAGGAATTAGTAGATGATCCTTCTCATTTAGAACCAGCGCAGATGCTTGATTTGCAAATGAGAACATTTGAATCGGAGTTAACTAAGGCTGTTGCAGATGGTTTGGAGAAAATTGTCTTTATTCACGGAGTTGGTAATGGTATTCTAAAGGCAAAAATACGTGGAACGCTTGATAGAGAATATCCACAATATTTTTATCAAGATGCTTCGTATCAAAAATATAAATTTGGAGCGACATTAGTGTATTTACGAAAAATTTACAAATAAATGAGAATACGCGCTCTTCTGTTAGTTCTATTGCTTGGAATTCAATGTTTTGCAACGTCGAATTCTAAAGTGTTGCACATAACGGTGGACGATGGTTTGATAAATGGTAATATTCATCAAATAGCTCAGGATGAGCGTGGATTTATTTGGATGGCAACAGAGAATGGTTTAGTTCGTTACGATGGTTTTGACTATACTATTTTTCAAACAAATTCAAGGACAAAGAATTGTATATCCCATAATTTCGTAAATGCTGTTTCTGTTGAACCTGGTGGAATTGTTTGGATAGGAACGATGTCGGGAGTAGATAGGTATAATACGAAAACTGGCGAGTTCGAACATTTTTATTTCTATAATGCGTTAGGAAATGTTAATATGAAGCCAGGATTGCAGGTTTGTCCTGTTGCTTCTGGTTGTGTGGTACGAAGCGACGACAAGGCATTGTACTTTTGCAGTAGAGGAAACGACACTATTGTTCAATATAAAGAATACGAGTCTAATACCTTTGTAACGGCATTTGATGTATTAGACGGCAAACAAATTCTTGCGGGGAATAAAGAAGGTCAAGTTTTTATAAATAATCCTGAAGGACAAAAAAAGAAATTGTTAGAAAGAAATTCGGCTGTTACTTGTATAAAGATTCTGAAAAACGATGTAATGATTAGTTTTTCGGATGGGGTGTTGGCTGTGCTTCCAAAGGATGATTTATTAAAGAAATCAGTTGCAATAGAATTTGTCCAATTTCCTCAGAAAAATGTGTATGTAACAGCAATAGTGGAAGCTGATTCTTCTGTTATGTTGGCAACAAGAGCTCATGGAGTATATGAATATGATAAAAAAGGTGGTTTTGTTCCAAATGTCGTTCGAAATTTGGTGAACCAAAGTTGTTCGTCGCTGTATAAAGATAGCTTTGGTAATCTATGGGTAGGCCATTCTTCTGGTGGCGTTACTGTGCAATTGTCTGAAGCTGTTGATTATACGGAATCTAATTTCTTTGATGCCGTGTCAGACAAAAAGGTTATTGCAATAGCACAGACAAAAAAATATTATTGTATTGGTACCGATGGGGCGGGTTTGTTTTTGTTTGATAAAGCTTCTGGACAAAAATATATTTTAAATGCTGCATCAGGATTAGACGATGTTGTGACTTCGTTATCTGTCGATGATGATAATTTATGGATAGGTACCTATAATAAAGGTATATTTTGTTTTTCCTTAACGGAAAGAAAATTTTTGTATGTAAGTGAATTGCAACGGTGTCCAGAAAAAAATGTTTCTTCGGTTTTTGTTGATTCTAGGAAAAACATCTGGGTTGGTACTTATGAAAGTGGAGTGGTTGTGTTTAATCAAAAAACTCGTACTTTCGATAGACATTATACTGGTTATGAAGGAGATGCTTATCAAACAATTTCTTGTAATGGTATAACAAGTTTCTATGAAGACACCAAAAATAACATTTGGTTAGGCTCATATTATGGTTTGACAAAAATCACAAAGGATAATGAAATAACGCTATATCGTTACGATGATTTTCCGGGAATGAGAAGTTCGGTGGTGACAACTATTTGTCAAGATTTACAGGGAACAATTTGGTTTGGTTCATTGCAAGGGCTTAGTTTCTATAATGAAAAACAAGATACGATTATTGCATTGCAAACTGTGTCTTTTGCAAATGGAATGGCGGTAAATAATATTGTTGCTCAGCCCGACGGCACGTTGCTTATAGTTACTCCTAAATATATTTATTTAGGTGCCTCTCAGTTTCAATATGTAGCTACCATAAAAAAAGGAGAGTTCGGAAAAAATACGGTAACATACAATAATGAAACATTGTTGTTGGGTACAGATAAAGGAGTAAAAGAACTCGCTTTCCCTGTTGTTTCGTCTGTAAATGTAGGACACTCGCTTGTTTTGACGGATGTGAAAGTGCAACGGAATTCCGTATTCTCAATGGATTCCAAGTATAACTTGGAAGAGAAAGAAGGCATATATTATTTGAACTTACCATACTCCGAGAAAGATGTGTCGTTTTATTTTTCTGATTTTTATTTCGATGATAGTCGGACACATGACTACATCTATTATATGAAAGGGGTAAATAATCAAAAGATTCTGCTTCATAACGAAAATTCTGTATCATATACAAATCTGCAAGGAGGCGACTATGTATTTGTAGTTCAAAGTCTTGAAAAAGAAGATGAAAAAATTGAAGTGCATGTGCATATTGCTAAAGCGTTATGGGAACAAAAATTGTTTTATGTCGTTTTATTTCTTATTGTCTTGACTGTCATTGTGTTTGCGTTCGTGCGTAGAATGCGTATGGTAGTTCGTATGAGAAACAAACTACAAAAACAGATGGACTTCCGAGTAAAAGATATAGAGAAGAAAAAGAAACAAATAGAATTGCAGAATGAGCAAATTCGTTTGCAACGTGACGCCGCGACTCGTCAACGAAGTGATTTGGAAAAACAAAGATCTGGTTTAGAGAAGAAGTTGACATTATTGTCTGAGAAAATCCAAAAGGATGAGGATTTGTTGGAAGATTTCAAACAGAAAACAGTTGTTTTGAATAAAGAGAAGCAATTGTTGAAACGTAAACTTGATTTGTTTGAAAATTCAGTCCGTGATGTTGTTTTAAAAATAGCATTACCTTCAGAAAATATTGAATATGTTAGTCCGTCAATTTTTGAATTGACAGGGTATGATGAGATGGACTTTAATGAATCTGTTGTTAGAATTAAAGATTTGTTTCCTGCAGATATGCAATCGAATTGGTTGCAATATAGAAATATGGTACTGTCAGGAATGCTGCCAGAAGAAAGTCAGGTTGTTATAAAAATGAAAGATGGACAAATTAAAAAAGTTCGACAACTTGCTCACTATGAAACAGATTCTCAAGATAATTTGATAGCATTAGAATTACTGTGGATTGATGAAGACGGCAAAAACGTGTCAGTAGAAACTACTAGTTATGCTCAAAAAACAAAAGTTGACGATCCTTTGGTTGAACAATACGATTGGGAAGGAAAAACAATACTTGTAGCAGATTCCGATAACGAAAGTTTTACTTTTATAAAGAAATGTTTGGAGTCAACACATATAAATATAGTACGCGCTTTTGATGGAGACCAGGTTTTACAGATTTGTCAATCAAAAGAATATGCAATAGATGTGATTTTGATAGATGTCTCTTTGCCAAAAAAGAACGGTTTTGAAACAACCCATATGTTGAGAGAGTTAGACATTCGAATACCGATAATAGCCCAAACACAATACGGAAATTACGAAGCTAAAATTCAGTGCTTTGATGCAGGATGCAGTACGTATATTTCTAAACCATATAAAATGGTTGATTTACAAAAAGTTGTGTTGAAATATGTAGAAGACTAAATCTACAACACGTTTTTTTTAGTATTTTCTTTTGGAAAAAAACTCCCTTATTTATAAATTTGTCCATTCCTTTGAAGTGGTGTAAAATCATGTAAAAAGGTAGGAAGAATTATAATGTTTAACTAAAAAAAAAATTCATGAAAAAAATCTTCAAACTAAAAAAATGCTTAGTCGTTTTTTTGCTTTCGTTTTTTTCTGTAGGATTCGCTAGTGCGCAGGTCTCAGTGTCTGGTAAGTTGACAGACCAAAAAGGCGCTCCTCTTATTGCTGCATCAGTAGCAGAAGTAGGAACTACGAACGGTGTATTTACAGAATTGGACGGAACATGGTCCTTGACGGTAAAAAATGCTGAAGCCGTTTTGGAATTTTCTTATGTGGGTTTCCAAACTCAGACAATTAAAGTCGGAGCAAAGAAAACCTTCAACGTGTCGTTGAAACCTGATGCTATTCAGATGGAAACGGTCGTAAAAATTGGTTACGGTCAAGCGAAGAAAGAAGATGCCGTAGGTGCTAACAAAACAATGGGTGGCGAAGAAATTAGCAAAGCTCCTGTTTTGGCAATTGACCAAGCTCTTCAAGGTAAAGCTTCTGGTGTGAGCGTAACTTCTAACTCTGGTACTCCAGGTGCTGGTATGAACATCGTTATCCGTGGTAACGGTTCTACTGGTGACTCTCGTCCATTGTATGTTGTTGATGGTGTGCCACAAGGTTATGAATATCGTGGTGACCCAGGAAATATTGAATCTCTTTCTATCTTGAAAGATGCTTCTTCTTGTGCAATCTATGGTGCTCGTGGTGCTAATGGTGTTGTACTTATCACAACTAAAGGTGGTAACAGCGTTGCTGATGCAGAATATGTAAACATTAATTTCGATGGTTACCGTGGTATTCAATCAGCATGGAAGAAAATGGATGTACTTTCTGGTGATGAATTTGCAAACTATGTTGGTGGTGTAGACAATACTACAGCTAACGGTTTCGGTGGTGCAAACACAAACTGGCAAGATGAAGTTTTCCAAACTGCTACAATAGAAAAATATCACATTACAGCTGAAGGTGGTTCTGCTAACAGTTCATGGACTATCGGTGGTGGTTACCAAAATCAAGATGGTATTGTTAAAACAACTAACTATACTCGTTACGAATTTGGTGTAAAATCAATGTATAAAGTTAACAAACGTTTAGACATTGGTGCAAATGTAGGCTATAGCCAAACTTCACAAGATCTTGTAAATGAAGCAGGTCTTGAATATTCTGCACTTGGCTTGGCTTTGATTTTTGACCCAACAGTGTCTGCAGATGCAGAAGGAAGTGATAGAGCTTCATCTGCAGCGTCGGGACAGTCTTATAGTAACCCAGTTGCTATGCTACAATATGATAAAGATAACAAAAAAGGTTATGGCGTTGGAGCTGGTGCATGGTTGAACTATAAATTAGATTTCTTGTTGGATGGTCTTGAATTCAAAACTCAATTCAACTATGGTAAATGGGGTAATGAAGAAAAGAAATACAAACCAGTTTATTTCGTATCTTCAGGACAAAACAATGGTGTTTCATATATTGAAAACACTGTTAATGGTGGTTATAACTGGAGTGTAACAAACACATTAAGTTATAAGTTCGACATTTTTGATAAAGTTGATACTACTCGTGTAAATCATGCATTCCGTTTCTTGTTAGGTCATGAAGCATTGTATGAAAAACAAGAAGCATATATGACTCGTGTAGAAAATGTTGGTGAGGCAGAATCTCAACATTATGTTATCGCTGGTGACAACGGTAAAACATGGGCAGAATCATGGCAAGCTCCAAGTGAACATGCTATGATTTCATACATTGGTCGTATGGAATACTCTTTCAAAGATAAATATCTTGCAAACTTGACTATTCGTCGAGATGGTTCTTCTCGTTTCGGTGCAAAACACAAATATGGTTACTTCCCATCTGTTGGTTTAGGTTGGAAGATTAACAAAGAACCATTCTTCTACAATAACGAATTCTTACGTAAGAATGTAAACTTGTTCAAAATCCGTGGTGGTTGGGGTAAAATCGGTAACGAAAATATCGCAAACTACTTGTATGTTGCAAACATGACACAAGATGCTAAATCTGGTTATGCTTTCGGTGGCGCAGCTGCTACAGGTGTTGTACCTGCAGGTGTAGCTAATGAAGAATTACACTGGGAGGAAGCAACAAGCTGGGACTTAGGTACAGATATCTCTTTGTGGAAAAATAAATTACAAGTGAACTTCGACTACTATGTTAAAAAGAACGTAGATAACTTGGTTGCTCTTGCAGTTCCTGCAGTTGTAGGTTGCGATACTGAGGGTGCTAGTAAAAATCCAACAGTAAATGCTGGTAAGATTTTGAACCGTGGTTATGAATTCGATATCACTTACCGTAACAACAAGAAGTTCGGTGAAGAAAGCAAATATACTTTAGATTATAGTGTAGGAGCAAACTTCTCTCATAACTTCAACGAAGTTCAAGAACTTGGTGGTACAATTCTTTATGGTGGTAATGTTGGACGTTCTTCAAATGTTTACGCATGTAGAACATTGGAAGGTTATCCTATCGCTTCATTCTGGGGTTACAAAGTTGATGGTATCTTCACATCATGGGAAGAAGTTAATAAATCAGCTCAACCAACTGCTAAATTAGGTGACTTTAAGATTGTTGATATTGATGGTGATGGCCAAATTACAACAAATGATATCACTTGTATTGGTAATCCAACTCCTGATTTCACTTACGGTTTCAATTTCGATGCTGGATTTGCAGGATTTGACTTAGGTATTTCTTTCCAAGGTGTTGCAGGAAATGATATTTTCAACAATACAAAATATTATTTGGATGGTGGTGCTCTAGGTTCTAACGTATCAACTCGTCGTCTAGATGTTTACTCAAAAGACAACACTGGTTCTTCTGAACCAACTAAAGGTGATTGGTTTACTGGTGAATACTATCCAAGTTCTGCTTATATAGAAAACGGTTCTTACCTACGTTTGAAAAACATTACTTTAGGTTATTCTCTACCTGATAATGTTATCCAAAAAATCAAATTACAAAGATTACGTTTCTATATTCAAGCACAAAACTTGTTGACATTCACAAAATATTCTGGATATGATCCTGAAATTGGTACAAATACTTCAATGAACTGGGAAGGTCCTGAATATGGTGTTGACCGTGGTGTATATCCACAATCAAGAACATTTGTACTTGGTGTAAATCTTGGTTTCTAATTTAAATAGTTTAGAATAATGAAAAAGATAACAATAGCAATAATAGCAGCACTAGGGTTATATTCTTGTACAGAAGATTTTATAACCAAGAATCCTCTAGGAGTGACAAGTAGTGCAACATATTATACTAATCCTGAACAATGTCAATTGGCATTGAATGCAGTGTATGATCCACTAGGTTGGTTCCAATTCCATGATGAATTTTTGTGGAAAATCGGAGATATATGTTCTGATGACTGCGAACGTGGTGGTGCAAACACATTGTCAACATATACAACTGGTGATGACTGGGATAAAAGTGGTCAATTGTGTGTATTCGAAGCTACAGACCGTAGTGGCGTAATGAGTGGTATTTGGGATGCAGGATACATCGGTATTGCTCGTGCAAACGCCTTGTTAGACGGAACTGCTTCTGAAAGCTCAAAAGAATACAAAACAATGCGTGCAGAAGCTCGTTTCTTGCGTGCATGGTATTATTTCCAATTAACTCGTGTATTTGGTCCTGTAATTCTTAGCAAATCTACAGTTTCTGTAGCTGATGCTGAAAAATTAGGTAACCGTGCAGAGGGTGATGATAGTGAAGGTAACAAACAAGTAAAAGAACAATACGACTTCATTATTAGTGAATTGGAAGCAATCAAAGATGATCTTGATAAAGCTGGAAGTGTTGCTTTTGGAAAAGTAACAAACGGTGCTGCTAGAGCGTTCTTGGCAAAAGCTTATTTGTATAGAGCTAATATTTGTGGTACAAAAGAAGATTTCAAAACTGCCTACCAAACAGCAAAAGCCTTGATCGATGAAGGTACTTATGCATTGGAACCACATTATCAAGATTTGTTTGATATTTATGGTGAAAGCCATGAACAAAGTAAAGAAGTTATCTTCTCTGTTCAATTCTTATTTGGTACAAAATATGGTCGTGAGGAATCAGGAACAATTCAACCTGTTTATGTAGCTCCTCGTTACTATGTTGACCCAATTTCTGGTGCTTCTCAAATAGAAGATGGTCTAGGATATGGTTTCGCTATTCCAACACAAGATTTGATGGATGAATTTGAAGCTGGTGATGCTCGTGCAACAATGGTAGTAGCAGCTCCAAGTAAAGGTGCTGCTGTAGCTTCAACAATTACAAAATTAAATTTGGATACTAAAGCATGGGCTAAACCAAGTAATATTAAAGGTGGTGAAGGATGGTATGAAATTGGTGCTACAGATTGGACAACAGGTTACTACAATATGAAAAGAACATATTTAAGTACATTGTTGTGTAACAGTGGTTACAATAGCCAGGTTGCAGGTAAAGACAATATCGTTCTTCGTTTAGCTGATGTTATGTTGATTGCTGCAGAAGCAGGCGTACAATGTGGTGAATCAGCTGCTGCTGTAACATATATTAATCAACTTCGTGATAGAGCACGTAACTCTGCTAGAACAATCGACTATGGTGTAGATGGAACTTCAGCAGCTTGCTATACGTATGCTCCAGCTGCTACTCCAGCAGACATCTCTTCTGCAGATTTAGACGCAGTTAAACACGAACGTCGTGTTGAAATGTACGGTGAAGGTGAACGTTATTGGGATTTGATCCGTTGGGGTGACTACGATAAATTTAGAACTCAAGATTTGTCAGGTTATAAATTCAAATTTAATGAACAAACTTTGGGTAGATGGCCAATTCCACAATCACAAATTGTGTTGAATACAAATGGTAGTTTGAAACAAAATCCTGGTTATTAATAAATAATAAGAAGTTATAATTATGAAAAAATCTAGTTTTTTAGTATTAGCACTTGCTTTAGCAAGCTTTACTTCTTGTAAACATGTAGAGGAACCAGAAAATGCAGATTTCTCATGGTATCTTTATAGTGATTATTCTGCAAATTTGCTTGATTTGTCAAAAGCTAATGAAAATCCTGATACTATAGAGTTGAGTGATCAAATTTGTTTTGTGGCAAAATCAGCAGATGCAAATACATATGTTGTTTGGGCTGGTGATCCAGGTCATACTTTTGAGGGTAGAAATTTAGCAGACTCTTTACTTAAAGATACTGTAAATAATAGTAGCTATAAGAGTGTGGGAACTGCCCTTTCTGCAACAGATGGTAAAGGAAGAAAGTATAAAACATACAAATATTCAGCTATCTCTGGTGTGGGTGAACCATTCCAAATTTACTGTACAGCTCGTAACTATGATTATTCAAAAGGTGAATATGCTGAAAAAGTTTACGGACCTAAATCTATAGTTGTTGTAGATAGTAAAGTTGATTTGTGGAATGATGCAGATCCTTACAATGCTTCAGGTACTTCTACTTATAGTATTTCTGTAATATTTACAAAAGGTTCTAAACCAGCTTACATCAACGAAAAATCTACAGGTGCAAGTGGTTCTTATGAACTAGTTTATGAAAAAGAAGGTGTAATGCCTGGTGTTAAAATTACGTTACCAAAAGGTTTAACAAAAGATGCTATTTCACAAATTAGAATCAAAGCTGGTAACTGTATCGCATTCACAGAAGATGGCATTTTACCTGCTAGTAATAAACAATATACATGGACTCCTGATTTCTCTGCTTCAGACAAAGCTGTTGTGTACTTGAAATCACAAAGTGCTGCTGAAGATGCAAAACCAGGTGATGTTTATACAAAAGGTTATGAATTTACTGTTGTAGAATACACAGAATAGTAATAATTTATTAAAGGGACACCTCTCAGAAATGGGAGGTGTCTTTTTTTTATTCGTATGGAAACACAAACAAATAAGAAAAAAGAAAACCAATTGGTTAGCCTTTTGTTTAACATTGTTATACCTGTTATAATAATGACAAAAATGAATGGCACAGAAGGGACATTTGCTCTTGGACCAAAGGTAAGTTTGGTCTTTGCTATTTCTTTCCCTTTGTTGTATGGTGTGTTTCATTTTATTCGCTCACGACAAGTCAATTTTATTTCGGTTCTTGGATTTGTGAGTGTTTTATTGACAGGACTCTTCGGTTTGTTAGAGCTAGATCCTCTTACTATGGCAATAAAAGAAGCTTCGGTGCCTCTTATTATTGCAATTGTGATATTTATCTCCATCCGTATGGGGAAAAATATTGTAACCAGTTTGTTCTTTAACGAAGATATTATAGATCTTCAAAGAGTATATACTGTATTGGATGAAAGAAATTCTCGTGTGCAATTTGATGAAATGTTTAAAAAGTCGTCGTATTGGGTTGTTTTTTCATTTCTACTTTCTTCAGTATTAAATTTTACCTTAGCACGAATTATATTACAAAGTCAGCCGGGAACAGAAGAATATACCGCTGAAATTGGAAAGCTAACCGGTCTCAGTTTCCCTATCATTGCGGTTCCATGTACTATCATTTTAGTTGTAGTTATGTTCTATATTTTCAAACAGATAACTAAAATGACTGATATTCCTTTGGAAGAACTTCTAAAGACGGAGAAATAAAAAAATCTGTGTCTTTTTTAATTGTGTGTACAATTCGTTGATAACTTGATTGTTATGACTATCGTTTGCAATCAGTAGTTTTTTACTTTTGATTGCTTAATAGTATGGCGGAAGGTACCTACAAAACAATAGATTGCCCATCTGAAGGGTTATATAAGGAGAAAGGAAGCAAATTTATTGCTTTCGCATATCCTGTATTGTCTGAGGATGATGCAAAGGCAAAACTTACCGATATACAAAAAAAACATCATGCGGCACGACATCATTGTTGGGCCTATAAGCTTGGAAATCAAGGAGAACGATTTCGCTCTTCGGATGATGGTGAACCGTCTAATTCGGCGGGGAAACCGATTCTTGGTCAACTTGAAGCTTTTGGTGTAACTAATGTAATGGTGATTGTTGTTCGTTATTTTGGTGGTGTTCTTCTTGGTGTAGGAGGTCTTGTTCATGCATATAAAGAGGCTACAAAAGATGCTTTGTCGCAAGCGGTTGTTGTAGAAAAGGTTATTCAGTCATGTTATTCGGTGCATTTTTCCTATGAGCAAAGTAATTCGGTTATGAATATTTTAAAAAGAATGGGGTGCGAGATTGTTCAACAAACATTTGAACTTACCTGCTTTGTTCGTTTTATGGTTGCGCAAAAGGTGGAAAATGAATGTGTTAGTGCATTGCAAAAAATAGCAGAAATACGATCGGAAGATGAATAGTGAGTTTGAGTTATTACAAAAATTATGTAGCATATCGGCTCCATCTAGCGATGAAAGTCGTTTGGCTATGTTTCTTGTGGAATATATAGAGAAAAATAAATTTTCATGGAGACATAAACCGAAGGTATTATGTGGTGAAGATTTTCAAGATTGTGTTATGTTAGTATGGGGAACTCCACGAACAGCTATGTTTGCCCATATCGACAGTGTTGGATGGATGGTTGGCTACAATGATGAATTAGTTCCTGTTGGTTCGCCTCGTTGTGATTCAGGAACGCAATTGGTTGGTTTCCAAGATGGTAATGAAGTTTCTTGCGAATTTGTTGAAGATGGTGAAAGATATACCTATAAGTCTGATGTTAAATTGGAGCGAGGAACATTACTCACGTATAAACCAAATTTTGTTGAGTCTGAGGATTATATAGAATCTCCATTTCTTGATGATAGAGTAGGTGTATATGTAGCTTTGGAGTTAGCAAAGACGATGAAATGTGGTGCTATAGTGTTTTCTACGGGTGAAGAAACTCGTAGTGGGAATGCAAAGTTTTGTTGGAGATATCTATACAAAAATTATCATTTGCACAATGCCTTGATTGCTGATATAACTTGGATTACAGAGGGAATTGAATATGCAAAAGGTTGTGTTGTCTCTTTAAAAGATTCGTATGTGCCTCGTAAGGTGTTTGTAGATAAGATATTGAATGTCGCGAAACGAGAAAAGATTGCTATTCAACTTGAAGTAGAAACGGCAGGAGGTAGTGATGGAGGAAATTTGCAAATGATACCGTATGCAGTAAACTGGTGTTTTGTAGGCGCCGCTCAGGAATTCCCACATTCTCCAAAAGAAAAGATTCACAAGTCCGATATAGAATCTATGATAGTGTTATATAAAGCCTTAATGGAATATTTATAGATGAAAAAATTTGTACAATATATAGTTTTAATTTCGTTGCTTCTTTGGTGTGGCGCGTTAAATTCAACGGAACCAATGTCAACACCGTCGCATCCGTTTATGGGAGCAAATTCTCAATGGGTTGACTCTGTTTTTAATTCAATGACTTGGGATGAAAAAATAGGTCAGTTATTTATGGTTGCTGCATATTCTGATCCTAAGCAAAACAATGAAGCAGCAGTTACAAAGCTTATAACGGATTATCATATTGGTGGAGTAATCTTTTTCAAAGGTTCACCGGTGTTACAAGCTAAAATGACCAATAATTTTCAGAAAGCTTCAAAAATACCGTTATCAGTGGCAATTGATGGTGAATGGGGTTTGGCGATGCGATTGGATAGCACTATCTCTTTTCCTCGTCAGTTGCAGTTAGGGGCGATTAATGAAAAAAATGCTCATTTGATTGAGGAAATGGGTGAAGAAGTTGGACGTGAATGTGTTCGTATGGGAATACATATCAATTTTGCACCTGTTGTTGATATTAATAATAATCCTCAAAATCCTGTAATCAATACACGATCATTTGGAGAAATGAAGGATAATGTTGCCGAAAAAAGTTTGTTGTATATGCGTGGAATGCAATCGCATAATATTCTAACTACGGCAAAACATTTCCCTGGACATGGTAATACCAATAGTGACTCTCATTATGCTTTACCTGTAATTCATAGTTCCAAAGATGAATTGGAGGATTTTGAGCTGTATCCATTTAAACAATTAATAAAGAATGATTTAACTGGTGTTATGATTGCACATTTGTATGTGCCTTCGTTGGATAAAACAAAAGATTTACCTTCTACTTTATCTCCAAAGATTGTGAAGCAAAAACTTCGTGAAGATATGAAGTTTCAAGGTTTAATTTTTACTGATGCTTTGAATATGAAAGCTGTAAGTAATGCGTTCCCTGCTGGTGAAGTCGAAGTTCGTGCATTGCTTGCTGGTAACGATGTTTTGGAATTTACGTTGGATGTTCCCAAAGCTATTGCTGCAATTAAGCAGGCTCTTGCCAGTGGTAGATTAAAACAAGAAGATATAGATGAACATTGTCGTCGAATATTATTGGCAAAATCATGGATGAATGTTCCTAATAGACAATACGTAGATTTAAATAATTTGCATAAAGATTTAAATACAGCGGCTGCTAGAAACTTGAATCGTAAGTTATTACAGGCATCAATGACTGTGGTAAAGGATAAAAAATCGCAGTTGCCTTTGCGTCAACTTGACAAGAAAAAAATTGCTGTTGTATCGTTGAAAAAAGGAACATCGTATTTTGTTAATCAATTAAAGAAAGAAGCTCCGGTAACGGAATTTGTGGTACCTACGAATGAATCTTATGCTACGATTTTACAGAATACATTAGAAAGTCTTAAATCTTTTGATGTCGTTATTGTAAATGTTCCAGGTTCTAGTTCGTATCCGAATAAGAAGTATGGTATCACACCTGAAATGGTACAGGTCGTAGGAAAAATTGCTGCTACAAACAATGTCGTTATGGTATTGCATGCCAATCCATATGCTTTAGACTATTTTAAGGATATATTACCTTCGGTAGAGACGATATTGGTTTCTTACGATTTTAGAAAACAAGTTCAAGAAATTGCTGCAGAATCTTTATTCGGTGCAACGCCTATAAATGGTCGTCTTCCTGTATCTGCTGGTGGTTTTAACGCAGGTTCTGGTGTAAATTATGGTGCCGTTCAACGCTTACGAATGGGTGATGCGATAGAAGTTGGAATGGATGAGACGAAATTGGAAAAGATAGATTCTATTGTTACTTATTTTATAAAAAATGGCGCAATGCCAGGATGTGAGGTTCTAGTTGCAAAGGATGGCGTTATTGTGTATGAAAAAGCTTTTGGTACTTATTCGTATGATTCTAAGGATTCTGTTTCCACCGAAACATTATATGATTTAGCTTCGATAACAAAGGCTGCTGCGACAACAGTTTCTCTTATGAAACTGTATGACGAAGGTGATTTCTCGTTAAAAAAACAGTTTGGTGATTATATTCCTTATTTGAAAGAAACCAATAAAGATACACTTTGCATGCGTGATGTTTTGACACATCAAGCTCAGTTGCGTTCTGGCGTTGCATTGACGCAAACCGTATTCAAAAATTATTTTGCTAAGGGAATGAAATCTGTAAAGCGTTCTGCGGAATTCCCTTATTTAATAGATTATCAGTTATATCTTTCTAACAAAGTAGAGTTCGTTGATAATGCTGTTTCTACAGTAAAAGACGACGAACATCAAATAGAAATGGGAGAAAATTTCTATTTGAATAATGCTTATAGAGATACTGTATTTCGGATGATTGCAGAATCTCCATTATTACCAAAAAAAGAAGTTGTGTACAGCGATTTGGGTTTTTATTTAATGACAGATGTAATAAAAAATATTAGCGGAAAATCATTAGATGAATACACTCATGATAATTTTTATTCAAAATTAGGTGCAACGACTTTAGGTTATTGTCCATTACGAAGATTTCCAAAACCAGATATTGCTCCGACCGAAAATGAAGAATTTTTTCGTCATCAGTTGTTGCAAGGCTATGTTCACGATAGAGGTGCAGCAATGTTGGGTGGTGTAAGCGGTCATGCAGGCTTATTCTCGAATGCACATGATTTAGCAAAATTGCTCCAGATGTTATTGAATAAAGGAACCTATGGTGGAGAACGATATCTAAAAGCTGAAACTATAGATTTGTTTACGGCTTGCCAATTTTGTGAAAATGGTAATCGAAAAGGTTTAGGATTTGACAAACCAGAACCTGATGGTGTAAAACTTGATCCTACTTGTCATTGTACTTCTCCGTTAAGTTACGGCCATACTGGTTTTACAGGAACGATGTTTTGGGTTGATCCAGAGCAGTCGCTGCTATATATTTTCCTTTCAAATAGAGTGAATCGATCTACTCCAGATGCTAAGAATACTATGTTAGGGGATTCTGCAGTACGTTCTCGTATTCAACGAACAATTTATAATGCAATAATTTAAACTATGTCCAATACAAACGAAATATTTGAAGACCTACGTAAAATGTTTAATGCAAATCCGCAATCGCTAAGCATTGTTGAGGAGCAGATTGATTTAAACATTCAGGCAAGTTATTATAAAAGATCACGAATGTTGCGTCGTCAGGTATATGAGCTACGTGATGTTTTGGATATGGTTCCGTATCTGTATGATCCAGAAACTCGTTTGGAAGATAAACGCGATATTTTGGTGAAATTGGCATCGTTTGACGATGTTGAAGCTTTCCGTACCATAGAAAAATTCAAAAATGAATCAGAAGGTGAGATACGTTTATGGGCGTCAATGGCTTATCGTGAAAGTAAGGCAGAGATAGAAGGTTCTTTGCTAGATGAAACGCAGGTTATTATTTCAACAGGTTTGGGTGGAAAAGGCAATAAATTACGTTATTTCGTTTGTTTTGTGAATGAACAAAACTGTCCTTTCAGTGATTATCAAGCACGTATTTTACAAGGAGAATTGGAATGTGCTGTTGACGGATTTGGTTCAGATATTGAATCTATTTCGTTTTCGGGACGATATATGCGTGCAATGGTTCTTATTCCAATAACAATTGCTCCCTCCGATGTCATTCAACAAGTTGTTGATGCTACTGAGGATTTAGGAGGCTTTTTAGATGAGACATTGGTCATTTCGAATGTAAAGGAAATGGATGATGAGGATATGCAAAAAATCCTAAATGGAGAAATGATGGAAAATGAAATTGAGGGTTTGTCTTCTTTTGATTTTTCTGATTACGACGAAACAATTGATGGTGAAGACGATAGCGAAGAAGATGATGATTCGGAGGACAACGAATTGTTTTAAAATGTTATGCGTATTGCTTTAATTATATCCATCTATTTATTTGTCCCATTTTGTATAGTGTTCGCTTTTCGTAAGTGGGCATTTGTGCAAAAGATTGGTTCTGTTGTAGTTGCTTATGCGGTAGGCATAATTTTGTCGTTATCAGGATTAATGACGTATGATTTCGATGTTGAACAGGCAAATCAATTAGCAGTTTTACAGAAATGGTTTATGAATATAACAGTTCCGTTGGCAATTCCATTGATGTTGTTGAGTTCTGATTTTCGTTTATGGGCAAAAACATTACCCAAAACAATATTTGCTTTATTAGGAGGGTTATTGGCAGTTCTTATTGCTGTAGTCTTAGGATTCTTTGTTTTTAGAAACGGAAATGCAGAAAATTTTGTAGACTTATCGGCAATGATGATTGGTATTTATACTGGCGGTACAATGAATTTTGCTGCATTAGGAGCTGCTTTACAAGTCGATTCTACGGTAATGACTTGTTTGATGACTTTTGAAATGTTGGGTACCTTTCCTTTGTTGTTATTTGTTGTTTGTGGTGGCTACAAATTGTTCCGAAAAATACTTCCATTCCCTGAAGACGAAGGAATGTCGGCTGTGAGCAAACGGGTACGCGATAATGGCGTAGAATGCTACGATAATATGCTACATCGTCGTATTTTACCATTAACATTAGTTGGTTTATTGTTGTCTCTGTTATTTCTTGTTATTGGTGCAGGCTTGTCCTTACTGTTGACAGGGAAATTGAATGAAATGATTGTGATTCTCACCGTTACAACATTAGCAATACTTGCTTCTTTCAATGAAAAAATTCGTCGTTTGCCTAAAACATTTGAATTAGGAATGATTTTCATTCTGATGTTTAGTGTTGTTGTCGCTTCTCAATTTAACTTTTATACTTTGGGAACAAATGGACTAATGTTGTTGTATTATGTCTTGTTTGTTATGATAGTTTCTATGTCATTGCATATTTTGTTTTGTCGTATATTCAAAGTATATGGTGATTTATTTGTTGTTGCTAATATAGGTTTGCTTTGTTCACCGCCGTTTATTCCTCCTGTTGTTGGAGCTATGGGAAATAAAAAAGTGCTTGTGAGCGGTCTTGCGATAGGTCTTGTTGGTTATGCCATAGGTACTTATTTAGGAATTGCTATGGCATATTTGCTTCGTTTATTGTAATTTATTGTTACTCTACAAATACAATAAACACGAATGATGGTATAATAATTGGCAGATTTTCTATTCAAATCTTTATTTATACTATGTCGGTTGTAAGAAAATAGTTTATGAAAACTTTCTTATATATTTGATTGTTAGCTGTTTACGTGTTGAAAATTTCTTTCTTGTTTTTCGCTTTACAAAATAAAATTATGTTATTTTCGCGATGAAAGAATGAGTATAAACGCCTTAAAAGAACGACATGATAGAATATTTAGAATGCAAAGGCGGATTCAAGAAGATATCCAAATGGCAACCAAATTGCTGGATTCAGGTTACAAAGCCTTCACAAAAGGATTTGTCGGAATTGGAGCATACATTTAATGCTCCTATGGACTTTATGAAGGACGTAGAAGATACGGAAGAACGTCCGAGAACGGAAAGCGAAGATGGATGGTTAATGACTCTTATTCGTATTCCGAATAAAGAAATTGATGAAGATGGCGATTCGTTGTTTTCTACGGTGCCATTGGCTGTACTCATTAGTAAAGATATTCTGATTACAATCTGTCATTACAAGTCTGAAATGATAGAGGACTTTATTCGTTGGTCTAATCGAAAACGAATTCAAGATCGTCAGCGATTGGATTTGATGCTTTCGTTGTTTTTGAGTAGTTCTGTATGGTATTTGAAGTACTTGAAACAGATGAACATTATGATGAAAAATGCTGAAGAGGCTTTAGAAGAATCAATGGAAAACGACCAATTGCAACAGATGATGCGTATAGAAAAGTTCTTGGTCTATTTTATTACTTCTTTGCGTGGTAATGAGGTGGTTTTGGTTCGTTTAAAGAAACATCTTCGCAATTTACAATATGACGATGATTTGTTAGATGATGTTGAAGTCGAATTGCAACAGGCTTATACAACAGCAAATATCTATAGCGATATCTTGGAACGTCAACGTAGTGGTTATGCCAGTATCATCAGCAACAACTTGAATGGTACCATGAAAAAATTGACTACCATAACGATTATTTTGATGATTCCTGCCGCTATTTCTGGATTCTTCGGTATGAATGTACCGAATGGTATGGAAAATTGGTGGTTTGCTTTCCCTTTGATTTTATTAATCACAGTTCTTATTATTGCGATTAGCTACTACAGTTTTAAGAAGCGGAATCTATTCTAAAAAAAAAGAGACGATGCACGCATCGTCTCTACTTACTATCTTGTTTTATATTTCATTATTTAAAGGCAATCAATTCGATATCGAAAATTACAGTCTTACGTGGGGCGATATGTAATGTTTTGTCACCATTTTCGCCAGCTGCAAGTTTCGATACGGCAATGCAAGTTGCTTTGCTTCCTTTTCTCATATATTGAACTGATTCGGCTAAACAAGGCCACACTAGTGGATCGGAAACGTCAAAGATAAGTGGGTCGTTCTTTTGGTAAGTAGAGTAAATAGGTTCGCCGTTTATGTATGTTGCGGTGTAATGAATCGCAACTTTGTTGCTTTTCCCTACTTTAGGCCCTTCGCCTTCATAAGTCTCAATAAAATATAATCCGCTTGACGTTGGTTTTATGTCTGGATAGTTGTTTGCTAGATATTCTTTCAATAATTCTTCTTCTTCGTTCTTTAATTCTTCCATCTTTTTTTCTTGTTCCTTTTGAACGATTTCAGGAGAAAGGATTTTTTTTAGTTTTATTTCGAATCTAAGATTTTCGTTCTGAGAAATCTCTTTTAGTTTCTTTGTCTGTCCTGCAAATAAATAAAATTCATAGGCATTAATTAGGAAACTCATGCTGTCGCCTTCGTGCATCATAGCAAGTGCATCGTTGATAGTGCTTCCTTCAGCTGTCGGCTTTATAAAATCCATAATGAATTTTGGAGATATATCTTGGGAGTTGAACAGGAGAGAATCGTTACTGTCGTAATAGCGTACATCAAGCACTAATTTATTCCCTTCCTGTGGCGAAAGCGTTGAATCACTTTGTACAATGTATTTGTATGTAAGCCCATGTTCTGTTGTCTTATATGTGTTTTGTTTTTTACAACTTATTGTAAAGCAGGCAAGTATGCTAATGATTAAGGAAATTTTATATTTCATTTTGCGTATTCTTATTTGTTACAAAGATAATGGTCTATTACTTTTCATCAACAACGATTTTTTGCATATAAAAAACTTGTCGTTTTGAATGCTCGTCTTTATTCTTTATGCGTTGGTTTCCATACGACAAAAAAGCATTGTTGTACCAATGTACATTTTTGCTAGCGGAAAACAGTAACTTTTCGTCTTCGTTGAGAATGTTGATTTCTTTACTATTGGTCTCTCCATTAGGATTAAAATCTTGTATGTAAATTTTATCCCAGGAAGAATACATTGTTTGTAATCCGGTAGGCTTGTTGTTTACAGAAAGATAATGAATTACTGAAAATGGCTTTTCTTCTATGTGGAGCGGTGAAGCATTACTCCAAAGAATATCGCCTTGTTCGTTGAAGCTAAGGATGAAGAAATGTGTATATTGAAATCCGTCAAACACAGGATAGCAACGCATAACAGGCGCTCCCATACCGGTTGGATAGTAATCGCATTCTTGGCGGTAGGTAGGATAGAATGATTCGCCGACAAGAATGAATTCGTTGTTTTGTTCCAGGATTTTATGTGGAGTCATTAAATAATTCATTTCCATCTCTTTGTCTGATTCGGCAAGCTTTTCTTGCCGTTTCTCTATGCGTTCTTGTTTTTTAGTCGATAAGTATGATGTAAAGTTGTTGATTTCTAGATAATTGATAAATTTGGTAAACACTGTAGAACCATCATTAGCTTTTTTCATAAGAAACAGTCCTACAGAGATATCATTGTTTTTCAGAGCATTTGCGTATGTTCCTGAAATCATAAGACTTCCGTCTTGTAGGTGTGAAGCCGCTGCCGACACTATATATTTGTCTGGTTGTGGTGAACGAATGAGAATTTCGTTTGTTTTCTGACCGTCTTTATAAATATGTAATTTCACGAGTTTGTCGTTGCGCATAACATCTTTGGTAAACAAATACAATTCGCCGCTGTCTTCATTAATTTCAAATGATGAAATAGAAAAGTTACGCTTAGTTAATGGAATAATTTTCCCGAAAGTGCATTCGTTTGTTTCAATATTTTGAATGAGTAGCAAAGGAAGATCTTTGGTTTGTCCCAATATATACACATAGTTCCCTATGGCACGAATTTGTTGTAGATATGAATTTTTCGGCAAGCGGCCGCTGATAGTTCGTACTTGTAGATTTTTCGAAATGATAGAAACCGTGTAGTTTCCTGATGGCTGATACGATAACCAATATATGTCTTGTTTGTTTGCAAAGCGTATGTATGCCGATTTTCTAGAAGGAATCGCAACGTCTATTTCAGATTTTTGTTTGCACGTTGTATCAAATAAACTGAATGTAAAAACATCGTGTTTTTTCACATTCTGTTTCTCTTTTTTATAGGATTGTAGCAGAAAACCAACTGTGTCAAATGGAGTGCAGGCAACATATTCTTGGTTGTCGTTTACAAATTCCTGACGTGAGGCAATAGGGTTCTGACAGAATCCTATGAATGTGAGGAATACAAATACTATAAAAAGACTATGCTTCATTCTGATTTATTGCAAATCAACAGTAAAATAATTCGGTGTTTTAATAAGTGTTTTACCAATCTTTATCGCCGGTTTAACTTTTAGAGTTGAATTTTGTGGTAAACCTTTAGAATTACTAATGTTGAAGATTATATTTTTTATTTCTGTAAGAGAAAATTTCTTTAATACATTCGTATTTGTCTCTACATCAATAGGAACGGTAATGCTTTCGTTTGCTCCAATTTTTATTTTTTCGTCAATTACGCCACTGGCAACTTCAACATCTTTTATAAGTAAAATCCATTCAAGAGCACATAGTTCAGCCTTTTGCTTGTTTGGATTGTCGATAGTGACATGAGCAGTAAAATCTATAGGCATTTCGCTCATAAGTCCGCGTGAAATTACAGCGACATCGGCAGGAGTGAAGTCTTTTAGACTACGTTTCCCATCAAATGAGATGTCGTTTACCATCAAGTTGGAAATGGAATTGAAACGGAATTTACAGTCTTTAATGTTTTTTGCGCTATTAATGTTGCACGAAGTAAATCCAAGACAAAGGATAAGTATGAAAAGAATATTTTTTAAACGCATGGATATGAATTTTTTATTTAAAACAAAGGTAGTGAAAATCATTTAGATTTTTGTTTGCAATATAAACTAATGGAAAATTTAGTTTGCAATGAATTATTTTGGTTACAAAGGTATGTGTTGTAAGTTATTATGTATAACCAAAAGTTGTATTGTGTGTGAAAATAGTTATATTTGCAATAACAAGAAGCCATGAAACAATTAATCATAAATATTGAAGATGCAAGTATTGTTCCTAGTTTAAAACGCATTTTGGGGGCGTTGAAGGGGGGCTCGGTGTCTTCAGTTTCGAGAAAAAAGAACGCAACAATGAAAAACAAAAAATTTAAAGAATTAAAAGATTTTCAGGAACGGATAAAAGATGTTTCTGATTTAGATGATGAAACAATACGGCAAGAATGTGAAATCGTAAGAAAAAAGTTGTACGAGGAACGATTGTCGTATGGGGAAAAATAAGTCTATAGGTGTTGTTATTGACACTAATTTATGGATTAGTTTTTTGATAGGAAAGCGTATGGCTTTTCTCGTTCCTCTATTAGAGAACTCCAAAATCCAAATTTTTTCTACTTATTTGTTGAAAGTTGAAATTTTGTCTGTTAGTCAAAGAGAGAAATTTAATAAGTATTTTTCTTCTGAAGATGTTAAATGGTTGGAAAGTTGGATGGATTCTATAGTATCTTATGTTGATTTACAAGAAATACCATCTCGCTGTCGTGATCCAAAGGATGACTATTTGTTAGAATTAGCGATCAAATCAAATGCAAGTTACTTGGTTACAGGTGATGATGATTTGCTTGCAATGGGAAGTGTCGGTGATTGTAAGATTACGAAAATCGGTCAGTTTGAACAAGAAATTCAAGAAAAATTTAGAGATAGCATTGATTGATATACTTTTTATTCAGATGTTATTCCTATCAATATACAAAAAAAGGTCGGCGTTCTGCCGACCTTTTGCTATGCTAGTAAAAACTATTAATGTGTTTGTTTATATTTCATTGATTTTATTTTGTACCAATTGCAATGCGTTTGGAATGCCTTGTGGGTTTTTACCTCCTGCTGTTGCAAAGAATGGTTGACCGCCACCGCCGCCAGCGATTTCTTTTGCCATCAACGAAATAAGATCTTTCGCCGTTAGTTTGTAATCGTCGATAACATCTTGAGAAAGAGCTACGCAGATATTTGCTTTGCCGTCGATGTTTGCAGCAAGTACGATGATGAAAGAAGATAGACTGTTCTTCATACCAAATGCAATATCTTTCAACGCATTTGCATTTGAAACCGATACTTCTTTTACGATTGTAGAAATATTGTTTTTAGAAGCAACTTCTTTCAATAAATCTGTTGCAATTTGTTGCATTTGCATTTTTTCAAAAGCTTCAAGTTGTTTTTGCAATTTCGCGTTGTCTGCAACCAATTGCTCAACTTGTTTCTGCAAATTAACAGGATTCTTCAATGTTTCTTTGATTGCTGCTAATGTGTCAACTTGGTCGAACAAATATTGTTCTGCGTTGTCGGATGTAACTGCCTCAATACGACGGATACCTGCAGCTATCGCACTCTCAGAAGTAATTTTCAAGAAACCAATTTTACCTGTAGATGCAATGTGTGTACCACCGCAAAGTTCCATAGATTCTCCAAATTGGATTACACGAACTTTGTCTCCGTATTTTTCGCCGAATAACGCTTTAGCACCCATCGCTTTTGCTTCGTCAATAGGAAGTTCGCGGTATTCTTGAAGATGAATGTCGCGACGGATCATCTGGTTTACTATTTGTTCAACTTTACGAATTTCTTCGTCTGTCATTTTTTGGAAATGAGAGAAGTCGAAACGTAAATGTTCAGGAGTAACCAAAGAACCTTTTTGTTCAACATGTGAGCCAAGAACTTGTTGTAATGCATATTGAAGAAGGTGAGTAGCAGAGTGGTTACATTCTGTTAATTCACGAGCTTTAGTATTTACAACAGCATTGAATTCTGTATCAAGAACTTCTGGCAATTTTTCGCACAAATGAACTGTAAGACCGTTTTCGCGAACAGTGTCAACTATTGTGGTTTTTACGCCGTTAGCTTCGATGTAACCTTTGTCACCAACTTGACCACCCATTTCACCATAGAAAGGTGTCTTGTCGAATACTAATTGGTATAATGATTTTCCCTTTGCCGTAACTTGACGATATTTAACAATAGAAACCATACAATCTGTTGTGTCGTATCCAACGAATGCGTTTCCTTGTTCGTTCGAAAGAACAACCCAGTCACCAGTAGAAATATTTGTAGCTTGGCGAGCACGTTCTTTTTGTTTGTCAAGTTCTTTTTGGAACTCATCAATGTCAACCTCAAGATTTTGTTCGCGGGCAATCAATGTTGTCAAATCAAGAGGGAATCCGTATGTGTCGTATAATGTGAATGCATCAACACCAGAGATTTTGTTGCTGCCAGCTTGTTTTGTCTTTTCGATTTTAGAGTTCAAAAGATTGATACCCGTTGCAAGTGTTTTCAAGAATGATTTTTCTTCTTCGAAAATCACTTTAGTAATCAATTTTTCTTGAGCAATGATTTCTGGATAAGCTTTTCCCATAGTTTGAATCAAACAAGGAAGCAATCGGTACATAAATGGTTCGTGAAGGTTCAAGAATGTATAACCGTAACGAACAGCACGACGTAATATACGACGGATTACATAACCAGCTTTGATGTTCGATGGTAATTGTCCATCGGCGATCGCGAAAGCGATAGTACGGATATGGTCGGCGATAACGCGCATTGCGATGTCTTGTTTTGCATCTTGACCATATTTTGTATTTGAGATAGCTCCAATTTCTTGAATAAGAGGTTGGAACACATCAGTGTCGTAGTTCGATTGTTTACCTTGAGTAACCATGGCAAGACGTTCGAAACCCATACCCGTGTCGATGTGTTTCTTTGGAAGCAGTTCCAATTCGCCGTTTGCTTTACGGTTGTATTGCATGAACACAAGGTTCCAGATTTCGATTACTTGTGGATGATCGTGGTTTACCAATTCATGTCCAGGTTTCTTTGCTTTTTCCTCAGCAGAACGGATGTCCACGTGGATTTCGGAGCACGGACCGCAAGGACCAACTTCGCCCATTTCCCAGAAATTATCGTGTTTGTTTCCACGAAGAATTCTTTCTTCTGGAAGATATTGTTTCCAAATGTCGTATGCTTCTTGGTCGAATTCAGTTCCGTCGGTTTTGTCACCTTCGAATACCGTTGCATACAAACAATTTTTATCGATTTTCAATACTTCTGTAAGATATTCCCATGCCCAACTAACAGCCTCTTTTTTGAAGTAATCGCCGAAAGACCAGTTTCCAAGCATTTCGAACATGGTATGGTGATATGTATCGTGTCCAACTTCCTCAAGGTCATTGTGTTTACCAGAAACACGAAGACATTTTTGAGAATCGGCAATACGAGGTTTTGTGATAGGAGAAATTCCAAGGAAAATATCTTTGAATTGATTCATACCAGCATTGGTAAACATCAATGTAGGGTCGCCTTTTACCACCATAGGAGCAGAAGGGACAATAGTGTGTTGTTTAGACGCAAAAAAGTCTAAAAACGACTGACGTAATTCTTGAGCGTTCATATATATGAATTTGTTATAACGGGTGCAAAATTAGTCTTTTTAATTTATAATTTATAATTTTTTTTTATAGTCGGATCGGTTTCAAACCAGCCTTTATTTTTTGTTCGTTAGTGCTTTGGGTCTTTCTGAGCGCAGCGAAGAATCTTTGGCTGTCAAGTAATATGTCATTTCCATCATTTATCATATCTTTGCATTCCGTAATCCTGGTGTTTAATGAGCGACAAGCCAATAACTGTAACTTCTCCGTTGCTTCCTCCGTTGGAAGAATTTGTTCCGTATTTACAGAAAATATGGAATAATAAATGGCTTACAAATAATGGTGAAATGCACCAAGAGTTGGAAAAACAATTAGCAAAATATCTTGGAGTTGAATATATTTCTTTGGTTTCGAATGGAACGATGGCTTTGATTGTTGCGTTGCAGGCTATGGGCGTGACAGGTGAAGTTATTACAACTCCATATAGCTTTGTTGCGACATCACATTCTATATTGTGGAATAAAACAACACCTGTATTTGTAGATGTGGAACCGTGTTATTTCAATTTGGATGCCTCGAAGATAGAAGCAGCCATAACAGAGAAAACGACGGCAATAATGCCTGTTCATGTATATGGAAATCCCTGTGATGTTGATGCAATTCAAAAAATTGCCGACCAATATGGCTTGAAGGTAATATATGATGCGACCCATACTTTTGGTGTAAAAAAGCAAGGTATTTCTGTCTTAAATTATGGTGATTTGTCGGTTCTTAGTTTTCATGCAACAAAAGTGTTTAGCACAATAGAAGGTGGGGCTGTAATATCCCATTCAGAAGACATGAAACACCATATTGACAATTTGAAAAATTTTGGTTTGCATGGAGAAACAATTATGGGAGGGACGGGAATAAATGCGAAGTTAAATGAAGTTCAGGCAGCCTATGGTTTGTTGAGTTTACAGTATGTTGATGAAGCAATAGCCAAACGCAAAAAATGGTGGAACTATATAAAACATTGTTACAAAATGTACCAGGGTTAACTTTTTATCAATACCAGAAGGTGTTACATCTAATTATGCGTATTTCCCCATATTTGTAGATGAAAAAATGTATGGCATGTCTCGTGATGATTTGTACGAGAAGTTAAAAAAACAAAATATTTACGGAAGACGATATTTCTATCCGTTAATAAGTTCTATTGACCCATACAAAAGTTTACAATCATCTTCTTCGCAAAATCTTTGTGTTGCTACTAGGGCTGCACAACAAGTAATTTGTTTACCATTATATCCAGATTTACAAGAACGTGATGTTAGGGAAATAGTTGGGTGTTTGCGAATATAGTGGATTTTATCGGTTGTTTCCCATTAATTTTTCTTTAGAAATAATTATCATTTATCAATTATTCGTATCTTTACGCATTGATAAATTTTGAATTCTTGTCTGACGTAGCAATAAAAATAGAAAATGTAGGGAAGCAATACCGTTTAGGTCTTGTTGCAACCGGTACATTGTCTCACGACCTGAATAGGTGGTGGAAAACTACAATACTGCGCCAGGAAGATCCCTATTTAAAGATAGGAGAAACAAACGATCGCACAACCAAAGGCTCTTCGGACTATGTATGGGCGTTGAAGGATATTAACATGGAGATAAAGAAAGGCGATGTTGTAGGTATTATTGGGAAAAATGGTGCCGGTAAATCAACATTGTTGAAATTATTATCTCGCGTTACAACGCCTACAACAGGAACCATAAAAGCCCATGGCCGAATAGGTTCTTTGTTGGAAGTAGGAACTGGTTTCCATCCGGAAATGACCGGCCGTGAAAATATTTATATGAATGGTGCCATTTTAGGCATGAACAAGCAAGAAATTACCCGCAAATTCGACGAAATCGTAGATTTCTCCGGTTGTGAACGCTATATTGATACCCCGGTAAAACGTTATTCCTCAGGAATGATGGTACGATTAGGCTTTGCTGTTGCTGCCCATCTCGATCCAGAAATCCTTATCGTAGATGAGGTTTTAGCCGTTGGCGATGCCGAATTTCAAAAGAAAGCCATAGGCAAAATGCAAGACGTAAGCAAAGGCGAAGGAAGAACCGTGCTGTTTGTGAGTCATAATATGGCGAGTGTGGAATCTTTATGTAAATCATGCGTTTGGCTTCAAAATGGTATGGTTGAAGCAATAGGTGTAACCAAATTGTTGGTTGATCAATATAGAAAATCCAACTTTCTAAGTTTTGAAAAATACAATTTTTTTGAAAGAAAAAGATTGGCTAAACCTACATATATTTCAGATTTTCAGATAAAAAATAGTAAAGACAGTATTTGCTATGATACAGTCCTGTCTTTTTGCGTCAAAATAAGAGCTTCCCAAAAGAAAACTATAACAATCCGTATTGCAATGTTTGATTTGAATGAAAATCGTGTAATGGCTTTTGACTCGTCTAAACAGGGTGTTTTTTTTGAAATTGATGCAGATCGAGAATCTGTGTGTTTTTGTGATATGTACGAACCTTTAAATTTAAAGCCAGGTAGATATGTGTTTAATGTATCTATAAGACAAGGTGCAGACTTATTGGACCATATAAAAAATGTTGATTGTATTGATATTTATGAAAAAGATTATGAGGGACATGGTGTTTTTGATATTTCGGATACGCCTTTGTGTCTAAAAAAATATAAGTGGTATGAATGAAGAAGGAATTTTGCATCTTATGATAATATGGTCAAAGGCGCTTTATCAAAAAAAATATATTTTAAATGATTTGAATAGTTCATTTGAGGTTAGAAATGTTTTTAGAGTTCATTGGGATTCTGAAAAATGGTTAGACAATTTAACTGTTTTTTATTCTCATTCTCAAAAAAACTTGTCGAAAGATTCTTATAGCTCTTTGTTAAAGTACAAGGTTGCGCATTGTGGACAAGAAGATTTCTTAGCAATTGTTTTTTATGATAAATCTCCTTGTTATCAATATCATATGACTTCGGAAGGAAGACGATTGGTTAATGTAAATGTATTTGAAAAGAAGGAGTTCTATCGAAAAAAAACGGGTGGAGGACATTTAATACATTGTAGCAATGATGATTGGGAAACGAATAAAGACTTGGTTGTTTTGTTTGGATGTAATACGGAAGATTATTTAAAAAAATATACACCATCCCCAATAGAAATATCACATAATAAAAACTGTATTGGGGTTGATGGGTTTGATTCGATTGAACAATTGTTTTATTTGTTAAATAATACAATAGAATATTGTGTTTTGCGTAATTTTGAGTGTCTTCCGCAAAATTACACAATAGAAGGTCATGGTGATATTGATTTGTTGGTTGCACATAAGAATTATATTGTTTATTTAACTCAGGCAGAACCGATAACATCTTTGTCGTATAGGGTGTATCATTATATTTTGATAGATGGAGAAAAGGTTCCTTTTGATTTTAGGTTTGTAGGTGATGATTATTATGATGTATTTTGGGAAAGAAATTTATTAAAAACACGATCAAAGTTTCGTTGTTTTTATGTTCCTAATAAAGAAAATTTGTTTTATTCATTGTTGTATCACGCTTATGTTCAAAAAAAAGAAGTAAAAAGTGATTATTTGCCAAAACTAAAGCAGTGCGGGAACGATGTGTCCATATGTTTTGAAGGAGATAATAGATATTCTGCGATAACCCTGTTAGATTCTTTTTTTTCCAGGATGGGTTATGAATATGTATGTCCTCAAGACAAAACAGTATATTTTGATGTAGAATTTTTAAAAAAAAATAGTGCTTTATTAAAAAAGAATGGACTTTTAGTTAAAAGACTTTTATGCGAGATACAAGGAAATATCTATGAATCAAAGGTTTTAAAGAAAGAATGTTCATATATAAAAGTGGGAACTCAATCTTTGATAGAGAAAGAATGTTTATTTTTAAAAAAAATTGAGAAATATAAAATTTCTCCTAAAATTTTATCCAGTTCAAATGTAACAGGACAACAGTTTTCTTTTGAAATGTCAAGCGTTCATGGAAATAGTTTTTCTGAATTTTTTTCAAATAGAAATAAATGTAGATTTGATGTGTTAAAAAATGTAATTAGTGGTTTTGTAGAAATTCTTATAATTTTAAATAGAGAACAAATAGTTCATAGAGACTTTATACCATCAAATATATTAATTCATGAAGATAAGCGGAAGTTGCAGATTTCTTTGATTGATTTTGGTTGGGCGATTTCTTATTCAGATCTTGAAAGTTGTTTGTGCCCTAAAGGTTTAGGAGAACCTTTTAGACCTAGCGAAGGATGGTCTGATTTTTACAGCGTTGGGTGTTTATTGTCTGATTTTAATTACTTCCCATATGTAAAAAGAGTTACTGATTATTTAAAGAATTTCTCTTGGGAGGATTATAAAAATGTTCAGAAAATGGAAAAAAAAATGGCAAAGTTAATTTTACTCTCCCAATGTACTTTTAAAGATAATATTCTTGGTCTTATTTATGAAGAAAAACATGCTTTAGGATATGTCTTTCGTAAATTTCTGGGATTTTGCTATCCCAAAATTCCTAAATGTGTATGGAACTTTGGGAAAAAGATTTTTAACAAAGTAATGTGTTTATAATTATGTTTAAATGTTTAAGATACATTATATTGTTCTGTTTTATATTTATTACAAGTTTTTCTTATTCACAAGTTTTCATTTTAAATAAAATAGATGGATTGACAGCATGGTGGTGTGCAGATTCTATACGACAGGATGATCGTACAAATGTGTTATATTGGAAAAATTTAGTAGAAGAAAGTAATTCTGTCTTTCAAACAGAATTCGAGAATTCACCAGAATTGAAAAAAAATAATATAAATGGACATTCTGTATTACATTTTGATGGAAATGATTATCTTAATGGTGGAAATATTTTAAATGTTGGCTCAAAAGGTCAGACAACATTTGTTGTTGCCTATACAGGGAAATCTTCTGGTTGTTATTATGCTAAGAATTGTATGGATGCAACAGCAAAAAATAGGTATTCTATGCATTATGGTGCAAGTACAAGAAGACCGCGTTTCTATACAGTAATAGGTTCTGTGGAAAAATATATTATGGGCTTTCAAAATACTTCAACATTTGATTTATATTCATCCAAAATTGATTTAAAAAATGGCATCTTATCTTTTTTTCAAGATACTGTTTTGTTTTGTGTAGATAGTTATACTACTGTAAATAATATGAACTCGAATTATGATTTTTTAATAGGTGCATATAATAATGAACATGGAACAATACCGCCTTCTAATAATTATTACCTCAATGGCGACATCGCCGAATTAATTTTCTACGATCGTCCTCTTTCAAACTTAGAACGCCAATCAGTAGAAAACTATCTTCGTTCAAAATATTTTCCTGGAACAGAACGTGAGCAGTTTTCGCTTGGAGATGATACGGTTGTTTCGTATGGATTTAAACCTATTGCTTTAACTGTTCCCGATAGAAGTTATTTTCAAACAATAACATGGAATACGGGCGAAACATCGCAATCTATACAGGTAAATAAACCAGGTGAATATAGTGTGTTGGTTACCGATGATTGGGGGTATGAGTATGTCGATACTATTTCTATAGTTTTTCCTGAAATAAACCAGATTCGAGATCAGATCCTTTGTCTTGGTGATACGTTGGTTTGGGATTGTGGTCTTGCTGGAGATTATACTTATTTGTGGTCAACGGGGGAAACTTCGCAATCTATTTCTATAACTAAAGCTGGTACTTATTTGGTAACGGTAACGGATAATGCTGGATATTCTATTACATCGAAACCGGTAACAATTACGGTTGATTTGTTCCCGAAAATTGCAACTCTTGGTCCTGATACATTGTTGTGTAAGGGAAATGTTATTCAGTTACAACAAGGTGCAGAACATGTAAAATCCTACGAATGGTTCAATGGGGAATTTACTCACTATTGTGTAGTAGATGCTCCGGGAAAGTATTCGGTTGCAGTTACAGATAGTAATAGCTGTGTCGCGTATGATACCATAGTTGTGTCGGTACATGGCGTTGCGCCTATGGTGAATTTTATTGCGGAAAAGGTGTGTGAAGGAAACATAACGCAAATTCTTCAAAATTCATATACTACCGATAATACCGAAATAGTGGAACATGTATGGATTACGGATAACGACACCTTGGTTGGCGATGTGGTAAGTCACCAATTTCCTTCGTGGGGAGCGTTTCCTATACAAATACGTGCGACAAACGAGGAAGGTTGTGTGGGTGTGTTGTTCGATACTGTTCGCATTTATCCAACTCCAATTGCTTCGTTTTCTCCGCTGATTGCTTGCCAATATACGGAACGCGAAATAGCTTCGACTTCGAAAATTGCTGATGGAAAAATTAGTTCTTATAGTTGGGTTGTAGATGGAAATACCGACACCGGCAGTTCTATACAAGTGTTGTCCGATGAGGTTCGTATGATACCTGCAAAATTAACGGTTACGTCCGATCAAGGTTGTACGGCAACAAAAGAAGATGAAATACAGGTGGTTCCGTCAACAAAAATCACCTTAGTGCATAAGGATGTGTGTGTAGGCGATACGGTTTTGTTTTTCGATGCTACAGAATATCCCGTGTATAATGCGCAACAAGAAGCATATTGGTTGATTGACCATACACAAAAGCGTAGTTATTCGCCATTATTGCCATACATTACTACCGATACCACTATGCATATAGTGGAATTGTATGCAAAGACCTTTAATGGCTGTATGAATATTGGTCGCGATACCTTACGTCCGTATGCTATTCCGGAACCACGTATGGATACTCTGTACACGTGTGTTGGTTCTGAGATTATTTTGAAGAATAGTGGTGTAAATCGTGATAATATTGCTTCGTATGTGTGGAATATTGCCGATTCGCTTACGTTTACCGAAGAAAAGCCTTCGTTTGTATTGCAATGTTCAGGTCTGTTTCCGGTTTCATTACAAGTGACAACAGAAGCTGGTTGTCAGGCAGCAACGACGTCGGCTATAGTTATCGATGCCCAACCACAGGCAGATTTCACATTCTTCCCGAAAAAAGGAGCTGAACCATTGTTCGTGAACTTTACAAACGAGTCGAAACATGCTGTTGCCTATACGTGGACATTCGAGCAAAAAGAGGTGGAAACAATCGAAGATCCAAGTTATTTATTTACCGACAAGGAAACATCGTATGCTAAATTAGTAGCACATTCTGTTCATGACTGCCGTGATTCTATAACCAAACGTATTCCGTTAACATTGGCAGATGAACAATTGCAGATAACCGATGTGCGTACCACTATAGATGCAAATGGATTTGTGAGCTATGCGGTACAAATATTAAATAGCGGTAATGTGGCGACAAGCAATATAGAATTATTGTTGTCAACTCCAGATATTGCTTCATTGGCGGAGAGTTGGAATGGCACGTTGGAACCAGGAACAGTATTGGATTATGTCTTTGCGGCAAAAACCAAATCAACAAATGGTAGTTTGCCAAAATATGTATGCGTTACAGCTGAAATTGTATCTCCAGAAGAATATAAAGTCTATTTTAGTGACAACTTCTGCATGGACAAGACCAATGAATTTACGGTTTATTACATTGCACCTAATCCTGTAGAGAAAGAAGCACGGGTAGCGTTTAATGTAAAACGCAAAGGAAACATCACCATTTCTTGTATAGATGAAAATGGTAAAGTCCGAGTAAAACAAGATTGGAACGATGTAGAAGCTGGGTATCATACTATTACATTAGATACCATGGAATTACCATCAGGCCGATATGTGTTGATAATAGAACAAGATAATCAGAAACAACGGATACCGTTTATAAAATGATTAATGATTAGTGATTAATGTTGGGGCGGGGTTCTACTCCGCCCATATATTTCCCAAAAAAAATTAGGAATGATATATTATTTGGCCTCTAAAGATTCTTCGCTACGCTCAGAAGGACGGGGGACTTCGCTAATAACAGAACGGGGAAAAGAAGCACTGTCATTCCGAACGGAGTGAGGAATCTCTCCTTTACATAATGTTGCAAACTTGTACAGTATTCCACAAAAATATGTATGTGAAATTTTACGTTTGTATAGAATTAATCACTAATCATTAATCATTAATCACTATATATTTTAATTTTGCAAAAAACGAGAAATTATGCAATCGGTAAATATTATCACATTAGGTTGTTCGAAAAATACTGTTGATTCGGAAAAATTAGCGCGACAGTTGTCGGCTATGAACTATAAGCTTTGTTTTGATTCAGAGAAGTTTACCGATATAGTTGTAATCAATACTTGTGGATTTATTCACGATGCAAAGCAAGAATCCATTAATACCATATTGAGCGCGGTTCAAGCGAAGCAAGCTGGAAAAATCAAGCAATTATATGTAATGGGTTGCCTTTCGCAACGCTATGCCGATGAACTTCGTGCAGAAATTCCCGAGGTTGATTCATTTTTTGGCGCTCGTGGTTTCGACGATATTTTACAGGCGTTGCAAGTAGAAAAACAAGAACAATTATTGCAAGAACGCGTAATTTCATCTCCAAGTCATCTTGCATATTTAAAATTGGCGGAAGGATGTAATCGTACTTGTGCATTCTGTGCAATTCCTTCTATACGAGGAAAATATATTTCAGAACCTATTGAAAGTTTGGTGAAAGAAGCGAAGTTTTTAGTTCAAAATGGGGCAAAAGAACTTTCGTTAATAGCGCAGGATTTGTCGTTCTTTGGCTACGATTTATATAAACGTAATGTGTTGGCGGAATTGTTGGAAAAACTGCAACCAATAGAAGGTCTGGAATGGATACGTCTTCATTATCTCTATCCCAACAGTTTTCCTATGGAAGTGTTGGATTCCATGAACCAGTTGTCGAAAGTGTGTCATTACATAGACATACCGTTCCAGCATGCTTCCGACAAAGTGTTGACGAAAATGCGACGTTTCTTTAGCGAGAGAGAAACCTTTGAATTGATGGAGAAATTAAAGACCAAGGTTCCCGATATTGCAATACGAACCAGTTTGATAGTTGGTCATCCGGGCGAGACAGAAAAAGAATTCCAGAAATTAGTTGATTTTGTTCGTCAGGCTGAATTTGACAGACTAGGTGTATTTACCTATTCCCATGAAGAAGGAACTTATGCTGGCGAAAATTATAGAAATAGTATTCCGGAAAGAGTTAAACAAGAACGTCAGGAGATAATCATGAACCTACAACAAGAAATTTCGTTAAAAAAGAATAACGAGAAGGTAGGAAAGACGTTCAAGGTTTTAATCGACCGCAAAGAATCCGATGGTGTAATCGGTCGTACCCAATACGACGCATTCGAAGTCGATAACGAAGTGTTTATTGACGACAAACGATTGAAGGTAGGAGATTTTTATAACGTACAAATCACCGCCGCCGACACTTACGATTTGACAGGAACGGTTGTTAATTGACAATTGAAAATGGACAATTGTTTTTGAATGATTAATGTTCAATGATAAATGCTTAATATTGTCGGGGCGGGGTTCTACTCCGCCCTTGTGTTTTTAAAAAACTATATTATATGTTAATGTAAAACATCCGCATATAATATGTAATATTTCGTGGTTTTAATTGTCAATTAATTGTATCTTTGTACTTTCAAAACAAACTGATGTCAAAAAGTAAATTCCGATATAATCCAGAAACACTTTCTTACGAAAAGATAGAACGATCTCCAAAGAAGATTTTTCTAATGCTGTTGTCGTATGTTGTTGTGGTGGTTGTGGTTGGATTTGCATTCATGTTCACGTGGTTACATTTTTTTCCATCTGCTCGCGAAAAACAATTGATGGACGAAAATAAAATGTTGCGTAGCCAGTATAAAAACCTAAATGGTCGTATGAAGAACGTGGAGACTGTTTTGAGTGACTTGGCCGACAAGGATAACAATATCTATCGTATGGTGTTTGAATCGGAGCCTATTCCCGATGCGGTTCGTAATGGTGGTTTTGGTGGCGTGAACCGCTATGCCGAGATTGAAGCCATTCCCAATATGGAATTGGTGGTTGAAACCAACAAACGTATAGATGTATTAACTAAGAAATTGTACATACAATCCTTGTCGTTTGATACCATAGTTGATTTGGCAAAAAACAAGCAAGAAATGTTGCAGCATATTCCAAGCATACAGCCATTAAAATCATATAAATATGTTTCGGGATATGGTACCCGTATGCACCCGATATATAAAACATTGCGTACCCACTCTGGTATAGATTTGGTAGCTCCATCGGGAACGAAAATTTATGCAACCGGCGATGCTGTTGTAAAATCCGCCGATTTTGAACGAGGCTATGGAAAAACAGTTGTGTTGGATCATGGTTATAAATACCAATCGATGTACGCCCACTGCTCGGAATTATTAGTCCGTAAAGGACAAAAAGTAAAACGTGGTGAAGTGATAGCCCTTGTTGGTAATACAGGTGTTTCAACAGGTTCTCACTTGCATTATGAGATAATAAAAAGCGGACAAAAAGTTAATCCGATTAACTACTTCCTAAACGATTTGTCTGCCAACGAATTCGAAGAAATCCGTCAAATTTCCATTCAACCAAATCAGTCGTTTGATTGATATGGATATCATGAAATATTAACCATAGAATATTAGATTTTTTGATTTTTAAGCATATAACTGCGGAAATTTTGTATATTTACAAATGAAGACGAAAATATTATATATTATCTTCATAAATCTTTATTAAAGAAAGTATGAAATTATCTGTAATTATAATCTCATATAATCAAGAAAAATACATTCGTCAAGCGCTTGATGGTGTTGTAAAACAGAAAACATCATTCCCTTTTGAGGTAATTGTTGCTGACGATTGTAGTTCGGATGAAACGTTGTCTATTTGTAATGGTTATGCTCAAGAATATAGTTATATAAAAATTTTAAGCAATAAAGAAAACATAGGTTATACAAAAAATTGGGAACGTGCTCTCGCACTAGGAGATGGCGAGTATGTAGCAGTTTTTGAAGGAGATGATTATTGGACGGATCCATTAAAATTACAGAAACAAGTCGATTTTTTAGATGCAAATTCTGCAATTGGATTATGTTATACAGACTGTGATATATTAAACGATGAAACTCAATTGTTGAAAAAAAATGTGTTTCAAAATGAAATATGTGTGTTTAATGCTGAGAATCCTATTCTTTCCAAAGGTTATGCGAGTAATGTAACTTGGGTTTTTAGACGGAAATTATTAAAAAACATTCAAATACCAAAAAATAATACTGATGTTCCTTGGATTCTACTGTATGAATTTTGTCTTGCTACGAAAATAGAATTTCTACCTGATTCTACAGGTGTATGGAGACGACATAATGGTAGTTTTAGTAATGATTTTGCAAAAACTGATAAAATGTATAATTATGATAAAAATGTGTTTTTGTGGAAGAAAAACTATGTTTCCAAATTTCCTGATGTCGATAAAAATAAAAATGTTATATATACTAGAGCATTATTGAATCTTTGGACTTATGCAAAAAAAATTGACGATGTGAAAATTATAAATGAACTACAGACATTCTTTGTTGATAAATGTGATTTAGATAAGTTGACGTCTTATATAGAACGACAGGAGTGCCTAATTGAACGTAAACAAAAAGACATAGACGGTTTATTGAAATCAAATAGATATAGGTTGGGAACAATTATATTATATCCGATTAATATATTAAGAAAGTTTTTTAATAAATGACACCTGTTGTATCTGTTATAGTATGTACGTATAATCAAGAGCAATATATTTCTCAAACTCTTGATAGTATTCTTATGCAAGAATGTGATTTTGAATATGAAATTCTTGTTGGGGAGGATTGTGGTACAGATGCAACGCGAAGAATTTGTGAAGGGTATGCGGAAAAATATTCACAGATTCGGCTTCTTGAAAGACCGCATAATCTAGGTAAACAGAAAAATTATTTTGATGCATTAATTCAATGTAGAGGGAAATATGTGTCGATGTGCGATGGTGATGATTATTGGCAAGACCCTTTAATGCTTCAAAAAGAGGTCGATTATTTAGAAAGTCATCCAGAATGTGTAATTGTTTATCATGATTCTATAATGATTGATGATAAAGGAAATATACTTTCTGAAACAGAGGTTGGTGAACAATATAAACGTGACTTTTCAAGTGATGAATTGATAAGAGGGGTAGATATATCAAATCGTACAATTTGTTTTCGTAATATTGTTGATTATACAAAGATTGATTATTCATTGGTTTATAATGAAGATATGTTTGTATATGCTATAGTTGGTCAATATGGAAGTGGTCATTATATGGATAATTTAAAACCATCTGTATATAGAATATTGAATGGTAGTATTTGGTCAACAATGTCGAAATTAAAACAAATATGGTTAAAACTTGGTACAATAAAAGCATTGCAGAAATACTATA
>JAZLFM010000009.1:0-11566 GCA_045615765.1 Bacteroidales bacterium
ATATTTTGAGTTATAACCACTTGTCCCCCAGCCGAACAAGTCTATCCAACCGTTGTATGTAGAAGAAATGTTTTTATTTGCATCACCTATCATATCATATTGGTGTTCCGCAAAGCGCCACGTTTTTGTGCTTGCCTGATACTGCAAGTTTCCTTGCGAAAAATAAACCTGTTTATCTGCAGACACAGAGAATGCCGCTTTTATCACTCCGTTTTCTCCGTTCTCATCTTTGTCACCTGTTTCTTCTCCATTATTTTCTTCCTCAGAAGTATCCGTTGCAGATTGTGAAACAACGATAACCTTAGAATCGGAATCTATTGCAACAGAGAAATACGATTCACGGGATTGGCCGCTTGCGTTTTGGGAAACAGAAACCGTAATCGCACCGTTACCCTTGCCGCCCATTGGAGAAATGCTAATCCAGGCGGAATTGTTTTCAACATACCATACGCCGGTAGTTGTTACGCTTACAACCTTGGAGTCGGCATTCTGAGAAAATCCAAGTTCCGTCTTCGAAACCTCCAATTTTGCTTCTGGTGTCGGTTCGTCACTACACGATGCCATTGTTATTGCACCTAAGCAGAACATAGCAATTGTTTTCAAGAAATGTTTCATGATTATATAATTAAATTAAACAAAAAAGCGACTCCCCTGCTTTTGCAGAAAAGTCGCTCCATAATTCAAAATAAGATAGGGTTACACTACACATGTGTATACAACCATTTGGATTTTCCAAATAATTGTGGCACAAATTGTTATTTAATCTCGCTATTCCCACACAATTGGTTTTTGATTGTACAAATATAGGAAAATAATTGATAATTATTCGGAACCACCCACTTTAGTCTTGTAGCTCTATGTCGTTTTCCTGAAACTCTTTCTTTTTCTATAAAATCCTCAATCATAAAAACAATGCAACCCCTACGGGGATGTTTGATTTTTGCGGAATATTGGATTTATTTTTTCTTGAATTTCCCCACCTATTTATTACATTTGTCACAGAATTGGTGCTGACACACTTTGGTGTGGATGTGAAAAGGGAATCAGGTGTAAAACCTGAACTGTTTCCGCAGCTGTTAGTTTCGTTAAGTTCTATACAAACAAGCATCACTGTTCTGTTGAATGGGAAGATCAGTATAGAATGAAATAAGTCAGAAGACCTGCCAAATCTACATACTTACCAAATGAGCGGGATAATCATTGAGTAACAAATGAAAAGACAACTGACTGTACTTTTTTCATTGCTGGTAGCCATACCTGTGCTATGTCAGTCTGTAACCGATACGGTACAAATTGACATTGTGCCTATTTATGCGCAACCATCGTTCTTTAACGATGGAGCCAAACGTATTGAATACGATTCACTTACGCTCCAAACTACCCGTAGCAATTCATTAAGTGACCTCCTATCCCATTCCACCGCGCTCATAATAAAGAATTATGGAACGGAAGGAATGTCTAGTTCGGTTTCGCTTCGTGGAGGTGGCGCTACGCGTACACAAATTTCTTGGGAAGGTTTTCCTTTAAATGCAAACTCTAACGGCGAAAATGACATATCGCAAATACCAATTTCTGGCTTTACAAATATTGCAATCGACCACAGCGCATCGGCAACACAATTCGGGAATGGAACTTTCGGAGGAGCAATAGAATTAAAGAACAAACCATTGTGGAGAAAACAAGTCAAAGCATCGTGCCTACTTTCTGCCGGTAGTTTTGGAACTTACAAAGCAAACACCGGATATACCGTAGGAAATAAAAACATTCAATATTCTGGTTCCATATTTTATACAAAATCGGAAAGTGACTTTGAATATTACGATTATGTACGCTTGGAAAATGTGCATCGTAAAAATGCAGACTATTATAAATGGGGAACAATACAGAATCTACACATAAAATTCTCAGAACATATTTTTGCCCATGGTGCTCTTTGGTATCAGGTAAATAAATCGAACTTGCCTGCATTATTAGGTAGCGACCCTAACAATGCCGAAAAACAAACCGATTCACTGTTTCGTGCTGTTGCGTCATTGCAAATGATTTACCCGAAAACAAGAGTCATTTACAAGACCATGTATATAAATGACTATGAACTATATACTAAAAAAATCACACCTTCGGCAGAATTGTACACTACTTATAGCGAAATAGCAAACATAAGTAACATGCATTCACTGCAATTACGGCAACGATTAAGCAAAACTCTATCATTTAGTGCTGAGGCCCAAGGGAAAATTGCTAAAGCAAATGTCGGCGATTATGGTGGCGAAAAACGAGAGAATTCCATTGCAGGAATTGCTGCAATTCAATACAAGCAAAGCGACTTTGCCAGTTCATTTTCTATTCGCAAGGAATGGAACTCACAATACAAAATTCCATATATCGTAAACATCGGTGCCGACTATGCTTTATTGCACAAAAAACTTATAATTCGCGCAACAGCAGGAAACAAATACAGAACCCCTACCTTTAACGATTTGTATTGGGTAGCATGGGGAAATCCTGACTTAAAACCAGAACATGGATTTTCGGCAGAAAGTGGTTTTACTTACAAAATCATAGCGAAAGATTCAACCGAATTGACAACAGATTTCACCATTTTTCATGCTACTATCAACGACATGATAATGTGGACACAGCAAGGAGCCGTATGGCACCCCAACAACACTGCACAAGCGGTTTTACAAGGAATCGAACTAAATGCGAATTTCAACAAAACATTTAACAAATTTACTATTCGCAATAATTTTGCTATAAATCTAAACACATCGCACATCACAAAAATGTACGATGCCGACGACAGCGACAACATTGGTCACCAATTATATTACGTACCAAAATTTGAATTAGCATACCGACCACAAATAGAGATTTGGAATACAAATCTTAGTTTACATTTCCATTATGAAAGCAAGCGTTACTATGCGCTTGAAAAAAATCTTGACGCATACTTTTTAGCCGATTTAGGCATACAACATACCATACATTTTCAGAAAACAAAATTGGTTATCGGAGGAAAAATAAACAATATTACAAATACAGTGTACGAACAAATTCGTTCCTACCCTCTTCCAAAACGAAATTACGAAATCAGTATTCAATTTTTTATTAACTAAATATTTAAACAATGAAAAGAAACATTTTCAGACTTTCAACTTTGCTTTTAGCAAGTGCAGCAATCCTTACTTCTTGTAACAAGGATGATGAAAACAAACCAAAAGGAGAATTTTCTTCTGCAACATTCATAGTATGCGAAGGAAACTTCAGCAGTAACGATGCAGACGTGTATGCAATTACAAAAGATGGCTTACAAAAAGATATTTTCGCTGAGACAAACGACCGTCCTCTTGGCGACGTTGCTAACTCAATGAAAATTATCGGCAACAAAGCGTATATCGTTGTAAACAACTCACAAAAAGTAGAAGTTGTAAACGCTAACACATTCGAAAGCGAAGGAACTATCAAAGGTCTTTCGTACCCACGTTATGTAGAAAAGCGCAACGACAGCGAAATCTTCGTAACTAACGGCAACGGATTTGGTAGCGACTATGTGTATGTTGTAAACAACGCTTCATTAGAAAAAGTTGACTCTGTTGCAACAGGTGCAGGACCAAACGCAATGGTAATTTCTAACGGAAAACTATTCGTCGCAAATATGGGTGGTTTCACTAACGACAACACTATCACTGTAATAAACGTGAAGACATTAGCTGTAGAAAAAACTATCACTGTAGGTGATCTTCCTGCCGACCTTGAAGTTGACAACAACGGTAATGTACTTGTTCTTTGCAAAGGTTTATCAGTATACAACTACGATGCTGCAGGTAATTATCTTGGTTCTGAAGTTGTTAGCAATTCAACATTAGTAAAAATCGATGCAAATTCTTTATCAACTACAACAATAAAAGATTTCGACCACCAAATTTCTTGCTATGGAGAAAACGTTTTGGCATACAATAATGGAACTATCTACTACCTTGACGGTGGCTTAATTAGCATGAGCGAAAATGGCGGCAATGCCACTACTGTAGTAGAAGACTACAACGTATATGGTGTTTCTATCGATTCTAAAAGCAAAAACATTTGGGTTCTTTCAACACCGTACGGAAGTGCTCACACTGCAACATTATACAACGCAGACGGAACTGTAGCACAAGCACAAACTGTTGGAAACTATCCAAAAATGGTAGTTACAAAATAATATCATTTTAATATATTTTTACATGTACAGAGACGCACGGCCGTGCGTCTCTGTTTTTTTATAGATTACCAAACTGCAACGAGTCATTTGTCCATTTTATCGGATTACAAACAATATATCTGGAAATGTTTTGATATTCTATTTCATTTCGGATAATATGATCGTAATAATTCGCCTGCCACAATGGATTGTGTTTGTTATATTTCAACATGGACAAATTATTTGCATCAATCCAATCGTCAATTTGTTTTATTGTTGTTGATTTGAAACCGGCAACAAATGACGAAATTGATTTTGGTTGTCGTTGTAATTGTAATTGTTTTGATTTTGATTCCGTTTCCGATTTTGATTCCGATTGTAGAGACGCACGGCCGTGCGTCTCTACATTACGGCCCTGCGATTGCATAACACATTCACAATGTTTTTTATCCAAAATTACAATTGCATGCAAATGATTGGGCATTAATACAAATTCACCCAAATACAATTCTTCACGAATTTCAAACGATTTGAAAAATTCTGTATATACAATCCGACCGATATCGTTCAAAATCATTTTTCCATTCTCGACACGGCCAAATACATGTTTCCGTCCATGGGTAACTATGGTGATAAAATAATATCCATTTTGAGCATAATTCCAACCACGTAATCGATTGGATGGTATGCGATATTTGTTTTTAAATTTTTCTGGCATTGTATTTATATTTTAATTGGTTGCAGTTAATTGTGGATTTATCCATCGATAAAATCATTACATTAACGATACTTTTGAATAATTATTTTACCACTAATAAAATTGACTTACCATTATTCTACATCATATTTATTTCTATCTTTGTCTTGTAAAATTATTGGATGTTATATTCTACATTGGATACGGTATTATAATCTCGCACAAATAGTTATAAACTATTTGACGAGGCTTTGAATTTGCATAACAAATTTGTTATGTATTATTTTTATTTTTTCAATTCAAAATATAATACTATGGAAAATAACACTGTAAATAATTTCGATTTCGACATTTCTCTTATCGGAGAATTCTTTAAAGCAATGCCTCAACAAGGACCTGGCTCCAACGAGGAAACTATCAAAGCATTATCGTATATACAAGATGAATTACCCTGCAATGCGACAATAGCAGACATTGGTTGTGGAACAGGACGACAGACTATCGTATTGGCAAAAGCCCTACCCACTTCATCTATCGTTGCCGTAGATTTTCTACCACAAGCAATCGACGGGCTACAAGAACGAATACAAAAAGAACATGTTTGCAATGCAACTTCCCTACAAGCAGACATGGCAGATTTGCCATTTACAGACCATTCCTACGATTTATTCTGGGCAGAAGGTTCCATTTACCACATCGGCTTTGAAAAAGGTTTACGCTATTGGTATCAGTTTCTAAAAGACAAGGGATTTCTTATCTTTTCTGATTGTTGTTGGCTTAGCAACAAACGACCAGAAAATACGCAATGGTTTACGGAAAACTTCGAAGAAATTGACAGTATAGCAAACAAATGTGCCATTATCGAAAAGTGCGGTTATACTGTAAGACAAACATTTGTAGTTTCTTCTGCTAGTTGGACTGAAAATTATTACAAACCTATGCAGAAGCGAATTCCCGAGTTTCTTGCTGAATATCCGGAATCACAATTTGCTACATTTCTTACGGAAAATCTCACAAAAGAAATGCAACAATATGATTTATATGGATACTTGTATGGATATGTTTTCTTTATCGTACAAAAACAATAACCACTTAAAGGCGGGAGAAATCCTGCCTTTATTTTTTCAAAAATTCGTACAAACGTTTTTTGTTGCCAACTATCCACACTAAATCTCCTGCTTCGAAAACCATAGTATAATGCGGATTCATCATAGATTTTCCCTGACGTTCAATACCCACGACAAGACAATGAACTTGTTCTTTCAATCCTGATTGCATAATGCTTTGTCCACACAAGAATGAGTTTTCTTCAATAAGCAAAGATTCCAATGTAATTTCAGAACGTGTTCTTTTTTCAAACTGTTGATTTTCTATTGCCAAAAAGTCTGTAAATGATGCTATTTGATCGTCATTACCTAACACGACCAAAATATCTTGCGGATAGATAATTTCCGAAGCTTCAGGAATATCAATTTCCAAAGCGCCACGCATAATTTTCACCACAGAAAGTCCAAAATTCTGCTTAATATCTGTTTCCAACAATTTCTTTCCTATATAAATCGATGCTGCCGGTATCGTTACTTCGGCCAAGTGAATATTTCTATCCAACAAATGTGTATCGAAGCTATGTTTCAAGGCATCTTCCTCATTTTCTATACGAACATTCAGGTTATCTACAAACCTACGTTCTATCTTATTATATCCTCGCAAAAGATGTCGAGAAAGAACAATTAAAATAAATACTGACAATGCAACCAAAATTTCCACTCGTTGCGACATGCTAAACATTTTTGCCAATACGGTACAAATAAAAAACATAGCCACACCTGCTTGGAAAACCACTATACAAATCAATCCACCTTTGTTAAAATGATTCTGGCCCCACAATTTCATAAAAGATTCTACATTGCCTTTATTCATCAACATAACACGAAGGAACGGAGCCATTGCAACCAATGCAATGCAGCCAGTGATTATCTTCACCCAATCTTCAGGAACAAATTTCTGCAACAATGGACTTAAGAAATTAAACGCAAGCACGTGAATCGTCAGCATGATTACGCAATAAATGACATCGCGGCCTAATGTTATTTTTATGAATTTTTTCCACTCACTTTCTTTATTCAATATTCGTGTTCCTTGAGTTACTTTATTGATTTTAGACAAGACATTTTGAGGTAATTTTTGTTGCATAAAATCATACAATGGATCCGATAAACGAATAAAATATGGTGTTGTAAAAGTGGTAATTACCGAAACCGCGACAATTATTGGATAAATATGAGCGCTTATCACATTCATAGACATACCTACCGAAGCAATAATAAATGCGAACTCACCTATTTGTGCAAGACTCATACCCGATTGCACGGCTATTTTTAAATCCTGTCCAGACAACAAAACACCAAGTGCAGAACAAATTGGTTTAAAGAAAACAACAACTAAAGTTATTACCAATATCGTACCCCAATAATTCAATAAAACCGACGGATCGACAAGCATACCAACAGACACAAAGAACACTGCGCCAAAAAAGTCTTTTAAACCTTTTATAAGATGTTCGATTTTCTGACCTTCGATTGTTTCCGACAAAATTGACCCCATTATAAAAGCACCCAATGCCGCTGAAAATCCGACTTGAACGGCAAATATCACCATACCAAGGCAAAGACCTAATGATATAATCAACAACATTTCATCGTTTAACAATGGTTTTACTCTTCGGAAAAATGACGGCAACAAAAAAATACCAACAATAAACCAAAGCACCATAAAGAATCCTAGTTTGAAGAAGCTTTCAATCATCTCCATTCCCGCAAACTGCTGACTTACAGCAATTGTTGGCAACATCACCATCATTAAAATCGCAACTATATCTTCAACAACCAAAGTACCAAATACAACTCCGGTAAACTTTTGCCCACGAATATTCAAATCATCAAAAGCTTTAATAATAATGGTTGTTGAAGACATAGAAAGCATTCCACCAAGGAAAATACTTTCCATATTTCCCCATCCAACAAGTTTTCCGAAAATAAATCCAATTACAAGCATAGATATTACTTCCGTAAAAGCCGTTATAAAAGCCGAAGCTCCGACATTCATCAACTTCTTTACACTAAATTCCAGTCCAAGAGCGAACAATAAGAATATCACGCCAATATCGGCCCAAATTGAAATATTGGATTTATCGGTTACCGACGGAAGTAAATCTATATATGGTCCTGCAATAATACCTACGACAATATACCCCAAAACCAAGGGCTGTTGTAACTTCTTGAAAATCAAAGTTACAAATCCTGCCATAATAAGAATTAAGGCTAAATCATAGACCAATGCAGGTAAATGTGACACTATAGAAATTTTGAGTAAAGATACAACAAAATGCTATTCCATAGCATCAGCAACTATTTCAGCGATATCTTTTACTTGAATATCAACACCTTTCACGAAAGTCTTTTTACAAAGCGGACAAGCTGTAGCAAGGACATCTGGGTTTTGCTTCAAAAGCACTTTCAACGTCTCTGCCTTTATTACATTCCTATCTGCCATAGAAAGACTTAAATCGCCAAGTGAACCGCTACAACACAACGACGTAACTTTCTCTTGTTCAGTTGACAATACCGTACCTGTTTTATCAAGTAAATCTCTTGGTGGAGCATATACTCCACAACCACGACCTAATTCACAAGGATCATGATAAACGATAGATTTTTCTGATTTCTTTAACGAAATTCTACCTTGTTCAACCAATTCCAAGAAATATTCAGAATGATGTTTAATCGTAATTTGTCCTAATTCATAGTCATCGCGGAACACTTTGTAACAAATTGGACAAGAAACCAATAACGTTGTTGCTCCCGATTCAAGAATTTTTTCACGATTGAATTCTATCAATTTTTGTGCTGCTTGATATTGTCCTGCAAGCATAAGCGGACGTCCACAACAAGCACCTTTTTCCTTATCCATAAACTGATAGTTCATCCCTGCCTTATCGAGCACTTGTACAACAGATTTCTTAATACCTGGAGTCATGTGTGTCATACAACCAGCAAAATAAATCACTTCCGGTTTCTTATCTTCCACTACTGGTTCATACGGTAATGTTTGTAAGAATGCATAGTTAGAATTATATTCCTTCGAAGCCTTTATACGCTGAGAAATACGTAAGTCATTCAAATTAATACCCACTGGACAAGCACTTTCGCATCGTCCGCAAAGCATACAGTTATATAATTTACGGGCTGTCAAGTCATGATCGCGCATATTCTTCAAAATATACACCGACTGATTGTTCGAAATATTTGCAATGTGCATTTGGCAGACATCAATACAAACACCACAACGAGAGCAAGAATATACTTGAATACGAGAATACGAATTAAACTGTTTTTTCAACTTAATTCCATAATGACGAAGGAATATGAACAATATTTCCGTCAAAATGTGCATATAGCGAGAAAATGGCATACAAACAAAGAATACGCCCAAACTGATAGAATAAGCCCACCAAAGAACAGACTCCATTTCTGGAGTTACTTGTATCCATTGAAAGAATATTCCTACTGTATTTGTTAAGAAACCACCATTGCCATACAAAGCTGCCGTGGCACTTTCTGCCAACAAACGGAATGGGAAAATACACCACAACGAAGCCAAAGCGAATCTGTCACCAGGTCTTAATTTTGTTGTCTTCTTTATACCAAAAATCTTACTATTTATTCGTTTAAAGTATGCCAACAACACGCCACTCAAAACAAACAAAAGCAAAAAGTCCATAATGTTTGCCATAAGTCGTTCTCCAGGGAACGCATCGTGATTGAAATAGTTAAAAAAGATTGGTATCCAAGGATATGTCGAAAATGAACCAGTTTGAACAAACACTTCTATATGTCCAAAAACAATAAGAAGAAACCAGCCAAAAGCCAAGCTCATGTGCATATAGCCTAACAATCCATGGCGACGAAACATTTTACGGTGAATCAGACCTTCCATAAAACTTTCGGAAATTGCCGCCAATGTACGGCGTGAGAACAAACTTTGTACGATACGCAACTTATCTATTTTCGACAAGCGGCTAATCCACAAACCATATTTTATAAATAGAATGATAAACAATGTTATCATTCCCAAAGTAAACGGCAGTATAAATAAATTATTTATCATTTTTTCCCTTGCTTTCGCTTTCTATCATATACAATCCTTTTTTCATCAGCATAATTACATTACGCGTATTGATACCTCGTGGACATTCCAAAAGACATTTTCCGCATAACATACATTTATCCAACTCTTCGTGAGCATGTTCCAACTCACCCAATCGTATTTGTAAACTTAAGCGTCTAATATTAAACGATGTTAAATTTCCGGCACTACAGATAGCCGTACACGATCCACAAGAAAGACACGCATTGAATGTAGGCTCATTTTCGAGCACATAGCGTATCAATCGATTATCGATTTTCTCGTAATCTATCGTGCGTGATTTTGTTGTTGAGAAGCCAAAATTTCTCATTATTTCGTACTTTTTAAATAATCACTCACAGCAAAAGCGGCAGATTTTGCATGATTTACCGTATCAAACACCGACAATGGACCTATACTTGCACCAGCAGTAAATATTCCATCGACATTTGTTTGATTAGAACCGATATGATGGTCTTTTGTTTTCACAAAACGATTTGAGGCACATTCCAAGCCACATGATTGTGCGAACAATTCTGTACTTTTAGACGTTTCCATTCCAACCATAAGCACAAGCATATCAACTTGCATACGACTTGGACGAGCAGCAAGCGTATCCTCTACTTTCAATTGCAAAGAACCGTTGGCATTTTCGGCAACCTCCGACAAACGACCACGAATAAACTGAACATGATATTTTTCTTGTGCTTCGCGGTACATTTCTTCGAAACCAGGACCATACATACGTAAATCCATATAACAACAGTATACTTCAGCTTGCGGGCATAATTGTTTCATATGTATTGCTTGTTTTACAGCCGTAACGCAACAAAGTTTCGAGCAATAATGATTACCAGATTTTTCATCACGAGAACCCACACAGTGAATAAACGCGATACGTTTAGGCGATACACCTGTCGGTGTAGTAAACTCACCTTGCAGATTTTTTAATTTCTTCTCTAAATCCGCAGAAGTTAACACATTATCATAAATTTTATACCCATATTCCTCCTTGCGTTCAGCGTTAAACAACTGATAACCAGAGGCAAGAACAACAGATTTACAATGAAATACGACATCGCGTGATGTTTGTACTTCGAAAACTCCATCAGTCTGCTTATTTACAGAGATGACATAGGTATTTAAATAGATTGTCAATGCTCGTTTACGCGTTTCTTCCGTATAATGTTCGAGCACTTCCGCTGCAGAACGATGCGTTGGGAACAATGTATCCCAGTCATTTAAATGTCCACCTATAGTTTTTTCTTTTTCTACTATAACTGTTTCGTATCCTAAATCTTGTAGTGAGCAAGCTGTTTCCAAACCTGCTATACCACCACCTATAATTAAAACATCTATCATATAATTTTAAATTGATAATTGATAATTACATAACTATCAATTGCCCATTAAACATATTCACTATTTATATGGGCGTATGCAATACGCCCCAACAATTAATCACTAATCACTAATCACTAAAAACTAACCTTTAGGTTTAT
>JAZLFM010000010.1:0-164715 GCA_045615765.1 Bacteroidales bacterium
GTCACTGGTTACTCAAATGATGGCTTCCAGCCATCGTTTTTGTGGCAAACTGTATTTTGTTTTTTTACTTTTGAAAATAAATGTATGCAGAATCCCACATACATTTATTATTTTTGAAGAAAGAAATTATTACAATGAAGAAAATTATTTTTTCGGCTCTTTTGAGCATGGCAATTACACTTCCTGGTATGGCTCAAATTCTTAAAACGACCGTTGCACAAGGTGAAATAGAAGGTGTTCTTCACGAAGGATTTGCTTTATACAAACGCATTCCGTATGCCGAAGCGCCTGTTGGAAATCTTCGTTGGAAAATGCCTGTGGCAAAAAAGCCATGGAAAGGTGTTTACAAATCTGACGAATGGGGAAACCGTCCGTTCCAAGTTGACGACCCTAACCAAGGGATCAGCCACATTCCTATGAGCGAGGATTGCTTGTATCTAAGTGTTGAAACTCCTGCAAAATCAAAAGACGAGAAACTTCCTGTATTTGTAATGATACACGGAGGCGGCTTCTCAACAGGTTCTTATATTGGAACTCAAGATAGTTTCGTTCGCGAAGGTATTGTATATGTAAGCATCGAATATCGTCTTGGTGCTCTCGGTTTTATGGCACATCCGGAACTAAGCAAAGAATCGGGCAAAAAGATTTCCGGCAACTATGGTATCTACGACCAAATTATGGCTCTAAATTGGATACACGATAATATCGCTGCATTTGGTGGAGACCCAGAAAAAGTTACAATCTGCGGTGAATCTGCCGGTGGTTATTCAGTAAGTATTTTATGCGCTTCGCCATTATGTAAAGGATTATTCCGTGCTGCAATCAGCGAAAGCGGAGGAAACTTCGGGCCTATCTCAAATCAGCCATACGGTGGTGTAAACAATGTGCGCTATGTGAAACCTGCAGAAACAGCAGGCTTAGATTTCCAAAAGAAATTGAAAGCAAAAAATCTAAAAGCACTTCGTGCAATGTCGGCACAAACTATACTTGACAGCACGGGATACAAATTATTTTGGCCAGTAGTTGACGGTTACGCCATTGTAGATGACCAATACAAATTATACGAACAAGGCAAATACAACGATGTCGATATTATGATTGGCTACAACGACGACGAAGGCAGTCTTTTTATTTACAATATGACTGTTGACCAATACAAACAAATGGCAAAAGAGCAATTTGGAGATTATGCAAATAAATTCTTCGAAGCATATCCAGCCCAAAACGACCAAGAAGCATTATATGCGATACAAGATATGTTCAGAGACCGTTCTTTCGGATGGAACACATACGCATGGGCTAACCTACAAACTACTACAGGCAAAGGCAAAGTATATATGTACTACTTTGCACAAAAGTCTCAAAACAGTATTCTAAAAAGCGGAACAAGAGGTGCAACACACGTTGCTGAAATGCCATTTATTTATGGTAGCGATTTCGGCGATGCCATGAGCGAAACCGACACACACATGTCGCAAATTATGGCAAAATATTGGATTAACTTTGTTAAAACTGGAAATCCTAATGCCGAAGGCTTGCCATTCTGGTGCACCTACAAACAAGGTGAAGAATCTGCTATGACAATGAAAAAAGGATTCTACCTTACACCTGTTCCAAATCAAAAGCAAATGGATTTCTTTGAAGATTTCTACAAATCAGTACGAAAATAAAAAATATGGAGACGCGATTAATCGCGTCTCTTCTTTATATGGAAACAAATTACGAACATAGTCTTGAAGAAGCAAACGTACGCGTCACTGCAGTTCGTTTGCTTATTTGGAAGACAATAAACACAGAAATGTCTGGTGCATTTTCATTGGTCGACATGGAAAATGCTATGCCAACAGTGGACCGTTCAACTATTTTCAGAACACTTTCATTATTCGCAGAAAAACATCTGCTACACCTAATAGACGACGGCTCGGGCATGCAAAAATATTGTATTTGCCATTGCGAAGACAAGCAGCATCACCACGGACATATTCATCTAACTTGTACAATTTGCCACGAAACATTTTGTCTTGAACAAGTTGAAATTCCTAGTGTTCCGGTTCCACAAGGTTGGCAAGTTGACGAAGCCGAATATATTATAAAAGGCATCTGTCCAAAATGTAAGAAAAAATAAGGTTGCAATATTTGCAACTCAGTTGCGAAAGTTTTGCCACATCTTTGTCACCGTAAACTTAAAGACAAAAGATATGGCACATTCAGAAGAACATTCTCACAATTGCTGTTCACACGAACACAGCAACCATGCCCATGAAGAACATTCACACTCTCATGGTTGTCATTGTAATGAACACGCTCACGAACATGAACACCATCATCACCATGAAGGCGGAATGAAAAAACAAATCATTACAATTGCATGCACAATTGTTTTACTTATTGCCGCAGTTCTTATCGAACAATATTGTGATTTACAAACATGGCAATTATTAATAATCTATCTTATTCCGTACTTGCTTATTGGTCACGAGACATTGCACGAAGCGGCTGAAGGCATAACGGAAGGTGATATCTTCAATGAACATTTTCTTATGGCAATTGCCACTATCGGTGCGCTTTGCATAGGATTTCTACCTGGAGCGGAAACAGAATTTCCCGAAGCTGTTTTTGTAATGCTATTTTTCCAAATAGGCGAATTATTCGAAGGCTATGCCGAAGGTAAAAGTCGCGAAAGTATTTCTCATTTAATGGATATCCGTCCCGATACAGCAAATGTAGAACGAGACGGAGGAATACAAACAGTTTCACCAGAAACGATAATTGTAGGAGAAATCATTGTAATAAAACCAGGTGAAAAAGTTCCACTAGACGGTATTGTAATAGAAGGTAATTCGTCGTTAAATACCATTGCACTTACAGGAGAAAGCGCCCCTCGCGAAATCTCAATAGACGACGAAGTAATTTCCGGATGTGTAAACATCAGTGGTGTAATTCGAGTAAAAACAACAAAATCTTTTGGAGAAAGTACCGTTTCAAAAATCATCAACTTGGTTGAAAATGCAAGCGACAGCAAATCAAAAAGCGAGACATTCATTACTCATTTTGCACGAATCTACACGCCTATAGTTGTCTGTTCCGCCATTGCATTGGCTATTCTTCCTCCTTTGTTTTCAGGAAGTTTCGTTGCCGCATTTCCTACCTGGTTATACCGAGCGCTTACATTCTTAATCGTATCTTGTCCATGTGCATTAGTAATCAGCGTTCCTTTAACATTTTTTGGAGGCATAGGCGGAGCATCCCGTAATGGAATATTAATAAAAGGTGCAAACTACATGGATACACTTGCTAAAGTAAAAACTATAGTTTTTGACAAAACTGGAACACTTACTCATGGACAATTCGCCGTAGAAGCAATCCATCCTGAGACTTGCGATGAAAGACATATATTGCACCTTGCAGCACATGTTGAACATTTTTCTACACATCCAATTGCAGCAGCACTTCGTAACGCATTTCCAGAAGAAGCCACAGACGGCTGCAGCGTGAGCGATGTCGAAGAAATTGCCGGACATGGTATTCGTGCAAAGATTGGAAATGACGTTGTTTGCGTTGGAAATACTAAAATGATGGAAAGTATCGGAGCTGAATGGCACGATTGTCCACAAATTGGCACAATCATCCATATCGCGATCAATGGAATTTATGCTGGACATATTGTAATAAATGATGTCATCAAAGAAGATAGCGCAGAAGCAATTACAAGTCTTCATCAATTTGGGGTAGAAAAAACCGTTATGTTGACCGGCGATAGAAAAGAAGTAGGCGAAGATGTTGCAAAAAAACTTAATCTAAGCGAATATCATGCTGAATTACTACCAACGGACAAAGTTTCTCACGTAGAACGACTTTTACAAGAAAAAGAAGCAGGTTCATACCTTGCTTTCGTTGGCGACGGAATCAACGACGCGCCTGTTCTTGCCAGGGCCGATATCGGAATAGCAATGGGCGGTCTTGGCAGCGATGCCGCCATAGAGGCAGCCGACATCGTACTTATGGACGACAAGCCATCGAAAATCGCATTGGCGATACAAATTGCAAGAAGAACACTTCGAATAGCACAACAAAATGTATGGTTCGCCATAAGCGTAAAAATACTTGTACTAGTACTAGCAACCATTGGACTTGGAACATTATGGATGGCTGTATTTGCAGATGTTGGCGTTACTGTTTTAGCAGTATTAAATGCGATGAGAGCACTACAGAAATAAAAAACTAGCGTTACAATTGTCAAACTAAAAAGAAAACATATATTTGCATTGTACAAGTGGAAAGATTTGATTTGATTGCAACCACAGAAAAAAATGCTAAAACAGCACAGGTTCTCACATCCAATTTTTCCCATTATTATTTATTAATTAACCTTATAAAGTAGTTATGGGATATTTTTTTTCATCAGAATCAGTTTCTGAAGGTCATCCAGACAAAGTGGCTGACCAAATTTCTGACGCAATTCTTGACAATATTCTTGCTCAAGATGCAACTTCTAAAGTTGCTTGCGAAACATTGGTAACAACTGGACAAGTTATTGTAGCCGGCGAAATCAAAACACAAGCAAAAATCAACGAACAAGATATTGCTCGTAGTGTTATTAAAAAAATCGGTTACACTAAAAGTGAGTACAAATTCGACAGCGAATCGTGTGGTATTCTAACTGCACTTCATGGTCAATCTCCAGACATCAATCGTGGTGTAGAACGCAAAGAGTCGTACGACCAAGGTGCTGGTGACCAAGGTATGATGTTCGGCTATGCTTGCAACGAAACAGAAAGTCGTATGCCTATTTCACTTGATATGGCACACAATCTTTTGATTGAACTTGCAAACATCCGTAACGAAGGTAAAAAAATGAAATATCTTCGTCCAGATTCTAAGTCACAAGTAACTATTGAATACGATGACAATAACAAACCTAAACGCGTTGACACTATTGTTATCTCTACTCAACACGACGAATTTATCAAGGATGAAAAGAATCAACTTAAAGCCGACGAGGAAATGGTCGCTGCCATCAAACAAGATGTAGAAAAAATTCTTATTCCTCGTGTTTTAAAACTTCATCCAGAATATAAAAACCTTCTAAAAGGTTCATATAACCTATTGGTAAATCCAACTGGTAAATTCGTAATTGGTGGTCCTTATGGAGACACTGGTCTTACTGGTCGTAAAATCATCGTTGATACTTATGGTGGTAAAGGAGCTCACGGTGGTGGTGCATTCTCTGGTAAGGATCCTTCAAAAGTTGACCGTTCAGCCGCATACGCAGCTCGTCACTTGGCGAAAAACCTTGTTGCTGCTGGCGTTGCAGATGAAGTTCTTGTACAAGTTGCATACGCAATCGGTGTTGCAGAACCTATGAACTTATTCATCAACACATACGGAACATCAAAACTTGCAATATCTGATGGCGAAATCGCTCAAAAAATCGCTGATAGCAAAATTTTCGACATGCGCCCTAAGGCTATCGAAGATAGATTGAAATTACGCAATCCTATTTACCAAGAAACTGCTTCATACGGACATATGGGTAGAACTCCTGAAACAGTGACAAAAACTTTTGTTGGCGCTGATGGAAAAACTATCTCGAAAAAAGTGGAATTATTCACTTGGGAAAAAGAAGATAAAGTAAAAGATGTTAAAAAACTTTTCGGTTTAAAATAAGCGAACAAAGCAAGATATGGAACTCATTTTTGCATCGAATAATCGTCATAAATTGGAAGAAATTTCCAAAATAATTGGCAATTCTTATTCTATCTTAAACCTGAAACAAGCAAATTGTGAAGGTGAAATCCCAGAAACTGGAGAAACGTTGGCAGAAAATGCTCTACAAAAGGCTCATTGGGTATATGACAAAACAGGTAAAAACTGTTTTGCTGACGATACCGGTCTTGAAATTGATGCATTAGATGGCGCCCCTGGGGTTTACACTGCGCGCTTTGCAGGAGAAGATTGCACGCCAGAAGATAATATTCAGAAAACACTTCGTTTACTACAAGGTGTTGCAAATAGACGTGCTTGCTTTAAAACTGTTATCGCATGCATTATCGACGGAAAAGAATTCTTGTTCGAAGGTGAAGTTGAAGGTGAAATTGCAACGGAAAAATTAGGAGAAGGAGGATTTGGCTATGATCCTATCTTTGTTCCTAAAGGCTACAAAGAATCATTTGCACAAATGCCCCTTGAACTTAAAAATAGTATGAGTCACCGTGGTCGTGCAACAGCAAAATTTGTAGAGTTCCTACACAGCTTGAAATAGTAAAAAGTTTACTGATTTTTTAAGAGAGAGATGATGCATAATCGTCTCTCTTTTTTTATTCAAATACCATTTTCAATATCTCTAACGATTTGATATTTTGCATACTACAAATATGCACATCATAATAGCGCAACAATATCGACAACAAATGTTGTCTGTCAACTTGTTGCAATTCAATATCATCGGTAAGTTCATTTGTTTGCAATAAACGGGCAAACAAAGCACTGTCGCTCAACGAAAGCGTTCCTTCTTCGCTTCCTTGTGGTACGAATTGTGCATGTACTAACGAGAAAACGGTATTACTCTCATCGTAATTGTTGTTCGGGAATACACCTAACAACTGAGTTAGATGTAATAAAAACAATATATGTAGATTCGAATAATTTGTCTGACTTTCTTCCAAAAGAGTTACAAACGTTCGTATATACTTAAACATCAACTCATTATATTCCTCTTCACGAAATACTCTATTTAGAATTTCCCCAACAAACAAAGCTATTGTGGACTTAAACACATTGGAAGCCATACTTGTTGGAACCAAAGCAAATTGAACTGATGTGAGTCTATGTATTTGTGCAGGATCTTTCTTACGAATAGCTGTAATTTTCAGCAACGACAAGGGTTGAAACATCGCCATTTTTGAGCGATTCTTTCGTACGCCATTCATTATATACGAACCATTTCCGTATTGTTCGGTATAAATATGTGCAATGACACTCGTTTCCGAGTATTTTATCGTGTGCAGAACAATCGCGTCAGTTTCGAGTTGCATAGGATTTCAATCAAAGACCAGATTCTGCTTCTTTTTTCTTTTTCCTCTTCAACTTTTCAGGAATATAATCAGAAAATTTCTGACGAGGACTATGTAAGTCTATATCTGCAAAATAATGCAGTTTTCCTTGCTTAAACTTATAGCCGTCAATAGAAAAATCCGGGCCATAATATTCATAAATACCTTCATAACGAGAATCAGCGGCAGCAATATGGTCAAGTACATACATTTTTTTCTTTTTCTCGTAACGCAACATCATCGTCTGCTTCGAAGAATATTCATAAACAATGCGTTTCTTATATCCTTTACCTTTTAATTCTATAATCTGATGACCAAAAGCAGGTTTTCCTTTCTTATCAAAACGGAAGGTTTCTATTACCTTCTTTTGCGTATAAATTGTATTTGGACGCCAGCCTAACAACACATACGTTGTAATATCGTCATACTTAAATTCACGAATATCGTAATAAGTGGCTCCATACCAGAATTTAGGCGTACAATTCGTCATAGTCGGATCCTTCATTGAAGGCGCACAATCTTGTAAATGATACAATTCAACAGTATTTGTTTCTTTAAAATATTGTTGTAACATACCAAATGTTTCGTAGGTCCCATTTGTGTGTACAATAAACCAAGTAAAGATTCTGAAGGTTTGGTCTGGCGCCGTTACCTTTCCTATTTTCAAATCGTTGAACGCATAATGAAATGATTCGGGAATTCTCAAAACCGAATCCATAATGGTAATAAAAATCTTATTATTCTTTATATTGTCTTCTTCGGAAGCGAAGCGAGAAATATTAGAATATATAGCTATAAGATTATATTCATCCTTACTAAAATCCTTTCCTTGCGAGCTAACCCACAAAGGCAACAACAGCAACAGATATGTACAAATTCGTTTCAACATTAGTTTTGTAGAATAAATTGTTTTGTTGTTTTTCCATCTGACACCAACAACATAGCCATTGTAGTTGGCTTTATTATAGGAAATACGCTAGTTTCTGGCGAAATAGTATATCGGCCAATAATTTTTCCATCAAACGATACAGTTGTTACCGTATATGAAGAGTGATTATTTGGGAACTGTAAGTAAGCCATTTCATTTTGATAGGACAAACGCACATCATTCAAACCAGTTTCCTCTATTCCCACAGGTGAAATTGTATCTATAGGTTGTTCCGGACGAAGATTGTATTTTTTTTGGAAAGACAACGCTTGGTCATACAATTGTTCTCTGGTATCGGCAGCAAGCAATGCAAAACGAACAACAGCATAATCATACGGCGCAATACTATCTATAACAGTATATTGAAATGTTGCAACCTCCGAACCAGAATACGATGTTCCAGCCGCTCTCTGCTGATGCGTCAAAGCATACCATAATTCACTATTTGAGAATCCATCATCATAATACAGCACATCGTCAGCTACATTAAACGCATACATTCCGTTTGAGTTTGTATCAAGTGGCATATAGCCAACATAATAGGAACGAGGATCTACACTACAAACAGCTGTAAGCTGAAGACTATCGACATACCATATCTTATTATACGACGAATTCAAAATATCCCAATCAATAAAATTTCCAAACCGAAGATTTGTTACTGTCGTATCTCTATTGTTTTGTATTCTATATTCGTATATCAACGCCGATGTATCTTCCCAACCATATATGAATTGTGAGATTTCTAAATCTTTCACAGAAAAATCAGAAACAATAAAAACATCACAACTATCAGATTCAAAAGTCATTGGAAACATACCAAAATCAAAATCTCTATGCCAATAGGAACTTGAATAAATTGTAGATTGATTTTCAGCAAGTATTAAACCTGCTTGGTATATACAATTGCCATTGTTTTTATAATTAAAACCATTTTGACTTGCCATAACGGAATACACCGCAATACTTCCATCACGAGTAGCCGTAGATTGTATGTCACCCAATTCAAAATCATAATAATCGGGATTTAATTGTACCGGTACATATTCAAAACTACGATAACCATTGTCTGCCGAATACACAAACTTACAGTAGGTATCTATCCCAACAACAGGTTCCGTATTTGACTGAAAAACAAATGTGAATGATTTTTCCTCACCAGCTTTAAAAGAACCACATTCTATCGTTACATTTTCCGTCAGGAACTCTTCAAAACGGGCAGAAACAGAGAAATTAGTAGCATCATTTAAGTAATTCTTAAATGTTACATCTACAATCACTGAGTCATTATCATAGATATGAGGATTTTGTATTGTAAACGATGTCACACGAATACTTGGTAACGTAGTATTTGTGAGTGCCTTATATACATTCAAACGACCATTCCCCAACAAATCCTTGTATTTATCCTCATTCATTTCATATATATCGTCCGCTGTAACACGCAACAACTCACCCACTTGTATGGCACTATACGAAGGATACTTACTACGAACTAATGCTGCTGCACCTGAAACTATAGGTGTAGAAAATGAAGTTCCCCCACCCGACATTGCAATGACCTTATCGCCATTTGCAATAGAATAGAATCCTTTAGCCGGAGCACAGATATCTACAAATCTATTATAATGCGTACCTTTTGTAGCAGACTCAGCCCAAACAAAATCACCAGCAACAGTTCCTCCTACGCTCAAAACATTATCATACGAAGCGGGATAGAACATATCCTTAACGGCAGAATTGCCAGCTGCCGCCACTATCAGAGCATCGCAATTCTTCGTTGCATAATTCACAATATCTTGACCATATTTTGAACCAGCGGCATCGCCCCAAGAGCAATTAATCACTTTACAGCCCATATTTGCAGCATATACAATAGCATCATATCCATTCGAAACCGAAGCTGAGCCATCTTTACAAACCTTTATAGGCAAAAACTTTGTCTTATTTCCAACACCAGCAGTTCCAAAGGCATTATTCACCTCTGCTGAGGCTATTCCCGCAACATAAGTACCATGTTCTGTTGCTAACGTACTTGTTGGATTATTATCCCCATCTGCCATATCCCAGCCACGATAATTATCTACATATCCGTCACCATCATTATCAATACCATCAATCGGATCATTTGTATTGTATGCTATTCGGTTTATCAAATCGGTATGAATAATATCTATACCACCATCCAAGATAGCAATTACAACCGTGCTATCGCCTTGTTCAACATCCCACGCATCAAGCACCTTACAAGTATTTAAATGCCATAGATTTCCCTTTGCGTATTCCGTATCGTCTGGCACATACATTAACTCGCCAATAAATGACGGTTCAGCGTATGCTATACAATCCATTGCATTTAAAGTTGCCAATACTTTTTCAAAAGGAATATCACCAAAATAATAGCATTCATAAATAGTACGCAAATCAACACAATCATCGCAATTATTTGGAATTACCTGCGTAGAAAATTTCTGGCGAACATTGGTTACGCCTATAGATTCTAAATACGAAAGTGCAGGCTGGGCATCTGCAGCAACATTTTGTATTGACGTCGATTTTAAAGGATTTGAGGCATATTTAAAAATAATTTTACCCTTTTCTATCGGCAAACCATGATAGTAGCCAACAGTTTGTGCAACCATTGTAAGACTACATAAAACCGACAACAAAAATGTTAGAAGCTGTTTCATAAGAATGATTTCTTTATTCGTTGTGTTAATTCCGAAGCAAAGATTAAATCATTCACTTCTTTATTATCGGTTTTCCAAATTTCCTCTTTGGTTCCTTCCCACCATTTTTCTCCCTTATAAATGAACACAATCTTGTCGGCAATTTCCATGACCGAGTTCATATCATGTGTGTTAACAATTGCTGTGATATTATATTCCTGAGCAATACCTTGAATCAATTCGTCAATCACTATTGAAGTTATTGGATCAAGACCAGAGTTCGGTTCGTCACAAAGCAAATATTTAGGATTTAACGCAATGGCACGAGCTATCGCAACACGCTTCTGCATACCACCACTAATTTCGGCGGGATACAAATTATTCTTATTGACAACCTCAACGCGTTTCAAACAGAAATTGGCACGATCGCGACATTCCTCTTCGCTCATACCTGAGAACATTCTAAGAGGGAACATCACATTATCTTCAAGAGTTTCGGAATCAAACAAAGCACCGCTTTGGAACACCATTCCTATCTCCTTACGAATTTCCTTACGTTCTTTATCGTTCATAGCCGTATAGTTTCGTCCATGAAATAAAATACGACCTTCATCAACCTCATGCAGCCCAACAATAGACTTCATAAGCACCGTTTTACCCGAACCACTTCGACCAATAATACAGTTAACCTTTCCTTCCTCAAAAACGGTAGAAACATTTTTTAGGATTTGTACATCCTTAAATGACTTCGAAACATTTTGTACTTCAATCATAACTATAAAATTGCGGTAAGTGAAAGATCAAACAATAAAACTGCGACACTACTAACAACTACGGCCTGCGTACTATTTTGTCCAACTTGTAAAGAACCGCCGTTTGCATAGTATCCATAATAAGATGAAATTGAAGTGATTAATATACCAAACAAAAACATCTTAATATTAGAAAACACCACATAAAACGGTTGGAAAAGATATTGCAAACCAGTAACATATTGTACAGAAGGAACAACTCCAGTAACATCACCAACAATCCAACCACCCACAATACCAAGAATCATACTAATACAACAAAGGAATGGGAATGTTATTGCTCCTGCAGTTATTTTTGGAAGAATAAGATAATTCGCCGAATTGATACCCATAATATCAAGAGCATCTATCTGTTGTGTAATACGCATAGTTCCAATTTCCGATGCAATACTGGAACCAACTTTTCCTGCCAAAATCAGTGCTATCACCGAAGACGAAAATTCCAAAATAATCGTATCACGAGTACCAAGACCAACCAAATACTGAGGGAGAATGGGATTTTCCATATTCATAGCCAATTCCAAGGCCATTACTCCACCCATAAAAAACGAAATTATCGACACAATACCGATAGAGTCATAACCAACCGAAACTATCTCTTTGCCGACATTTCTCCAAAACATACGCTTTTGGTCGGGAAAGCCTATCGCTTTCTTCATAAGCAACATATACCGACCTATATGATAGAAAAGATTCATCCATTAAATTTTATCGCATAAAAATAGTAAAATTTATGGAAATACATTGGCGTAAATCTGCCAACAAATGTGAAACAACTAGCAATTATCAAATAAAGTCTAAGCAGTTATCTCTATTTATCACAGAAAAAGACGCTTCCGGATATGCTTCACGGAAAGCTATAGGCGCTTTCGGATTCTTCTTGCCTGACTTCATCTCAAAAGCACTCAGAATTCCATCTCTACTTTCTATCAAATCTATTTCTTGGTTATCGTATGTTCTCCAAAAGAAAAATTCTGTTCCATTTCTTTGGTTCAAAGCCAATTTACGTCTTTCTCCAACAATATAATTTTCCCACAACATACCTTTTTCAGAATCAGAACGAAGATTATATGGTTGAAAATTTGAAACCACGGCATTACGAATACCATTATCGTAAAAATACCACTTGGAACTTTTTCTTACTTCCTTGCGAAGATTTTTAGAATAACTACCTAAACGATAGAGCACAAAAGTTTTTTGCAACAAGTCCAAATATCGTTCAACCGTATTTCTACTAATACCCAAACTTTGTCCTAGCTCATCATACGAAACCATACTACCAACTTGATAGGCAATCAATTGTAGAAGTTCACGCATTTTATTAGCATTTCTAATACCATCAACTGCCAAAATATCTTTCAATAAATAAGAATCGACGATTTCTTTCAGATAATCTTTCTTGTCGTCAAACAAGTCTATGTGCATCAATTCCGGATAGGTTCCTAAAACAAGTCTATCGTCCAAGTTCGAAAGCGTTTCAAAGCCATTCTCTACAGAGTTTAATTCTTGCTGAGAAAAAGGAGTAAGAATAAACTGCGAGCTTCTTCCCACCAATGGCTCTCCAACATTATTTTTCAAATCAAAAGACGAGGAACCAGATGCTATAACTCGAATGTCGGGTATTTCATCTACAATTAATTTCAACTTTAAGCCTATGTCTGAAAGATGTTGAGCTTCATCAATAACCAACAATTTCGTTCCTGAAAATAACCGCTTATAATTTGAAATACTACGATCTTGCAGGAGACGTTCCGTATCGTAACTTTCGCCATTCAGAAAGAGTTTCTTTCCTGAAAAATTCTCATACAATTGTTTTACAAGATTCGTTTTCCCCACACGACGTGCACCATACAAAACCATCACTTTTTGCGGTTGCATTTTTCGCTCTATTAAATTGTATATGTTTCTCCTTAACTCTTCCATAGCTATCCAAAAAACAATCACAAATATAGTGATTCTTTTCAGAAACTATAGTCTATTGAAGATTTTTACATAAAATTCTTTAAGCTTATTGAAGATTTTTACATAAAATTCTTTAAACCTATTGAAGATTTTTACATTTTTCAAGTAGGTCATATCTAGTTAAAACAAGAAAATGATATTTTGTTTGGTATCCAAAGATTCTTCGCTACGCTTAGAAAGACAGGGGAAGTGCTACCCCACCAACATTGCCACTCCACCAGTTGCTAAGAAACCGACTACATAGCCTACATAAATTTGTGCTGATGTATGCGCTTGCAGATATAAACGAGCAGTACCAACTAAACCTGCCGCAATCACAAGGAAAGGAAACAAAATTGTAAATATCGATGTTCCTGGTAGATGCAACATCATTTCTAAGAAAAATCCTAATAAACCACCCATACCAATTGTATGTAAACTAATTCGCCAGAAAAAAGTTATGATTTCGGCTATTAGAATCACAAATGTACATCCGAGCAAATACGGAGTATAGTACACGCCTAATGAATTATTAAATAAACTTACTGTGTAAACTGCTAAAACTATGCTCAATAGTGTTATCCTGTGATTTTTTTCATAAGGATCTTTTCGCATAAAAAAAACATAATACAGTCCACAGATTAGTAATGGCAACACATAAAACAGCAAAAATATCGGCATTGTTTGTGTTATAAATAGCATTGAAGCTAGCGTTTCCTGTACACCAATCAACGATGAATACAGCGAGAAACTAAGCAATACACACCCAAACACGGTCATTCCCAATGGATGAAAGACCACAGAAACTATCCAAGCACAAATCGTAAGGAATTTCTTCATGCTACAACTCTTTTCGCATACGACCAACTGGCAATCCAAGTTGCTCGCGATATTTTGCCACAGTACGACGTGCTATGTTATAGCCTTTTTCGGCCAAAACCGCAGCCAATTGTTCGTCTGTCAATGGTTTTTTCTTGTCTTCCTCGTCTATTGTTTGTTGCAAAATAGCCTTGATTTCACGTGAAGACACCTCTTCGCCGGCTTCGTTAGTTAATGCTTCAGAGAAGAAATACTTCAAAGGATACATGCCGTATGGCGTTTGAATATATTTACTATTTGCAACACGAGAAATTGTTGATATATCCAAGCCAGTTTGTTCAGCTATGTCTTTCAATATCATAGGTTTCAATTTTGTCTCATCTCCGGACACAAAGAAATCTCGTTGATATTCAAAGATTACATTCATAGTAGAAAGCAAGGTGTTGTTTCGTTGTTTGAGAGCATCGATAAACCATTTGGCAGAATCTAACTTTTGCTTAACAAAATCAAATGCTTCTTTTTGATTTTTGTTAGCATTTTGCGTCGCCTTATAAGTTTGCAACATTGTAGTATATGTACGACTGATTTTTAGACTTGGTTCGTTACGAGAACTAAGTGAAAGTATCATTTCACCATCTTGATTTTCAAGCACAAAATCAGGATAGATACTTTGTGTGATTGATTTCGCGTACGAATCTGCCGTGCCATTTCCAGGTTTTGGATTTAACTTAATGATGACATCGATTGCCGCTTTCAAATCCGCCTCTTCTATTTCAAGTGCCTGACGAATTTTATCGTAATGTTTCTTTGTAAATTCTTCGTAGAAGTCCTGTAAGATAGCTTTTGCCGTCACCGTTTCAGCAGTTTTCTGCTTACGTTCCAACTGCAACACCAAACATTCTTGTAGGGATGTCGCTCCTATACCGGCAGGATCCAAAGTTTGAATCGCAGACAATATTTTTTGTAATTCTTCAACCGAAACGGACTTGTTTTGCAACAATAAAATATCATCTGAAATACTTTCCAAATCGCGACGAAGATAGCCGTCTTCGTCAATATTACCAATAACAAACTTTGCAAGAGCGAGTTCATCCTCGTTTAAGTCAAGCATTCCTAATTGCGAAAGAAGATTTTCTTGAAAAGAACTTCCACCAGCAAAAGGAATTTCCTTATTATCCTGATCTGGAGAGTTGTTATTTGTCGAATATTTATAGTTTGAATATTCGTCTTCGTTAAAATAATCGTCTATATCAAATTCATCGTTTTTATCTGTTTCCTTAACCTCATCATCGGAGCGTTCTTCATCATCTGAGTCCGAGCCAGACATATCGTTATCATCGTATCGTTCTTGCTCGTCATCGGAATCACTATCGCCATCAACCTCAAGAGCAGGATTTTCCTCTATTTCCTCCTTAATACGAGTTTCGAGTTCCATAGTAGGAATTTCAAGCATTTTAATGACTTGAATCTGCTGTGGAGATAGCTTTTGTTGCTGTTTTTGAAGAAGTTTTTGGTCAAGCATAGCCAACGATTATTGAAATATGTTTCAAATATACTAATTATCGCACTAAAAACAAAAAAGGCGAAACCTTTCGATTTCGCCTTACAAAATTCGCAAACCAATTATTGTAATTTACGTTTATCAAGCACATGTTTTGCTTTACCCATTGAGCGTTCAATGCTATTTGGAGCAACAATATGTAAATCAGGTTTGATTCCAATAACACTAATAAGACGTGCAGCAAGCGCAGCTTTATATTTTTCCGTTTCTGCACTATTTTCACTGTAGAATTCTTCACGAAGTTCCACATCTATTTGGAACGTATCCACATTGTTAATACGATCAACAGTGATAAAATACTGACCTTGGAATTCTGGAATTTCAAGAATAACACTTTCTACTTGAGAAGGGAACACATTCACACCACGAATAATCAACATATCATCACTACGGCCAAGAATACGTCCCATGCGAACCATAGTACGGCCACATTTACATTTTGTATAATTCAAGTGTGTCAAATCGCGTGTACGATAACGTAACATCGGCATTCCCCATTTATCAAGTGTTGTGAAAACCAATTCACCTTCTTGTCCTTCAGGAAGTGGCTGTAATGTCACAGGATCGATGATTTCTGGGAAAAACATATCTTCCCAAAGGTGTGTTCCATCTTGACATTCGCATTCTCCACCAACACCAGGTCCACTAATTTCTGTCAAGCCATAGATGTCGTATGCCTTGATTCCAAGTTTGTCTTCGAGTTCTTTACGCATATTTTCTGTCCAAGGTTCTGCACCAAATGCCCCAAATTTTAATTTCAACTTGTCTTTTACACCAAGTTTTTCAATTTCCTCAGCCAAGAACAACGCATACGAAGGCGTACAGCAAAGACCTGTAGAACCGATATCTTCCATCAACATAATTTGTTTTGCCGTATTTCCTGCCGATGTTGGAAGAACAGCTGCACCAAGTTTTGTGGCACCATCGTGAGCGCCCAAGCCACCAGTAAACAAACCATAACCGTACGAAACTTGAATTGTATCTTCATCAGAAGCACCAAAGGCTGCCAAACAACGAGCAGTTCCTTCTGCCCAGTTTTCTACATCGTGAGCAGTATAACCTGCTACAATAGGTTTACCAGTTGTTCCACTTGAAGCATGGAAGCGAACAATATCTTTACGAGGAACGGCAAATAATTTATCTGGATAATTCTCACGCAAGTCTGTTTTCACAGTAAATGGTAATTTTACTATGTCATCAATAGATTTAATATCTTCTGGTTTCACGCCAAGTTCGTTCATTTTCTTTTTATAGAAAGGAACATTATCGTACGCGTGTTTCACGATTTTAACTAGTCGCTCGCTTTGCAATTTGCGAAGGTCTTCACGACTCATACATTCTTTTTCTGGATTAAAAATCATATTATAAATTTTTATTGTATTCTACACCTGTTTCGAATGCTTTCACATTCATAGCAACAATTTCTTCACCTTTTGCGGCAAACAATTCCTTCACACTTTCTTTCATCACATTTGAATCTATGCCTATTATTGGAGCAACTGCACCAGCAATAACAACGTTCAAAGAACGAGCAGACAGATTCTTTGCAATTTCTTCTGAATCAATTATTATATGTTTAAAACCACTATTCTTAATCGTTTCAATCACTTGATTTTCATCTGGATAATTTGGAATATTTTTAAACGGAGCCGAAGCTGTTATAATAATACCATCCTTTTGTAAATAAGGAAGATAGCGAAGCGCTTCAAGTGGTTCCATTGACAAAATAATGTCAGCCTTACCCTTCGGAATCAAATCGGAATAAATTTCCTCATCGGAAATACGAAGATTCGATTGCACATCACCACCACGTTGACTCATACCGTGTACTTCAGCTTGTTTTACATTCAAACCAGAATGCATAGCCGCAAGGTCAATAATTGAGGCAATGGTCAAAATACCTTGACCGCCTACGCCCGAAAGTATTATATTCTTAATCATTTGCTTTTTTCTTTTTGTTTCTCATTGCAGTTTGTACGCATTCTCTTTGAGCAAGAATAACAGACACACCGTTATAATTTATTTCTTCTGTAAGTATCTGTACATTTTCATCTAAATGTGATTTCAATGGAACCATTGTGCGAATATGTTTTTCGTCAACGCCAAGTCCTTTACAAATCAAATGAAGTTTATTGGTACCTGCAGAATCCTGACCACCCGTCATTGCTGTTGTTGAGTTATCGGAAATAATAACGGTCATTTTTGTATTCTCGTTTACCGCATCCAACAAACCTGTCATACCAGAATGAGTAAATGTAGAGTCACCAATAATTGCAACGGCTGGATGTAAACCCGCATCGGCTGCACCTTTTGCCATTGTTATGGAAGCACCCATATCTATTGTTGCAGTAATTGCTTCGAATGGTTTCAAAGCACCAAGAGTGTAGCAGCCAATATCACCGAACACGTGTCTGTCTGGGAATGTTGCCATAACTTTATTCAAGGCTTCGTATGTATCGCGGTGGCTACAACCATTACACAATGCAGGAGGACGATTTACCATAAATGATGGCATTTCAGCTGTTTTAATTGGTTCAACACCAAGAGCTGTCGCCATTACATCCGGATTCAACTCACCAATACGGTTCAAAACGCCATCAAGTTTTCCCTTGATTTTACTATTATTTGAAAAACCACGAAGATATTCTTCCACAATAGGATAGCCTTCTTCCGCCACAAGAATTTCGTCATATTTTTCCAAAAATTCTGCAATCTGTTTCGTTGGCAATGGATATTGAGAAATCTTTAAAACCGGGAAATCAAGATTATTGCTTTGACGAACTTCCATCACATAATTATATGCAAGACCACAAGCAATAACAGCTTTCTTACCAGAACCTTCTACTATTTTCAAAAATGGCGACTTTTCGGAAATAGCGGTCAATTCATCTTGTTTATCAACCAAAGCTTTATATTGTTTTTTGGCAAATCCCGGCAATGTAACCCAACGTTGTGGCTCCAATTTCGCATTCAAAGCATTTTGAGTATGTGATTTTCTATTTTTTATAACAGAACGAGAGTGAGAAAGTCTAGTTGTTACACGAAGGATTACCGGCAGTCTCATTTGCTCCGATAAATCTAAGCCATAATGCACGCAATCGTATGCTTCTTGTTGAGTTGAAGGTTCCAACAATGGAAGTAACGCAAATTTGCCATACATACGGCTATCTTGTTCATTCTGAGAAGAATGCTGCGATGGATCGTCTGCAACTACTAACACCAAACCTCCATTTACACCCGAAATTGCCGAGTTCATAAACGGATCGGCGCATGCGTTCAATCCGACGTGTTTCATGCACACGATTGAACGTTTTCCAGCATACGACATCCCTAAAGCCGCTTCATACGCTGTTTTTTCATTGCACGCCCATTTTGAACGTATTTGTTTCTCTTTTGCATCTTTTGATTTTTGAATAAATTCCGTAATTTCCGTCGACGGCGTTCCTGGATAGGCATACACGCCCGAAATTCCAGCGTCAATCGCACCTAGAGCAATTGCTTCTGCTCCTAACAATAAAGATTCTTTCATTATATAATCAAATATTCTTTGTCGTAAATTTAGTTATATCTATATCACAAAGGGTAAGTTCCACTATTTAACCTTTTTGGCAATTTCCTTGGCTACGCGTGGAAGATATTGGTCACAAATTTGGTCCAAGTCATTTACTTTTCCCGAAAAACTTGTTGTTGCAATACCACCATTCACATATTTTCCCAAAGCATTATAAATCACATAATGCACACGGATTGTACGCTGATACGAATTATCGGCAACCTTGTACGGATCCGAAAAATCGCCCAACAACTCAAATTGAGTTAAATACACAACATATTGAGCCTGATAACTTTGTATTAAGTCTGTGAATAATTGCGGATCGTGCAATTTCACATTTAACACTTTATTTCTTGTATTTGATTCCACACTCATAATTTCGCCAGCATAAATATTTTGATTTTGCACTGACGATTTTTTCGATGGTTTCACAATATTTTCATCGGCATCATTGTCGGAGAAGAAATATGTCGCATTTCCGTGCACAATCTCCATATCGGTAGAAGCATCGGTTGTATAAGAGCGAAGTAAACTTGCCACATTCAAAGAATCTTTCAATGCAGAATAAATGTGCATATCTAAATCTGTACGTATTTTCTCAATAGATTTTTCATACGACACACCAGAATATTCACATATTTTCTGTGACTCTTGATTATTGTACATTTTGGCATCGAAAGGAACGACCAAAATATTTTTTTGCGCAAACAATGCAACAGAAAAAACGCAAGCGAGATATAAACAAATGATTCGTCTCATTTTTTTGACTTCTTAAAATTTTGTTAAAAGTACAAAATTCTTGCAAACACATTGCTCATAATAGTAAAGTTTTCACGTTATTCGTCTTTTCTGCTAAGATTTGCAGGAGCCAGCCTTTTTAACTCGTTCTTTTTGTTAAAACAATCCTAAATTAGATTAAAGCAAAAAATAGTCGTAAACGAATACATTTTTTCAAAAACCACACAGAGAGCTTAGAACATTGTGTTCTCCAAACAGTCTCTTTTCCTGAAGATGTATTTTGTTTAAAATGAGTATCGACAAAAATCTCCATTGCATTGTAAAATGCCCGAATGCTTTCTTTTCGAGTTTTTTTTGTACTCGCACCTTTTATATGCGTGATATGAGTTGTGGGCAAATAATAGTTATTATACCCCTGCATAAGAATTCTATATGAAATATCTATATCTTCTCCATAAAGAAAATAGTGTTCGTCAAGCAAACCGACCTCATCAAGAACGGATTTACGAAGGAACATACACGCACCTGCAAGTATTTCTATTTCAGACACTTCATTTTCCGAAAGATTGCCTAAATAATAATGATTAAAAACATCAGAATGAGGGAACAGTTTATACAAACCGCTCATTTTACAAAAGGCCACAAAAGGCGTTGGAACGCCTCGTTTTGACTCCGGCAGAAAAATACCGTTTGCGTCATACATTTTTACACCTAAGCCACCACAATTTGGATGTTCGTCCATAAACGACACACAAGTCGAAAAAGTATCAGGACATACGATCGTATCAGGATTTAAAAGTAACACATATTCTCCTTTTGCCTGACGTATAGCCTGGTTATTGGCAACTGCAAAACCGACATTCTCCTGATTAGCAATCAAATTCACCCAAGGAAATTTCTCACGAACCATAGCACAAGAATCATCAAAAGAAGCATTGTCAACAACAAACACCTCACAATCTATATCGTGCATAGCCTTTTGAACCGAAAGCAGACATTGCTCCAATTCATCACAAACAGAATAATTGACTATGCTTACCGATAACTTCATGCTAAAATTCTATAGGGGCCAATGTATATCCTTCTTTCAGTAAATATTCTATAGACTTTGGCAATGCATACAACAAGTTTTTTTCGGACTTTGGAGAGTCATGGAAAACAATTATAGAGCCATTACGTACATAGTTTTTTACATTCAAGAAACAATCTTCACCAGAAAGATTTTTATCGTAATCCATAGTGATGATATCCCACATAATTACATGAAAATCATCATATATTTTTCTTGCTTGCAATGGGCCGATTTTCCCATACGGAGGACGAAACAATGTACTACCTGTAATTTCTGCAGCCTTGTACACATTTTCCACATAGGTTTTATTTTCCGTAATCCATCCTTTCATGTGGTTATACGTGTGTGAACCTATTGCATAACCACCATCTTTAACCATCTGGAAAACTTCAGGGAATTTATAGACATTCTCGCCAACCATAAAAAAAGTTGCCGGAGCATTATATTCTTGTAAAATATTGATTACTTGTTGAGTATAAACCGGAACAGGCCCGTCATCGAATGTAAGATACACCGTTTTTCCCTGTCTTGGCAAACGGAAATGCGCCTTATTGTAAACCCACTCACCCACAAGCGGTGGTTGCGCTTTCGTTACATCAAAAATCGGTTGTCTCATTCTTATTCGTAATATTCTTTACAAAAATATGAAAATCCCAAGCCTACACAAATCAAAACCTCATCGCTCGAACTTTCATAACAGTATTCTTTCCTTCCCTATACCGCTGATTTGTGTCAAAAATCCAGTTCCATTCCATCATATCGGAGCCCTGTGGCATATCACAGTACAATAAATTTTTAGTCTGGACTGTATTATCGGAACAAGATGTATTTTCTTCACAATAGTCTGTAATTAAACACGTTGCATTTTTCGGCAAACTATCGACATGACGTTGTTGAACCAATTTACGCACCGGCATTAATTCATTTTCTGCGACAGAAAATTTTTCTTTCAAAAAGTCACACAGCAAAATATCAAGTTGATTCAACAAATTTACCGAAACAACCAAAGACGCTTGTGGCAGTTCAAAATTCGGCAAGGTTTGTAACTGATTCCAAAAATCAGTAAATGACTTCGCTTGTTCCGCAAGTGGAACTACACCACCAGTGATATCGGCAGTGACCAAATGAATATTAGAAAAACGTTTTGTCTTTACAACAATCTGTTCTGGCTGAACAATGTCATATAAATACACTTGTGAAAATTGTTCTGACAATTCCTGCCAAGGTATATCCAGCAGCCAACCACTTCCAAGCACAACAACTACATCTTTCTTTACACATTTTCGTGCTGCTTTCAGAATATATTGTTTCGTATTTTCCAAATGCGAAGCCCATTGTTCCCGTTCACGAATATACCGATTTTGAATTCCCATCTGGTCCTTCACATAACCAGTTTTACGTGCAACTGATGACAAAGATTTCGGTTTGAAAAAGTCAAAAAAAGACATACATAATAAATTTCATCAAACAAAAATAATCATAAATTTTGCTCTTAATGCATTTTATAAAAAGACAAACTATAGTTTTTTACTCTTCCTTCTAATTTTTTTTTACTTTTACCAATCAATAAATTGTAATTCTATGAAGTTACATACAATTATATTTACACTGTTTTGCATGCTGTTCTCATCTTGTTCGAACGCACAGCCGCAAGAAATAAAGGCTTCGGAAATAGTAAAAGCATTGAAGAAAGGCAAGAATGTAGAATACGCCAACAAAATCATACTTGACGATTTGAGTTTTACCGACGCAGAACATCTACAAATGTTTAACAAGTCACAATTGCAAGCAGTAGTTACCGGCAATGTATTTTTCTCGAACTGTGTTTTCATGGGAGCAGTTTCTGCAAATGGCACCCACAAAGTTTCCGACAAATCTTTAGCTGTACAAACGAAATTTGAAAACAATCTGATATTTGACAACTGCGACTTCCGTGGCGAGGTAAATTTCGATAATGCCGTAGTACAAGGAAACGTACACTTTATACAATCGAAGTTCCGCGAGCAAGCATCATTTAACAACATGACTATTTGGTCAAAAAATGCGAACTTCTCGGAAGTACTTTGTGAAAAAGATTTTATAATGGTTTTCACTAATGTGTATGGCAATCTTACATTAAACGATGCCAAATTTCAACAGACATTAAGCCTGCAAGAAACAAATATCCACGGCAATCTATTTGCGAGTAGCATCTATGTTACCGGATATGCAGACTTCTCATTACTTTCTGTACAAGGTCGATCGATGTTTACATACGCAAAAGCAGAGATAGGTTCTTTCGAAAAAGCAATCTTTGTTAACGAAGCAGATTTTCGTAACGATTCCATAAGCATTGATCATTCTAATGCAACATTTTTACAAAGAAAACTAACGACTCAAAATCAATAGATATGAAACAAAAAATCTACTCATATTGTATTCGTTTATGTATGCCATTTGCAATCTGTAGTTGCCTACTTTTGCAATCATGCCAAAACGAAATATTAAATCAACTTCTTCTTGAAATATTAGTAACTGCCGCCAATGGTTGGCTTGTCGATGATGAAAACATGAACGACATTCCACAAGATGTCGTGGTTGTTGATGTTGACGAAAACGGCCTTGCAACGAAAATCAATCTCGAAAGTAAATTCCCTCCTATTGGCGACCAAGGAAGTTATGGTACTTGCGTAGCTTGGGCTACCGGTTACAATCTAAAAACCGCACTTGATGGTATAGATAAAGGATGGACATCCACACAATTGGCAAACAAAGCAAATCAAACCAGTCCTGCCGACTTATGGTATGCAATTGCATCTTCGCAACGAGGCTCTGGTTGTAACGGTACAAACTTTGATCCTGCATTAACAGCTTTAATTTCTTCAGGAGCAGCATCATTACAAGAAGTTCCATACAGTGCTTTATCAAAAAGTTGCTCGAGCACAGCCAAAAAAGGTAACCCATCGAATAAATTGGCGAACTATAGAAAGATTGCCGACAGCGAAAACAATTTAGGTATGACAGTGAATAACTTCAAGTTCTATTTGAACCAAGGAAGACCTATTGCTATCGGAGCTCGCCTAGGAGATAGATTTATGTCGTGGAACAGTTCTTCGGTAATCAATTACGATACATATTTACAAGATGGTATGCAACATGCGTATCACGCAATGGTTCTTTCTGGCTATGACGACAGCAAACATGCTTTCAGAGTACGAAATTCGTGGGGGACATCTTGGGGAGACAACGGAAGTATATGGGTTGACTATGATTTCTTCCTAAAAAGTTTTGTTTTTGCTGCATTTGTTGCCCAAAATAACAACAGCGTTTCTGTTTCAAGTACTGGTATAGCAGCAGCAGATTTAACAAGCGGGTTTGATGTGTTAGCATATTCTGCAACAGATGAAATAGATAAAGAAGGTGAATCTCAACGAGATAGAGTATTTTCTTACACCGTTTACAATTCAGGAAACAAGACTATCACAGCAAATCAAAATTGGAGCGTGGTTTATATGTATTATAATGCAACAAACGCCAACGATTACCAAATTATCTACGAAGACTACTACACTACTCAGTATGGTGACAACGAAGATCACATGGATGTTCTTCCTGAAGGAACAACCGATGCACTTTGCGGAGGCTATTGGAACAACTTCAGCGTTGGCGCTGGGAAACAAGTTGGTGACGAATACGAAATCAATTATACAATGCCTGCAATCACAGGTAAATATTACTTAGTAGTTTACGCTGACGCTTTCGACGCTATTGCCGAAGGCAACGAAGACAACAACTTCTATTTTATTACAGCAGAAAACGGAAAACCTTTGGAATTTGAAAATGGCGTGCCTACAAATATGCTAAAAACATATAATCTTAAAAGTGAAAAAATTAAGGTTGAACCTTTCAGCAATGGTCCAAAACAAACAACCGTATGTGCAGGAAATGTAAATGCCTATACTCCAGGAGAAATTTCAAGCTTATTACACTATGAAAAGCAATCGGGAAAACTTGCTGAAAAGATTGGTCAATATAGACTAAAATCAGGTGGTGCTTCCGCAAAGAAAATCAAGACTACAAAATAAAAAATAGCGGTATTATGTACATTAATCTTGTAAAAAATATATTGTAAGAATGTGCAACCCCTAACGGGGTTGTATTTTTATAAACATCTACATAAGCTACAGATATGAAAGCCCTAATGGGCTTTTCTATATTGTAGAAATCATATTGTCTCATTCTGTAATAAGCTACACAGTAAGAAAGCTTGCAAACTCAGTTAGAAATGAAGTCTTTTACACACTTCCATTCTACTATGATAAAAAACCTATATTCCGCGAAAGTCAAACATCCCTGTAGGGGATACCTATCTGTAGAAGCAATATCCTCCAACCCGTTCAACAACCCCGTAGGGGTTGCATTGTTTTTATAAGTAAAACCTGCCCTAAATGAGCAAAGAAGAATTACAATTCTTTCAAAAAAAAAGCCTGTTGAAAATCAACAGGCTAACCTCTACATAAATGTCTAAATTAGAATTTGTATGTAACACCAATAGAAAGACCACCATAAATATCTTGCCACTGACTACCTTCTTTATCCTTTATACCCAAAACCATCCAGGATGCTGTATTTGTAAAAGAATCCATACGTTTATCTTTTGAATTTGATTCCCAAGCATCCATCATATCTGTTTTCAACAAACTCATACCAGCTTCTACAAAAATCGACAACGCATCTGAAAGAGAATAATTCATGCCTAAACTAAGAGGAATAGACAAAACATTTGTTCTATCATAAGATGCAAGACTTACATCATTTCCATTAAATCTTTCCGATTTGATTGCATCTAAAGCAATACCAACAGAAAAATATGGTTGAAGAGCCTTTCCTTCAAATTTTTCAGCGTTGAATAATGTTAAATAGTTCACTTTAAAATTAGTATTCAATTCTATAAGATTACCTTTAAAGTATATATCTTTCTTTTTACCTGCCAATGTTCCACCAGAGAGTTGAAAACGCCAATCAACAATAGAGTTAATTGTTTTTTGACCTCCAACACCTCCCATAAAACCAACTTTCTTTGATAAATCACCAGCTGTAACAGTAGGAGTAAGTTGAATTTGTACTGCCCACCCATCTTTTATTGAGGTTGTATTTTTTTGAGCAGCTTCTTCTTGAGCGAATCCACATATTGAAGCCAATAGCAAAGACGCTAAAATTGTAAACTTCTTCATATTTAAATAATTAATTTTATATTGAAACTTTGCAAAAAAAAAAAAAATGATTCTCATTTCCAAATTTTTACGAAAGTTTTTCAGTACTATTTACTTTCGTCCTATGCCTAGTCGAATTTTATTTTGGTTACACTATTTCCTTCAAATTGATTTTTCTTTTTCCTACCTTTGTCACGATTTATAGAGTATAATATGGCATTTTCCATTTCAACCATTGCGTTACTCATACTGTCTTGTACAGGTGCATCGTTCATACAACGAGTAAGCGGATTCGGTTTTGGAGTTTTCATCATGACTATTCTACCATACATTTGTCCATCGTATGGTGAAGCTACAACACTTTCTGGTCTTTTATCGGCTGCTCAATCGCTCTACGTTCTATTCTTTATGTGGCGATTAGTTGACTGGAAACGAATTATACTCATTTTAACATCATTTACCGTGTTTTCATATATTGCAATACAATTTGTTGCAATTGCAGAAGACACGTATCTAAAAATCGCACTTGGTATATTCCTGATATTGTTGAGTTTATACTTTCTATTTTTTAATTCAAACATACGCGTAAAACCAACAAAAACACTACAAATATCTATGGGAGCCGCCAGTGGTGTTTTAGGAGGATTTTTTGGTATGCACGGTCCTCCAGCCGTTATATACTTCCTCGCATCCGAAAGCGATAAAAACAGATATATGGCTATCTGTCAGGCATATTTCTTTCTTACCAATGTGATTATGACAATATTTCGTGCCCAAAACGGATTTCTCACACCTTTTGTAGGATATTCTTGGCTATACGCGTGTATCGGTATTATCATAGGTTCGTATCTTGGAAAAATGATATTCGATAAAATCTCTGCAGAAAAGCTCCGTTATATCATATACATTTATATGATAATCAGTGGAATTGTAGCTATCACACTCTAATCTTTATTTCTTTTAAAGCAACCATTCCGAACTGCATTTAGCTGCGGAAAGAATCTTACAAAAACAAACATTTATCTTTAATCACGAACCACTAATAGTTAAAAAATTCGTATTTTTGCTTCATTCCCTTTTGTAACTATGGCAGAAGTAAATTACACTGAAGACAACATTAGAACTCTCGAAGGCGTTGAACATATTCGTCTTCGCCCTGGTATGTACATTGGTAAACTCGGCGATGGTTCACACTCCGACGATGGTATTTATGTGCTTATCAAAGAAGTTATCGACAACTCTATTGATGAATTCCGTATGAATGCGGGTAAGGCAATAGATGTAAAGGTAAAAGATGGCAAAGTGCAAGTTCGCGACTACGGCCGTGGTATTCCATTGGGAAAAATTGTAGATTGTGTTTCCGTTCTTAATACTGGTGGTAAATACGATTCCGAAGCATTCCAGAAATCCGTTGGTTTGAACGGTGTTGGTACAAAAGCGGTAAATGCACTTTCTTGGAAATTTTCTGCCCAGTCATTCCGTGATGGAAAAACTCGCCGCATAGATTTCAAACAAGGAAAACTGATTTCCGATACCGATATTATTGATGCCGACGCTTCTGCACAAAATGGTACTTTAATAGAATTTGAACCAGACTATAGCAAAGGTCTTTTTGAGAACTACGCATTTCGTGAAGACATTATCGAAACGATGATGCGTAACTATAGTTATCTAAATACTGGCTTAACTATTCACTACAACGGCAAGAAATTCAACTCGAAAAATGGTCTTCTTGACTTATTGAGCGAAAACTTGCAAAAGGATCAAATTGACCCACTTTATCCGATTATTCACATTAAAGGTCACGACATCGAAATTGCACTTACACATACGGAACAAAATGGTGAAGACTATTATTCGTTTGTGAATGGTCAATATACTATTCAAGGTGGTACTCACCAAGCGGCTTACCGAGAAGCATTAGGAAAAACCATCAAGGAATTCTTCAACAAAAACCAAGAACTTGCCGACATTCGTAACGGTATAGTTGGTGCAATAGCCATAAATGTACAAGAACCAGTCTTTGAAAGTCAGACAAAGGTAAAACTTGGCTCACGCGAAATGGCACCTGAAAAAGATGGTGTTGTAAGCATTTCCGTAAACAAGTTTGTGAATGATTTCGTAAAACAAGAGCTTGACAACTACCTACATAAACATCCTGAAGTGGTTGATGTAATGTCAAAGAAAATTCAGGATTCAGAAAAAGAACGTAAGGCTATCGACGTTGTTCGCAATAAAACACTTACCAAACGTGCAAGTTTGAACAACCCGAAACTTCGTGACTGTCGTGTTCACTACAACACAAACCACGAGTTACGAGAAGAATCTAGTATATTCATTACCGAGGGTAATTCTGCAAGTGGTTCTATTACAAAATCAAGAAATGCGGCAACGCAAGCAGTATTCAGTCTTCGCGGTAAACCACAAAATGCATTTCAGTCAAATCCTAAAAGGATCTACGAAAACGAGGAATTAAGTCTTTTGCACTCCGCACTCAATGTTGATGAATCGCTTGAAAATCTTCGCTACAACAAAGTGATTATTGCTACCGATGCCGATGTTGACGGTATGCATATTCGTATGCTTTTGGTAACATATTTCTTGCTGTACTGTCCGGATCTTATTCGCGAAGGACATGTATATATTTTGCAGACGCCATTATTCCGCGTACGTAATAAAAAAGTAACGAGATATTGCTATACTGACGAAGAAAGAATTGAAGCGCTTAATTCAATTTCTGATCCAGAAATCACTCGATTCAAAGGTCTTGGAGAAATTTCGCCAGACGAATTCACTGTATTTATTGGGAAAGACATTCGTTTAGAACCAGTTACATTAGGGCAAGATACTCACGACGTGAAAAAAATGTTGGAATTCTACATGGGCAACAATACACAACAACGCCAAGACTTCGTGATAGAAAACCTTCGCATAGAAGATGAAGATTTACAGTAATTGAGAATAAACTGACAATAATTTTTGTTCTTCGTTTTCCCAACAAAGTTCTTGAGAAGCATTTTTGCTATTTGCTTGATACTTTTGTAGTTTCTCTACATTAGAAAGCATTTCATTTAACTGATTTGCAAGAGTTTGTGCATTTCGCTCCCGTACAATTTCCCCACAAGAATACTGCGAAACAATTGCTTTCATTTCTGGCAGATCTGATACCAGCACTGGTTTATTTGCTTGTATGTAATCAAATAATTTATTTGGCAGACAATAGTGATAACTTGCTCCTAAATCTTCTTCCAACGAGACTCCAACGGTAGCCAATTGCGTGTATTGTGGCAACTCTCCTAAAGGAATTTTTCCTAAAAAAAACACTTTTTTACGCAAGTTCAAACGATCTACCAACTCTTCCAATTGCGTACGAACATCACCATCGCCAATAATTACTAAACAAGCATCTACAGTTACAAAAGACTCTATCAACAATTCTAAACCTCTACCAACATTTAATGCTCCTTGATATAGAACAACGTGAGAATGTGGAAGATTAAGTTGTACCTTATTACAATCTGAATTTCTATAGGGAACATTTCTTACTACAGAAACCGGAATTCCATATTTTTTTTGATATTCTTTTGCGATTGAATCACAAACAGTCGTAACTGATTGTAACTTTGGGAAAATCCATTTTTCAATAGCTAGCCACAGATTTCTCACTCGAGGACGATACTGCAACTCTGGTACTTCTGTAAAATACTCATGGCTATCGTACAGTATATTCTTTCTTCGCAATTTCGACGCACAAAAAACACCCAACAATGTGTCTAAATCATTTGCAGTAGCTATATCAAATCTTCTAACTATCAAATACAGGAAAAAACGGAAGTTCATCTCCGCATAAAAGCACGGACCTTTGGTAAACAAAAACCGTAAGCGTTTTTGACTATAGCATTGCTGATAAAGCGACAAACTGTTACGCATCTTTCGTCCTACGACCTCAACATCATATCCATTCTCCGAAAGCGAAGTTGCGACCTTGTGAACACGATTGTCGCACGACAAATCGTTGCTTACAAAAAGTATTATTCGTTTTCGAATGGGAGTCATAAATACATACAAATTATACAAAAATAAGAATTATACAATTCCGCATACCGTACTTTTATTACAATATTTGCAAAATTTAACCGTATTTTTATTACAACATTTATAAAATTTAACCGTACTTTTATTACATTTGCATAACAATTATGCGTAAACATTATGACCAGTTTTAACCGAAAAGCATTAGAAGCGCTACGAAATTGGAGACATTCCGACATAAGAAAGCCACTAATATTACGAGGAGCGCGCCAAGTGGGGAAAACCACTCTCGTCAAAGAATTTGCTAAAGAATTCGACGTCTATCTTCATTTAAATTTAGAGAAAGAAGAAGACAGACTTTTATTTGAGAAGCACACCGACGTTTATGAACTGATACGAGCCATATTTTTTCTTAAAAACAAGGTTTACACAGAAAAGAATGTTCTTTTATTTATTGACGAGATACAAAATTCGAAAAAAGCAGTTGCTATTCTACGTTATTTCTATGAGGAGGCGAATTTCATACATGTTATAGCAGCAGGTTCGCTTCTTGAGACCTTGATGGATTTACGAAAAATCTCGTTTCCCGTAGGTAGAGTTGAATATTTAGCATTAAGACCATGTTCGTTTCTTGAATTTATGGGAGCAATGAACAACTTTGACTTGCCATACATAGAGAATATAGACGTAGAAAACGTGCAACACAACAGAATAATGAGATGTTTCCGCAACTATACTTTATGTGGAGGTATGCCTGCTGCAATCGTTCAATATTTGAAAAATATGGACATATTGTCGGTTGCGCCTATCTATGAATCTTTGTTAGATTCCTATAAAGACGATGTAGAAAAATATACAGCAAGCCAGACCATAGTAAAAGTTATTCGAGCCATATTAACTTCAGGATGGCAATGTGCAGCAGAAACTATATCATTTGAAGGATTTGCAGGAACAAAATACAAGTCTCGTGAAATGAGCGAGGCGTTTCAAACGATCACAAAAGCTATGTTATTAGAGCTGGTTTATCCATCCAACAGCGTAGTTTTACCAACGATGCCAAACACGAGAAAACATCCCAAACTCTTATGGTTAGATACCGGCTTAGTAAACTATGCCTCTGGTATTCAACAAGATGTATTCTCGGTTGACTCTATCACAGATGTTTGGAGAGGCAGAATAGCAGAACATATTGTAGGACAAGAAATACTCACACTTAGCAACTCTATTTCTCAGAAAAGACAATATTGGCGATGTGACAAAATCGGTTCCGAAGCCGAAGTTGATTTTGTGTACACCAACAAAGGCCTACTGATACCCATAGAAGTAAAGTCTGGACATAATGCAAAATTAAAATCCCTACATAGCTTTATGGATTCTGCCCCTCACGACGTAGCTATACGAGTTTGGTCACAACCGTTCTCTATAGATACAGTAAAAACTCAAAAAGGGAAAACTTTCCGCCTGCTAAACATACCATTTTATTATGTGGGCGTGTTACCAAAATTGCTAGAGAAAGAACTATAACAAAGTAGCAGAAAGTCTGCTACCTTGTTTGGTTTAACTGTATATAGTTTTGTATTTATCAGGATTTCAACCCTTTATATACAAACCATGCTGCACTCAACAAATCTATTACCACCCAAATGGATTTTGGTAAATAGACAGGGATTAACGGATTAAACAAAATAGCAACTGCCACCCACCCTATATTTTCAGAAGAAATTCCTTGATCCAATTCCTGCACCAATGCCAACACTGAAATTATTGTTATTGCTATTCGCAGAAAAATATAATAACCGTATGGTAATGGGAAACAAGCAACGACTAATAAGATTGCCGATATGACGAGTAGTTTTTTCATGGGCTTATGTTTTATTTTACAGTTATATGAAAACAAGCCTGCCGTTTTTCATATTTAATACAGCATTTCCCTGCATCTTTATATTTTTTTAACACTAATGCCAAAACTTCTTTCAACTCACCATCCCAATAAATAAAGCCATCTCCTATTTTCGCAAAACGCTTATAGCTTATATCGAAACTGGTTCCAAATTGATGAACACTATGTCGGCTTGCATTAAAGTTATTTCTTGATAAATTCCTTACATCTTCTACCGTACGCGTAACAGAACTTAATAAAATTCTTCGTTTTGGCATATTTCTCTTAGCCAATTCCGCTTGAAAATCTTTTGCAATATCTTCTATTAAGATTTTTGTTTCCGGTAAAACATAAGGATGTGAATGAGTTAGTGCATCTATTTTAAAAGACTCACTGGTTGCTATTTTTACGAAACCATATTTTCTTGTATAATCGGCAACATTATTTCTTCTTTCTACTAAAGCTATAGGATGTCCTCCTTGTAGTTTTAACAGTTTATGTTCTTTTAAAACACCTTTAACGGCAGCTTCATGTTTCGATTGCAAATCATTAAAATCATTTGCATATTTTCCTTTATAGATTTTTCCATGCCCTTTCTTTGGTGTTCGTACAACATAATTACCTTCAGACTTAGTCCAACGATAAGCCTTTCTTACAAAACGCTTTGTTGATTTTAGTACTTTACAAGTTATTGTTCTTTTATAACGACCATGTGCTATTGTAAAATCTATGCCTACGCAAAGTACAAACAAGATAAGCACCCCTATTAAGGAATACAAAACTATCTTTGATTTTTTACTCATTGCTTTTCGTTATCATCAATTCCGACAAATCACAATACAACACATCGTAATCAACCCTTCCTTTTACGCCTGGTACTGCCTTTATAGCTTTTTGATGTATTACACAATTGGTTGGCTTCTTACTATTTACATCACCACTCCAGAATATACAATCATCAAAACCGGTAGAGAAATATCTCTTATAATAACTTCCTGTAGTATAAAGGATTATTGAACTACAGCCATATTCTTTCTTGCATTCATCAGCAAATGTCCGAACCATCTTACGTAATGTTTCTTTACCTAAACCAGCAATGGCTTTTGTTGGCTCTACATCTATAATTGGAACTATATCAATATTGTTACCAACTGTTTGTATATAATTTCGAATCTGATCTTTAATTTTCGACGTAGGACTCAACAAATGATAGGCACCAACAGGAATTCCTTTCTTTTGCGCCTGTTCACGATAGGCATTAAATTTTGGATCTTGGTAAGTTGCCCCTTCGGTTGCTTTAAGCATAACATACGAAGCTGTTACCTTGTTCCAATCCTCCACAGTATTATGATGAGACAAATCTATCCCATAACCTTTTTCTTCTGTAACTGATTTATAAGAGGTAGAGTTGCAGTTACAACAACTTGCCATTAAATAAACAATGGCGATGAAAGAAAATATTTTTTTCATTTTTTTTTAATACTGTTTTTATGAATTCAAGACTTAATCTTTTTTGGTCACCTCCATGTACTTGTTTTTCGCAATTGGAATTAGTATCAAAATAATAATGTTCTTTTTCCTAATCGTCATAGTTTATTTTGCTTCAAGTACATAACTCTCCTTCACCTTTCCATCAACTTTTAATACTAATCGATAAGGTGTTCTCTTGGACAAATAATATTTTCCCTTATATGGAGACAAAACTGCTCCTGACATAACTTCTAATTGTAATAAGTAACTTCCAATTTTATTATTTTGACTTTTCCCAGACATCTTAAGACTTGAAATTTCTCTACGCAATGCTGCAATTGTTACACCATTTTGCTCGTCTTGCTTCTTTAATCTTTCGTTGTCTTCTTTTACTACTTGATAAAATTTCTTCTCTATATAATTTCTCTGATAATTACTTATTAATTTTTTGCTTTCTGCTTTTTCCGTCAACAAACTTTCTTTTTCTGCTGATAAATTCGAAATGCTATTATTTAATGATAATATCCGAGTAGATAAGTTTTCATTCTTTGTTTCCAAGGATTTTATATTCATTTCAAGTCGCTTAGAAGAGCGCAAAAGGCCAAAAATAGAAAACCCCAATATCATAGAAAATATAATAAGCAATGAAACAACTGTGGTTCTCTTCTTTTCTCGGTTTAACTTATCATACTCTTTTTTAAGTTCCTCTAAGTTATCATTTACCTTTTTATTTTCACTACTTTTAGTTTGAATAAGATTGACAATTTCATTTACAAAATTCTTTTTTGAAGGTCCGCTGTTTTTTGATACTGAAACAATCGTACAATCTTGAAAGGCCGTAACAAACGGATATTTACTAAAATTACCCTCATTAAAACATCTTTTCGTCCCAATTTCCTTTGAGAAATTTACTAATGGTAATTTTTCAAAAGAAGATTTTTTATGTTCTAATTCACTTAAAATAAAAGATGAAATCTTTTCATAATGCACATGATCTAGAAACGCATTTCCTACATTTTCAGAAACAACAACTTTACCTTTTTCGTTTATATTCAGAATTTTTCCATAAAAGATAAGTTGTTCCAGCGCTTCTTCAAAAAGAGAAAATAAAATTTCGGTTTCCAAGAAAACCACTCCATTGGTTTCAACACAGAAACCTATAGTATTAATCTCGTCTATTTTTTTATAAAAAACGTGGTACATAATTGAACCACTTCGAAAATAAATTAACTGCCTTAAAGAATCAGAGATTTTATAGGCCTCTTGAAAAACTTCTGAACAATCTTTAGGATACTGTAAATGCAACGTATCACAATTCCCTAATATATATATATTACAATTCATTCTTTTAATAAAAACCGTTCAACTTTTTTGGAGCCATATCAAAATCGGACAATATGTAATTAGCCAAAACAGTTAAATTTGTAAAAAGGAAGTTTAACCCCTTGAAAACTAATATCCTATTATGCAATAGACCTAGAAAATATTTCCATACAACTAACAGGGAACAATATTGCGAATATAAAACCAATTGTTCCTGTTATAATTGATAGTTTTCTAAAATGAAATAAGTTAAAAATAAATGACAAACTAAATGATGATATGCTAATCACCAAGATCATTATAAGAAAACAATTAATTTCTCCATATGTCCAATTATTTCCTGTACAAAAGTCGTTTAAAATATGTATACAGTCGTTAATAAAGAAATCTGCTTTGTTAACTGGATTTGTAATAGGTGCGTTAATCATATTCAAATATTAATAATATTGTCGTAAAAATTTACAAGTTTGATTTATTTTCGGGTAAATACAATTACTTGTTTATCGTTATCAATTTTATATGTTCTAGAAATATTATCTAATACCTCTGTACCCAATAATACAGGAGCTTCCATATTTAAATCTACATAAGCAATAACATCTTCAAGAACTAATTTTTCATCTAATTCTACCTGATGTAATCTTATCTTCAGATTTTCTACAACACTACCATCTGCAATTACAGAATTTGCAGTTCCCAAAACATCATACTGAGCAATCTTACCACTTTTAATCAGTAACTGTAATTCAGCCAAAGACATGCTTACACCAACAGAACATCCGGTATCAAAAATGGCTTCGATAGGTGTACCATTGATTTTTATCTCAACGTATTTTGTTCCATTGTCATCTCTAAAAGGAATCTGAATATCTGACGAATGCTTTTGATGCTTAATTGGTAAATCCTCAACCACAGAATTCGAGATTTTACCATCACAAGAAAACATTAAAAAAGCACCTACAAATATAGGTATCAAACATACTTTTCTCATATTCATAAAATTATTATTAAAACTACCACAATCCCCACAAATGCAGCAAAAAGCATCAACACAAATTCTTTTGTTAAATATTTTGCGCAAATAGATTTCAACTTTAAATTGGAAATAAAATTTAAGAAAGCTTTAGTTTTAGTAGATTCATCTGCAACAAAAACAGGTAAATAATTTTGAGAGTCATCATTTTTTTGCTTTGAAGAACATATTTTTTTCAATCTCTCAATTTCTTTTTCTCGCTCCCTACATTTCTTTTCTATTGACTCTATTTCTTTTGCTTGATTACAAATTTTTTCGTTTAAAAAAGGGACTTCCGCGCATTTTGTTTTTAATTCAGAAACAGTATTCTTCAAAGAATTCAGCAAGTCATCTTTGGTCGGATAATCTGAAGATATCTTAACTTTAAGTGTTCTCTTAAACTGAAGTATGAAAAATTTACTTCCAACATCTAGAATATTACTTTTAATACATCCATTAGAATCTCCAACGAATGAAGAATCTAATGGGACAACATCATTTTCAAATGATTTTATGATTTGAGAAAACAATGTTTCTTGAACATTTTTTATTATATCTTCTTTTTCTGAAAAACGAGAGATTAGAAACTTCTCATTATCTGCAACCTGAACAAGAAGTACCGACTTTATCATTTTTTCATACACAAGATCAAAGAGTTTAAAAAGATTCTCAAAATCTAAACAAAACTCATTTTGAAAACCTATAGTTATTCCAAAATAAGAACCAGCACGTCCTTCTGCGCTAACAATATTCCGTTCTCGTAAATAGGTATAATAAGAAATGTTCTTATTTTTCAATACTTCAACACAAAGTTTTGACTGTTCAGGAGAAGCCTGACCATTATAAAAATTTTGAACATAACTTCTACCATCACCTTCTCCCCAAATATCGTTTCCATTTGGTACACCATGTATGAAGAAACTTAGTTTCATAACACTATCCTCTTACTAAATTCATAATCTTATTCCAAAGGTTACGAGGATATACATCATCACCTTGCTGAAACATTTTAGTTCCATCGCCAGCTTCAGTAAAAGTTCCCGTAGAAAAAGAAATGAAATCACAATTATATTCTTTAAATAAACTAGTAATTGGATTTTGATTTTTAAACATTTCGAATATTCCAGGATAATTATTTTTTACATCACCACGAGCTGCTTTCATATTCACCTGACCAGGAGAGATGACAAATTCTGTATCATCAATTTTATTGAAAACAAACAAAACTTTATCTTGTGCCTTCATCCCTTTTTTTAAAGACTTTATTTTTTCAACATATCCAAGCCTATCTTTTTCATTCAACCAATTGGGTTCAACAAATATCACCCATATTTTTCTTGTATTACTATGTATTATAGTATTAACGTATGTTGGGAATATATTTTGAGAAATCGTTTCATTAGGGTTATAATAATGTTCTCCTGGAGCTTCTAACAATTGACATTGTGGAGTTCCTTGCTTAGAAATTTTTAATAACATAAAATTTATTCGAGATGTACTATTAGCAGCATTATTGTCACTTACCAAATCATTAAACGATTCGCACATCTGTTTATAGTGTGAATCAAATGCAGGCCTAAAAGTTTTTACTGGAGAGACTATTAAACCCGATGTTTGGCGTAAATAGCGAGTCAAGCGAACAACAGCCATCGTTTTTCCACATTGAGGAGGTCCAAATAAAACTACGATAGGAGTTTGTGAGTCGGTAATAGTAACAACGATTTTATTAGGATCATTTTCCTCTTCATTAGACAAACCTGTTTCTGTTGTCTTAGGCTCTACAGAAGGAATATTTATTGTAGATAATTCATCATTTAATGGGGTTGTAGTTGCTACATCCCCAAAATCAAAATCTTTTATTTCACCCATATTAAAATAAATTATATTATACTAATCTTGTTTTTTAAACGCTATATCAAAGAATATAAATGCAGCAACATCTACCAAAATAGACAGTAATATCCAAAAAGCAAAAGACGCAGGATATTTTCCACTAAAAAAATCCATCCATACATCTACAACAGAAAGCATTCTAATTGTTCTTGTTTCTAAATTCTCATCTGTATATACAGATAAATCTTCCTCCTCGAAATTCACAAAGTTTGAATTTGATTTTATTATTGCATATGCTGTATGCAATTCACCTTCTGTTTGTTTTATAATTTGTTCGTTAATTTCACTTTTACTCATTAAAGCAGTAATTGTATCTTTATCATCTAGAAGATTACTATACCATTTATCTGCGTCATCTACAGATGCTTTCGGAGCCTGAAATTCTATTTTTTTTCTTGCCTTACTTTCTTTTATATTATTTTGGTAATTAATTAAAATATATGGATCAACGCTATTAATTCTTGGATCAGGAAAAACACGATAAGGATCCAACTCAATACCAATCTTTGTTATCAATTCCTGAGTATAAGGGCCATTTCCTCTCTTACCTGTTGCAGATATACCATTAAACTCATTTGTCATTAGTTGAGTTAAATCATCAACATTTTTCTCTATAGATTCCCATTCAGGTAGAGTCACGACTCTATTTTTTATTTGTCCAAGATATTTGTTTGTTGTATTAATATCCTGTATCGCAACATCATTAATTTTCTTATTGTAGAAGAACGTATGTGTATTTGTTGGCATACTCGTAATCAGCCAAAACACTAAAGTCAATATCACACCACCAATCAATGTAACTTTTCTATTCTCCATGTAATCCGAAGACAACGAGTCAACGATTAACTTAGTGCCCAAAGAAGCGACGACAAAAAAAGCAACTGTTATACACCAAACAAACAATTCAGGCATCCAAGGCCATAATAAATGTAACGATTGTTCTGTTGCCCAGCAACTTATCCCTGCCAGTACAACAAAACCAAACACTGAGAAAATTTTCATAAAACTATTATCATTCATAACATAAATATTTTAAATATTAATTTTTCGATTCCTCCGAACATAAAAAAAGCGTGGAACCTTATCTGTCACCTGTTCCACGCTCTTAGGCTCTCGCATTGCCCACTCAAGTAAAACAAGCAACGCAAAAGCCCACGCCGTTATGATTAGAATAAATTATTCTACATACCACAACACGAGGACATTTATCGCCACTGCTTTGTTTCAACTTGAGTTTGAAATTTGCGAGATTTCAGAGCGTTAAAACAAGCGTTAGATAAACGCCTTTTATATGTCTTCTAAACAAAAACTTTTTGAGTTCAGTTTAGACATTACAAACTTATAAAAAAATCTATTTCGTCTATAGATGAAATAGATTTTTTTCTGTACCAAATGATAAATTTAGGAACTAACAGGAAGGTAACCCAAAGACAGCCAACAACCCACGCCTTCGCTATAAAAACGAGGTGATTTATCAAAATCTCACGAATAAAAGTGAAATACAGTTACTGTCACGATGTATATCATTTCATTATTTTTTGAGCGCAATAATATTGTGAACAATCTCACAAATATTTTCTACTTTTGATTTGTTAAAATTAACGACAATGCGAAACGGCAAATTCTCATTACAAAAATACAATACTTTTGGCATAGATGCTTGTGCAGACACCTTCTTCTCGTACAATAATATTGACGATTTGATTTTGTTTCTACAAAATGATTTCAATATGAAGCAACCATTCTTCATACTTGGTGGTGGAAGTAATGTGTTGTTTACTAACGATTACCATGGTACCATTATTCATCCCGAAACGAAAGGTATCACTATCACACACGAAGATGGGAATGATGTATATGTTGCCGTTGCCGCAGGTGAAATCTGGGATGATTTCGTACAATGGGCGGTTGACAATAATCTTCACGGCGTAGAGAACCTTTCTTTTATTCCAGGTTGTGTCGGAGCAAGTCCGGTACAAAACATTGGTGCCTACGGAAGCGAAGCAAAAGATAGCATCTACGAAGTGCATTGCATTACTATTGCCGATCAAACCCGAAAAATATTCTCAAAAGAAGAATGTGCATTTGGTTATCGAGACAGCATTTTTAAACATGAATGCGCCAATCAATATATAGTAGAAACGGTTGTTTTCAAATTACAAAAAGATGCTCCGTTTAACCTTTCGTATGGCAGTTTAAACACATTATTAGACGAAAATACTGCTACTCTTCAAACAGTGCGCGAAACCATAATACAAATTCGTAAAGAAAAGCTTCCAGATCCAAAAGAAATTGGCAGTGCCGGAAGTTTTTTCAAAAACCCTATCATTCCCGAAGAGCAAGCGAATAAACTACGCGAAAAATTCGAAAAGATTGTGACCTACCCTGCACCTAATGGGAACATAAAAGTCGCAGCCGGATGGCTTATCGATTCACTTGGATTCAAGGGATTTTGCATAGGTGGCGCCAAGGTACACGAGAAACAAGCACTTGTGTTGACAAATGCAGGAAACGCAACAGGAACCGATGTAGTTGCATTGGCACAACATATACAAAAAGAGGTAAAACAAACCTATAACATCCAGATTGAACCCGAAGTCATTTTCCTTTAAACACAGGAAAAGATGAAAAACATAATACAATTCATCATACGGTTTTTTAAAGATTGGACATTGCCAATCTCAATGATAATAGGAATCCTATCCTATTTTATCTATCGAAGTATGGGATTCTCCGATGAAGTTCGTGCATTTACAAACACTGCTGTTGGCATTATTCAACCTGTATTGCTATTTTTTATGTTATTCCTTTCTTTTTGCAAAATTGACCCAAGTAAAATCCGTCTAAAAACATGGCATCTAGTATTAGGAACAATACAACTATTTAGCTTCATTGTATTGGCACTTATAACATGTAACACTAGCAATATTACGACACAAATAATTTTAGAATGTGCAATGTGTTGTATGATTTGCCCAACAGCCACTGCTGCAATTGTAATTGTTGACAAACTAGGAGGCAATAAACTAACTCTAGTCACTTACACAATTACTTCCAATACAATTGCTTCTATCATTATTCCACTCATTGTTCCTATAGTAAATCCAGGAATTGGAATGTCATTCATACATTCTTTTTTAATCATTATAAGACAAGTATTTCCACTACTTGTCTTCCCATTTTTCTTAGCATGGGCGGTACGAGTATTTACACCAAATTTACTTAACATCTTATTGCGTGTAAAAGATTTGGCATTTTATCTCTGGGTTGTAGCACTTGCTTTAGCCTTGGCTGTTACGACAAAAGCTATCGTACATAGCAATGTTTCCATTGCTTGTATGTGTGGTATTGCAATTGTAACATTATTTTGTTGTCTTCTACAATTCTTTTTAGGGAAGAAGATTGGTAATCACTACGAAGACAAAATTAGTGGCGGTCAAGCTCTTGGACAGAAAAGTACAGTATTCATGATTTGGATGGGAGCAACTTTTCTAAATCCAGTCACAGCAGTTGCTGGTGGATTTTATAGCGTATGGCATAATATGGTCAACTCCATACAATTATACCAAAAGCGACACTCGTAAAAGCTGAGTCATTATCTTTCTTAAACTTTTCGTCATCCTAAGCAAAGCAAAGGACCGTTACCTTTCCTAATTAAATCCCAAAATCTGCTTACAATAGGGAACAATATTCTCGTTCTTCTCTATTTTAATGCCCGTAATCCCAGCACGTTCGGCTGCTTCGATGTCACGACTTCCATCACCTATAAGGAAAGACTGTGACTTGTCAATATTATATTTTTCCACTGCCTTATCTATCATGAGTGTCCCCGGCTTTCTACACTCACATGGACCTGTAATACTTGGATAATGTGGACAATAATAGACTTCTGTTATTTCTATACCTTCTTTTCGTAATTCCTCGCACATATATGTATGAAGCACATCCACATCATGTTCGGTATATTCGCCTTTAGCAACACCACCTTGATTTGTAACAACAATGAATATAAATCCAGCATCGCGTAACATACGCAAACCTTCAAACAAACCTTCATTAAAACGGAAATCTTCTATCTTATATGTGTAATACAATGTGCCATCGTTAATTACACCATCTCTATCCAAAAATATTGCCTTCGTCATATCAACAATTTATTTGCAAACCATCGTAACCAAGATGAACATTTTCAGGGAAAGTATTATACACTTCGTCGTATAAGCCAATATCATGGCTCATATGTGTAAAATATGCCTGTTTTGGTTTTAACTTTTCTATTATTTCCAATGATTGATTTACACAAAAATGAGAATAATGGGGTTTATAGCGTAAAGCATTGATAACCAAAACTTCAACTCCTTCCAGTAAGTTCATTGTTTCTTCGGGAATATTTGAGGCATCGGTAATATAGGCAAACTGACCGATACGAAAACCATATATAGGCAATTCCATATGAAGAACACGCAAAGGTTGAATTGTAATACCTTTAAAATCAAACGGTTTGTCAGATATTTCCTGTAGATCCATCATTGGAACTCCCGGATACTTATGCTCTACAAACACATAACTAAACTCTTTACGAATCACATCGGCCACACGATGTTCTGCAAAAATCGGCATAGCTGTAAAATTCATAAAATTAAATGGACGAATGTCGTCAAGTCCAGCTAAATGGTCTTTATGTTCATGAGTTACAAGTACAGCATCAAGTTTCGTAATATTATTCGTAAGCATTTGCTGACGGAAATCCGGTCCGGTATCTATCACAAAATTCACATCGTCCACACACAAATAAAATGCTGTACGAAGACGGTGGTCCAATGGATTCTGCGACTTACACACCGCACAATCACACCCAATTACAGGAATACCTTGTGAAGTGCCAGTACCAAGAAAAATCCCATGTATATTATATCTTTTCATCCTTTTTTTCGTCTTCTGGGTACGGAACGCGAGCATGATACAAGTTGATTAATTTTTCAACAAACACCTCCTTCACCGTATCCAATTCTTTTAATGTTATATCGGCATATTCTAATTGTTTCGATTGTATCAAATGCTCAACAATTTTCTGTACCAACGCTTCAATTTGTTCGCGAGTATCAAGATGAGCACTTCGAGAAGCTGCTTCCACTCCATCGGCAATCATAATAACTGCAAGCTCCTTATTTACAACCTTAGACGTTGGATATTGGAACTTCGATTCATCAATCTCTTCATCAGGATGCAGTTTTTTGTATTTATCCAAAAAATACATTGTTTTTGAATTACCATGATGGCCATAAATAATCTGTTCCAAAGAATATGGTAGTCCAAGTTTACGGGAAAGTTCACGGCCATAAATCACATGGTCAATAATAATCTGAGCACTCTTTTCTGGAGCAAGACTATCGTGAGGATTTTCCTTAAACATTTGATTTTCAACAAAGAAAGCCGGATTTTTCAACTTTCCTATATCATGGTACAAACCTCCGATTCGTCCCAATAACGCATTTCCATTAATTTTTCGTAAGGCAACTTCTACAAAGTTTGCAACCTGTAACGAATGTTGGAATGTCCCAGGAGCATTGTCCGACAATTCTCGCAAGACACCACGGCTGGTGTCGGAAAGTTCAAACAATGTGATATCGGAAGGGAAACGGAATATTTTTTCAAAAATAAAAATCAACAAATAGGTAGTCAACAAGAAGACACAACTACCTAAGAACCAGAACAATTGTACCCATTCAATTCCTCCCAGACTTCCTGCTTTTACCAATGACAAGCCAATATAAACAGCCGAATACGAGCCAAGAGAAATCAATGCCGTCCAAAACAAGAAACTTCGTTGATAATGATTACCTAAACTATATAAAGCAATAACACCAACCGAAATCTGCAAGAATATAAACTCGAATGGGTTTGGTGCCACCAAGCCAATAATCATCATAGTTACAATATGTACAAACAAAGCGACACGGGCATTCAAGAAATTCTTAACGAGGATAGGCAACGCAACATACGGTATTAAATAAATGCTGATATGATCGAAACGCAAGGTTAGAATCGCCATTCCAATAAACAAAACCACAATCGTAACAATGAAGAACGAGTATTTCAATCTCATGAAAACATCTGGTTCTGAATACAATATCAATAAAAATAGCACCGCAAAGGCAACTATAAGCAATATCAATTGGCCACACCAAATAGCCAAACGACCACCAAAACTTACATTTCCCGACTCATATTCTTTTTTCAAGGAATCCAACACCTTTTTATCTTTTTCCGTCACAACCGAACCACGGCTAATTATACGAGAATCCTTGCTTATATATCCATATTTTTCAGAAACAGTTGCCTGTAATTGCGACTTTAACTGCGACGAGATTTCTTCATTCAACAACACATTTGGTATCAAACTTGAAAAGATAATTTCCTTAAACTTAACTCTTCGAAGCGAATCAAAATCTGCAGGAATTTTTTGCATCAATTCTCCATGAGCCTCTGGCAATGTAAAAATAGAATGAGCCAACACACGTTCACGTTGAGAAGCACGTTCTATAATTAAAGTTTTATAAGGTTTTTGTTGATCTACAATTCCCTGATTATAAACAGACTTCAATGAATTTGCGAAATCAGTCAATCCTTGTGACTTCATTACATCATCGTAATCATAAACAGTATCAGGAACAAAATGTCCCAATTCTCGCATATATCGAGAAAGTATAGAATCAGCGACACGCTCATACACCGTAGAATCAAAATTGTAATACGGTGAATATTTTTTCATTACACTATCACGCTGATCTTGAATTTCACTTTCTGTTTTATCTATAGAAAAGCCAAACGGTGCATACAAATCATCATGCATCCAAACTTTATTTTGCTGATATTCATATTCAAAACGCTTTTCATGAGGCATAAAATACATTACCAATGCTATACCAAACATAAAAAGTAAGAATGTGAAAATGACCACTTTCTTCTTTTTCAAAAAGTCAAAAAAATTCTTCATGAATTTTGATTTTAAAATTCGCAAGTAAAAATATATATTTACCGGCAATTTTTAAGCATAAAAACGATGACAAAATTACGATTAGTTTTCAATGTTGAAGAAGGTACCTTAGTGAATGAAAAATATGTCATTCAAAAAGATATGTTGAATCACATTGCAATGGTTATCTCTAATGTGCGCAACAGCGACAACGATGCAATATTAGTAACAGCTGGAGCTATTGCTTCTGGTTTGGAACAAACAAAAAAGACGAAATATCCAAAGTCTTTAAGTGACAAGCAAGCACTTGCTGCTATCGGACAAGTAGAACTAATCAAGCGCTATCAAAATATTTTTGACGAATATATTCAAATGATAGCACAAGTTTTGTTGGCCCGCGATATACTCGACAATCCAAAACAACAATTCAATGCAAAAAACACATTCAAAAAATTGTTGTCTCTTGGAATTATACCTGTCATCAACGAAAACGACACGATTTCTACTGTAGATATTGAGTTGGAAAACAACTACATGCTTACAGTTACAGTAGCAAATATTATTTCCGCACACGCACTTATACAAATCAACAAAGATTTGTCTTTCAATGTTTTATTCAAAGGAAAAGATTATTCTTTCCATTGCAAAGATAAAGATGCGTTATTTAAATTAATCCGTACTACCGATGCAAATCAAATCAGTAGCCGTGGTTTCCAATATCCATCAGTTTTTCCTGAAAAAAGCGAGGAATACCTATAGTCGTGGAGAAAAAATTCTGCATCTACAATGACGAGCTAACGAAAATTGAGACATTAAATACAGCCCCGATTTTCACAATCAACGACTATGAACGTACCGATATTCGCCTATACGATACTCATCCGCTTTTCTTATCATTGCACATACAGGATATCCACCAAAAATTAGAGTCCAAAGGCATTGCCGCTCCACAACGACTGACGGCTGCAAACATCGACCATCAAATACACAGACTACTGAATGTAAACAAAGTGTACAAAGGTGGCGTATGTACATTACTGGTATTTTGGCAAAAATTTCCAACTCACACGGAACCAGCATATTGCATATTCATAAAACCACTAGAACTGCTACAATACAATTTTAGCACAAGAGGTACCGAACTTATTTACCAAAGCGAGCAAGCCTCAATCTACCCGTTTGAACCTAACAAAACCTATTCCGACGAAGAAAGCTATGTGGCAACATGCGCCATCAATCTTAATGGCGACGTACAAGGGACAAACCGTGGTGATTTACTTGTTATCCACGACGGAATTATACACATCAACGACAAAACGGAGCCAATAACAACACTGTTCACAGAGTTTCTTGCACGAAACCAATGGGAAATACAACGACACAAAGGAATTCCGCGAAGTTTGGTAGTCCAAAGCACAGAGATTGTACATTGCGGAACATTTTTAGGCGTACAATGGATTAACAAACTCACTGTTAATCAAGAAGAAAGCAGAATTTTAGAATACGACAACACAAAAAAAATAGTAAAAGAATTCGAGGCGTTCATAAATTCCCAAAGATAGTATTAGAAAGTACTTTTACGAGAAAAGAATTCACTATGTGCCGTTAAACCTATACGGAACAATCGCAATGTTCGATTAAAATAGATATTGTAATAATCCTCACCCCAATAGTATTGTGCAAACAAAGTCACATCCTGAAGAAATGCTGGTTTAAAAGAAATCGTATAATCCAAAATGCAGCGATGAATATCCAAAGCATCACGCTTATCCATATTACCAGCAATTAATCCAAACTTCAACACATTCGAGAGTATGGACCGCTTATTTTGAAAGTATTGAATATTAAAAATATTGTATATCGTTTTAGCTACATTCCATTCAAATTTTAAGTCAAAATTCAGTCGCCAACGCCCATACAAACCATTCAGCATAGAATCCTGCTGATAGCAATACTTGCCATAGATTTTTGCATAATAATGTCGGGTACCACGAGTACGAGCGAAAAAGGTACCTACTTCAAACCAGTTTGTAGAAAAACTACCATCATGAGTATTTATAGTAGTATTAGTGCTATCGGTATAAAAATACCCATCTTGTCCATTTGAATGATGATATAAAGAAGCATACTGATACCAGCCAGAAAAAGCAGATTTCTTTTCCGTAAGCGTTTGGTGAACCAATATTATACGAGGCTCATACGATGGAGTCCGCACCGGATAGGAATAATCGTTATACATACGAACGATGACCTGCGGAGAAATAACGAAAGCCCAATGTTTAATCGCATTCAAACCGATTCTATAATACGGAACGATATTTCCCTCGAACAAAAGCGGCTCTATATTTCCCAATCCTCCACCAGCAGTTAAATAGCCCGGTTCATAGAATAAATTCATCGTCTCGTCCCACGAGGTCACATCCCAATTGATGCGAGCAGTCGTATCTCGTTCCCTTTGGGCAAAAACCGAAAGCGAAAGAACGCATGCAATACAATATGTTATACACTTTCTCATTTTGAACAAGACAAACAAAAATAAAAAATTGTTTCAATGATTACAATATATAATTAGTCAATAAACGACACACAAATTAGCAATACTCATGACTTGCCGTTTCTTTTTTTACTTTTAGAATGGGAAATTAAAAAAAATCCGTACATTTGGGGCAAAATATCGAAGGCAGATATCCTATAAAAATATGGGAGAATGCCAAAGACAAAAGATAGAAACAAATTAAGTTTAAATAAAATAGAGTATTAATATTAATTAAAATTATGAAAAAAGTATTTGCATTAGTGATGGCGTTGGGATTATTCAGCCTAACATCATTTTCACAAGAAGATGTTGCAGTTAGCAATGATTCAGCTCAAGCAGCAGTAGCACAAAGCGATTCTGCACAAGCTACAGAAGCAGTTGCTCCAGCAGAAACAGCTACAGAAGAAGTTGTTGTAGCAGAAGAAAAAGGTTTCCACCAAGTATTGAAAGAAAAATTCATCGAAGGTGGTGCAGGTTTCATGGCATTGGTATTGATCTGCTTGATTTTGGGTGTTGCAATCTCAATCGAAAGAATTCTTTACTTGAACTTAGCAACAACTAATACAAAGAAATTATTAGAAAACATCGAAGCTGCATTGGAAAGCGGTGACGAAGAAAAAGCAAAAGACATCTGCCGTAACACTCCAGGTCCAGTAGCAAGTATTTTCTATCAAGGTTTAACTCGTCTTTCTGACGGTCCTGAAATGGTTGAAAAAACTGTTGCTTCATACGGTAGCGTACAAATGGGTCTTTTGGAAAAAGGTTTAACTTGGGTATCTCTTTGTATCGGTTTGGCTCCATCTCTTGGATTCTTGGGAACAGTTGTTGGTATGATCCAAGCATTCGACGACATCGCTGTAGCAGGTGAAATGTCTCCAACAGTTGTTGCTGGTGGTATTAAAGTTGCCTTGTTGACTACTGTAGGTGGTTTGATCGTAGCTATGATTCTACAAGTATTCTACAACTACTTGTTAGCAAAAATCGACGATTTAACAACAGATATGGAAGATTCTTCAATCTCATTGATTGACATCGTTGTTAAGTATAACGCTAAAAAATAATTAACTGATGGATAATCAAAAGTTTAATCAAGTCTTCAAAGTTGCAGGAGTATCCTTGCTAATCATCGCCGTATTGGTGACAGCATGGTACTTGTTTGCAGCGTCAGGCAAAGATTGCTTGGCTTGTAAACTTCCTGCTTGTGAAGCTATTGGCCCAGACGGTGAGACCGTTATGGCAGCAGCAGATGCCTGCGCAAAACCATACGAAGAACTTTCTGCAGATTCAGATGAATGTAGTCAAGAATGTATTTCATACGCTGGCGTTTACCTAACATTTGCAGTATCGTTGATTGCTATCGCTGTTATCTTTATGATTGCAATGGCTGTTTATTCTACCATTAAAAGTAGCAAGAAAACATCTAAGACTACTATATGCGTAGTTGCATTCGTAGTTATCGCAGCAGGTGTGGCATTCCTTTTGTCATCTGACACAATTCCTACAATTATTGGTTTTGATGGCGAAATAACGAAAGGTGATGTAAAATTGACTGACACATTGTTATACGCAACATACTTCTTGTTGGGTGGTGCAGTATTGTCAATCTTATCTTCATTCGTAATTAAATTTTTAAGAAAATAAAAATCTAAGAGGGAGCTACGGTTCCCTCTTTATACAGTAAAAATATGGGTAAGAAAGTTCCTGAAATAAACTCTTCATCAATGGCGGACATTTCGTTCATGCTATTGATATTCTTCTTGGTTGCTACAACCATGGATACTGATACCGGCCTTTTCCGTATGTTGCCTCCATATCAAGATCCAACTGAACAACAAGAAGATATCAAGGTATTGGACAAAAACTTGTTCGTTGTTCTTGTAAACAAGGACGACAAATTGATGGTTGAGAAAAAGCCTATGCATCCAAGAGACTTGCGTAAGGCTTGTAAGGAGTTCTTAATGAATATGAATAACGACAATGAAGACAAACGTTACCCTGGTTACACCGAAGAAGATATTCCAGGCATTGGTAAGGTAAAAGTTACCAAAGCTATTGTGAGTATCCAAAATGACCGTGGTACATCGTATGCGAAATTCATAGAAATTCAGAACGAAATCGTTGCTGCTTATAACGAGGTGAAAGATTACTATTCTGTTAAATATTTCAAGAAACCATTCAACGACTTGAAAGAAAACCAACAAGATATAATCAAGAAAATCATCCCTCAAAAAATTTCAGAAGCAGAACCTAAAAATATCGGAGGAAAATAATATGGCTCAATTTAGAAGTAAAGAAAAAAAGACGCCTCCTGCAATTTCTACGCAATCATTGCCGGATATTATCTTCATGTTGATATTCTTCTTCATGGTTTCTACAACTATGCGCGAAAGCACTTTGTTGGTGAAAAAACCTCATTTGCCAAAAGCAACTGAATTTGTGAAACTTGAAAAGAAATCTTTGGTTAGCAATATCTACATCGCTGCTCCTACTTTGAAATACCAAAACCTATTTGGTACTCAACCTGTTATCCAACTTAACGAATCAATCGAAGATGTTTCTAAGATTGCACAGTTCGTGGAAACAGAAAAAGAGTCAATGCCTGCAAATGATCGTTCGCAAATGACGATTTCACTAAAAGTTGATTCTAAAGCAAAAATGGGTATTGTTTCCGATGTGAAACAAGAACTTCGTAAAGCAAATGCTTTGAAAGTTAGCTATTCTGTTGTTCCTAAACAATAAGAAACTAACGAAACTATATACAAAAGGTGTTCAGAAATGGACACCTTTTTTTATTTATTTACTAATCTATTTTGTATATCTTTGCTATATCATAGTAACAGATATTTTTATGAAAAAGAGACTAACCATAAGCCCAATTCTAAAAACTCTCTTTGTAATCTTTATACTAATTGGAAACGTTTCATTTAGTGGTATCGCACAACAGAAAAGACTCACAGAAAAAGAAAAACAAGAGAAAATTGATTCACTAATAAACAATTCCGATGTTATTGTAGAAGGAAGAATTACAGATAAGCTATTGACTTTTGTCGATGATAAAAACGAAGTGTATTCAGTTTTTAAATTGAATATTTATAGAACATTAAAAGGGAACGATTTAGGGGAACACATATATATACTTTATAGAATGTATTCTCTCCTTTTTGATGATAGCAATAAGAATTCAGAGAGCTATTTTAAAGATAATAGGGATTGTATTTTTGATAAAGACTTAATTCAGTTTGATGTTGGTCTTTTTCTACTAAAGGATAATTGTATTACAATAAATTCAAACTCACAAGATAATTTTATCACAAATCACATAGAATTTCATACAAAGAATAATAGCATTCCATCTAATATATATATTCCTATGAATATAAACTCCATAGGAATTGGAGAAATCACAGAAATAGAGGATAATATTATTTATCAGTACAAAGGTCCAGCAGGACTAAAATTTAAATCTTTATGGGAAGTATATAGTTATCTTCTTAAAGATAATAGTAAAATAACAAACGAAAATATTTCACTCCCCAATAATGGAGAAATTCTAGACTCATTAAAAAAAAGATAGCTTTTACAAATGGATTTCTTCTAATAAAGATTTTAGTTTAAAGTTAAAGTCTGCAACATATCCTGTTAATTGCGAATTATCCGCTGATTACCAACATCTAGAATTTGAAGACTCATCATTTTTTTATACGTTTGACTTAAATGTTCTATACAAAAGTCAATTTATTGACACAGTTTATCCAGAAAACATACTTCTTTATTGCCAGTATAACAGTCTTGCACTTGATACAGCAATTGTTAGTCAAGGAAATTTACAAATTCTTCAAAACACAACTATATTCGACACAGCCTCCTATGAATTATTAGCAATAGATCATTATAGCAATAGAAATCAATTTGCAATTAGACTATCTTCACGAGTTTTTACTTCTATAGAAAATGGCGTTTTCTATAATGAAGTTAACAGAATCGCCATACCTGTTGGAGAAAAAACTAAAATATGTACTATAAAAATAAAAGTTCCCAAAGCAACCATTACTAGCAATAACGAAGACATTAAAAAAGTTCGTATAACAGAAAAATGGGATGATTTGGATCTAAATGTAAATCTATGGTCAAATGATGCACATACATACGGGGACTTTGAATTCATTGACACTATTACACTTTCCATAAATCAGAGTTATATTCTTGGAAACATTGAGATAAATAACATGCAACTAATAAATTATGATTTTGCATGGGGTGGAGGTGATTGTTTACTAAAAATAGTGGGGACTGGATTTATGAAAAACGAGTTAATATTCCCACAAATATATCCTACAATTGAAATGAAAAGTACTGATCTATATCCTTATTCGTTTATCTCTATAGATTGGGATAACATTAGATATTGGAGTGACACATGTATTGTATTACAAATACCCTCAAATGTTTATGGAACCAGCACAAGTAATGGAAAATGTATTGGTAGCGGTAATGTGCTTATTAAAAATTCTGTAGGCAGAAAACAAATTAGTTCAAATGAAATAAAGATAGAATTCAGCATTCTTAATACATACAAAAATACTTATAATAACAATAATGGACAAATTGCATTTTTTCAGAAACGAATTCCTTATTGGGCTCGTGTAGATTGCTCTGATAAAGTGCTATTTGAGGTTAATTCTATGATATCAAATGAAACAATAAAAATAATTCAATACGCTTTTGATGAATGGAATAAACTTATAGGTTACACATTCTTCGATTTTTACAAAAGGTGTTCAGAAATGGACACCTTTTTTTATTGAGTAATTTATGTATCTTTGCTATACAATGAAAAACAGAATTCTCATGAAAAAGAGATTACCAACAAGCCATATTCTAAGACTATTCTTTTTAATCTTTTTACTTATTGGGAATATTACGTTTAATGCAGCCGCACAACAGAAAAGACTCACAGAAAAAGAAAAACAAGAAAAAATCGATTCACTAATAAACAATTCCGATGTTATTGTAGAAGGAGCTTGTTATGAGTATGTAACACCCATAGTTATAGATAATAAACTATATAGTGTTACACTATTAAATATAAGTCATATTTATAAAGGAGAAAATTTACCCTCAAAAGTTTTCTTTATTAGAGAAGAATATAATTTTTGTTTATCAAACGAAAACACAACAATAATAAGAAAATATAAAGAGGGGACTTCTATAAAGCATCACTACATATCATATGGTGGAGGTATTTTCTTTCTAAAAAAATGTTTCTCACCAATAGAATTATTTGATGCTACAAATAGTGATGCTGAAATAAGCCTAATTTTTCAAACAAATAAATCAATAAAATTCTCACCTAATGAAAAATATGTATTTCAACCGACTGATGAATATGAATGGGGAATAGACCACGGTATAAACACAATAGGTTCAGAATATTATGGCCCCTATCAGAAAAAATTTAGCTGTAAAAAGGAATTACTAGAATTTTTACACAAATATGAAAATATAAAAATGCCAGATTACCTTGATGAATCTTATTTTCAGAATAATACAACTATTACAGATTCCATTAAAAAAAATCATCATTAAAGAAGATATTGATAATTTTCATCATTGGCTAACAAGAGGGCAAAAATATCCTCAAAAACAAATATTAAAATCATTCGGTGTTGATACCGTTAATTGTACTTTATTTGCAGACTACCAAAGACTAGAATACAATAATCAAAAATACTATTACAAATTCGATTTATTTGTAAAATATGAGAGTAACGATATTAATGGAATAGAAAATTACTAAATGGTGATATTATAACCGAAAAAATTATATTAGAATAATTTATTATGTTTAAATTCTTACAAGGTTTTTAAACAAATTATATTTTTACATAAAAATTCAATCAAATGGAAACATTATTTAGAATATTAGAAATCACGATTCCGTCTGTCATAGTCTTTCTTGTATCATATTGTATGATAAAACGCTTATTTGAAGCACAAGAAAAGAAACAACAGGAAAATTCCAACAGCCTTATTGAAGCATTTCTAAAAAACGAGGAGCAGAAAAGAAATACTATGCAAAAAGCGGAAACGCAGAAAATCAGCTTACCACTTCGCATACAAGCATACGAGCGATTGGTGCTTCTTTTGGAACGAATCAGCCCAGAATCTTTACTACTAAGAGTGCAAACCCCACAAATGACTGCGGCTCAACTACATCAAGAACTACTCATAACAATCCGTGCAGAATTTGAACACAATCTATCCCAACAGATATATGTTTCCCAACAAGCATGGGTTGCTGTAAAATTAGCAAAAGACAGTTTGGTAAAAACTATCAATGAGTCTGCAGGAAAAATCGCGGCCGTTGCTCCTGCCACTGCTTTAAGCGAAGAAATTATTAAAGAATTCATGGCACAACAAGCAAACCCTATCGCTATAGCCTTAGGTGTTTTAAAGCAAGATGCTGAAAACTATATGTAACCGTGAACTTCTCTGATTTCTCACAATTATTTCTTAAACACCCCCATTATAGAAAACTACAGGGTGATCTTAGTGCGAACGCAAACTACAAAGGTTTGCTACGTGGAATAAATGGTTCTGAACCATATTTTTTCATAGCACAACTTTTCAACGCACTACAAAACGACATGGTCGTTATCATGCCTACTGCCGACGATGCCTCCGACGCTTTAGATGACTTAACAAGTTTATTGGGTGCAAAATATTCGTTGCTGTTTCCTTCATCATACAAACGATCTATACAATACGATCAAATCGACAAATCAAACATGCTTCTACGAACAGAAGCAATGAAGGAATTGACTCAAAATGACTTTCCACAGATTGTAGTAACATATCCAGAAGCCATACTTGAACAAGTCATTTCTCAAAAAGAATTCAAACGAAAAATCCATGTCCTTCACGTTGGTGATAAAGTCGATACTGAATTTATAAACGATTTATTGTATGACTTTGGGTTTGAACGTGTTGATTTTGTTACCATTCCGGGCCAGTTTTCGGTACGAGGTAGTATTATAGATATTTTCAGTTTTTCTAACGACCTACCCTATCGTGTCGATTTCTTTGGTGATGAAATTGAGAGCATACGAACCTTTAATGTTGACGACCAACTTTCTGTGGAAAAAGTGCAAGAATTCAACATCATACCTGATGTACAAAATTCCACAGAGAAACAAGTTTATATTCCGATTTTCGAATATCTGGATAAACCTATCATATTTAGCAAAGGGTGTAAATTAGATTTAGAAAAAATTGCTCACCTAAAAGAGCAAGCACTTAAAGCATATAAATCCGACGAAAAGAAAAGTAAAGAACTCACTCAAACTTTACTTGAAACTGATATTCTTAAAGATTTCTTCGAAAAAAATCGTGTATGCGAATTAGCCCAAAATTCTTCTTATGAATTTTTCACTCTATTCGATTTTCATACACAACCACATCCCAAAGTCAACAAAAACTTTGATTTCTTTGGAAAACAATTAGTTGAAAATCAAAACAATAACTACACCAATTATTTTGTAACCCAAATACAAACACAGTACGATAGAATTGTTGAAATTTTTGACGAAATAAATCCACAAGTTCACTTAGAACCTATTATAACTTCGTTGTCACAAGGATTTATCGACGACGACCTTCGTATATGCTGCCATACCGACCACGAAGTGTTTAATCGATACCATGCACACAAACGCCAAAAGAAGATTGTATCATCGGAGAGTTTATCAGTTCAAGATTTAAAAGAACTAAACCCTGGCGATTTTGTAGTGCATATAGATTTCGGTATTGGTCGTTATGCAGGTTTGGAGCGCATTGTCAACAATGGAAAAGTACAAGAAGCTGTAAAACTTGTGTATCGCGACAACGATTTAGTTTTCGTGAACATAAATGGTCTTCATAAAATATCGAAATACAAAGGGAAAGACGGTGTTGCTCCTTCTCTTCACAAACTAGGTTCTGCTGTATGGCAAAACACAAAACAAAAAACTAAGAAGAAGGTAAAAGATATTGCTAAAGAGTTAATTGCTCTCTATGCAGAACGACGAGCTCAAAGCGGATTCCGTTTTTCGCAAGATTCGTATTTACAACATGAACTGGAAGCTTCATTCTTCTACGAAGACACTCCAGACCAAGCTGCTGCAAACGAAAAAGTTAAAGCAGCAATGGAAGAGCCATATCCTATGGATATGCTTGTATGTGGCGATGTTGGTTTCGGTAAAACAGAAATCGCGATTCGTGCCGCTTTTAAAGCTGTTGCCGACGGGAAACAAGTTGCCGTACTCGTACCGACAACCATTCTGGCATTACAACATTATAAAACATTTTCGAGCCGTCTAAAAAACTTTCCATGCAAAGTCGATTACATTTGTCGATTGCGTACAAACAAACAACAAAAGGAATCTCTCGCGAATTTAGCAGAAGGGAAAACCGATATCATAATTGGGACTCATCGATTAGTTGGGAAAGATGTACAATTCAAAGATTTAGGTTTCCTTATAATCGACGAGGAACAAAAATTTGGTGTGAGTATTAAAGAAAAACTTAAGCAAATCAAAGTAAACATCGATACGCTTACGCTTACTGCCACTCCTATTCCACGGACATTGCAATTTTCGTTATTGGGAGCAAGAGATTTGGCAATAATCAATACCCCACCACCAAACCGCCATCCTATTATTACTGAGCTACATACCTATAGTGACGATTTGCTTAAAGAAGCGATTATGTACGAAGTAGAACGTGGCGGACAAGTGTTTGTAATAAACAACCGTGTTTCAAACATATACGAAGTCGAAGCACATATCCGCACTCTTTGTCCGAAAGTAAAAACAGTTGTCGGACACGGACAAATGGAAGGACCGCAGTTAGAACAGATTATGCTCGACTTCATAAACCACGAATACGATGTGTTGGTTGCGACTACTATTATTGAGGCAGGATTGGACATTCCAAACGCAAATACTATGATTGTGAATGATGCACATCATTTTGGTTTAAGTGATCTACATCAGCTACGAGGACGCGTTGGCCGTTCTAATAAAAAAGCATACTGTTACTTAATGGCGCCACCACTGAGTGTTCTTCCAGACGATGCACGCCGACGCCTTCAAGCAATAGAGGATTTTTCCGGTTTGGGAAGTGGATTCAATATTGCAATGCAAGATCTTGATATACGCGGAGCCGGAAACCTTTTAGGAGCTGAACAAAGTGGTTTTATCTCAGATATCGGGTATGAAACATATCAAAAAATTCTTGATGAAGCCTTATTGGAATTAAAAGAAAATGAATTCAGAGACCTATTTGCTGGTGACGAAGCCGAAAGACAACGAGCAGCCGAACAAATGGAGTCAATGAAATTCGTATCCGACTGTCATATAGATACCGATTTAGGTATTCTGTTCCCGGACGATTACATAGAAAGTTCAAGTGAACGAGTAAAATTGTACAGAGAATTAGATAGCATTACCAATGAAGAAGCACTAGTCGCATTCGAGAAACGATTGATAGACAGATTTGGAGAAATACCACAAGTTAGCATAGACTTACTTAACATTGTACGACTACGATGGATAGCTATTGATCGCGGTATAGAGAAAATTACTTTGAAAAATAAAGTGATGATAAACTATTTTATCACCAATCAAAATTCATTGTATTATCAATCTGCAATTTTCACTAATGTACTTTCGTTTGTACAGCAAAATCCACGATCATGTACATTTAAAGAAAGCAATGGTAAACTAACTTTAACATTCCAAAATATACAAACAATACAAGACGCAATGAATATTCTATTGATGATACCTATCAAATGATGGATTTTTATCGTGGAACATTGAGCGTTATAAACTATCTTTGTAGAAAATTTTTGTATGCAATTCACGTTAGAACATACTGATGCAGCTACAGATGCTCGTGCAGGAAGAATTATGACCGACCACGGTGAAATTCTTACTCCGATTTTTATGCCTGTAGGAACACTCGGCTCCGTAAAAGGTGTACACGCAACAGAACTAAAAGACGAAGTCAAAGCACAAATAATTCTAGGAAACACCTATCATCTCTATCTTCGTCCTGGATTGCAAACATTGAGAGAAGCCGGCGGATTACATAAATTCAATAGTTGGGACAAACCTATACTTACCGACAGCGGTGGATTTCAGGTTTTTTCTCTTGCCGACAATAGAAAACTTACCGAGGAAGGCGCAAAATTCAAATCACATATAGATGGTTCCAAACATTTATTTACGCCAGAAAATGTTGTCGATACTCAACGAATAATCGGCGCAGATATAATTATGGCATTAGATGAATGTACGCCAGGAACCGCTGATTATAATTATGCAAAAAAATCGTTGGATTTAACCCATCGTTGGCTTGACAGAGGCATCAAACACTTCGATGAGACTGAACCATTGTATGGATATAGTCAAACATTCTTCCCTATCGTGCAAGGATGTACATACAAAGACTTACGCGCGCAGTCTGCAGAATTCGTTGCTTCAAAAGAACGTGAAGGGAACGCCATTGGCGGGCTTGCTGTGGGCGAACCAGAAGAAGTTATGTACGAGATGATAGAGGTTGTAAATGCAATCTTACCGAAAGACAAACCTCGCTATCTTATGGGCGTTGGTACTCCTATCAATATTTTGGAGGCAATTTCTCGCGGTGTGGATATGTTCGACTGCGTAATGCCAACCCGAAACGGAAGGAACGGCATGCTTTTCACCTGGGACGGGATCATTAACATTAAAAATAAGAAATGGGAGAATGATTTCTCTGCAATAGAAACTAATGGTGCTACATTTGTGGACACAACCTATTCAAAAGCATATCTCCATCATCTTATTAAATGCGGAGAAATGCTAGGTGCACAAATCGCAAGCATACACAATCTTGGATTCTACCTTGCATTAGTCACAGAAGCGCGCAAGCAAATCATAAACGGAACGTTCCGTGAGTGGAAACAAAAAATGGTTATCCAACTTGCACAAAGAATATGATAAAAAAACTTGATTGGTATATTATAAAGAAGTTTTTGGGAACATTCTTGCTCTCAATGGTACTAATCATGTCTATCGCTATCATATTCGACATTCAAGAGAAATATGATGATTTCATAGCGAACAAAGCACCGCTAAAAGCAATTATCTTCGACTATTATGTAAACTTTATTCCATATTACGCGAACTTATTTGCTTCGATGTTCGTATTTATTTCTGTCATATTTTTCACATCAAAAATGGCAGCAAACAGCGAAATCATCGCCATTCACGCAGGAGGAATTAGTTTCCACAGATTCCTGGTTCCATATATGGTGACAGCTACTCTCATTGCCATAATATCGGGAACTCTTATTCTCTACATAATACCCGAAGCAAACAAAACTCGTCTCGATTTCGAAGACAGATATGTAAGAAACAAATATCAGAACTGGGAAAAAAACATACATAGACAAGTTCGTCCAGGTTTGTTCATTTATATGGAGAGTTACAATGTTGATTCAGAGAATGCGTTCCGTTTTTCTATAGAGAAATACGAGAACGGCAAACTTAAATCAAAAATGACAAGTGACTACGCTCGTTGGGATTCAACGAAATCACAATGGACGGTATATAACTACTTTATACGCGAAATCAACCCTGACAATACAGAAACGCACAAAACAGGAGCGCGCCTCGACACGGCTTGTTACCTCGAGGCAAAGGATTTAAAGATGCGAGATTCGTATGTGGAAAAAATGAATATCGTAGAATTAAACGAATTTATTGAAAATCAGAAACTACAAGGTACCGACAATATAGAAAAATTGATGATAGAGAAGTACCAACGATGGTCACTACCATTCTCTACATTCATTCTCACATTAATGGGCGTATGCCTATCCAACAAGAAAAAACGAGGCGGAACTGTCATCAACATTGTTGTGGGAACAGCACTTTGTTTTACTTACATCTTATTAATGCAAGTAAGCACCACCTTTACCCTAAATCTTGGCTTTAGTCCACTAGTATCGGTATGGCTTCCGAACGTGTTATATGGAATACTTTGCTTCTTCTTATATAGAAAAGCAACGATATAAAACCAATACTATTTTCCTTTCTGCGGTTTTCTGACTCAAGGATATTTACTATATTTGTATGAATCATTAAGCCGCTTATGCATATTTATAGTTCGTTCTACAATTATTGTAGATATTGTATTTTCTATTGGAGGAAATACGGTTTTGTATTTCATAATGGAGGATTTCTTGTAACACAACGAAAACGAATTCGAGAATCTCGGAAGAGTCGAAACGAGAAAGAAAAATATAAAAAAGAACACCACATGTGTGAAATATTGAAGAGACATGGATTTCGTGTTGAGCACCTATCAGACAATAAAAAAGAAGGAAGTTATGATATCACATTGAACGGAATCCCTGCTGATCTAAAAAGAATGACAGGTTCATCAAACATTGTAAAAAACGCCACTTATGCAATACATAAACAAAATGCTCAACTAATTATATTTCAATTTGACAAATGGGATGAAAGTTTTCGAGAAAAAATAGGAATTTTAAAACAAAGACATATTCAAGGATATTACTTTTTAACATCAAATCCTCAAAGAATACATCGTTTCTAAAAAAACATCCCTCAAATAGTTTCCTAATTGAGGGGGAATGCGTGCGGGATACTTTCGTATCACCGCCCTTTTTTACTACCCAAAACCATTTACATGATTTGAGAGAACTATTCGAAGCATTACGCCTCGACAATTTCTTTATCTAAATTTCACAATACAAAAATATACTTTTTCTATCATTTGTCAATAGTAATCTAAAGTTTTTACCTCCTTACTACATCGAATCGCTCTGCAGAGTGTACTCCTTTAATTTGTCGTAATTTTTCGAGTATTTTATCAAGATGATCAATGTCTTTAATAGACAATGTAAGCATACCTTCAAAGTTTCCGTCTTTCGAATTTAGATTGATTCCACGCAATTTCACCAGTTGGTCTCTCGACAAAAACTCTGTAATATTGTTCACAATACTAATCTCATCATTACCAACTACACGTACGCCAACAGCGAAATCAACATTCGCATCTGCCTTACCCCAACGAGCCTTAATAATACGATACGGATAAGTTTCCATCATATTGTATGCATTCGGACAATTCAAACGATGAATCTTTATACCACCACCTGCCGAAACGAACCCAAATATGTCGTCGCCCTTAATTGGACTACAACAACGAGCCAACTTATAATCAAGATTATCCGAAACCTCATCTATCACCAAAAGTCCATCACTTTCTTTTGTGATCTTCCTTTTAATCTTTGTGTTAAAATCATCAAAATCAATAGGAACAGGTTTCTTATCCTCCGTTGGTTTCTCTGTAAATATGGCCTTAACAGCAGACAAGTCAACTTTATTATCCATTATCGCCATATACAAGTCGAAAGGTTCCTTGTAATTGAGCGGTTTCAACAATTTGCGTATATTTTCATCAGAGAACTTCACTTCCCATTGAGCAAACTTGCGAGCAAGCGTTTCCTTTCCCGCTTCTGCCATTTTTCCCTCTGCTTCACGCAAGTACTTCTTGATATGTTGACGAGCTTTCGAAGTTCGTACAAACGAAAGCCAATCTTGTTTTGGCGATTGATTCTTTGATGTTAAAATCTCAACCTTATCGCCATTTTTCAATACTTGTTTTATGGTAACAATCTTACCATTTACCTTTCCACCTGTACAACTATTACCTACATTTGAATGTATCTCGTATGCAAAATCTAGCAATGTAGCGTCAGCAGGAAGCTTACGCAAATCTCCTTGTGGCGTGAAAATAAATACCTCATCGGTATATAATTCCATACGAGAATTGCTGTCATTTTCAAGACTTTCATCTACAGGATTTTCAAGAATGTTTCTAATTCGAGCCAACCAATGCACCGATCCCGATGCAACATCTCCATCTTTATAAATCCAATGGGCTGCTTGTCCTTTTTCTGCTACTTCATCCATTCTGCGTGTACGAATCTGCACTTCTACCCAACGGCTTTCCGGACCAAGTACAGTCGTGTGCAACGATTCATAACCACTCGATTTCGGTGAAGAAATCCAATCTCGTAATCGATTTGGATTTGGTCTGTATAAATCCGAAATTATAGAATAAACATTCCAACAATCTCTCTTTTCATTTTCCAACTCCGAATCAATTATGATGCGGATTGCAAACAAATCATAAATATGTTCAAAGGTAACTTTACCTTTTTGCAACTTATTCCAGATTGAATGTATTGACTTCGGACGACCTTTTATTTCAAATGGTGGAATTCCCTTTGACACCAACAATTCTTTCAAAGGATCAATAAAACGCTTAATATATGCATCGCGGTCGGCTTTTTTCTCTGCTAACTTTTGGGCAATAGTTTTATAGACATCGTTATGCAAATATTTCATTGCAAGCTCTTCCATCTCCGTTTTAATTTGATATAAACCAAGACGATGGGCTAACGGAGCATACAATGCATCCAATTCTTCTGCCAATCTTTTACGATTAACCTCGTCAAGTTCTTGAATATGACGCAATTGACATAATTTAAAAGCAATCATTGTCAATACCACCCTCACATCATCTGCCTGACTTAAAATCAAGCGAATGAAGTTTTCCGACTGCAAAATCGACCGAGAGGTATCAATCTTCGAAACCTTTACCAAACCCGAAACGATACCATATACCTTATCACCATAATTCTGTCGAATATATTTTTCATCGACAATTTGTTGTTCAAAACAAGGACGCAAAAAAATTGCCATTACCGCCTTTGCTCCCAAACCTATCATTGACACAGCGATTTCCGCTTGTTCCAATAAACCCACAACATCCTCGGCAGATAAGTTTTTTTCTGCTACTTCAAAAGATTTTTTAATGTTTGGAATATCTCGTTCCGGCTCACGAATCAATGGTTGAGCCAACTCAAGAATATATGATAAAGTATATGTTTTTTCCATAGGTATTACACAAAAAAAACGATTGCCACATCAATGACAATCGTTCAATACATTAAACAACTGTCTCCACTATTGGCAACCACCGCAACATCCGCCTTCGGAGTCACCGCAACCGCCACAACCACCTTCGCTGCCACAGCCGCCATTGCCACCACAACCTCCGCAACCTCGACGAATTCCGTTAGCTTTTTCTTCTTCTGTAGCTTCGCGAATAGCTTCTATTTTTCCTGAGAAATATAATTCTTCTCCAGCTAAAGGATGATTAAAATCCATAACTATCACTTTGTTTGGAAGATCAACCTTTATAATTTCGCCCATCATCGGTTGACCATTACTGTCGCGCATAGGAACTTTATTACCCACATACAACATATCTTCCATAACAATTCCGTTAAGAGCGAAAATATCGGTAGAAAGTTCAACAACAGCTTCTTCCATACGTTCACCATAAGCCTCGGCAGGAGCTAGTACGAAATCAAATTCGTCACCGACTTCAAGATTTGCTAAATTTTCCTCGAATTTTGGCAATAAATCACCAAAAGCATATACAAACTCCAATGGTTTTTCTGGAGAACAAACTTCAAGAACCTCACCATTTTCGTTTCCTTTGTACAAAGTGTACGAAACAGAAACAACCGTATTTTTTTCTACCTTCATTTTAAATATTTGTTTTGGCGAATGTAAAAAATAAAATTTAAGAATACAATTTTTTTACTCAAACAGCCTTTGCTCCTTGCTTTTTTTTAATTTTGCAATTATGAAAAAAATCGGGGTCATACAAGAATTTCTTGGAAATCTGCTACTTCCACTACGCGTCAAAAAAAATGAGCGTAACCCGAAAGTCTTTACTTTCGACAATGCGAAGACCATAGGTATTCTATACAATGTGGCAGACAAAGACACCCACCAACAAGTTGCCCAATATGCGAGTTTCATTTGCAAATCTCACAAAGACATATCAGTCAACATGTTAGGCTATATGGATTTTACAGAATTGGAGCAATGCCTTACCAATACGGTACCGACTAATTTTTTCTCTCCATTGGATTTTTCATGGAATGGGAAATTACAAGCTGGAGCAGCACTAAACTTTGCAAAAGAGAAATATGATATTCTCATCGACATGACCACAGAAACCTCATTCCCAACACTATATGTAGAGAAATTGTCGAATGCATCGTATAAAGTCGGACGCTTCATAAAAGACGACATGAGATACGATTTAATGATAGACACAAAAAACGACAATACAATTTCGTGTCTAATCACGCAAATAAATGTATATTTGACGAAAATTAAAGTAAAACAATAATATGAATATTCAAGACAAATTTCGTGGTACTGGAGCAGCACTTATTACTCCATTTTCTGCTGACGGTAGCGTAGATTTTAAATCATTGAAAAAGCTCGTTGACCACGTAATTGATGGCGGAGTTGAATTTTTAGTCGTATTCGGTACGACTGGTGAACCAATCACAATCTGCGATAGCGAGAAAAAAGATATTATTGATTTTATATGTGAATGCAACACAAAGAAACTTCCAATGGTTTTAGGTTGTGGCGGAAACAACACTAAAGAAATTGCCGACAAAGCAGCAAAAATCGACACTCGTTTCGACGCAATACTTTCGGTTGTACCATACTACAACAAACCAAATCAACGCGGAATGTTCCAACACTACAAAACTGTTTCAGAAGCGAGCGCACTTCCTGTAATTGCATACAACGTCCCAGGAAGAACAGGTTGTAATCTTGCAGCAGAAACAACAATAAAAATCGCAAACGAACTACCTAACGTGATTGGTATTAAAGAAGCCTCTCCTTCGGTAGAACAATTCACATACATTAAGAAAGATGTTCCTGAAAGTTTTATGGTAATTAGCGGTGACGATTCTATCGTAGTGCCTCACATGTCACTTGGTGCATGGGGTGCTATTTCAGTTACAGCCAATGTAATGCCAAAGATGTATTCTGATATGATTCGTTTATGTATTGCTAACAAATACGACGAAGCATTAAAACTTCATCTAAAACTAATAGAATTTACTGATAGTCTTTTCACTGAAGGAAGTCCTGCAGGAGCAAAAGCAGCTCTTTCACAAATGGGTATAGTAGAAAATTACCTACGATTACCACTTGTTCCTGTTACAGATAAACATTTTGAATATATGAAAGGACTTATAGCTAAATTGAAATAAATCTTTTCCAACACAATAATAAAAAAGGCAGATCAATGATCTGCCTTTTTTGTTTTATACCATTTTCCTATGTTTAATTTTCCAATATGAAAATACCGCTCGGTTGTGTAGAGCCATTTGGTTGCGTTACACCCTTCCATTGAGTACCATCGCTGAAAGTTGCAGAAATCTTCCACATATATTTTCCACGAGGTAACGAAGCACCTTTAGAAAGGCCATCCCAACCTATTGCGGGTTTACCATTGTCGAGCTCCGAAGTTTCCCAAATTTTCTCGTTACGAGCATTATAAATCTCAAGTTTATAACTTCGTAAGTCCGCATTTGACATAGGCAAGAAATATTTTCCTGAACCTACGGCAAATTTTGTTGGAACAGCAATAAAGTTCTTATTAAAATCTATTTCCTTTTGAATATGAGTGAAACAGCCATTTTTATCTGTTACTTGCAACGACGCAAAAGAACTTCCCGAGCCAGATGCTTTATGCGTAACAACAGGTTCTGCATATTCTACGCCTTCTATCGACCATTCATACACATAACCTTTACGTTGTGATTCTGTAAATACAAATTCATATTCCATATCACCCGTAGGATGATACTCAAAACTTATTTTTGGTTGCGGATATACGATTATACCTACAGAAGCACTTGATTTACAACCAGTAACTGTATTTATTTTGGTTACCGAAATCGTATCCTTTCCACTTTTGGTCCAGTCGATATTGATATACTTATTACCAATATTATCTATTGTATTTTGTTGCGTTTCCCACAAATAAGATATTTCCTTATTAATAGATTCGTCAACATAATATAGTTGTTTCTCCATACCTTGACAAACCTTAGTCTTACCCTTAATTGTAGGCATTTCTACACCTTCTACTGTTACGGAGAAGTCAAAAGTTCTTTTCTCCTTACCAACTTTCACCTCCGCAGATATTTTTTTGTTTCCAGACTCTTGCCAAGCAATAGAGACATTATGTCCAACTTCCGATGTTTTCTTAGCAGTTTTAGGAAGAATCCAACGGACATCGGCATGAGTAGTAAGTCCACCTATAGAATAAACTGAAGCAATATCCTTACAAATAGAATTTGTTCCTGTAATTTTCACAAACGACCAATCTATAACCCTATCGTCGGAAGAATCTTCTGAATATTTCTTATTTTGAGAATCGCCAACAAATGCTGATTCGACATCATTTATCGCAACATTTGAACTATTTCCTTTAACTGATTCCTTTGAAACCGCATTCTTTTGGACCTCGATTTCAAAACTATATTCCTCAGCAACCGAATCAGCTTGCTGTATAGAAGATAACAGACTTTGATAGTATGCTTCGTCTTTTGCAAATTGAGAATGATATTGCGCCTGATTTTGAATACGCTCAGCTACAGTTAATCCAGAACTTGTTTGTTTATCCTGCATAAGATATACCCCTGTCAATCCAAGAATTGCAGATATAACTGATGCATAATAGACATTGAATGTATTGTAACGGAATGTTAGGAATGAACGCCAAGCCAAAGCAGCAGAAATTTTGCGCCATACCGAAGACGAAGGTTCAACAGCTGCATTTTGAAATGCAGCTTGATACATTCCCTCTACATTATTCTGATTATCAAGGTCACTTTCCAACTTCGTCCAAATATCCGAAGATGGAGCTTCCTCTGCATCAGAAAAGCGCGAGCTGAACAAATCTTCTATGTTATTTTCTTCGTTCGTCATTCGTTATTTATTCTCTTTCGACAATTCCGCAAGTTTTGCTTGAATTATCTTTTTAGCTCTATGATATTGAGTTTTAACAGTTGATACTTCGATATTCAATTCATCTGCAATTTCCTTGTGTTTATAGCCCTCTATTGCAAACATATTAAACACAATTCTATATGCGTCCGGAAGTGATTGTATTACGCTCATCAATTCCTCGTTTGAAAATTCAGCATCCTTAAAGTCAAAGTTCTCTATATCCGTTTCGTTTATATCCTCAATGTTCTGTTGTTCATTTATCTTTTTGTTTTGATAATAATGAGTAATTGCCGTATTTGTCATTATTCGGCGTATCCAACCTTCGAATGAATGTTCCCGCGAGAACTGATCTATCTTTGTAAAAACCTTTAGAAATCCGTCCTGCAAAATATCAGAGGCATCGTCGCGGTTCTGTGCATAGCGCAAACAAACAGCAAACATTTTCGATGCATACTTGTCGTACAAGGCTTTCTGCATCTGCCTATTGTTGCTCAAACATCCTTCTATAATTTCATCGTCGGTATACATTATCACCAAATCAATTATAAGACATTGAAAAAAATGAAATAGTTACAATCGTTCTTAGATTTTTTCAAAAATAAGAAAATACTGACAATTTTCTGCATAAAACAAAAAATGGATGACATTCGCCATCCATTTAAATTCTATAACTAGAACAGACCTTTCACAGTCTCTAACACCTATTCATTTTCTTTTTTGCAGCAACAACATTTTGAGCAGCTCAAGCATTTCCAAACAAGTGCAGCAATAACAGCACCTGCCAATGGAGCACAGATGAAAATCCACAAATCGCATAAAGCTTTTCCACCTTCGAATACTGCAGGAGCAATACTACGAGCTGGATTCACACTTGTACCCGTAATTGGAATAAGAACAATGTGAATCAATATCAACGACAAACCAATTGCAAGACCTGCAAGGTTGCTATTTCCTTTTTCTGAATCAGTTACGCCAAGTACAACCAATACAAAAATGAAAGTACCCAACAATTCAGCCAAGAAACCTGCACAAGAAGAAACACCTTCTGCACAAGCATTTGCACCTGTTTCAGTTGCGTAAGTCATATCGATACCTTGTGTCAATGCCCAAAGTAAACCTGAACCGATAAAAGCACCGATAATTTGGAATACCACATACAAAGCAGCATCCTTACCGCTCATTCTACCACTTGCAAATACGCCAAGAGTAATTGCAGGATTGATATGACATCCTGAAACACCACCAATTGCATGAGCCATTGCCACTACCGACAAACCAAATGCACAAGCAACTGTTAACACTTGAGCTGTAGTTCCACAGCCACCATTAAAGATTGCACTACCGCAACCTAACAAGACAAGAACCATAGTTCCTATCATTTCAGCTACATATTTTTTCATAGTTATTAAATTTTAGACAAGACAAAAATACACGTTATTGGGAGTTTCACAAATAGAAAAAATCTAACAGACTATTTTTTCCCGAATATACCTTTGACAATCGCATTTCCAATTTTTCTTTCTAACCCCGCCTTGGTTGTTGGAATGCCTGTTTTCTTAGCAACAGACTGTTTTAGCTTTGAAATACCTAAAGCTCTTTTCAACGAGAACGATACACCTGGAATTTTCATAAATACAATTACTTAGACAAAATTTTAGTAATAAAAACACCCATCAAATATTCTTTTCCCGATGTTCGTTCTATATGAGGACTTACAGCATACACCATTCCATCGCCATATTTGTTTTGCCATATAGCTGGTGTGCCAAAAGACTTATGCATACTATCAGGGAAATATATTTCTTCATCAAATGTAGCCAGAACTGTAAAATCCGAACAAGTACAATCATTATTATACTGAACAATCGGTCCATTATGATATATAATTGGAACTATTTCCTCTTCACCCCCTGGAAAGAAAGATTTTCCTTCTTCGGTAAACTTAATATTAGCCAAGACCTCACCTCTGTGCGTATGATCAACATCTGGAATCACAACCGGACTAACATTCAAATACGTTCTATTTTGTTGTGAAACTGCATAAGCGCCGGCACAAACTCCTAAGAGTTTTCCTCCTTTTTTTAAATAATCACGAACCGACTTTTTTCCAAAATCACCCAATCCACCACAAATATTTTTGCTATCGCCGCCAGGAATTATAAGTAAATCATATTTCAGCAACTCTTCTTCGGTAAACAAGTGTGAATACAAGATTTTTAATGATCCTAAATCATGTTTCTCATACAAATTCTGCCAATATCCAATTGTTTTCCCCTTCACTCCAACACCAGAATAAATGGCTGTTTTATATGAACATTTCTTTTCCGAATAGTCAAAATCTATTATAGGAGAAGACTTTCTAAATGATTCGATATACTCCGATGGCAATCCTTGTTCTGTCATTCCATCAAGCACAACTTCTTTATAATTCTTAGAAGGATAGTAATATGCTGTATCCAAGCAATGCTTTGCGATATATGTTTCAACTTGATACACTTTGTTATCTGCATCTGCAACCGAAACACAAACTCTACTGTATTTTTTAGGAGCACCTTCTTTTTTATCAAATACTTCCAACTGGGAATCATCCAATTCGTAAATCACTCCCCATACAGAAGCATCCTTTTGTGGCATAACATTCAATACACCACATTTTCGACGTTTAGAATAAGTTGTCCAACAAAGAGAATGATTTTTTAATTTCGCATTACAAACCTTTTGCAAAAGAAACGGTGCAATTTGTTTTTCAACGCAATATTGTTTAAAATCATCCGAATTCAAATTTGAGCCATACGCAAAAATCAAATGTTTCGCCATATCAGTCTATATAATCAGAAAAACCAAAATCATGACCTTTTTGTCGTGTTACCATTTCCAAAGGTAATACAAATTCTTTTTCTGGCTCAATGTTTTTTCTAATAATATCGGCGAGAATCTGTGCTTTCCCCAACGCACCTCCATCAAAATAACAAACTTTACATTCAACACGAAGATTAAATGTATTCTGACACTTTAAATAATGAGAAATATTCTTTGCATTCACGGCGTAATATTCATTTTTATCTGAATTCAAAGAAAATTTCTCGCGCATTGTCCGCTCCACATCTGTATATATTTTATCGAATGTTTCTACATCAACAAACGATTTATTTGCATCATCGTATGTAGCATCATGTTTTTGGCTACTATAACAGAAATGAAATTGATATGGACGAGATTGTAATCCCATAGCTCCAAGAATTGTTATTACCCAACTATCAGGTTGACTCGAAAGTCTATCTATATCCTGAATAAACTGTGGCAAGTTAGGGCAATCATTGACATCAGAAATTGTAAAATATGTTATAGGATTATCTGCATCAAGTTCTATTTCTTTAGCAACATAATTAAAACCACCCAATTTTGCAATATGATATGCGAACCAACTTGTTATTGGTTCTGTAGGTCCAGAAGTGCTCACAACTGTCACTTTTGATTTTCTATCGATACAAACACCATACGGAGTATTTTTAGGGTGATTTACGACAACTATCTTATCCTCTGGATTTTCCGATTGATTTATTGCATTCGCAAGATTATATAAATGTAATTGATCTGAATTTTCAACAGTAGTGATTATGTCTGCTTCGGCCATATACTTTCGTGTTAGAATAGTATTTAAAGGCACAAATCGTGGAACAGCAAATAGATTTGTATAGTGTTGATCTTTTTCGAACTTAAAAGAATGGATAATTCGACTTATGTTTTCTTGTGTTCTCTTTTTCTTTCTATCGTTATCCATTGCATCGGTAAAGCCACTGCCTATTAAACCGGCAGGAACCGCAAATATTGCAATACCGAGAACACCAACCACACAAGCTATCAATCTTCCAACAAAAGTAACAGGAGGATTTTCAGCAAAGCCACCTGGATCACCTATATATTGAGCAAAAGCCCAAACAACCGGATATGTTCCATCAACATAGACATCAGGTTGCGCGTCGTGTTCTACAAAAAACAAAATAAAAGAAAGAATTATCGTTACAATAAATAAAAATTGCAACGACACCCACAATTCCATTTTCTTTGAATTAATAGCTTCTGAAAGCAAGCGGAACGATTTCATATAACGGAATATTCTAAACAAGCGGGCGATTCTCAGTGTTTTGAGAGCCGTGTATGGAATATTCATCACAAAATTCAAATAGAATGGATAGGTAGAAAGAATGTCTATCAAGCCATAAAAGCTAAAGCAATAGCGAATTCTCCCCCAAAAACCTTTGTATTTTTCATCCAATAAATCTGCACACCAAATACGAAGCGATACTTCCACAGTAAAAACTACGGTTGTGAACACATCAACCCAATGCAAAAGCCGTCCATATTTTTCAACCACTCCATCGAATGTTGAAAGAAAAACCTCAACTGTACTAATAATTATTAATGCAATTATAGTGTAGTCAACTATATTGTGCCATTGTTTTGTATGCAGATCATCGTCGAATACACGCGATAGTTCTTGCTTAAGTTCTTGCTTAAGTTCTTGCTTAATTTCTTGTATGTTCATTTTCCCTAATCAAAAACACTCCATAGAAAAAAGATTGACTCTTTTTTAAATTAGCTGTATAATTGAATTAACGTTTAATCCAACTTAAGCCTTTATTTGTTGAACGATACAGCCCTTTACTTGTAGTAGCAATAATTTCATTCCCGGTTACCATTAAGCTATGGAAATCGCCGCACGAAGTTCCTGTATATCTTGAAATCCAAGACAAGCCTTTATTTGTCGAATAATAAATACCCTTACTTGTGGCAGCAATAATATCTGTTCCGTAAACAATCAAGTCACGAAATTCGCCACACGAAGAACCAGTATAACGTCGGTTCCACGTTATACCTTTATTGATAGAATACTCTATCCCTTTGTCACTGTAACGAATAATTTCGTTACCATAGTTTATCATTTGAGGCATATATGTGATTTTATTTTTCTCGCTTCAAACTCTCCTTTGCTGACTCAATCTGCTTTTTGTAAGACTCAATATGTCTATCATGAGTTGCAGCATGATCAACCTTTGATTTTCTAAAAGAAGCCTTAGAAGAAGGAGAGCTTGCAGTTTTTATCATCTTAGCATAATATTCGTTATCTTTTTTCTTTGCGTCCTTCTCTTTTTGCATAGCAGCACGCAAGTCAATAATTTTTTTACGATAGTATTCTTTGCTCATAGATTTAACTAATCTAATATTTCTACAATTCTTTTGCTAACTCAAAAAGTGATTTCAACACTGGCTTTTCTTTCAAAAATTTCATTTTTGTCAAATCATATTTTGAAAGGTCAAAACCTTTTTCATTAAACTCACAACCATATTTCTTATACTCTTCCATAGTAAGTATAAGAGAAAGATTTCCTCTTAGAATCTTACCTGTATGCCACAACAACCGATCAAGCGAATCATATGTTAATTCTTTAGGATTACCTAATTTCTTTTTCAACAAGTCTATTGCCTCAACAAATGCGATAATATTATCCACCATACTCGTCATTTTAGGCATCTCTTTTTTAGGCAATCCACAATAACTCCATAATAAAGGATACATTTCCCGAACTATAGAATCATAAATAGGAAACTGATAATTAGTTTCAAAATAGGCATATTTTGTGATAAGCGAAAGAGCATGCCCTTTATCACTACCATCCTTTCCTATTCCATATTTTTCTGTAAAAAGCTTCTTTTCTTCACCGTTGCAAACAACAGTAAATTTTTCTACATCTTTGTCTTTTAGAAAAGTCAAAAACATATCCGATAGTTTTTGCTTCTCCTGCAGTTTGGCCAAAACCTCTGCTAACTCTTCCAACCCATAATACCTTCGTCCCATCTGGGTAGAATACATACTATCAATTAAAGTTAACCGTGCAAGAATATTCTCTACGCTATTTCCCTCAATTGAATCAAAAACCTTTCTGATAGTATTCTTCCCTGTTACATAGCCAGATCTTTCTTCTCCAGTTCTTTCAAAAGAAGAAAGAATATTTAGTATTTTTTGAGTATTTGTCATCGTTTTGTCATAAAAGAGCCAACGCATTTCTGCGTCGGCTCTACAATTATTTACCTGCTTGAACAAGCGTTACATCGTTGTCGGCAAGTTTAGTGTCGTCAGCATTTGCTACTTGAACACCAATACCCCACATTTCAACGAATTCAGTTTCGAAATTGCCTACGCGTTTAGCACCTCCAACTGTAAGTTCGCCACCTTTTGCACCTTCAGCACGAATTGACGCTAATGTAGCTGCGTCATCTGCCATTCTACCTTTGCATGATGTACTCATGTAAACACGAAGAGAACTTCCAAATGCTTTTTTGAACTCTTCTTTCAACTTGCGTACTGTTGTACGACCACTGATTTTTAAATCTGCCATAACTATTTATTTTTATTATTACTTTTTTTATTTTTCTTATTTCTTTTTTTTGCTTAAAACAGAAGAATTTTTCTTCTTACCTGTTGTATCTACAATACCTAAAGTGGCTATTTTGAGAGCTTTTTTAACCGCCTTAACATCTTTACGGCGATCGTCTAACAAACCACTATCTTTTCCTTTTGTAAAAAATCCCATAATCGTTTTATTTAAATAAACGTTTTAATTTATTCTTGAAACTATTTTTAGCCTTTCGAGCCTCTGCCATTCGAGCAGCTGCTGCTTTTCCTTCTTTTGTTCGTTGGTCTAAATGACCATCGGCACGACGTGTAGAAGACGAGGATTTTTTAATAGCTGGTTTTGCTTTTGTTGTCTTTTGAGCAGCACGTGCCTTTTTCGCACGTTCAACCATTTCTTTATATTCTTTGGTACGTTTGTCAACTTTACCAGATGCTGTTTTTTGTATCGCCATAGTTCTATAAATTAATGGTTATTCTTCTATTATTAAATCTTCTTCCTCATCAACAAATTCATCAAGTATTGAATTTGCCGTAGATTCGTCAACACCAAGGATTTCCGCAAAAGCAAAGAAATTTTCCACCTCATCGTTTGCCAAAAAAGCATCTGCACACATCATTTGCAGACACAATGTCAACACCCCTTCTTTTTCTTCGGGATCGACTTGTTTAGCAGCTTCTTCAAGACATGAGGACAATTCGTCTTCTGTCATTTTTTCTGCTGCCTTTATTGCACTTTCCAAATCGGAGCATAATGTTTTTAGTTCAAGAATTTCTCCAACTTGTGCAACAAATTCTTTTTCAAATTCATCATATTCTCCATCTGCCCATACCGCAGCCGAAAGAAATGACGACAATGTTTTTGAGCTTGTTTTCATCTGTTTATATATTTATTCTATTACTATAAATTCCGTTCTTCTATTTACGTTCGATTCTGGATTTGCGGCATCTTTCAATTCGCTGCTTCCCTTTCCTTCCCACTGTAAACGGTCTTGGGAAATTCCTTGAGAAATCAAGAAATCAACAGCAGCTTTCGCACGACCTTCCGAAAGTTTTTGATTAAACTTCGCATCACCTTCGGCAGATGTGTGTCCAACTATTTTTAATTTGATTTGTTGTTGCTTACTCATCAATGTTGCCAAATCATGAAGCACAAATTTTGACGCATCAGACAAATCTGTTTTTCCTTTTTCAAACTCAGCAGCGTTAAAGTTTTTTTCGATTTCTTCAATCTGTTGTACATATACTGTATCAACTACCGTTACAATTTTCTCAACAACTTGTGGTTCTTTATTACAACTACGCATTAACAACAATGCTAAAATTGCAATTATAACTGCTGCACCTATCAAAACCCACAACCATGTTTTCGATTTAGTTGGTACAGGTGGAACATAGCCATTAAGATATTCAAGACGCCAACCGCCTTTTTCTCCCTTTACACCTTTTTCAAATTCGGCAATTTCTATATCATACGATTTTGCATGAGAAACCAATCTATCAAAACTAGGTTTTGTCCACATGCGTACAACTGCGAATTTTATACCATCACTAGATGTCATATATTCTTCTGGCTCAACAAAGTATCCTTGACCTTGTGTATACCATGCGTCTCCTGCTGCAACATGTTCTTGGATTTCTTTCTCCGTAAGAAAAATATTTTTTGATCCACAATCTGGATTTATCTCATTAGGAAAAGATTTCTTGAAATCCTCATAGGTTGCTTGAGGGAACATTACTTGATACGCATTGATAATTCCCAATGCTGTTCGGTTTTGTGCTTTTCCGTAAACTCTTACTTTGCTTGGCATATTTTTATATTTTTTTAATTAAACTTCCACATTACAAACAAACATCTTTTCGCAACCTTTTCAAAAGTCCTTTTTAGTCCTTTTCAAATCTTGCCTCTTATAACAAAATTCAATTTGATGATGTAAAACCTTTTTTCAAAGGGTTTTGAATAAGATATTATCATATATGATAACACAAAGAAAAAAAAAAAAAATAGAAAAAACAACAATTCACATTGAAAAAACTTATCATTTATGATAACACATAAGCGGTAATAAACTTGTTCTTTTGAAAATAGAAATGTAATTTACCGTGAACGAAGCAGATTTGTATAAAAAAATCGGGAAACGAATTAAGTTTTTGCGAGAAACAAAAGGAATCTCTCAACACGAGCTTGCGCTTCGTTGCGATTTTGAGACATCAAATATGTGCAGGATAGAATCCGGTAAAACAAATCTTACCGTAAAAACAATTGCCACAATAGCAAAGGCTCTGGAACTTCCATTTTATAGAATTACTGAAGGGATAAAATAGATATTTTCTATCTTTACTCAATTTCCACTGTATCAAATCATTATAAACACTCCTATACATAACAATTACATTTTTCGTGATGAAATTTCAGAACAATTATACACTTTTCGTAACAAGTTTAGTATAGAACAACCCATTTTTCGTTAGGAGTTTTATACAAAAAAATACACTTTTCGTTAGGAATAATTGTTATTACCTTTTTATTTACACCTAGGTAAATCCTTAATACGAGGGTACAATTGTTGGTTATAAATGGTATCATATTTACGAACATAAGGAAGCGCATACTTCTGCCAAATGTCCATTTCTTCCTTTTCGGACCTAAAAACTCCTGAATCCTTTAACGGAATCCAAATATCATAGGTTATTTTCACAGCCAAATCATAATAACGATTATCTGCCGTCTCCCAACAAACATATTTATTTGTCATCAAACTGTCAATATATGGTTTATACAAACTATCTATCGCAGTCTTAAAACTTTCCAAATCAAAGCCCACAGTTTTTTCAACTGATGAACTTTTTTGTTCGGTAATTATTGCATGAACAGATGCACTATCACTTGATATTTTAACAGGAACAGATTTAATAACTTGCTCTTCTGACTCGTAATTTTCCACAACCGTTTTTCGAACAGAAGTACTATCATTTGATATTTTAACAGGAATAGATTCAACAAATTGCTCTTCTGACTCGTAATTTTCCACAACCGTTTTTCGAACAGAAGTACTATCATTTGACACTTCATTATTGTTAACATATTCAACAGTAGATACTGATGGTCGAAGTACAGTTTCTGTTTTTTTTAACATAAAAAAACAAAATAGAACAATCATAAACACAAGAAGTCCAGAAACTATTCTTTTCAACCAATACAAACGTATTTGTCGTTGTATTTCAATAGCAGAGCCATAACGTTTTTCCCGATTTTCTGCAGTACATTTTTTTGTAACACCTCTATAGCAATACGGGAAGACATCTCCCATTATTTTTCCGAAAGAATATAAATCGCTTCGGCAATCAAGCACAACGCCTTCTTGCAGTTGTTCCGGAGCAATATAGTTCGCACTGCCGGCAGGTTGCTTTAGAATTGCATGGCTATCACTATCGGCCAAACCAAAATCAATAATTTTAACATGATTTCCATTACGGGAAACAAGTATATTGCTTGGTTTTAAATCTCTATGTATTATTTGTTTTGAATGAATATATTGCAACGCATCAAGCAATTCATTCACCACAGCAATACGAATATGCGAAGACGGATTAAATTGAAGAAATTCTTGCAAAGTGTATCCTTCAACATATTCCATCACAATACATTTTCCAATTTTCGAATCATTTTCAAAGGAGAATGTGCTTACAATATTTGGATGATTCAGCTGCGATGTCAGTTCGTACTCTTTAAAAAGAAGATTTTGGAAGACTGTTTTTGAAACATTTTCTGCATTAAGCCCTTTCAATATAAACCATCGTCCTTGGCGTTTTGCTTTATACAAGCAATTAATTCCACGACATGAGATCTCTATATACTCAGAGAAAGTAGCTGATATAGGTTCTGTATCTTGCAGTATTATTCCAGAAGTTGACGTATCCATACTTAATACAAATTTTAAAAAATTGTAATATACACAAGAAAAAACTATATTTAGCTATGGAACAACCACTATAAAACACTATAATCCTGTAAAATGATTAATTATAAGGATGTGCAACTCCTACGGAGTTGTTCTTTTGGGTGGCGAATATCGTATCTTCTACCAATAGATATCCCCTACGGGGAAATGCGAACCATAAACAAGCTACCAGACCATAAATGTAAATCAGAAATTTATTGCTTAGCGGTCTAAAATGTATATTATTTTCAGATATAAACATCCCCGTAGGGGATAACTATTGGTAGAATGCAAAATATTATATTCTCTTAAACAACTCCGTTAGGAGTTGCACTGTTTTCACCAATAAGATATCAGTAAGAAAATGGCAATATTTTTACATCTACAAGACCAAAGGGAAGAATTGTCTTCATCTATTTAGTAACAACAACTTCCACCAATCCACCTTTTGTACCAAGAGCAAATGGAGTTGGAGGATTGTTCCCTTGAATCAAATTATCGATATACAAAGGTTCATGAGGAATAAAAAAAGAGCAATCAAATGTATCGCCTACTTGTAATTTTGAATTTATAGCAGAAACAACACGAAAACGAGTTCCTCCCAAAAACAAAAAGACACATTTTCTATCAGGTTGCCACGAAACTGTGACTGTTGCACCTTCGCTCAACGAAGAAACCTGAACATGATTTGCAAGAATAAAATCAGAACCTTCTGGTGCTGTTTCGTGTAAGTTTGCCAGAAAACCATCCCAATGTTCGTAGCCCAAAAATTGCGACAATATATTCAATGTACTTCTACGAGTAACATCTGCTCCTTCTATATATCCCCATAAACGTTTTAGAGTTGTAGGACTAATGGTTATATGCATGCGTTTCCAAATAACTCCTACAAGAAACTCAAAATCAGACGGAGTACGAATCAATCTATTAACCGATTGTTCTATTTCTGAACGAAGCATAAGTATTTCCGGCGAATTTTTTGTCATTGTTCTATTTTTTACAAAATTAACGATTTTTCATCTATGCACTTTAGTTCTTAATGGTCCTTTTCTACAAGATTATATTTTTGTTTTTCTACCAGTCTTATTCTACTTTTGCCGTACAAAAATTCAAAACTATGAACGACAACAGAGATGCACTTGATTTCTCAAACGAGCCTGTAAAAGACTTGTTTCGGAAAATGTTTTTCCCCACGCTTGTCGGAATGGTTTCAATGGTTATTCTAAATCTTACCGACGGTGCTTTCGTTGGACATGGTGTTGGCAGCGATGCTTTGGCTGCGATAAATATTGTTGCACCTATTTTTTTAATTACTGGAGGTCTTGGTCTAATGTTCGGCATAGGCAGCAGCGTAGTTGCCAGCATTCACCTCTCAAAAGGCAACAGTCACGCAGCAAACCTAAACATAACTCAAGGAGTTTTGGCTAGTATTTTCGTCGGGTTCATTTTGGGAGCTATTTTTCTATTATTTCCTGAAAAAATCTGTATGCTTTTCGGTAGTTCCGAAGCTCTTATTCCGCTTGCCTGTTCATATATGAAATGGATTGCTCTTCTTACGCCATTCAATATGTTTGGAATGACCGGAATGTTCATGGTTCGCCTTGACGGCCATCCACGTTTTGCTGGAATAATGAATAGTGCTTGTGCTTTTCTAAACATCATTCTCGACTACATTCTTATATTCCCTTATCAAATGGGGATAGAAGGAGCTGCCATTGCATCTTTTGTAGCTTTTGCTTTGGGAAATATTCCGTTGTCGATTTTTTTATTCACCCAAACGTCAAGCGTACATTTTTGCAGAATAAAACTCTCAAAAACAAGCCTTTACCTATCTGCACGGAATATTGCTTATCAAATAAAAATCGGTGCCTCGGCACTACTTGGTGAACTTGCCATTGCGTCTATTATGATTGTAGGCAACTATGTATTTATGCACTACTTAGGCGAAGATGGTGTTGCTGCATATTCTGTAGGATGCTATTGTCTTCCTATTGTTTTTATGATAGGGAATGCCATAATTCAAAGTGTACAACCAATATTGAGTTTTGCTCATGGAAGCAATAATACACAACGACTTATGGAAGCAAAAAAGATAGCATTACAAACAACCACAATTGTTGGATTTAGTGGAATGATTTTGCTTTATTTAGGCTCGGGAACAATAGCATCAGGTTTTCTTGACAGCGAATGCAATGCATACGAGTTATGTAAAAATGGTCTTGAATATTTTTCTCCAGCATTTCTTTTCATTGCCATAAACATAGTCCTAATAGGCTATCTACAAAGTATAGAAGAAGCAAAAGCAGCTACAATCTTTACCTTACTGCGTGGCTTTATATTTTCAATACCTTGTTTTATTCTTTTGCCTAAAATCATTGGAACAAGCGGACTTTGGCTCTCGCTTCCATTGGCAGAATGTGTAACGATGGTATTACTTATAATCAAACGGAAAAAATAATATGATTGAACAAATTGAATTCACACTTCAAGAGAAAAGACGCGGTTGTCATCTTGTAACAAACGAGATTATAGCACAGATTTCTCATTTGCTACCTAAAACAGGATTACTCCACTTATTTGTTAAACATACATCTTGTGCTCTTTCGATTAATGAAAATGCCGATCCTGACGTTCGTAGCGACATGGAAAAGATTCTCAATCATATTGTTACAGAAAACGAGCCCTATTATGATCATACACTTGAAGGTTCCGACGATATGCCTGCTCATGCAAAAAGTAGTTTATTTGGCGTAAGCCTAACCATTCCTATAACAAACGCACGACTGAATTTAGGCACCTGGCAAGGTATTTATCTCTGTGAATTCCGAAATTACGGAGGACCTCGAAAAATAGTTGCAACCATTTACTCTTAACTGACTATGAAAACAAATATTACATACAAAGCTATCGTACTTGATTTAGACGGAACGCTTACAAACAGTAAAAAGGAAATCACACCACGTACAAAACAAGCGTTAATGAGAGCTCAAGAAAAGGGTGTACGTGTTATTTTGGCATCAGGACGACCAACACATGGAATCAGACACGTTGCCGAAGAGCTTGAAATCAAAAAATATGATGGCTATGTCTTATCATTCAATGGTGGAACAATCACTCATTGGCCTACAAAAGAGGTAATATTTGACCAAAAACTAGATCCTTCATTTGTTCCCGAGCTTTATAAAGCAGCCAAGGACAATAATTTTGAAATACTTACTCCACAAGGAGAAAGCATTGCGTCATCAAATATTCAAGATTCATACGTACAACACGAGGCTTTCATAAACAAACTATCGCTTATTCAATACGATGACTTTTTAAACCAAGTGCAACATCCTATCAATAAATGTCTTATTGTTGGAGACCCTACTCGACTTGCCGTTTTGGAGAAAAATCTCGCAAAACAAATGGAAGGTCGTATGAATATCTATAGATCTGCGGAATTCTTCTTGGAATGCGTACCGCTAGGAATAGACAAAGCTGCTTCGCTAGACAGACTTTTTTCAAAATTAGGCATCAAAAAAGAAGAAGTTATTGCTTGTGGCGATGGTCATAACGACATTTCAATGATACAATACGCAGGACTTGGCGTTGCAATGGCTAACGCCGATGATGAAGTGAAAAGCCAAGCAAATTTCATAACTCTTTCTAACGAAGAAGATGGTGTTGCATCTGTTGTTGAACAATTTATTCTAAACAAATGACCGGAAAACAGCAAACTCTCTATGCTTTAATGGAAAACCAAGGATATAGTTATGGTTTTATCACAACAGCCATACGCATTCTTGGGCAATCAAAGGAAGCCCTTGACGATATGTTACTTTTTATCTACGACAATCGTCCTACTGAAAATCAATGTATTGAACATTTAGCAGAAATCTGCAGCAACGAAGGATTACAATAAATGGGAACTCTTTTTTTATATTACATCTTAGTAATTTCTGCCATAACATTTATTGTGTATGGTATAGACAAATACAAAGCAAAACAGCAACAATGGAGAATTCCAGAGAAGACACTTATTATGCTTGCAATAATTGGAGGTTCTATCGGTGCTTTAGCGGCAATGCGTATATTCCGCCACAAAACACTACATACTAAATTTCGATTGGGAGTACCTTGTATTCTTATTATACAAATTGTGTGTCTGTATTATCTACAACAACAAGGATTACTCTTGCAATAACTTATCTAAATCAGATAACTCTTCCTCGCTTTGTAACGCAGGGAAATTAATTTTATCTGTTATAAGATACGACACAGGGAAATCAACTAATAACTTCTTGTACAAAGCATAAGCCTCGTCTTTTGTACGGAAATCACCTACACGGATTTTGAAAAAAGGAGGTTGATAGATTAGATATGCACCAATATCAGGATACTTTGACAAAAATAGTTTTCTCTTATTTTGCGCTTCTGTTCTTGAATTTGTACCCGAAGAGTTATAAATCTGTACACGCCACCCTGTCATTGTGCCATTTTGTTCCTTAGCCAATGCTTTATGTGTGTTCAACAATTCCTGAATACGACTATCCTGAGTAATTGTGATTACTCCATACTGAGTAGAATCTATTTGGGCAAATGCACCAAACGACATCAACACACACAATATAATCAGTATTCTTTTCATCGTTATTCTTTTTGCAAAAATATGATTTTAGCAATACACCACAATCAGTTAGCCTTTTTTTTCACCAACAATTGTTTGTCAATATACACTTTATCCAATCCAAGAATATTCAAATGATTGGTACATAGATTTTTAACATAAGTACGCGTAATGTTATAATGCCGCTGTGCACCATATAAAGTTATACCATTTGCATCGGAAATTTCATACTCCATATCTTTGGGAAATCTTGCTACAATCGAAGGAACCTTTTCTCCTGGAACAAGTAAAATGGCATCAATTTCGTTGTTTACAAACAAATCAACTTCGTCATCTAAGGTTTTTACTTTTGTTATTTGAACGGTATCAAGATAAGGCAAAACGCAATTTTTCTCGTCTTTCCCAAAATAGTATTTACTTTTTATAAATCGGAATTCTACACTATCATGTTCATAATAAAACGGACCAACATTAACAGTTGATTCCATTCCATATTTTTCTACAGCCTCATGAGGAATTATTGAAGCAGCCGGATAGGCAAGATTTTTCAAGAAATGTGCCGACGGTTTATCAAGTGTAACCGATAAGGTGTAGTCATCTATGACTTTTATTCCAGCAATACGACTAGTATCTCGCTGTGCGTCAGTCATTGAAAAATATTCTTTTGCGCCTTGAATACGATATACCGTATTGGTAAAATTTGCCGTACTATAATTCGGATTTGCAAGTAAATGAAAGGTATATTTCACATCGTATGCTGTGACATTCCTTGTCATAGAGCGCCCAAAACAGTCGTCCTTATTGAAACGTGCAGTAGAATCTAGGTAGAAAGTATAAACCAAACCAGAATTATCGACTTCCCAATTACGACAGACGGAATTTTCGACCTCAACAGTAACAGGGTTTATCTTAAATAATCCAGTATAGAACATACTAGCAAAACATTTTTCCAATTCACTGCCTATTGTTGGAGGGAAAATATAGTCATCGAAAGTATAGCGAAACACTGCAAGACGAAGTGTTCCTCCACTTTTCTCACTTTCCTGTCTTTTTGCCGTATTTGAGCAAGAAACCAGAATAAATAGGGAAAGAAAAACAAACAAAATATTCCTACAACTATATGTTTTGGAAAACTGCATTATAATCTATCAGTTGTTGTTTTTTTGTAATATTTGTTGATGAAATTTTCTGTATAAAAGTAATTTCCGAACAGCTACGCAATTTCTTTTGTAGCCATCGCATTTGCGCTTCCGAGAAAACAGGAGAAATTTTTATAAAGAACGTTACCGTTCGTAAAAACATAAATAGCGGGCCTTCTTCTGTCTTATTATCCACCACCGAAACTGCATATCGTTTTTCTTCATCGAAATAAGAGAAGACAACAGGATCTGTTTCTCGACCATTTATCATTAAAGGTCCTATATTTTTCCTTTGCAAGTCAATTTCAAACAAACGATTCAACAAGGCACAAAACTTATAATCCGGCAAAACAGTTCCTATAGCAAACACTTCAAAAAGGTCGCCTTGCGGATTATGTTTTATGGTTACTTGTTTTTTTATCATTATTTAAAATCTTTTAAGAAAAACAGAAGACTCAGCCAAAATGACTCATTACCTTCGGATTCCCACCACAACGATTTCGCTCCATGTTCTTTTGTGTTTTTTTCTGGGCGGAACACAACTTTTTTCTGTGTAGCAACATTCTTAACTATAGCCGACACATACGAATACTCAGTACGATTGCACGCAACATACATCGGTGTTTTTAGATTTTTCACATACTCCGACATATTCATATCCGCAAAAAATTCCCCAGGACTATAAGCAATCACAGCCTTAAACAACGAACTACTATCTGTTGCAACTTTCAAACATAAAGAAGCCGAAAACGAACTACCAAAAATGAATAATTCTGCATTTGGATTTAAAGAACGTACATAATTGATAGTAGCAAGAATATCTTTTTCGCATTCGGTCATAGAAACAGCGAAATCGCCTGATTTTGCCAACATAGCCGTTTCATTATTAATGAAATTCACCTCGTTGCCATATCTCAAATCAACAGCGACACAGTTGAAGTCCAATTTCACCAATCGTTTTGCTATTTGTTGAAACTCGCCCCTACTGCCATCCTCCTGATGAAACAAAAGCATATATTTATTCGACGGCTCAAATGTTTCGTACACATCAGCAGTAATCGAAAGTCCATCAGATGCAGAAAACGACACAATCTCTTGTCCCCACATAGTGAAAGCAAAACACAGGCACATTATGATTGCATAAAGTTTCTTCATACTTATAATACTAAAAAAGCCACTAATCACATAGTGGCTTTTTAACTGAGTCCAAATGTATATTATTCAACTAATACGATTACCTTGTTTGCAGACTGTTCTACAACGCCACCACCAATCTCAAATGTTTGTTGTTGGTTTTCTTCGTCAACGATAGTTATTGTTCCCGCCGACAAGGTTGCCACGATAGGTGCGTGATTTTCCAACATTCCAAAAGAGCCATTAGAACCAGGCAAATTAATTTCTTTTGCCGTGCCCGAGAACAATTTTTCTGTTGGGGTAATTATATCGATTGTCATAACTTCAAATATTAAGCGTTAGCCAACATTTTTTCACCTTTTTCAATAGCTTCTTCGATTGTACCTACAAGGTTGAATGCTGCTTCTGGATATTTATCAACTTCACCATCAATAATCATATTGAAGCCCTTGATAGTATCTTCTATAGAAACAAGTTTTCCTTGCAAGCCAGTGAATTGTGCAGCAACGTGGAAAGGTTGAGACAAGAATCTTTGTACACGACGAGCGCGGTGAACAACCAACTTATCTTCTTCAGACAATTCATCCATACCAAGAATTGCAATAATATCTTGTAATTCTTTATTCTTTTGAAGGATATTGATAACACGTTGTGCTGTATTGTAATGAGCTTCACCAACGATTTCTGGAGTCAAGATACGAGAAGATGATTCCAATGGATCAACCGCAGGATAAATACCCAACTCAACAATCTTACGGCTCAACACTGTAGTTGCATCCAAGTGGGCGAAAGTTGTTGCTGGAGCAGGGTCAGTTAAGTCATCGGCAGGCACATAGATTGCTTGTACAGATGTAATAGATCCACGTTTTGTAGAAGTAATACGTTCTTGCAAGAAACCCATTTCTGTTGCCAATGTTGGTTGGTAACCAACGGCTGAAGGCATACGACCCAAAAGTGCAGACACTTCTGACCCAGCTTGAGTAAAACGGAAGATGTTATCGATAAACAAAAGAATATCACGACCGCCAGTTTTTTCATCACCATCACGGAAGTTTTCAGCGATAGTCAAACCAGACAAAGCAACACGAGAACGTGCCCCAGGAGGTTCATTCATCTGACCGAACACCATTGCCAATGAAGAATCTTTCAAACCTTCCTTGTCAATTTTTGATATATCCCATCCGCCTTTTTCAAGACTTTCTTTGAATTCATCACCATATTTAACGATACCTGCTTCTATCATTTCACGAAGCAAATCGTTTCCTTCACGAGTACGTTCACCAACACCTGCGAACACAGACAAACCATTGTGAGCTTTTGCGATGTTGTTGATCAACTCTTGAATAAGCACGGTTTTACCAACACCGGCACCACCGAACAAACCAATCTTACCACCTTTAGAATATGGCTCAATCAAGTCAATTACCTTAATACCAGTATATAATACTTCTGTACTTGTAGAAAGTTTATCATATTCTGGTGGATTAGCGTGAATTTGATAACCGTTTTCTTTTGGAATTGCACCAATACCATCAATAGCATCACCTGTTACATTGAACAAACGTCCACGAACTTGATCGCCAATAGGCATTGTAATTTGTTTTCCTGTAGCTATTACATCTGTACCACGAGACAAACCGTCTGTAGAGTCCATTGCAATGGTACGAACGGTATTTTCACCGATATGTTGTTGTGTTTCCAACACAACTACTTGACCATCAGGTCTCTTCACTTCAAGTGCATCGTAAATACTTGGAAGAGAACTGCCTTCTTGTTCAAAGCTTACGTCCACAACAGGACCAACAATTTGAACTATTTTTCCAATATTTTGAGCCATACAATCTTTTATTATGAATTATCTTATTTTGTACGTTATCACAAAAGTACTTTTTTTTATGAATATCACAAAAGATTTCTCCATTTTTTCTCATTCAAACTAAAAAAAACAGAAGCCACAAAATATGGCTTCTGCGATGGGGCGGTATTGCGAGATTTCTATTCGTGTCATTTTGCCCCTCAACGACACAAGTACAATGATTGGCAGGACAAAGATTACACTATTTTTACATTCTACAAAACCTCGAAATATCGCATATTTCCAACTAAAACGCCTTGTTTAGATTTAACTATAAATGCTACAATATTTTTATTGTTATTCGGTAAAAAAAATTGGAAATAATATACAAATTGGCGGTAGAGACGCGATTAATCGCTTCTCTACATTATTACCAATTATTACAAAATCAACATACCGATGGTATAGAACACGAACGCTATCAACCACGCTACCAATGTATTATAAATCACGGTGAACGCTGCCCATCGTTTTTTTCCTGATTCTCCATAAACTGCCGCTACAGTTGCCATACAAGGAAATGTCAGAAGCATAAACACCATCATAGCCATTGCTGATGCTGTATTAAATGTACCGGCACTAATAATATTTTCGCCCAATGTATCTTCATCCTCGTTTCCATACAACACACCAAGTGTACTCACTGCGATTTCTTTTGCTGGAATACTTGCAATAACAGCCACACTTGCACGCCAATCAAATCCAAGAGGCGCCATTACAGGTTCTATTATCTTACCAAATCTTCCCAAATATGATTCTTCACAATTCTTTTCGTCGGGAGCTGCCTCCACCATAATTACCTCCCCTGTTTCTGTAACTTGTTCAACCATTGGTCTTGGGAAATAGGTAAGCACCCAAACTATGACTGTGGCAGACAGAATCACTGTACCTATTTTCTTTACATATTGCCAACATTTGTCGAACATATGTTTCAAGACAGCCCAAATTGTCGGTAATCTATATGGAGGAAGTTCCATTACAAAAGGAGTCTCGTCTTCACCGAATTTTACCGCACGAAGTATCTTTGCCGTAAAAGCTGCAACTATAATTCCTAACAAATATAGCAGTATCATAACCGTTGCTGCATGGTTCGGGAAGAACGTGCCGGCAAACAATACATATATAGGCAAGCGCGCACTACAAGACATAAATGGTACAATCAACATTGTTATTAATCTACTACTACGGCTTTCTATCGTTCGAGTTGCCATAACTGCCGGAGCATTACAGCCAAATCCCATGAGCATCGGGACAAATGATTTTCCATGTAGTCCCATTTTATGCATCAGACTGTCCATAATAAACGCTGCACGAGACATATAGCCGGAATCTTCCATCAACGATATGAACAAATACAAAAGCAATATATTGGGAACAAAAGAGCATACCGCTCCAACACCTGCTAAAATTCCATCAACAACTAACGATCGTAGAGCTGAATTTGGCATAACAGAATTCATCAGATCAGTTAATGCAGCGAATCCCATTTCTATCCAGTCTTGCGGATATGCTCCCAACTGGAATGTCACGAAAAACATCAGCCACATAATGAAAATAAACAATGGAAAACCAAGCCACTTGTTTGCAACCAATCGATCTATTTTTCTTGTTACTTTATTAATATCGACATTTCCTTCTTCAAATGTTTCTTGAAGTGCACCCGAAATGAATCCATATTTTGCATCGCTTATAGCTGTCTCTATATCGTTGTTTAATTCTTTTTCTATCGTTTGACGAGATTTTTCTGCCATACTCTCCCACTCGTGATAGTGTTTGCAAGACTGCAACACAGAAACAGCTTCGGTATCGCCTTCTATCATTTTTATAGACCAATAACGAGCAGGAAATTGTTGTGGCAAGTCGTCAACAGCATGCATTTTCTGCGACAGAGCCGAAATTTCTGGTTCCATTACTGTACCATAATTAATATGTATATGGCGCGTATGTTGTCCTCCATCATTTTCTTTTCCTTCGAAAACGGAAATAATCGTATCAAGCAACGCATTCAACCCTTGTCCGTTTTTTGCTACCGTAGGAACCATTGGGATTCCCAACATGGAACCAAGATTTTTATAATCCAACTTCGCACCACTTGCCGACAATTCATCATACATATTCAGAGCTACCACAACTTGCTGGCTCAAGTCTATCAATTCTGTAGTCAAATACAAATTGCGTTCAAGATTCGAAGCAACAACCGCATTCACAATAACATCGGGCATGGTCTGTTGCAAATGCCTTCGTACATAGACTTCTTCTGGCGAATACGCCGACAACGAATACGTTCCAGGCAAATCAGTCACATTAAAATGGTAACCTTTATAATTGAAATGTCCAGTCTTAATATCAACAGTTACACCACTATAGTTGCCAACATGTTCGTTGCCACCCGACAATGCATTAAACAACGAAGTTTTTCCGCTATTGGGATTACCCACAAAAGCAATATTGATAATATTTCGCTGAGTTGTCTTATGGAAATCGTTCTTACAACTACCACAGCATCCGCAATCGTCGCAAGAAAAATATGTTGGAGCACTCGCATCTTCGCCCGACAACAAAGCATCGGCGGCATCTTCGGAAAGTACTTCAATCAAATCAGCCTCCGCACGGCGAAGCGATACATCATAGCCCATGATAAGATATTTTATAGGATCATTTGTTGGCGCATTTATGACCGAAGTCACTCTATGACCACGCACAAATCCCATCTCCATGATTCGTTTACGGAACCCTCCGTGCCCCGAAACCCTAACTATAATCGCAGACTCACCGTTCTTTAACTCTGACAGTTTCATATCGTAAAATTTACTTGGCAAACATACGCACAAGCAGAATACATTTCAATCACTATTTATAATGATTTTCTATCAAAATCATTTTTTATTTTGATTGTAGGAACAAAGATTTCAGAGAAGCCTCTTTTCTCTTACAAAATTTATATATTTGACTCAAAGAATGTTCTTCAGAAAAATGAAAAAAAATTTTTCTCTTCTACTACTTTGTTGTTCTGTGTTTTCATACGCACAAACACAGCATTCCATTGATAGTCTGGAAGATAAACTAAGCAGTGCGAAAGGTGACGAAAAAATCACCACACTACAAAAACTATCTATTCTCTATCTTAACGAATCGCCACAAAAAGCTTTTGACGCGGCATGGAAAGTGTTCTACTACACTTCGTTTAGTACAAACACGACATTGCTTTCCGATGCGTATTTTACCATAGGATATCTTCATTCAAAAACAAGTTCTTTGGATTCCGCGAAAATATATTTTGGCAAAGCACTACAAACAAGCGAAACAAACGAACAAACTGCCAAAATCCTCGACAATCTTGGTATAACATATCGAGAATTAAGCAACTACGATTCTTCTCTGGCTTGCCACAAACAAGCATTAAAACTAGAGCAAGTTCTTGGCGACCGCGAAGCTATCTCGGTCTGCTACAAAAACATAGGCAACGTACACATGCAAATGGCTCAATACGAAGATGCTTTAGAATACTACAAACTTGCCTGCGAACAACGATCCACCGAAAACGACCAAAAAGCAATTGCCTCGTTATACAATAACATGAGCAACGCACTCGTTGGACTTAACCAATATGGCGACGCATTGTCATATTTAACACAAGCAGTTGATTTACAAGCACAAATCGGCGATAAAGCCGACGAAGCCTATACACTAAACGGCATCGGTAACTTCTATTTCCGATTAAAAGTTTACGACAAAGCCCAAGAATATTATACCAAAGCACTTGATTTGCGTCTGCAAGTTGGAGACAAAAACGATATTGCCGCATCGCAGTTCAATATTGCTACTGTTCACAGAGATTTAGGAAACTATAGAGAAGCACTTAAATACTATGAGCAGGCGTTGGAATTGCGTAAGCAAACCGACAACAAAGAAGCACAAGCATTGATTTACAATGCCATAGGCGGAACCTACAAAAATCAAAAAGCATATCAGAAAGCAATTGACAACTATTTTTTTGCATTGGAAATCAATGAAAAAATTGGCGGGAAAAAGAATATTGCCAGTTCATACGAACGACTTGGTATGATTTATAAAGACACCTGCTTATATGACAAAGCAGCAAACTACTATCAAAAGGCAATTCAAGAATATCTTGCCATTGGCGACACGCTTAATGTGGGCAGAATGTATAATTTCTATGGAAACCTCAACAAAGAAAAAGGCGACATGACTGCCGCAATGCAATGCTACGAGAAAGCAATGCATTTCTACCAGCACAATACTCTCGGATTGGCCTACACAACATTCAACCAAGGAAAAATAACAAACTCAGAATCTCATTATACACGAGCATTAGGATTTGCCGAACAATGTGAAGAAAAAACCTTGGTACGCGACATATTATTTGCCTTATACACGCTTAAAAAACAGCAAAATAATACAGAACAATCTTTGTCGTATTACGAACGATTTGTCGCTTTAAAAGATTCTATAGAAAATGACAAAAACAGGGAACGAATCGCAGAACTTGAATTTGAATCAGACATAAAAGTATTGGAACACGAAAACGAGAACCAACTGCTCCGTCTGCACGAAGAAGAATTGAAAAATACACAAATCCATACGTTAATCGGATTTCTTTGTCTGATTTTACTTGCAATTTTGGGATTTTTCATCATACTCTACAAGCAATTATCGCAAAAGAAAAACGCATTTAATCTATTGACTCAAAAACAATTAGAAGTTGAATCCGCATACAGCGATGTTAAAAAAGTGAATGAAGCTTTAGCACACAAAAACTCACAGATAACGGATAGTTTAACATACGCAAAACGCATACAAAAATCCATTCTACCTTCGGAAACAGACATTGCTACTGTTTTCCCGCAACATTTCATCTATTATCTTCCAAAAGAAATTGTTAGCGGTGATTTCTATTGGTTCTCGCAAACGGATTCGTATGTATTTTTTGCAGCAATTGACTGTACTGGTCACGGAGTTCCAGGAGCATGTATGTCGATGGTAGGCAATACTTTACTAAACCAAATTATTAACGAAAGTAAAATCACTTCGCCTGCGGAGATATTGAATCAACTTGACAGCGAAGTTATCAAGACATTGCATCAAAACGGAGACAACAACTCGCAAGAAGATGGTATGGCAATTTCGCTCATTCGTTACGACAAAAGCAAATCCGAGATTGTGTTTGCTGGTGCCGGACAAAAAATTCTCATCCATCAAAACAATGAATTGCAAGAATATACAACATCACTGTATAGCATTGGTGGAATGCACGCTTATAAGCAAACAAAAAACATTACTTTCGAAGAAATAGTCATTCCAGTAGAAACTGGCGCAGCAATCTATCTATATTCCGACGGATATGCCGACCAGTTTGGACACGAGAAAAACGAACGATTCTCTTCGCAAAAATTCAAACAAATGATTGCCGATATGCAGGCAATGGATATGTCGGAACAGTTTATGAATGTGTCAAGAACATTTGATGCTTGGAAAGGTAGCGAGAAACAAATTGACGACATTCTTGTTGTTGGTTTAAAACTATAACTATGGCAACACCGTTAGCAGAAGCACTGATTTTTATACGCCATCATCAAGATGGTGAAATTGCCGAAAAAATACGCGAAAGCGGATTACAATACAATATGAACTACGGCGTATCGTCGCTACTTTTGGCAAATTATGCCAAAGCACGCGAACGCAACCAAGAACTTGCCGACCAATTGTGGAAAGAGAATTTCCGTGAGGCAAAATTGCTGTCGTTTATGTTTGCCGAATATGAAAACTGTACCGATTCGACTGTACAACAATACATTACAGGCTGTGTAAACAACGAAATGGCGGAAATTGCCGTGACGTATTTTTTTGCAAAACTTGCCAATGCATTCGACTATGCAAAAGATTGGATTCTATCGGAAAACCGTTATATAAAAATGGCGGGGTACCTTACTCTTGTTCGCTTAACAATGACAAAGAAATTAAGCGATAAAAATGATATATTGGTATTATTTTCAGCAATAGAAAAAGACCTAACATCCGACGATTACTTTGTTTTTCAATCAGTTAGCAAACTATTACAAGAATTGGGATTCCGTTGTCCAGAACTGAAACCATTACTAATTGAAAAAATAAAATATATTTGTGAAGAAAATAAATCATCAAAATTTGAGTTACAACTAAACGAATTATTAGATAACATACAAAACTTTTAAATAAACAATTATGGGAATGTTAGAAAAAACTTCAAACCCTGCATTTTCAGGTAACGTATTTGAACAACAAACACGTTCATTTGCAGCAAACTCCATGACTCTACAAGGTACAGTCAATAAGAGTTTAACATTATTAGGTATTATCTTGGTATCAGCTTTAGTTACATGGAAAATGGCTTTTGCCGGCAACGAAATGGTTATGCCATTAATGATAGGTGGTTTGATTGTAGGAACAATATGTTCATTCATTACAATCTTTAAACCAGAAAAGGCAAATATCACATCTGTTATCTACGCTATTGGCGAAGGTTTAGTGTTAGGTGGTATTTCTGCAGTTTACGAAATAGGTAATGGCATAGTATTCAATGCTATACTTCTTACCATAGGCGTATTTTTCGTGATGTTGTACTTGTACAAGCAACGCATTATTCAACCAACGCAAAAATTCATGATGGGCATAGTTGCCGCTACAGGAGCCATTGCAATTGTTTATCTTATTGATCTTGTAATGGGATTCTTCGGTTCGTCTATCGGATTCCTACACAGCAATGGTCCACTTGGAATTGGCATCAGCCTTGTTATAGTTGCAGTTGCAGCACTAAACTTTATCCTTGACTTCAAGAATGTGGAAGACGGCGTTGCCAACGGTGCTCCTGAATACATGGAATGGTACTGTGCCTTCGGTCTTATGATGACTTTGGTATGGTTGTACTTGGAAATGCTACGATTGCTTTCGAAATTGAATAGAGAGTGAATTAGTGATTAGTGATAAATAAGAAACGCAGGATCAAAATTGGTTCTGCATTTTTTTATTGCCACTTGTTTCTTTGTTCTTTATACTGATTGATGGTATAGCCTGTATGTTTTTTAAAAAACATCCGTAAAGCTGCAACTTCCGAAAAGTGGAATTTAGAACAGATTTCTTTTGTTGTTAATCTATTTTCGGCAAGTTCTTTTTGTAATTGATCTATAGTAATTTTGTTAATCCAATACATAGGAGTTTTTCCAGTTTCCTCTTTTATTTTTGCAGAGAAATACGATGTACTTAAAGACATTTTTTCTGCATAGAACTTGATGTTTCTTTCCTCCTTGCAAAACAGAAAAAGCTGTTCCATAAACATAGGATGTAACATTGTATTCACACCCGACGCAGCATTTTCTAAAACAACAGGAGTAATAGCATTAAGAGCTATAAACAAACATAAACAACAATGTTGTTCCTCTAACAAGCGTTCTTGTATTGATGGTTTGGGAACCGCAGCTATTTGTTTTTCCAATAACTGCAAAGCATAAGCCTGATGAATGAAATTATTGCTTTGCTCCGCCGACAATGTAACAACAGGCGTATAATAGGGTCTTATCTCCACAATTAAAGGCAAAACGAGTTGAAAATAATTGTTAAATCCACTACGAGGAACACATTGTATGAACGAAGCATCGTTAGATACTTCAATAACCGAAATAGAAGAAATCTTTGCCTTACGAAACAGCATATTTTCTTTTATTTCAATTTTGTTGCCATCTACAATACATACAACCGTGCCACTAACACAAAAGAGTATGTATTGTTCTGCATCCCATTTAGGAGATTTTGTCTGCAATACAACATCAAGATAATTCATTTCAAACTACTTTTAATGCACAATTGTAATAAAAATTTACCACACTTCCGTACAATAATAGAAAGCACCCCCTATTATCAAAAGATTGTTTACTAAAAGTTTAGTGCTTATTGCGAATATTTGCAGAAATAAAAAAAATTTAAATATGAAGAAACTTTTATTATGTATTGCCACAAGTGTAATGGCAATGGGTGCAGTGGCACAAATTCAAGTTAAAAGTAATGGTACGGTGGTTTTCCCAAACAACGTTAAAATAGAAAACACCTCTGGTAATATTTATTTACCTGGTAATACGGACATACGTTTCGGATGTGATGCGACATGGGCATCACCAAAATGGGCAGTTGAATATTTTGGAGGTGGTTTGAATTTCTGGAAGCCAAATAATCCTGCCGGTTCTCAGGATTACTTGTTTTTTCTTAGTGATAATGGTCGTGTAGGTATCGGTTGTGGCAACTCTCCTCTCAACAAGTTACATGTTGTTGGCAACGTTTACATACAAGCAGCAAGCGGCTCTGGATCATTGCAAATACAAACAGGTACAAGCGATCCACGCCTTGCAACAAGCAGTACTGATATTGTTTTGTATAGAAGTTCATTAAATGCCTTTGCGAACCTTCAATGCTTAAGATTATATGAAAAATCTGACAGTGTTGCTAAAACAAATATTAAACATTTAGAATATGGTTCATTGGATAAAATCTGTAAACTAAATGGATATTCATATAATTGGAAAAACGATGATTCTGGAAAAATAGAAATTGGATTTATAGCACAGGATGTAGAGAAGGTTTTCCCTGAAATTGTAAAGACTGTTGATAGTACAGGTGAAAAAATGTTGGCATATACCAGTATCATTCCTCATTTGGTTGAAGCAATAAAAGAGCAGCAAAAAGAAATAGAAGACTTGAAATCTCAGTTAAATGCAGAAAAATCCTACGAACTAAAATCGACTTCTGTTGTAGATATTCATTCTTCGGTAGAACAGGCTTCTCTTTCTCAAAACAAACCCAATCCATTCTCTACCAACACACGTATAGAAATGATAATCCCAGAAACAGTAGCGGATGCAGTTTTATATATCTACGATTTACAAGGCAAGCAAGTTAAATCAATTATGGTAACAGGAAGAGGCAACACTTCCGAAACAATATTCGGAAATGAATTAGAAGCCGGACTATATATCTATAGCCTTGTAACTGATGGCAAGTTGGTTGGTAGCAAACAAATGATTTTAACGGAATAAAACGAAGAAAGAGCATATATTTCATAAGTGTTAAAATAATTATATAAACAATTTAAAATTAAAGAATTATGAAGAAGTTATTAATTTTTATGTTAGGCTTAGCTACTGTAGTTGCAACATACGCACAAGATTATTATTGGTATGAAAATGAAAAGATATCAATAGAAGAGGTGGGAACACAATTCTATATTGCGTTTGAAGATGAAAATATAGATAAGGTCTTAGAGCAAAACAAAAATTTGGTTATCTACAAGGGAGATTTAGGTTTGAAAGGAATTAACTATATATCTTCCTCAGAAGACGAGTTGGGGAAAATCCACTGGGCAATTGTAGAAAAGGAGCTAAAAGACGCTATCGTCGATCAATATGACATATTGTATTGCACTTCAAATTACACATCGGAAAATACATATAAAGAGTCTGCATGCATCTCTAACATATTTTATGTGAAATTAAAACAACAAGAAGACTATTCGTTTTTAGAAGAAAAAGCAAAAGAATTGAATGTAACGATAGTAGGAGAGGATAAAACTTTTCCATTATTGTATATCCTACTATGCAATAAAACTACAGAGGGGAATGCCTTAACTTGTGCAAATGCTTTCTACGAGACAGGGAAATATGCATATACGGAGGTTAATTGGATGATGTCGTTAAGACCTGCAGATGATGTCGAAAGTAGCATTTCTGCATGCCAGAAAGACGAATTTGATGTAAAAATACAAGAAATGTCTATTGTGATAAAACCTCTTGTTGATATATCTAAGTCATGTTTGTTCTGTTTGTATGACATAAAAGGTACTTTATTATACTCTACTCATTTGGATAATGGTGTTTTATCCTATAACATATCTCATTTGCAAAACGGTGTGTATTTCTATAAATTGAGCACCATCAACACTCAAAAATCAGGGAAAATTATCAAATAGACGTCTATGAGAAAATTACTTTTTATTGTCGCATTTTTTATAGGAGCATTATGCTCCTATGGACAATGTGACTATTATTGGTACGAAGGAAAGAAAATACATTTAGAAAGCGTTGAAACAGAATATTTTATATACTATGAGAGTTCGTCCTTAGAAAGTTATTTAGAAAAACAACCTTCTGAGCAACTTCTTAGAAAGGGCGAATACACGAGTGCGGATATTCGAAAATCGCTTCCTGCTAATGCGCATTGGGCATTGGTAACATCTTCTTTGTTTGAAACAATAAGGGAGAATTTTCTAATTAATTATTTTATGCCCAACTATAAATTGCCAACAGGAGGGAATGTTGGCGTTTCAAATCTTTTTTATGTCAAACTTAAGACAAAAGAAGACTATAAGCATTTAAAATCATTGGCAGAGGAATATTCTTTGGATATTTTAGGAAATGATGAAACAAACCCCCTATTGTATATATTAAAGTGTAATATTTCAACAGACATTAACGCTTTATGTGCCGCTAACCTATTCTACGAATCAGGAAGATTCGAATATGCAGAACCAGATTTAATGGGAGGTATAAAGTTAGCTTGTGCAAACGATAGTTTATTTAGTCAACAATGGAATATTAATGGTTCAAGATCAATAGGATATGGTATAGGATTTTGTGAAACTTCAACATTAACTTTAGGCGACCCATCTATTGTCGTCGCAATTATAGATGAGGGTGTGGATAAGCAGCATCCTGATTTGCAAAACATTCACTCCGCAAGTTTTCATTGTGAAGCAGAAGCATCTCCAAGTGCTTTGATTGGTAACCATGGTACAAAATGTGCAGGGATAATTGGAGCAAAACCTAATAATGGCATTGGAGTTGCTGGTATTGCCCCTAATTGTCCTATAATGGTTATTAGTTCTTTCTTACAATCTTCCGCTGACGGAATGAGAGTTATTGCCAAAGGTTTTGATTTTGCGGTAAATAACGGTGCAAGTGTGATTAGTAATTCTTGGCGGTCTCTATATAATAGTTCAACATTAAATGATGCGATATTAAATGCTATAAGGAATGGAAGAAATGGTTTAGGATGCGTAGTTGTTTTTGCAGCTGGTAACGAAAATTCCAGTGTTGCCTATCCCGCCAACTTTAATGACTCAATTTTAGTAGTAGGAGCAATGTCTCCTTGCGGGGAAAGAAAAAATCCTAACTCCTGTGATGGTGAAAATTGGGGAAGTAACTATGGAACAAAGTTAGATGTTGTGGCACCTGGCGTAAATATACCTACAACAACAATTCACACGCAGAATGACGGGTATGTAACCAATTTTAATGGAACTTCTGCTGCATGTCCTCATGCCGCTGCCGTTGCGGCCTTAATATTATCTCTCAACCCTTCTTTAACTCAAAAAGAAGTCTGCGATATTATTGAAGGTTCTGCACAAAAAATACGACCAGATTTATATACGTATGGTAACTATAGTAATAGAAGTAATGGGACTTGGAATCAAGAGGTTGGTTACGGGTTGTTGGACGCTGCTGCTGCATTAGAGGTCGTTTGTCCTACGGTTTTTTATAATAACCATACTGTAACTTCAAATACAACAGTCTCGGGTTGTACCATCAAAGTGTCTAATGTCGTTATTCAAAACAATGCAAATGTTGTATTTGATGCTGAACAAACTACCACTATAAACGGACCGTTTCAAGTGAATTTAGGTTCAACCTTGGAAGTAAGATAAATTTTTAGTATAATTGTAAAGTCAATAAATAGAAATATGAAAAAACAAATTGTAATTTCCATGCTTGCGATGGCATCGATAGTTGCCTGCAACAAAAACGAAGAAGACAAACCTCAAGTTCAAGGACAAACTGGTATGGAACAACTAACGATTCTTAAAGCAGATACACAAACAGGCGATATTTGCGTATCTATAAAAGACGGAGAAACAGAAAGAGATTCATGTTTTAACATTGGTGTTCCTTTCCATTCTGCAACTCCAACAATTGTTATTGGACAAATTGCTGTAAAAATGGGAGAAGGAGATAATATTCATGATTCTTTGATTGACGTGTATGCTCCTGTTCCACAACCTGATTTTTCAAAAATGCCTTGTGATACTTGTAAATAAATTTAGATAATGGCACCGTATGCCGTTAGGCATACACGCTTGGTAGAAACAAACGATTTCCACCACCATACATTCCGTAGGAATGAACCAAAACGGTTTGTTTCTACGGAATTTTTATTGTTAATGCTGAAAGCCTATCATTTTTTGTAATGGCTTTCAGCCATTGGGTGCTGGGGGTATATTCTCCCGAGACTTCGTCACGGGTTACTTAATTATTGCCTTGCCAGGCAATAATATATTTTGATTCTTATTCGCATAAAAAAAGTAATGGCTGTAAGCCAATACAAAAATCTTAGAACGATTATTTGCCTTCTTCTTTCAGTTTTTCCAACACTTTTTGTAAAGCAACAGCAAGTTGGTCCGGGCAAGATGTTTGTTTTGGACCACAGGTTATTCCCGATAAGCGTTTGATTGCCTCTTCAGCAGTCATTCCTTCCACCAACTTACCAATTCCCTTTAGATTGCCATTGCAACCGCCATAGAACACAACATTTGAAATTATATTGTCGTTCAATTCAAAGTCGATTTGTTGGCTACAAGTTCCTACTGTTTTATAACGATATTTCATAGTCTATTACATTAAAGATTTATATACCATATCGGTTTTGCAAGCAAATTCTTTTAGATTAAATTTCTTTGCCTGTTCAAAACCATCATTTACCAATTGCATACGAAGATTCTTGTTTTCGTGCAATTCTACAATCGCACGGCTAATACTTTCAACGCTGTAAGGATCAATATAATAGCAAGCATCGCCACCAACTTCGGGTAACGACGACACATTACTAATAACAACCGGCACACCACTTCGAAATGCCTCCAAAATAGGGATACCAAATCCTTCGTAACACGACGGATATAAAAACACCTCTGCACACTGATACACAATAGGTAACACATCGTTTCCAATCGAAGAGCGTACAAGCACCTTATCCTGTAAATTTTCCGCCTCAATATAAGCCATCAACTGCTTTTGACAATCACGACCTTTTCCAACAATTACTAATGGTATATCTATCTGATTTTTAACAAGATTGTATGCTTTCACCAAAGAGAGCACATTTTTTCTATCCATTATGGCACCAACATACAAAAGGTAGGTAGAAGGTAAACCTAATTTTTCAAGAACATTCTTTTTCTCTTCAGCAGTAAAACGTGCATCGAAAATCGAACTACAGGTTTGATACACAACTGAAATCTTTTTCGGATCCACATTGAAGAATTTCACAATGTCGTTCTTAGTAGCTTCACTAGTGGCAATAATGGCATCCGCATTCACACAAGAATTTCTCCACTTTAAATCATAGATTTTCTTATCAATCAAAGGGAAATCACTCGGGAATAATTTATAAATCAAATCATGGATAGTAACCACAGTTTTTATTGTTGTGTCTTCAATGCCCATTGGCAATTCGTGACTCAATCCGTGGTAAATATCGATTTCCTTTTCTATCAAACTATTTACAATCAAATGCGAGCGCCAAAATGTTTTCGACATAAAAATACTTGGCGTAACTGTCTCGAATTCTTTTGTGAAATAGAAACTCTCGTCATTATATGTTATTGACGGAGAGTACAATATATATGAGTTATCGGGATAATACTCCTTTAGACTTCGTAACAGACTTCGACTATAATTTCCAAGCCCTGTTGTATTATGAAACAAACGCTTTGCGTCGAAACCTATTTTGTACATATTAGAAGTTCGCTAAAATGTCAACAATGTGTATAACCTTGATTGGTAGATTATTACGGTCGATATAAGCTTTTATGTTCATTAAGCACGAATACTCAGTTCCCGTAATATATTCAGCACCAGTTTCCAATGCAAAGCGCACCTTTTGTTCAACCATTGCCGAAGAAATATCCTTTTGCTTGATAGAAAAAGTACCACCAAATCCGCAACAAGTCGTACTTTCTTCCATTTCTACGATTTCCAACCCTTTCACATTCGAAAGCAATGTACGTGGTTCTGTTACCATACCATATTCTCGTAAAGCCGAGCACGAATCATGAACAGTCACTTTTGCATTAAAAGTTGCCCCTAAATCAGTTACTTTCACAACATTTACAAGAAAATCACAGATGTCATAAATTCTATTCGAAAGAGATTCTGCTTGTTGTTTTTCTGCCGCATCGTCGAACAACGAAGCATAGCGGCGTTTTATAAAACCAGTACAAGATCCACCTGGACTTACTATCATTCTATCGCCTTCGAAATCCTTTAGAAATTTACGGGCAAGTTCTTGTGTTTCTTTTGTATAGCCACTATTGAACTGTGGTTGACCGCAACAAGTTTGTTTCGGATTGTAGTTAGTCTCACAACCAACACGATTCAATATTTTTATAAGATTTTCCCCTGTTTCAGGAGTCAACTGATCAACAAAACAAGGTATAAACAAATCAACTTTCATACTAAAACTTTATAACACAAAAGTAATATTTATCATTAACATTATAAACTTTTAACCTAATCTCTTTTAAAAATATCGCGCGTATAAACCTTATCTTTCACATCATCAAGGCAGCTATCGTATCGATTCGCAATAATTGCCTGACATTGTTCTTTAAACTTCGCCAAATCGTTTACTACCACACTACCAAAGAATGTACTGCCATCCTCCAAAGTTGGCTCATAAATTACTACTTGTGCGCCTTTTGCCTTTATACGCTTCATTACTCCCTGTATAGAACTTTGACGGAAATTGTCGCTGTTGCTCTTCATCGTAAGACGGAACACACCGATAGTCACCGACTTTTCTTGCGATTTATCGAAGCCATTGGCATTGCTATAACCATAGTAACCTGCTTTTGCAAGCACTTGGTCGGCAATGAAATCTTTACGAGTACGGTTACTTTCTACTATAGCCGACATCATATTTTGAGGGACATCTTGATAGTTTGCAAGCAACTGTTTAGTATCTTTAGGAAGACAGTAGCCGCCATAACCAAACGAAGGATTATTATAATGAACGCCAATTCGAGGATCCAAGCCAACACCTTGAATAATTGCTTGAGAATCAAGACCTTTTACTTCGGCGTATGTATCCAATTCATTAAAATAACTGACACGCAAAGCAAGGTACGTATTTGCGAACAATTTTACCGCTTCGGCTTCGGTCATACCCATAAAAAGCGTATCAATAGATTCTTTTATTGCACCTTCTTGCAATAACTCGGCAAACGTATGTGCTGCCTGTTCCAAATTGTCACCAATAATCTTTCGCACCAAAGCTTCCTCATCGCCAAACTGCTCTGAATCTTTCGGATAACCGACAATTATTCGGCTTGGGTACAAGTTGTCGTACAACGCCTTACTTTCGCGAAGAAATTCCGGAGAAAACAACAAATTCAGTTTGCGGTCATTCCAACCATTTGCAATAAACTTAGTTGCATACTTTTTATACAGAGAACGGCAATAGCCAACAGGTATAGTACTTTTTATGATCATTATTGCCTGTGGATTTACCTCCAGCACCAAATCAATCACCTCTTCCACATGGCTTGTGTCGAAATAATTTTTTACCGGATCATAATTCGTTGGAGCTGCAATGACTACAAAATCAGCATTTTTGTATGCTTCCGCGCCATCTAATGTGGCAGTTAGACGCAATTCTTTTTCGGCTAAGAATTTTTCAATATACTCATCTTGTATTGGCGATTTCTTGTTATTTATCATTGCCACCTTTTCAGGAACAACATCGACTGCCGTAACCATATGTTTTTGAGCTAAAAGTGTAGCAATACTTAAACCTACATAACCCGTTCCTGCAACTGCAATATGTAAATCTGCAAAACTTTTATTCATAGTATTTCTTCCCTATTCACTAAAGATGGCATAAAATTACAGTTTTTATAAATGTGTTCCACCATTTTGTCAAAAAATAAGTAACTTGCACTCGTTTTAAATACGATTCGAGATGAAAAAACACATTCCTAATACACTCACAATCTGCAATTTGCTTTGTGGTGTATTTTCTGTAGTAATTTCAACGACCCAATTCAAATCGCTAGAACTTGCCGTTGCATTGATTTTTTTGGGAGCTGTTTTCGATTTTTTTGATGGTTTTTCAGCACGATTACTAAAAGTTGCATCTCCTATCGGAAAAGAACTAGACTCACTTGCCGACCTCATCACATTCGGTTTTGCACCTGCAGCCATAACATCAAGTATCATCTTCGATTTTATATATGGAGGCCAACTAACCGACTATGAAACAATCAGCACTTGTGCGCTTGTTCTTACATTTTTCCCATACATCATAGTAGCATTTTCGGCACTTCGTTTGGCAAAATTCAATCTAGACACGCGCCAAGCACATTCATTCATTGGATTGCCTACTCCTGCAAATGCAATTTTTTTTGCAAGTTTTGCATTTCTACCAAGCATCGACTGGGAAATCTTTCCTGTTGTGCTTGATGTTCTTTGTCTTATTTTCTCTTTATTACTTGTGTCCGAAATTCCTATGTTCTCGCTCAAATTCCAAAACTATTCGTGGGCAGACAATAAAATTCGTTTTTCGTTCTTGATTTGCGCAATTATTTTATTGGCTATATTTCAATTACAGGCACTTACATTCATTATGCTGTTGTACATCGTTCTATCAATTGCCGACGATGTGGTGAATAAAAAAACAGCTAACAATTTGGAATAATAATGATATTCCGATGGCGAATGTGTATTGGGCGAATGCAATACAACCATTGGGCGTATGCGATAAAATAATATCGGGCGAATGCGATACAATAAAATTGGGCGTATGCGATACGCCCCTACAATAATCAATAATTATTAACCATTTAATATTAACCATTTTATTGTAACTTTACCCAAATTTATTTGTCTATTTGATAATGAAACGATTTGGGCTGATAACAATATTTCTTTTTGCACTCTTAAGCACATTTGCTCAGGAATCGGCTATCGTTTTCACTGAAAATCAGAGACAATGGCCTTCGAATGTATTGTTTCGAAGCCAACTACACAAAGGGAATGTTTTTCTAGAAAGAAATTGTTTTACCTACTATTTTTTCGACAGCGAAAATTCCCAACATCGACATGGTGCATACGACGTTTCAGAAGATGAATTAAAACAAAGTTTAGAGAAATTTGAAAAAACAGGCGAACAACCGAAGCGAATCCAACAACATAAACCTGACTCACTACGTGCACACGCATATAAAGTTTCGTTCGTGAATATGAATCCACGGACAAAAATCTATGGAGTTTCTCAAACGCCATATACCGAAAATTATCTCATCGGAAACAATCCCAAAAACTGGGCTACTGGAGTGCGTAGTTTTTCGAAGGTCATCTATGAGAACATTTATAAGAATACTTTATTACAAGTATATGGCAACGATAAAGATCTTAAATATGATTTCGTGATACGACCAGGTGGCGATCCACAAAAAATACAACTACGATATTCCGATGTGCCTTCTATGACAGTACGAAGCGACGGCGTGTTACAAATAAAAACATCGGTAAACGAAGTCTATGAACAAAAACCATACGCTTACCAAATCATACAAGGAGATACAGTTACGATACCTTGCTCTTATCATTTGGAACACTTTGTAGTTAGTTATGATTTGGGAAAATACAACCCGGAATATACTTTATACATTGACCCCGATTTGATTTTTTCAACTTACACAGGTTCGACATCAGACAACTGGGGATTTACCGCGACATACGATTCCGAGAACAACGCATATTTAGGAGGCATTGTCGAGGGATTTGGGTATCCTATCAATATGGGAGCTATTCAGACAGAATATGCTGGTGGCAACTGGGACATTGGTATCATAAAACTCGACGCTACAGGAACGAAACGACTCTACGCAACATATTTAGGAGGATCTAGTTGCGAGATGCCACACAGTTTTATTGTAAACAGTAAAAATGAACTGCTCATTTTGGGAACGACCGGTTCTGCCGATTTCCCTACCGCTAATGCATATCAGAAGACATTCGCCGGAGGAGACTACACGTTGTACGACAACACCATTTTATTTGAGAATGGTGTGGACATCTTCGTAAGCCGACTTTCACCTGACGGAACCACCCTATTATCATCTACATTTTTAGGCGGAAGCAAAAATGATGGTATCAACTTTAGTTGGGAAACCGATCTTGAATATGGACACGATTCGCTATATTACAACTATGGCGACGGCGCTCGTGGAGAAATAATGATTGACGACGACGATAACGTCTATATTGCATCAACAACATTTTCTGACGATTTCCCTATAGTAAATGGATTTCAGAGTACTTTTGGAGGAATGCAAGATGGCGTTGTCTGCAAATTCGACCCGGAAATTACAGCACTTCAATGGAGTTCATACATTGGAGGAGACAGCAAAGACGCTTCATATTCCATCGACATTGACCACGACAATAGTGCCTATGTGACTGGCGGTACTTGTTCTTCAACCTTAAATATGCCCGCTGGTGGATACCAACCCAATAGAATTGGAGGAACAGTCGATGCATATATTCTTAAAATAAACCGTAACTCTGGTGAATTAGAAGCAGGAACGTATTTTGGTTCAACAGAATACGACCAGGCTCATTTTGTACGCGTAAATTCAAACAATAAAGTTTTTATTTTCGGGCAAACCACTGCAAAAGGCAACACCCTCATTTACAATGCAAAATACAATAATCCAAACAGTGGACAATTCCTCGCTTCATTTTCAAACGATCTACAGACACTGAATTGGTCCACAGTATTTGGTTCAGGACTAGGAAGACCAAACATTTCTCCTACAGCATTCGAAGTTGACATTTGTAACCGTATTTACTTAGCTGGCGTGGGACGTGATTGGAACGATCAACCTGGTTGGTATTTCTATGGGAATACAGGCTATCGTCTGTACGACTATGGATGGGAAGCTATACAAGGTACGAAAGGCATGGAAGTTACCGACGATGCCTATCAAAAAGAGACCGACGGTAAAGATTTCTACATTATGGTTACCGACGACGAAGCTAACAATCTGGACTATGCAACATTCTTTGGCGAACTTGCCGATGCGTATGTGCTATACAATCCTTTCAACGGGCAATACCTTTACAATGGATGTACCTCAAGTGGCCGAGACCATGTAGATGGTGGAACAAGTCGTTTTGATGCGAATGGTTATGTATATCAAAGTGTCTGTGCAAGTTGCGGAGGATGCAACGGATTTCCAATTTATCCAAAACCAGGCGCATGGTCAACAAAAAATAATGCAAGCAACTGTAACAGCGCTATTCTTCGTTTTGTTATTGACTTTGGACTAATAAAAGCAAATTTCGACTTGCCAGAAGTTGGTTGCGCAAGCAAAGAACTTACATTCAAAAACACCTCCGAAGTGCATTACAACAATCCAAAACTCACCTATTTATGGGATTTTGGAGATGGGACGACCTCAACCGAGGAATCACCATCGCACACATATTCTGCGAACGGGAAATACACAATCACTCTTTGGGTAAAGGACTCAACCTCGTGCAACCAAAGCGATTCGGTAACAAAGGTACTTTCTATTGTTACCAAAACAAACTACGAGATACTGGATACCAAGAATATCTGTCTTGGCGATAGCGTAGCCATTGGTATTCCTAACGAATATGACGAATCACTTGAATATTCTTGGTCGCCTACTGATTGGATTACCGACCCATCAAAACCATCGTCATATACAAAACCAAACGACACAACCACCTACCAGCTTTCTGTTACATCAGGCTGGTGCCAAACAATTTACGAGCAAACGGTCAACACATTCAACCAAGATTACTTTGTAAAAAACATTACAGTCGAAAAAAACGGAATATCACAGAAGCCCTATATCTGCAAAGGAGAAAAAGTAACGATTACTGCCGAAACAAATGCACCGTCGCAGCGTTTTCTATGGGCAACAGACAAGAATTTCAGGAATATTGTCAATCCTGATTTTTCGCTCGACTACATTGAATTTACCCCAACAGAAACCACGACTCTCTATGTAAAAACACTTAGCACCTATTGTGAATTCGAAGCTATAGATTCTATTACTTTGTATGTTTTCTATAATAAAATAGCAGTAAGAGGCGACACACTTATTTGTAATGGCGACATTACCCCTATTTTCGTAGAAAATCTTACTCCAAAGAATCCTCTTACTTACTTATGGTCTCCAAAAAACAAAATTTACGACGGATACAATACTGCCACACCACTTGTCAACCCTGACAAGAAAACAGATTTTATAGTTTATGCTACAGATTCTGTTGGCTGCACCTATACCGACACAGTCCATATTGATGTAGATGAATTACTAATACAAGTCGAGAACTTCCAACCAATTAGTTGTCACGGAGAGACCGATGCGCAATTCGAAATTGTTCCTATGGGATATCCACCGTATCAAGTTACTTGGGACGATAATACTACATTGCTTGGCAAATACAACATCGGACCTGGTTCATACACTGTATTTGTTACAGATAGTTTAGGTTGCACAAAGAAAAACACAATAGAAATAAACGAGCCTAAAAAACTACAAATTGATTCAAGCACATACACACACGAAACTTGTAAAGGAGCTTGCAATGGAACCATCTCACTTTCGGTATCAGGTGGAACAGAACCATATTCATATTTATGGAGCAACGAAGACAAAAACGCTAAACAACAACGACTTTGTCCAGGAGAATATAATGTAACAGTTACCGATGCGCATGGTTGTACAACATCTCTTGCGAAATCAATACAAATTGTTTTAGAAGAAAAAATACCTGATGTTGACGCATACGCCGAATCAAACATAATTTTCATAGGACAAGAAACAAAAATACACGCAACAAAAAATCCCGAAGAAAACATCACCTATCTTTGGACTCCTAACATTTGGTTAGACGACAATACTAAAGCTATTGCCACCGTAACGCCAGATGTACCTTTAGAACTCACATTTAAAGTCATTGCCATAGATGCATACGGTTGCCAAAATTCTGACACCGTACAATTACAATCAACGGAATGGATTTGCGACAAACCATTTATCTTTGTTCCAACTGCGTTCACTCCAAACAACGACGGAAAGAACGATGTTATTTCTGTAAACAGCCGAGTAATTACCGACCTAACCTTTGCAATTTACGACCGCTGGGGAGAACTCGTATTCGAAACCAACGATACGAATACAACCTGGGACGGCACTTATCACGGCAAGTTATTACAACCACAGGTTTTGGTATATCATTTAAAGGCAACTTGCCTAAATGGTGAGAAATTCGAAGAAAAAGGAAACATTACGCTTATACGATAATGTTTAAGAAATTGCTGACATATTTGTTCCTTTTTTTTCTTGTGCAAAACATTGAAGCACAAGACATTCACTTCTCGAACTTTTACTCAAACACTTTAAATTTAAATCCTGCCGAATCAGGTTATTTTGCAGGAAGACACAGATTTTGCCTTGCCTACAGAGACCAATATCGCACAGTTGCAAGACCATACAAGACCTTAGCAGCAAGTTATGACCGAAAAATCACCAAGCGAACAATGAATAGTATGTTCGGCATTGGACTACTACTCGACGCAGATATTGCCGGAGATGCGAACTACACTACTGTACAATTTGGCATTCCGTGCGCACACCATATTCCGTTAGCAGGAAAAACTATTATTCTATCCTACGGAATTATGCCGGCATTGCATCATTCTGCTATCGATTACAGTAATCTTACTTTTGGCGAACAATTCAATGGGATTCAATTTATTCCAGATATGGAAATCAACGAAGATGTTGATATGAATTCCGTACTTTATTTTAATCTAAATGCGGGAACACAAGTAACGTATAAGCCATCAAAAACACAAACATACAGTATTGGTGTTGCATGGAATAATATTAATAAACCGACCATGTCGTTCTTTAAAGACGACGACGCACAATTACGCCAACGCATACTACTACACACATCGGCAATAATTTCCATAACATCAACTTTTGACATTGTACCTGGAGCAAAAATCCAATTTCAAGGTAAACAACACGAATACCAATTTGGCGCAATGGGAATATACTATTTCCCCAATGCAACCATATCGCAAGGACAAACAGGAATATGGTTCCGTTCAAAAAATAAAGATGCTATAATATTTGCACTTGGCGCACAATATAATGGATTCGACATTATGCTCAACTACGACCTTAACATATCGAAACTTCGTACGGCCAGCAATTTCCACGGAGCATTCGAAATCACCCTTTCCTACATTGTAGAAAACAAAAATCGAAGCAAACGAATGACAGCAATTCGCTGTCCGCATACATTGTAACATGTAGATTTTTATCGCGTAACTGCAAGTAGAACAATTCTAAATTTATATCTTTGTGAATGTAAATAATACGACTATGAAAAAATTACTTTCTACTATATTACTTATTGGCTTAACATCCTTAGTATTTGTTGGTTGCAAGAAACTTGACCGTCTTTATTTTACTCCAGTAACCACAATAGACAAAATGGAAATCATTGATATGACACCGGTTACGGATAGCGTTTTTCTTGTTCTTTGTAAAGACAAAGATGACAAACGTGAAATCCACCGTTGTACTTGGGGGAAAAATCAAAAAGTAACATCGAAAAAGATGGGAAAAACACTAAGTCTTAAATTCAACACTATAGAATTTAAAGACGGAAAGACTTGGATTGGTGGCGACACATTGGCTATTCGTATGAGCGAAGACACCGGAGCAACTTGGGTTCGTTGGAGATCGAAATCGTTCGACGATTGGAAAGAAAACTGGAAAAGTGACATCTCAAATTTAACCAATATGTACATCAAAAATGACGAGCCATACTTTGCCATAGGTACAGATGACCTTTTCAAAGGAAACTTTTATTGGTTTAGTTCAGAATGGAACAGTTGGAAAAGTGGACAGAAACAATTTGGTCTAAACGATATGGTGGTATGCGACGATAGTCTTGTGTACATTGCAGGCTATGGTTCTATCTGTTTTGCCAATCAATTGGGAGAAAACCAAACATTAGAGAATGTAGGCGGCGAAAACTTTACAAGCATTTGTTCGAATGGTAAATATATCTATGCCTGCACATATTCCGGGAAAATTTTCCGTACAGAAATACAAGAAAACAAATGGGAAAAAGTTCATTCAAAAGGCGACCATCTATTGTTTATTGAATCCGACAATGCTGGAAATGTTGTTGCCGTAGGCGAAAGCAAAAAAATCCTTGTTTCTAACGACAACGGCGAAAATTGGAGAGTAGAAAGTTACTCGGAAGGAAACAGAATTTCTTGTATGGAAATGCTTAATAATGAATTTTATATAGGAACAGAAAAAGGAGTTATTATAAAACTTAACAACGCAAACCTTCAATAAATGAGAAAAATAATTTTCCTCGCAACACTTATTATCTCGTCATATTGTTCATTTTCGCAACAAATAATATTAAATGAGATTGTAGCAAAAAACGCCAACTCCTACAGTAACGATCAGGAGAAATCTCCAGATTGGATTGAAATAAAAAACACATCCAATTCCGCTATACAACTTTCAAACTTCAGTCTTGCAACAAAAGATTGCTTGAATGCGCCTTGGCAACTTCCAGACATACAATTGGCAGCAGGTGCTGTTACATTATTCGAAGCAAAAGATGCAGAATCAATAGCACAATGGGAAACGGTTATTGATCTTGGTCATTCTTTTTCATACATTGTTCCTACTACGAACATCGCAAATTGGACAAAAGAAAATTTTGACGACAATGCTTGGAACAACGGCCCTTCTCCTATTGGATTTGGAGAAACAAACATTGCCAGTTCTGTTCCAACGGGAACACTATCTGTATTTTTACGAACTACATTCTCCATTACCGACATACATGATATTTCCACAATAATGCTCCACATGGACTGCGACGATGGATTTATCGCCTATATCAATGGTACAGAAATAGCACGATCAAATATGAGCCAAAGCGAATATAATGCATTCGCAACAGATTACACCGACGGAGTTATTATCTTAGGTCAATCACCAAAATCGTATCGGTTCGATAACATTACCAATGTTTTACACGAAGGTAGTAATACATTTTGTGTACAAGTTCACAATTGTAATGCTACATCAAGCGACCTACTAGCAATTCCTATTTTAAGCATAGGTTATAAGACAGCTAAAGAAAGTCGTGGAACAACATCACAATATTGCACGTTCTCAACAGGAGAAACATTTCCACATTCATTAGATGCGTCTTCCGACATTGTATATTTACTAGAAGGTGGAAAAATTATAGATAGCATTGCCTGGAAAAACCTTCCTGTTGACATTTCTATTGGCAGAAAGAATGGAGACAACATAAACAGCTATTATTTCAGCAAACCTACACCAAAAGCGCAAAACAGTTACGAAGCATTTGTTCCCGAAACTCTTGACAAACCAAAGTTATCCGTTCCTGCAAGCGTGTACACATCAGGAACATTATTCTATGTTTCCGCCTACTCAAGCGAAAATGACGTAACCATCCGATACACAACAGACGGTTCTGAGCCAAATGAAGATTCAAAAGTCATTCCAAAAAATATACTCATAACAGCTACGACAAACTTACGCGTACGAGCATTTCGGAATGGATATCTACCAAGTAAAACCACAACAGCAACATACCTTTTTCTTAACAGAGAACAAAATCTTCCTATTGCGTCTATTACAGCAAAAAAAGGAGATTTCTTCAGCAATACCGAAGGTATTTATATGCTAGGTCCAAATGCTTCAAAAGAAGAACCTTATTATGGAGCAAACTACTGGCAAGATTGGGAAAAGCCTATTCATTTTGAATATTTCGATGAATTCGGAGATTGCGTAGTTTCGCAAGATGCTGGCGTAAAGATTGGTGGCAACTGGAGCCGCGCGCAACCGCAGAAAACATTAAAAATATACGCTCGCGATGAATATGGAAAAGACGAGATGGAATATCAATTTTTCAAAGACAAACCTATTTCTTCTTTCCACCTTATTTTATTACGAAATAGCGGTAACGATTTTAACAATACGCAAATGCGCGACGGCGTTATTTCCGAGTTAGCAAAACAAATGGATATAGACCGCCAAGCATATCAACCTGCCATAGTTTTCATTAATGGTAAATACTATGGTATTCAAAATGTACGCGAAAAACAAAACAAACATTATGTTGCCGAAAACTACGGATACGACAAAGACGACATAGATGTTATAAAAAACAATGGAGAAGTTGCAGACGGAAATAACACTGATTATTTCATTATGCGAAACTTTATGGAAAACAAAGACTTATCCGACAATGCAAATTACGAACAAGCTAAACAATACATTGACATACAAAACTTTATCGACTACAACATTTTGGAAATGTATGTAGTAAACGAAGACTGGCCAGGAAACAATATCGCATATTGGCATTCCCGTTCTGCAAACACACCTTGGCGTTACATGCTTTTCGACGCCGATTTCGGACTGGGAATCTGGGATCTTGATAAGAAAGTCAATAAAAATATGTTTCAATGGTGTACTTTGCCAAATTCCAGTGATTACGCAACTGCACCATGGTCAACAATTATACTACGTCAATTACTAAAAAACAGCGAGTTCAAAAGAGATTTTCTTAACAGTCTTGCTGACCGACTAAACACAACCCTTTCTGCATATTCAGTAAATCACACTATTGATTCTGTTTACGAAATCATAGATAATGAAATGTACTACCATAAACAAAAATGGGGAGACAATTGGCAAGAAGGTTGGCTCAAACAAATGAAAGATTTCGGAAGTCGTAGAGATGATATTATGAGAAGACAAGCCGAAACCTTCTTTTCTACTAACGGCAGTTACAAATTAACCATTTCTTCTTCGCACAAAAATGCCGGTTTTATTCGCCTTAACAGCATAACTGTTTCGACTTTCCCTTGGTCTGGAAAATATTTCAACAACAACACAATTTCCTTGACGGCTATTGCAAAACCTGGATACAACTTTGTGCGTTGGGAAGGTGCAGTTAATTCTACAGAAAAAACTATCACTATCACCGCAAATCAAGCGACAAACATTACTGCCGTTTACGAACATGTAGGAAACGAGCCTCAGATTTCATTCACTGAGATTTATTATCACACATACAAAAATGACGAGACGAAATGGATAGAATTATGTAACGACAACAACACACAACAAACTCTTGACATATCTAATTGGACACTTACACTCGATAGATATAATCAGACATTTACATTTCCTGAAGGAAGTTCTTTGGGAACAGAAAAAAATCCAAATATTCTCGTGTTAGCAAAAAACAAAGAACGTTTTTGTACAAAATATCCCGATGTTCCCGCAGAGTCAGTCATTGGAAATATAGATGTCGACTTTCCTAAAGATTTTGCAACCGTAACATTGCGAAACGAAAACGGTTGCAAGATGGCAGAGTTGTTCTACTCCGACGAATTTGCACATGCTCAAAAAGCAGATGGATATGGGTACTCCTGCGATTTCAAATACGGAAATTACGCATGCGCCCACACTCTAGGAGGAACACCATTACAAGTCAATCTCACCGAAGAAGACATTACCCCAGAGCGATGGCCTATAATTACAGAAATAAACTTTGCACCAAGCAAGACATTTGACTCTGGTGACTGGATTGAGATATACAACCCTGACAAATACGCTACTTTCAACTTGAAAGATTGGATGATTAAAGATGATGGAGGTAAAATATCTGTAATCTATGATGAAATAACTATTGCTCCAGGTGAATACATTGTTTTTGCAAACAATACTGAAAAGTTCCATAACATCTACCCAGATGTACCTTGTTACCAATTAAACTTGTCGTTAAACAACTACCAAGACGGTATTTCACTATATAATAAATACGAACGACGAGTAAATTCAGTATCATATTCTATGTTTGACGGCAAATGGGCAACTAACACATTCAAAACAGGAAGAACACTTTCGCTTCGCGATTACAATTCAAACAACGCCTCTGGTAAAAATTGGTCTGCAAGTAAAAGTTATGGAACACCAGGAAGAGAAAACGATTACATTCTAACCGCTATACCAGAGAATGAGAAAATTCAAATTGCTGCTTATCCAAATCCATGTAGTGAATATCTCATTATTGAATGTGAAGGAACCTTTATCTACGAAATTGTTACGACGAATGGCATCGTAATAAATTCAGAGGAAGCAAACGACCAAACACAAATACAAACAAACGAACTTCCAACAGGAATCTATTTCATTGTAATTTACCAAGGAGACCAAACAACAATAAGAAAAATCGTAAAAGAATAGCGAATAACACGAAGGTTACGCTAGGTTGTCAACAATTATGAATACTTATTAACAACAGACTTTTGTTTGGTAAGAAATTTCTATTTTTGAAATCGGTAAAAAATGATTATTGAACTATGAGATTTAGTAAACTTGTTCTGTTATTAGGAATGTTGATAGTAAGTACTACAGCATTTGCCCAGTATGACGACGATGAAACTGTACAATCAAGAAAGAGTACACATAAAAAGGAAAAAGTACATTCTGGTCCTGCGGCAAAAAGTCGCGACATGAAGAAGCAAGACAACTTCAAATCAAGTGTAAACAAGACTACACACTTGAGTAAGAAAGAACAAGCAAAGCTACAAGCAAAGAAGGAAAAAGAACATCAAAAACGTTTCGAGGCTAACCGCAAGAGAATGCAGGATAAAAAGACTTTGAAACGCATGAAACAAAACGAGAAATATTCATATCGCACAAATGCGGCGAAAGGAAAATCATGGCAAAGTCGAAAGCATGATTCTAAAACAACGAAAGCAAACAAAAAACGAGCGAAAGCACTCGAAAAACGACAAGACGAAGCACGCGATAGATACGAAAACAAAGACTACAAACCAGGAGCACGAAAAACTACTCGTAAAGGTAAAATTCGCGAATTCCAAAATCCGTTTAAACGAGACAAGAAATAATGAAACGCTATTGCTGGGAAATAGTTATTGCTCTGCTTATTTCAATAACAGCACAAGCCCAACAATGTGATTCTCTCTACATTGCCTCACTAAAGTTATATGATAGAGAAAATTATAACGGTTCATTAGAGGCAATAAATAGCGTTATTGCAAACTGTGGCAACAAAGTTGACTATCAACTGCACCGAGCAAAATGTTATTCCGAACTGAAAGATACCAAGGGTAAACTAGCCGCTCTTAACGCGGCTTTAGCCCTTGATTCAAATTGTATCGCAGCTTTATCAGAAAAAGCAGCAATGTATATGTCGGCCGATATATATTCGTCTGCAATAAAATGCTACACAAAAATATTATCGCTTGTCCCAACAACAGACACAACCGTCCGCCTATACCTTACAAATCTTGGCGCATTGTATGTACATACAAACCAAAATACCAAAGCATTCAACTTACTTTGGGATTATTGCCAAAAAGATTCTTCGACGGACAATGAACATTTGCTAATTAACCTTGCTGCATCTGCTATCTACATAGGGAAATACACGGAAGCAGAATGGGCCCTATCCAAGATACTAAGTGACAATCCCGCGAATGTAAAAGCGCTTGTTAATATGGGACTTTGCAAAGAAGGTCAAAAAGAATATGAGTCTGCAATCTCATATTACGACAAAGCAATGACATTAGTTCCTGATGACGCATACGCGTGGAATAACCGTGGTTTTGCCTACTATATGCAAGGAGATTACAAATCTGCTCTTAACGACATAGAAAAATCTCTCAGTATCGATCCTTCAAATTCATACGCATATAAAAACAAAGCCTTAGTTTTAATTGCGATGGGAAAGAAAAAAGATGCTTGTAAAAATCTAGAACAAGCTATCGCAACAGGATTCACCGAAATGTATGGCAACGAAGTTCTGCAATTAATAGAACAAAACTGCCGCTAAAATACTACCACAATGGAAGAAAAGAAACTGTTTCTCATAGACGGACACGCCGTTTTATACCGATCATATTTTGCATTCATTAACAATCCTCGTATAAATTCCAAGGGTGTTAATACCTCAGCAGTTTTTGGATTCGTGAACACAATCTATGAGATGATGCGTTCGCAAAAACCTACTCACATTGGAGTGGTATTCGACCCAAAAGGGAAAACATTTCGCCATACGATGTACGAAGCCTATAAGGCTAACCGACAAGCTACTCCCGAAGACCTAAAGGCAGCGATACCCGAGGTCATAGAAATAATTCAAGCTATGAATATCCCGGTTGTACAAATCGAAGGATACGAGGCTGACGATGTAATCGGAACACTTGCAAAACAAGCTGCCCGCAAAGACTTTATGGTCTATATGGTTACACCAGATAAAGACTATGCCCAATTAGTCGAAGACTCAATTTATATGTACCGCCTAGGACACAACGGCATAGACATTATGGGACCACAACAAGTTGCCGACAAGTTTTCAGTTAAAAGACCTGAACAAGTTATCGACCTATTGGGACTCTGGGGCGATAGCGCCGACAATATTCCTGGAGCTCCAGGTGTAGGCGAAAAAACAGCCAAAGCACTCATTGCACAATACGATAGCATTGAAGGCATCTATGAACACATCGAAGAACTAAAAGGAAAACAAAAGGAAAAAATGATTGCGGCAAAAGAACAAGTTCTTTTATCGAAAGAACTTGCCACAATTTGCACACAAGTTCCTATCTCCTTCGACGACTATAACTTTGAGAAGGAACCTTTTAATGCCGATGCTTTACAAGCAAAATTCACAGAACTAGAATTTGTAGGATTGGCTCAAAAGATGCTAAAAACAACCATAGAACCACAAAAGATAGAGAAGAAAGTTGTAGAACAAAACACATCGGACACACAGTTAGATTTATTCGCAGAACCTGCTACTACACAGCAAGAACCTGTACAAACACAGAATTTTCAAAACTACCATATTGTTAGAGACGTAGATTCATTCTTAAAGTTGTTATCTAAACAGCTAACTATCAGTTACACAATATGTACTGACACAACAACGACTGTTGATGCGCGTATTCTCGGTTTTGCTTTTGCTTGGAAATATGGGGAAGCTCATTATGTGGCTGTGCCTACAAATCCTGACGAGCATAACGAACTCATACAAAAACTAAAACCTATCTTTAATTCGTGCTCTAAAAAATTCACATACGACATAAAGCAAAGTGTATCAATACTTTCGCACTACGACATCAACATTTATGGTGAATTACACGATATACAACTTGCACATTATGTTCTACAACCAGAATTACGACATTCATTAGACACTATTGCAAGACAATATTTAGGTGCAAAAATGCTTCGTATTGAAGATTTTTCGAATACAAAAGCGGCACAATTCTCATTTAAAAATTGTTCGTTAGACCAACAGAAAAACTACTTCTGCGAACAAGCCGACATTATTTTTCAAACGGCTCCTTTAATTGAAAAAGAACTTAACGAACGAAATCAGTATGACCTATATCTAAAAATAGAATGTCCTTTAGCTTCCGTATTAAGCAAGATGGAAATGGCTGGCGTAAAAATTGATTCTAACGCATTACATACATCATCGAAAACGATAAGCGAAGAAGTACAAAAGATAGAAAATCGCATATATGAATTGGCTGGTGAAACATTTAATATTGGTTCACCAAAACAATTAGGAGAAATATTATTTGACAAACTCGCAATTGTAGAAAAAGCCAAGAAAACAAAGACCAAGCAATACGCCACAGGCGAAGAAGTTCTCGACAAACTTCGTGATACTCACGAGATTATTCCTTTAATTTTGGAATATCGAGAAATGAAGAAATTGCTTTCTACTTACATCGATGCTTTACCACAATTGGTAAATGCACGCACGGGGAAAATACACGCTTCGTTCAACCAAGCGGTAGTCGCAACCGGCCGACTAAGTTCCACAAACCCCAACCTTCAGAATATTCCTGTCCGTACCGAAATGGGACGAGAAATACGCAAGGTTTTCATTCCATCCGAACCTGGAAATATTTTCTTATCTGCAGATTACTCCCAAATAGAACTCCGACTTATCGCCCACTTTAGCGGTGACGAGCATTTTATTTCTGCATTCAAGAACGGAGAAGATATACACCGCGCAACTGCTGCCAAAATATTCGGTGTTTCGTTGGAAGAAGTTACAGCAGACCAAAGAAGAAAAGCTAAATCTGCAAACTTTGCCATATCTTACGGAACTACAGCATTTGGTCTTTCGCAGACATTAAATATCCCTCGCAAAGAAGCACAAGAATTAATAGACAGTTACTTTGCCAACTATCCGAAAGTAAAAGCTTTAATGGATTCGTATATAGATATGGCACGCAATAAAGGTTATGTAGAAACTATGTTCAACCGTCGTAGGTATTTACCTGACATCAACTCGCAAAATGCCACTATACGCGGTGTAGCAGAGCGAAATGCCATTAACGCACCTGTACAAGGTTCAGCTGCCGATATTATAAAAATTGCAATGATAAACATTGCAACGAAAATGGAAGAACAAAAACTTCGTAGCCGTATGATTTTACAAGTACACGACGAACTCAATTTCGATGTGTTCCCCGATGAATTAGATACGATGAAGAAAATTGTTACAGAAGAAATGCAAAATGCGGTAACATTGCAAGTACCACTTATTGCAGAAATGGGAGTAGGAACAAACTGGTTAGAAGCGCATTAGAAATGTAAAACTACATTTTCTTCACATAATTTGTTGTAGAAAATCCAGTAACAAAATCAATAGTTTTCACTTCGCCACCATTGGCAAGGACTTCTTTTGCACCAACAATGTTTTCAACCGAGTAGTCACTTCCTTTTACAAGAACATCGGGAAGTAACGACGAAATTAGGTTCAACGGCGTATCTTCATCAAACAAGATAACAAGATCTATAAACTCAAAACTTGCAATCGTCAAAGCCCTTGATTCTTCTTCTTTTATTGGACGACTCTCGCCTTTCAATCTTTTAATAGACGCGTCTGTATTCAATCCTAATATCAATTTTGATCCAAGGTCTCGTGCCTTTGCCAAATAGTAAATATGTCCTTTATGGATTATATCGAAACAACCATTGGTAAACACTATCTTTTCGCCTTGTTTTTTCCAACCATCAACAATTTGTAACGCCTCATCTAGTGAAACAATTTTATGCAATATTGTATCTAACTGATTCATTGATTTTGCTTTTTACGAAAAACGAAAAATAAAGAAACTAGGCCTAAAAGTATCTCTAGAATCAACTGCGATTCATGGCTAATTGTTGCGTATAACAGTCCTACCGAATTGAAATCTAAATTATAGATTGTAAGAGCCAATGCAACGATATAATGATAAGCACCTATTCCACCTTGTACAGGAACTGCCATACCAATACTTCCAACCACCAACAAGAATAACCCATCAGCAAGACCAAGATGCGCAGTCGCAGGCAAAGCTAAACAAACAAACCAGGTCATTATCCAATAGCAAAGCCACAATGCTATTGTGTAAAAAACAAACAGACCTCGTTTTTCTAGTTTATATACCGAGGACAATCCCTCGAATATACCTTTACAGAATGATTTTATTTTATCAACGAACACATTGTTTTTTCCCTTAAATATGAAATACAACACGATTCCAACCAACAAGGCTGCGCCTATTAAAACATATATATTCAAAGAAATAGACGAAAAGCGTGCCGCCGTAGGAGCTAAGACTTTGTCACTAATAAAAGCGCCAAATAAATCAATTTGTAGGAAAAATGTAATAAACGCCAGCAAAAGCGTCACCAATACATCAAATGCACGTTCAACAATAACCGTCCCGATAAGTGTATCGAACGGAAGTTTTTCGGTTCTGTTCAAAGCACCACATCGTGCTATTTCGCCCACACGAGGCAATGCAAGATTGGCAAAATAGCCAAACATTTCTGCCCAGAAAGCATTTGCAAGACCTGGTTTATGATCACAAGTAGATTCAATAAGAAGATTCCATCGTGCCGCACGACAGAGATAGGCAATCATAGCCAGCACAAGTGCAAAACCTATCCACACGAAATTAGCGTGGATAATGTCATTCCACATTGCAGAAAAATCTACATCCTTAAAGACGAAAAATAGTAAGCCCACTCCTATCAGAGCAAAAACAATGTACGATATTGTTTTTGAAAGGCTTTTATTCATATACTACACTAATTTATTGGTAGCAGTATCAGGGAAGACAACAGAAGGAGTGAATGTTTTTGCTTCTTCAAAATCCATTTGCGCATACGAAATAACTATGGCAATGTCGCCCACGGTAAACTTATGCGCAGCAGGTCCATTAAGACAAACAACACCACTATTGCGATCACCCTTAATCGCGTATGTTTCGATGCGTTCTCCCGTATTTAAATTCAAAACCTGAACCTTTTCGTTTGGAATAATATTAGCAGCCTCCATCAATGCTTCATCAAGAGTTATGCTTCCGATATAGTTTAGATTTGCCTCAGTAACAGTTACTCGATGAATCTTCGACTTCATTACTTCTATCATCATAGTGCTATTTGTTTTGTAATGTGATATTATCAATTAAACGAACATCCCCTACATTCACAGTAATACATCCGACAACCCATTCAGCCTCATTCCACGAAGAAATTGGTTGCATAGTATAACCATTCACAACTTCAAAGTACTCAACCTCCAACAATGGGACATTGTTAACAGTATTTTCCACGAAAGTTTTCACCTCTTCCACCGAAGCAGTCTTTGCTTTTTCTACTGCTTTGAACAATGTTTGTGAAATCTGTACTGCTTGAATACGTTGTTCTGCATTCAAACGAGTATTGCGGGAACTTAAAGCCAAACCATCATCTTCGCGAACAATAGGACAAGGAATAATTTCAATGTTTATTCCACGCTGACGTACCATCTCACGAATAATTGCGATTTGTTGAAAATCTTTCATTCCGAAATAACCTTTGTCGGCAGGAACAAGTTCGAACAAACGATGTACAACTATACCAACGCCATTAAAATGTCCAGGACGAGCAGCACCTTCCATCACCGCACCGATTGCTCCAAAATCATACGATTCAGTAACATTATCCAAACCTTCTGGATATATGGCTTCTATTGTTGGTACAAAAGCGATATCAGCGCCAGCTTTTTCCAACAAAGCCAAATCAGCTTCCACTGTGCGTGGATATGTGAGAAGGTCATTCTTATTGTTGAACTGTGTTGGGTTCACAAATATACTCACAGCCGTACAGTCATTTTCTGCAATTGACCTCGACACTAATGAAATATGTCCTTGGTGAAGAGCGCCCATAGTTGGAACAAATCCTAGCGAGCGATTTGCCTTACGAACTTCTGCCACCGCATTCGTAATCTCTTCTCTTGTTCTGCAAACAATCATTTCAATATCAAAAATTTGGAGCAAAGGTATGTTTTTTTTTCACTATCGTTATTTTTTTCATAGTTTATTCAAACACTACAGTGTAGTTTTTTGAAATTTCTATAAAAATTCCCGAAAAAATTTTTATAATTTTGCATACGAAATTTTTTTTACGATGAAAAAAGCAAAAGTCCTGTATGTAACTCAAGAAATGGCGAAATATCTTCCAGACACGGAAATGTCGTTAAAGAGTCGCTATTTACCTCAGTATATCCAAGAAAGCGGAAAAGAAATCCGTTGCTTTATGCCTCGATATGGATTAGTTAATGAACGAAGAAACCAACTACACGAAGTAATTCGTTTGTCTGGTATGAATCTTATCATCGACGACACCGACCATCCACTTATTATTAAGGTCGCATCTATCCAACAAGCAAGATTACAGGTATATTTCATCGACAATGATGAATTTTTCCACCGCAAAGCGATGTTCGTTGACGAAAGCGGCAAAGAATTCGAAGACAATGAAGACCGTATGATTTTCTTTGCTCGTGGTGTTTTGGAAACAGTAAAGAAACTACGTTGGGCTCCAGATATCGTTCACTGCCAAGGATGGTTCACTTCATTGCTTCCATTATATCTTAAAAAGACATTCTACGAAGATCCTTTATTTGCGAACGCAAAAGTTGTGTACTCATTATACAACAATTCTTTTGAAAAACCGTTCTCTAAAGACTTTGCCAATAAAATTCATTTCGACGGTATTACTTCCGACGATATTGCATCAATAAAGAATAATGCCGACTGGTTGAGCATAAACAAATTAGCTATCGACCAAGCCGAAGGTATTGTTCTTGGCGAAGAAAAAGTTAATGAAGAATTGTTACAATATTGTAAAGAAAAGAATAAGATAATCCTTCCATATCAAGGTCAAGAAGATTATACCCAAGCATATTCTGATTTTTACGATGGCTTATTAGACTAGAACTATGAATTTACACTTTCGTGTATTTGTACTGTTTCTCCTATCGCTTTTTTGTATTTCCTGCGAAAAAGAAAATCAAACGATAGGAATTGGTATGCTTCCCGACAGCGACCTATTAACAACAGCAGTAGATTCATCTACAATAATCACAATGCAAACTGTTGCCGACGATAGCACTCGTTCAACATTGGTGACATATATGCTTGGTGAAAACTACGATGAAAAATTTGGAAAAACTCGTGCCTCGTATGCAACCCGCCTTTACATACAATCTATGATTGTAGATATGGCAGACTATAAATTAGACTCTGCTTGTTTTAGTTTAGCGAAATCAGCTAAATATGTATATGGCGACACTACTGTCGGACAGCAATTTTCTGTATATGAACTCAGTCAACCTATTACAGTTGAAGATTGTAAAAAATATGAGCAAACGGGTTCAAAACCAGCTTGGACATTTTCAGAAACAAATAAAATCTGCGACATACAAGTACCTGCCTACAAAGACACCCTTAAAACTTATAGTTGCAAGTTAGCCAAAGAATTCGCTACCGAATTATTCTCAACTATCACAGAATGCAGCAAAACAGACACTTCGTTACAATATGTAGATTCTCTGTTTATTAATAAGTTTTATGGTATCTATGTAACAACAAAAAACAACACATTCAACGATAATCATTCTGTAATTGTTCATAGTTTGCCTAACATCACGTTCTATCTTTCTGGTAAGGACACAACGAAAACAATCATATTGGCTCCATCGCCACAACCATACAACGAAGCATTAAAGACTGACCCAAGTCAAATTTATTTACAAGCGATAAACTTCTTTGAACACGATTATTCTACAACAGAAATCACATTTAATACTGAAAGCAATACATCGTATGTACAAGGTTTTATGGGAGCAAAAACTAAGATAACATTCTCCGACCTTGAGAAATGGAGAGAGGCCGTTGATTATAACACTCCTTCGGATTCTACCATTGTAATAAATTCGGCAAAATTATATCTTCCTATAAAGAAGTACGACACTTGGAATGAGTACCTTCCTCTGAACTTCAGAGTGTACGATGAAACAAAAACGCCACACAAATTGGTGTACTCTACTCTATCAACAACAGAAGACAGTACAAATTTTATCTTTAATATCCATAGTTTCCTAATAACATTATACAATGGCAAGACAAAAGCGAACAATTTCTCATACGAAATTGCTATTCCTGAAAACAACGCATACGGGAATATGTTCGTTCTTGATGGAACTACCGATCCTAAAAAATTGAAATTAGTAATAACATACACAAAATAATATGTGTGGAATAGTTGGTTACATTGGCGATAAAGATGCATATCCTATCCTTATTGCAGGTTTAAAACGATTAGAATACAGAGGTTACGACTCTACAGGTATTGCTCTCATTCAAAATGGTGAAACAATATCATATAAAAAGCAAGGCAAAGTAGCGGATCTTGAAGCGTATTTGGAAGACAAAAACACTTCGGGTTGCATTGGAATGGGACACACTCGTTGGGCAACCCATGGCGAGCCTAACGATGTAAATGCGCATCCTCACACTTCTATGAAAGGTAAATTCTTTGTAATCCACAATGGTATCATAGAAAACTACAACGCTCTAAAGAAAAAACTTACGGCAAAAGGTTACGAATTCAAAAGCGAAACCGACACCGAAGTTATTGCCGACTATATTGAATACATTTATCTTAAAGGCAAAGGAAAAGTTACTGCAGAAGTTGCGGTTCGCTTGGCTCTATTGGAAGTGCAAGGAGCCTATGGATTAGTTGTAATCTGCACCGACGAGCCAGACCAACTTATTGTAGCTCGTAATGGTAGTCCGCTTGTTGTTGGTGTTGGACAAGGAGAATATTTTGTTGCTTCCGACGCTACTCCTATTGTGGAACATACGAAACGTATCATTTACTTGAACGACCTTGAAATGGCAACAATTACAAAGAACGAGTTGTCGCTAAAGACCATCAAGAATGATATGCTAACACCTGTTATTCAAGAACTTGAACTTGACATTGAAGGAATAGAAAAAGGCGGATACGACCATTTTATGTTGAAGGAAATTTTTGAGCAACCTTCAGCAATTATGGATACATTCCGTGGCCGTGCCACTAAAAATCCTCCTCAAATTCATCTTGGAGGACTATACAATGCATTTGATGCTTTCGACAAAGCAGACAGAATCATTATTGTTGCTTGTGGAACTTCTTGGCACGCAGGACTTGTTGGCGAATATCTTTTCGAAGAATATGCCCGTATTCCTGTTGAAGTAGAATACGCATCGGAATTCCGCTACAGAAATCCTATTATTCGCGAAAACGATGTAGTGATTGCTATCAGTCAAAGTGGTGAAACCGCCGATACATTAGCGGCAATCCGCCTTGCAAAAGCGGCAAATGCTACCGTTGTCGGTATATGTAATGTGGTAGGTTCGAGCATTCCACGCGAAACTGACGCAGGTGTTTATACACACGCTGGACCAGAAATTGGTGTTGCTTCCACAAAATCGTTCACAACACAAGTCACAGTGCTTACAATGATGGCACTAATGCTTGGTAAACGAAGAAATACTATTGCCGATGATGTTTATAAGAAACTAATTTCCGAGCTCTACAAAATACCAGCAAAAGTAGAAAGTATTCTTACCCATATTGATGAATACAAACAAATTGCTGAAGCATACAAGGATGCACAAAACTTCATCTATCTTGGTAGAAGCTATTTATATCCAGTAGCATTGGAAGGCGCATTAAAGCTAAAAGAAATATCGTACATACATGCCGAAGGTTACCCTGCTGCAGAAATGAAGCATGGTCCTATCGCATTGATAGACAAAAATATGCCTGTAGTTGTTATAGCAACGAAAGACAAACAATACGATAAGGTTGTAAGTAATGTTCAAGAGGTAAAAGCGCGTCAAGGTGTTGTAATTGCTGTGGTTACACAAGGTGATACAGTTCTTTCGAAAATTGCCGACCATGTGATTGAAGTACCAGAAACTTCGCCGGCACTTACTCCGCTGACAACAGTTATTCCTTTACAGATTCTTTCATATTACATTGCCGTTATGCGCGGATGTAATGTGGACCAACCTCGTAACTTGGCAAAATCGGTAACGGTAGAATAGTGGAAAATTCCTCTGAGATATCAAAAATTCTCGTTTTTCGATTGAGTTCAATAGGCGACATTGTTCTCACTACAGCATTGCTACGCTGCCTACGGAACAAATATCCCCTAGCACAAATCGACTTTGTTGTAAAGAAACAATTTGCCGCAATTTTACGTTGTGTTCCTTTTGTTAGCAATGTCATTGAACTTGATTCGAAAAAAGGGTTGCCAGAATTATTTGCACTACGAAAACAACTGAAAAAAGCGAACTATGATGTTGCTCTTGACATACACAAGAATTGGCGTAGTCTATTCATTTGCAGAACGATAGGAGCAAAACAAGTTTTCGCTTTCAATAAACACGTATTTCGCCGTTGGGTACTTACAACATTCCATAAAAACATATACAAAGAAGTTCGTCCAGTATATCTAAGATTTACAGACACAGCCAAACAAATTGGCGTGGAACCAGACGGCAAATACACGGAATTAATCGTTCCTACCGAAATACAATCCGCAACAGACAATATCTTACAACAAAAAAGATTCGATATTTCAAAACCAGCCATTGCATTATGTCCAGGCGCAAGTTTCAAGAACAAGCAATGGCAGCCGGAAAAGTTCGCCGAATTGGCTAAAAAAATCGTTACAGAGCTTGACTATCAAGTCATTCTAATTGGCGGCAAAAACGAACAACCATTGTGTGAAATTATACAAAAGGAAGAACCTTTGGCTATTTCTTTTGCTGGAGAATTTGATTTAAGTCAGTCTATTGCGGCTCTCAACAGAATACGAGCTACCGTTGTAAACGACACTGGTATGCTTCACGCCTCCGAAGCACTTGGAATTCCCGTTGTTGGAATTTATGGCGCCACCGCACAACCATTCGGCTACTATCCTATTCTACCGCAAAGCAAAGTTGCCGATGTTGACCTACAATGCAGACCTTGTACAAAAATGGGTAAAAACTCTTGCCCTAAAGGACATTTCAATTGTATGAACCAATTGCATACGCAAAAAGTTTTCGAATTGCTACAAGAAGTTTTAAAAGGGAAAGCATAGAACCTTACGATTCTACGCTTATTTTACTTCTTTACAAAATACAATTCATACGAAGAAAGCGGATCTGTTCTAAACTTTGAAGAATAATTACCCCAATAGAGAGTATCGTTTTGCAAAAACAAACACGCTTTTCCCGCTTCACATAAAATAAAATCATTATAAGCAACAACTGTATCTCCCAATACACTATAAGCACAGCGCTTAATAGTAGAGCCATCTACAACATACGTCTCATAAACTTCGTCTTCAGTAAAATTATAATAAGAACTATATTTGAATTCAGAATTATTATAATCATCGAATCCATTTTTACATTCAAGGAACCAGTCTGTTCCTATAATTTGTTGTTGTATTTCAGAAATCTTTTGGACAGCATATTCATCTAACAATTGATCATTTTCTTGTTCATTAGGTTGCCCTACTAATTGATTTTCCACTCCACTAGGTTTTGGTTCATCATCTTTATTGCAGGCACACAGTACTAACATACTTGCCGCAAGAAATAAAAAGATTTTCTTCATAATTATTTGATTTATAGACTACTTCGCAAAGTAAAAAAAAAAAATAAATAAACAAATAAAAAACAGTTTTTTTCAAGAATTTCACATTCGTCGCACTTGAAAAATAAGACATTTTGCATTTATCAGAATTTGTTTACATTTGCCGCATCAAAAAATTACGATGAAGAAAACCTTCCGATATAAAAAACAGACTTTCCGTTTCCATCGTTGGAATCGTGCGAATTACTCTGCATTTATGAGTATCGGAAAACAAATCACTATTGGTCGTGTAAACACTGAAGTTGCCGATGGTCTTCTTCGCGACCAACATATTAAAGAAATTTTCACTTCAATATATTTAGACAGTTCATCATCTGATGACGATTCTTCGGGCGGAGAAGAAAATTGCTTACTTGCTCTTTTAGAACAAACTCTTCTTTGCTCAACACAAACGACTACAGAAGTATGTCCTGCTTCTTGTAGCGTATCATATTATGTTAACCCTAATCCTATCCGCTGGTGGCCACAGTCGATAGGATTTTTTATTTTTAAATCTTATGAAAAAAATCAATTTGCTGTGTAGCATAGCGCTACTCTCCCTATCTGGCTTTTGCCAAAATTCAGACGATTCTTTGTTTGTGAACCTACCAACTATTGAAACAGTAAAACAACAAACAACGCTTGCCTCAGAATCACTTCGTATTGTAACCACTCTAACGAAGCAAGACATTGCAAAAATTCCCGTACAGAGCATCAACGACTTGCTTGACTATATTCCCGGCATCGACATCCGTTCTCGTGGAAATAATGGTGTGCAAGCCGATATGATTATGCGTGGTGGTACATTTGACCAAGTAATCATTCTGTTAAATGGCGTAAACATTACCGATCCACAAACGGGTCACCAAAACCTTGATATTCCTATCGACCTTTCTATTGTTGATAGAATTGAAATCTTACAAGGAACTTCAATGAACGTATTTGGACTATCGTCTTTTAGTGGCGCCATCAACATTATTACCGGTACACAAAAAGATACAAAAGTAGATGTAGGACTCATTGGTGGTAGCAATGGATATTTTGCTCCACACATTAGTGCAGCTGCCACAAAAGGTAAATGGGATGTGTCGGCTTCGGCTTCCACAAACCAGTCTTCTGGATATATCGACAACACTGATTTTAAATATTCTAATGCCTACGTTCAAACAAATTATACAGATTCAACTCTTGGTAAATTCAGTTTTCAACTTGGCGGACAACTAAAAGAATTTGGTGCAAATTCATTCTACTCTCTTAAATATCCTAACCAATTCGAAAAAGACAAAACCGTTCTTTCTTCATTGCAATGGAATAAAGGTTTCGGTCGTTTCGATGTGTCTTCTTCTATTTTCTACCGTGCACATTACGATGAATTTCAATTATTTCGAGACGATTATGGAACTGTTCCATCTTGGTACACGAACCACAATTATCATATTTCGCAAGTCACTGGAGGAAACGTAAAAACCTCAGCATATACAAAAATCGGGAAATCAACTTTAGGTATAGAAATACGTAACGAACACATTATCAGCAATGTACTTGGAGACTCTCTTTCTACGCCGAAAAAAGTTCCTTTCAACGACAACCAATATTTCACAGTTGGGAAAAACAGACTTAATTTCAACTACTTCGGAGAACAAACATTTATTATAAAGAAATTTACTGCATCTGTAGGATTTTCGGGAAACTACAACACGATGTTTAACTCTAACTTCTGTGCTGGAGGAAATCTTGGCTACAAATTTTCATCGCTATGCAAAGTTTACGCAAATGCAAATAGCGCTCTACGCCTACCAACATTCACTGATATGTATTACAAAAGTGCAACACAAATTGCCAACCCAGACTTACATCCTGAAAAAAGTATTACAATGGAATTGGGAGCCCAAGGTCAATCTCAAGGATTCTCATACCGTGCCTCAACATATTTTCGCATAGGTAAAGATATTATTGATTGGGCAAAGTCGGCAGGAGAAGAGAAATGGAGAAGTATGAATATCGACAATGTTAATGCGCTCGGAGCAGAACTATCACTCCAATATAGATGCAAAGTTTTCATCAAACAAATTGGCGCAACATTCTCATATTGTAAACTGAACAAAGAATCTGGTGAACTTGTCAGCAAATATGCACTCGATTATTTACGAACATCATTCACTATGAATATCGACCATACAATTTACAAGAATTGGGGAGCAAATTGGCAATTTTCATTTCAAAACAGAGCAGGAAACTATATTAGCATAAGCGATACTGCTGAAGAATACGAACCAATTGCTTTATTGGATGTACAAACATATTGGACAAATAAAAACACTAAAATATTCTTAGAAGCTACTAACTTGTTTGGAACCAAATATTTTGATTATGGCGGCATTGAACAACCAGGCTTGCAAGCACGCGTGGGAATCAATGTACATTTTTCAAAATAATTTGGGATTGGTTGAGACGCAGAATATAGCGTCTCAACTTTTTTTATACAAATTGTTGTGTCTTTTCAAAGTATTTCTGCAAAACCAACAACGACACGATGTCTTCTCGTTCTGCATTTAGAAATTGTTGTACATACTCATTTGCATGATGTATTATTGCAAGCGCCTCGTCCTCATGTGATATATAATAATTCAAGCGCTCTTCCAAATCAGAAAAATCGTCTGCAATGGCAACATAATGATAATTTGGAATAAGCGTGCCTTCCATAAACCACGTCTCGTATTTGGGTTTTGGCATTACTGCTAATGAATTTGTAAGCATCACCCATTTTAGGTTTGTAGCGACATCATTTCCTTCCAAACACAATATAAACTTATACTGTAGATGTGCTTCCCGTGTCATTTTCTTACAAATCCAAGCTGGATCATACACAGGTTTTTCATTCACCTGACCTAAATCACAAAGCGGCGTACCAAACCATTTTTTATAGAAATCTATTCGATTCTGTTGATACAACAATCCACGACCTATCAATTTGTTCTGTTTTGCTGAAAAGGGAGTAGAATCTACTATAAAATTGAAATGGCGAAATTTATTCAATTTTAAGAGTATAGAATTCTCGTTTAATTCACTTATAGGACGACTTTTCACTATCGTTGGACATTGCGGAATCCAAGTTATATCGCCAAAAGAGAAACAAAAACGAAGTTTTTTAGAAAAATATTTCACATACTCATATGTATCAAAATAATATGCAAAATGATACTCCTTACCATATTTAAACTGCCCTAAACACATAGCATCAACAGGCAAAGACGTATGTGCTTGTAACTTGCAATAATAGTTTACCCTCTGTTCTATGTATGCTTTCTCTTCAGGATGTTTTGCTAAATACCGTCGAATCTTCGCAGCTCTTCTTATCTCAAACAACTTACGCGGACACAAGTATGAGACTATATTCTTTACCTGATACGGAAATTTTGCATTCTGACGAATTTTCATAACCTACTCCTTCTTTTCCCTATTTTCTATAGAAAAACCTGGAAAATGCTTCAAAAATGATTTAGGAATTGGCACATCAAACACCATTGGTTGACGAGTAATCGGATGCACAAATGCCAATCTATTGTTATGTAACATCAAACGATTTTCCGGATCTGTTTTAGCACCATACTTTCTATCGCCTGCAATGCACCAACCATGTTCAGACAATTGCACACGAATCTGATTTTTTCGTCCTGTAAGTATTTGAACATCAAGCAAAGCCATATTCCTATATTCTGCCACAACTTTATAACGAGTTATCGCTAGTTTTCCTATTTCTCTATTACGAGTTGAATACACATAAGTAGCTGAATTTTCTGCCAAATACGAACGAATTTCTGCTTTCTTTGGATTAGGGACAACTTCAGTTACAGCAACATAGCGTCTATCCAACACGTAATCGTTCCAAGCATTACGAAATATTTGCTGAATTTCTTCGGTTTTTGCAAATAACAAAATACCAGAAGTGTATTGATCTAACCTATGACATACATAAGCCTCATTTTTTATATACTTATGCTTCACATAATCACGTACCAGTTGCCAGGCATTTACATCCTTCGAAGTCTTATTGCCAACCGACAATAAACCCGATGGTTTCTCTATCACAATCAACCATTTGTCTTCATACAAAATATTGAGTTTGCGAGAATTCATATTTAATCTGCCAAAACATTTCTATAATACGCACGAACATCATTCCATTTATAATATGGAGCAATGTCACTCTGCAACGGAAGATCAACCTCACGCTCATTTAATAAAACTTTCACCAAAATTTCGTCAGATTTCGGTGATTTATAAAATATCATCTGAAAGTTTCCTGCCATTGGAATAATCATATAATCTCTCCAAACATCGCTCAACTTTTCCAAATCTGTAACCTGAGCATTGCAACCTTCCAACTGCATTAAACTACATAAAGGCAACAAACCAGTATCGTGACCAAAACGCAAATTCGCACATACACCAGTTTTTTTCGACAAAGCCATATCAGCATCGTCTAAAATACCTTGTAAAATAGTTTTTCCAAACAAAACACCTTGATTATTTGTCAACGGACAGGTACCATAAGAACCATACCACCAAGCATTCTGCACAACCCAGTTCCCATACAATTCCTCATCTGTGAAAACATCGTCGAAGTCTATATTCAAAGAGTCCATTCCCTGAATACTACAATGTATTTCATAAAATCTTCGCATAAAAGAACTTGCGTCGATATTTTCATTTACATAAACAGAGTCTTTAAACAAAGCTGTAATCATACGCTGTGGTTTCACATATTTTTCACATAAAGCGCCATACGATTTTTGCCACTCATCTTTCGATTGATACGCTGCAACTTTATCCCAAGCATCAACTACAATCGATGGCATTATTTTTTTACTACACTCTGTTCTAAATTCCAAATTCGGACTTAACGAAGCCAATTCCGTACAGAAAGCTGACATACTCACAATACATCGTGGAGATGTAGAAACCTTTACAGCAACAACAGAAGCATTTTTCTTATTACCAAATATTTCTGGAAAATTGGACACCATTCGTGCTGCTATTCCCTTATGTTGTTTCTGACCCAACAATGTTAAATCACCGGCACGTAAATCTGCATACACCTGTAATTTATATATTCGTTCTGCCACCGACTTTCCTAATTCCGTCAATACATTAGCAGAATCTGCTTTGTGAAACAAATTAGAGAAATAACTATATTCACTTTGATTCCAATGGAAACGCGATCCATGTCTTCCATAATGACTCATATAAACAGGTTTATATCCTTTAGGAGCAGGAGTATATTTTTCATTCGGATTCTCGTACGCCAAATAATTGCTACACATCTGATTACGAGTTGGTCGTGCTGTTTGTGAAAGACAAACAACAGACAAACACATTGTAAGAACTACAAATAAAAATTTCTTCATCTCATTAGTAAAAAAAATCCCAACAGAAAACTCTATTGGGATTCTTAATGTATTAGTTTCTAAAAATTAAATCTTCATAATATCTGCTTCTTTTTCAGCAGCTTTTTCGTCAACCTTTGCAATTGCAGCATCAATGATTTTTTGAATTTGAGCCTCGCCATCTTTTGCCATATCTTCTGCAAGACCATCTTTTTGCAATTTCTTAATCATTTCGTTTGCATCGCGACGAACATTACGAATAACAACCTTTGTATTTTCAGCCTCGGCACGAACTTGTTTACACAAATCCTTACGACGTTCTTCTGTCAACACAGGAATAGAAATTCTAATTAACTGACCATCGTTGATAGGAGTCAAACCAAGGTTTGCAACCATGATTGCTTTTTCAATAGGATCAATCATTTTCTTTTCCCATGGTTGTACCACCAAAGTACGAGCGTCAGCAGAGTTTACATTAGCAACCTGATTCAAAGGCGTCATTGTTCCGTAGTAATCTACACGAACAGACTCCAACATTACAGGAGAAGCCTTACCCGCACGCAATTTTGAAAGTTCAGAATCCAAACGCTGTAATGGAGCGTTCATTCTGTCTTTTGTATCTTCAATAACTAATTCTAGTTCTTCCATATTATTTACCCAATTTGAATTGAACAGGTAAGTTGAAATATACAGGTACTTTTTCACCAGCTTGTTCACCCGGTTCGAATGCAGGTAATTTTGCTACAACATCCAATGCAGCTTTATCAAGCAATGGATTTACTGATTTCAAAATTTCAGGATGAACTGCTTTTCCTTGTTTATTTACAACGAATTTCACAACCACTGTACCTTCTGCACCCATATCGGCTGCTTCTTGTGGATATTCCAATTTTTCACCAATAAATTTAATCAAAGCACCCATACCACCAGGGAAACTAGGCATTTTCTCTACACGAATGTGTGGAGTACCTTCGTTTACTTCTTCATCATCATTATCAAAATTTATCGGGTCTTTGATATCAGCATTTTGATCATCATTATTAGCCTGCATTTGGTCTGATTGGTCTTCATTTTCGTTTTCTGTTTCCACAACTTGATCAGAAGCAGGAGGTTCTGGCAATTCTGGTTTTGGTTGTTCAACTTCTGGTTGTTCTGGTTCACGAGTTACTTCAACCATTTCCATATCATCTTCCGAACCTATAGTTTCACGTTGCACCGAGTTATTTGATTCACTAACACCAACTTCAAATGCAACTAATACTATAAGAAGTACAACAACAAATCCTATTTCTCTGAATAACAATCGTTTGTCTTCAAGATTTGCTTTTTCGCTTTTCTTTATTTCCATAATACAATGTATAAATCGTCAAAATTTTTGCTAAAATAGTAAATTACTTTGAATAAATAAGACGCCATGCCGATTTTTTCGACAACAAATTATTCTGCATCTGATTTTTTAAATATTTCTCTGAAAGTATTGTCAATTCTAGAACATGAAACAACCTGACATTGCGAGTTACTTTTTATTTCACAAGGTGGCACAAACATTTTTTGTATACCCAATTTTGCAGATTCTTTCACGCGTTTTTCTACTTGAGAAACGGAACGAACTTCGCCGGTAAGGCCAATTTCTCCGGCAAAACAAAACGTATTCGGAATATAAAAATCAAATAATGACGAAAGTATTGCCGCTACTACAGCAAAATCTATAGAAGTATCTTGTACCCGTATTCCGCCAGCAACATTTATGAACACATCTTTCGTATATATTTTGACTCCAAGTCTTTTTTCTATCACTGCAAGTAACATATTCAAACGCTTGCTATCATACCCATTCACTGTTCGTTGTGGGGTTCCATAAGCAGCCGTACTTACTAGCGCTTGGACTTCTATCATCAATGGGCGAATACCTTCCATAACTGAAGCAACCGCTACTCCACTCAATTTTTCAGGGTTTCCGCTCAACATTATTTCCGAAGGATTTGAGACTTCTTTCAAACCAGAGTGAACCATCTCAAAGATTCCAATTTCCGCAGTTGATCCAAAACGGTTTTTATTACTACGCAAAATTCTATACACATTATGCATATCGCCTTCGAACTGCAACACAACATCCACCATGTGTTCTAAAATTTTTGGTCCCGCAATACTGCCTTCTTTATTGATATGTCCTATCAATATCATCGGGATATGGGTAGATTTCGCCAATTCTATCAGCAAATTCGACGTTTCGCGTATCTGTGAAACACTACCCGGAGTTGCATCTATATCTGGATGTTTCAGAGTCTGAACCGAATCAATTATTACCAATTCTGGTTGAAACTGTTTCACTTCCTGTATAATTGCAGCAACATTTGTCTCACTATAGATATAACAACTTTCGGATTTTGTACTCAATCGTTGTGCGCGAAGAAAGATTTGCTGAGGACTTTCCTCCCCCGACACATACAAGACTTTTTTATTTAGAGAAACTGCAACTTGTAACAATAAGGTTGACTTTCCTATTCCCGGTTCTCCTCCTAACAATATTACGGAACCAGGAACAATTCCTCCACCAACTACTTGATCAAGTTCATGAATACCTGTTTGAATACGCTCTAACTTCTCAGTTTTGATTTCACCTAAAACAATAGGTTTAGAAGAAGAGACAACAGTTGCACTTGACGCAGACTTTCCTACATTCGATTGAATTACTTCTTCTTGAAAGGAATTCCAAGAACCACACGAACTACACTTACCCATCCATTTAGGAGATTGGGCACCACAATTTTGGCAAACGAATACAACCTTGGATTTAACAGCCACTACTTATTTTGTAAACTCTCGTCGGAGATAGCAGCCTTGAGTATTTCCATCAAGCAACTCCACACGATTCAATTTTAACTTACGACTATTTACTTTCTCTACACGCCACACACCATTCATTGTAGAGCCTTGAATACGCACATATCGAGTAACGATTGATCTTGTAAAGACCTCGTATGAACAAACTTGAACACTATCTGCTTTCCCGAACAAAATATCGTTTGAAATTTCCAACTTGCCCCCAGAATAGAAAGTCCATTTTGCATCATCCGACCATCCACAGTCACCTACATCTTCAACTTTCCACTCTCCTATCAAACGAGTTTCGGTAGATTTTGAGCAACTAACAAATATTATTGCAACAAAAAAAATGTATAAAAATTTTTTCATAGGCACACTATATTTCCAACAAATATAGAAAACTATCTCCTTTTAACAAAGAGAATGAATGTATTTATAACCGAAAAGAAAAATTAATATTTCTGAAATTCACGGCGAAGGAAAGCACCATCTCGAGAACCATCCAAAAACGATTCACGAGTTAAGATAAGCGTGCTGCGTTTATGTTTATCAATTCTCCAGTTACCTTGAAACCAACCATAATCAGACCTAATACGAACATAATTACGCCATTTTCCATGGAATGTTTCCCATGAGCCAACGACGGTTGAATCAGGTTTTGCATTAACATCATTTAATAAAACAACATCCCCATTAGAATAAAATGTCCACGTTGTTACATCAGGCCATCCACAATCGCCAACAGTCACAACTGTCCATTCCCCAACCAATCGTGATTCTTCAATTTTAGCACAACCAACAAGCCCTGCTAAAAATACCATCACGGTAAATAGTGTTACAATTTGCTTTTTCATTTCTTTGAAGTAGTGTATTCGTATGTAATTTTTGCGTATCGCGTTGTTCTTTCATCTGGTTGGAAAGTAGTTTTTTTCGCTGCTTCTTTTGCCGCATTTATACAAGCTTGTTCTGTCAATGCAGTTTCAACAGATTGTATAGAAGTTACTATTCCAGCCGAATTTACAACAACTGTAAGAACTATAGGATTATTACAATTTGATGTATTACTTGGTTTCACCAAATTCACAGCATCACCATTTCCGTAAGGACTACCTGGATTTCCTTTTTTATTTTTTGATTCTGTACCATTTGGATTTCCCGCACGTCCAGTAGAAGCACCAGTATTCGAATTTCCTTCCGTTCCTACGCCATTTTGTCCGCCACCACCCGACAATTTACCGGTAAGTGCATCCATTTTTTGTTTAAATTCGTTTTCTTGACGAATTCTTTCCTGTTCTTCAGGAGATAACTCTGGTTGTTTGGGAGTCTCTACCTTCGTATTGTTCTTCTTTACCGAAATTGAAGGGACTTCTGTTTGAGTAACATACGAATCGTCGTTTGATTGAGGCTGAGCTGGCGTAGAAGGATTAGATGCCGTTGCATCTATCGGTGTTCCTGCATCATCGCCCACAACTAATTCACCAAAATCCACAACAATACCATCTGGTTCCGGAAACTCTAATGGTGGAGCAGAAAAGCCAAATAGCAAAAGAATTATTAGCACAATACCATGAACAAGTAATGTACCAATAATTCCATACTTTCTATCTCCAACAAATAGTTCTTTCATATCAAGGTTTTGTCGCTAAAGTAAACTTCCAACGATTTCTATTTGCGATTTCCATAATCTTAACAGTTTCTCCCGTCGGCACATCTTTATCGACACGCAAAACAATAGCCGGTTCCTCTTGGCCCGCCAATTCTTGTTTCAAACGACTTTCAACTTCTTCGAAAGGTACAACTGTTGTATTAACAGCAAAACGACCTGACGCATCAATTGAAACAGAAACATGAGGAATTAACTTCACCTGTGAAGAACTTTGTGGCAATGACACTTGCAAACCATTAGGCGCAATCTGTGTTGATGTCACCATAAAAAATATCAGCAACAAAAACACAATATCCGTCATTGACGACATATTGAAACTTGTGGTGATTTTATTTCGAGCTTCTATTGCCATTATGCTGGTTCATTAAGCAAATCCATAAATTCTGTGGTACGCAATTCCATCATATTAACAACCTTACCAATTTCTGCTGTCAATATGTTATAGCCTAACATTGCAATCACACCAACAATAAGACCAGCAACAGTTGTCACCATTGCGGTATAAATACCATTAGACAACATAGCAATACTAAAGTTTCCACCTGCATTTGCCATATCATAGAAAGCCGTAATCATACCCAAAACAGTACCTAGGAAACCAACCATAGGACCGACACTAGAAATTGTAGCCAACATAGGCAATCCTTTTTCTAGATTTGCGACTTCCAATTTTCCCACATTTTCAATTGCCTCACGAGTATCACGCATGTCTTTATTCAAACGACTAAGACCTTTGTCTATCATGCGAGCAATTGGCGAGTCTGTACTTTGGCAACGAATATGAGCCTCTTCAATTTTTCCTTGTTTTACGAAATTCTTCACTTCATTCATAAAACTAGAATCTTCTTTAGCGGCTTTTCTGATTGCCAACGCACGTTCAATAATAATATACACTGCGGCAATAGAAAAAAGTAAAAGGAAGATCATAATCCAACCTCCCTTTAATGCCATATTCCACAATGTTAAGTCTTCTGCTACAGCTTCAGCAACAGCCGGAGAAGTTCCGACTGTTACATCTGCTAATATAGTACAAATTGATGCTAACATATTATAATCCTAAAACTGCTTTTTCAACATAAATCCAAGCAACACCAGCCAAGTAACCAACTAAAGCCAACCAGCTAATGTGTTTCAAATACCATACGAAATCAATTTTCTCCAAGCCCATTGCAGCTACACCTGCTGCCGAACCGATGATTAAAATTGAACCACCTGTACCAGCACAGTAAGCAAGCATTTGCCAGAATGTTCCATCTTGAGCGAAATCAACAACAGAAGGATCTACAAGATACATCTTCATTGAAGCTGCAACAAGTGGCACATTGTCGATAATTGATGACAATACACCTATAACGCTATCGATAACATAAATATTGCCTCCAGTAACATCACGCAACCATTCAGACAAAAGTCCAAGTTGACCTGCTGCTCCAAGAGCACCTACAGCTGTCAAAATACCCAAGAAGAAGAAAATTGTTGGTGTTTCGACATGTTTCAAAATATGAACAACAGTAAGTTTTTGTTTAACTTCTTTTGATTTTTTCTTGTGCATAAGTTCTGTAACCATCCACATAATACCCAAACCAAGCAACATACCCATAAATGGAGGTAAGTGAGTAATTGTTTTGAATACAGGAACAAACAACAACAAACCAACACCAAGAATCAACAATGCTAATTGTTCACCTGGAGTTGTTATTGATTCAGCAGTTTTTGCTTGTTCTGGACGTTCAATTTCACCTTTCATTGTAAAAGTAAGTATCACAAGAGGTACAATCATAGAAACCAAACTTGGAGCAATAATTCCTGTGATGATTTTAGCCGCAGATATTTGACCACCAATCCATAACATGATTGTTGTCACATCACCAATTGGAGACCATGCGCCACCTGCATTTGCTGCAATCACAACAATACTAGCGTATGTCCAACGAGTTGGTTGATCTTTAATAAGTTTACGAAGTAATGATAGAATCACAATTGTTGTTGTTAGGTTATCAAGAACAGCTGACATAAAGAATGTCAAGAAACTCAAGATCCACAACAATTTCACCTTACTTGTTGCAGTAATTCTGTCAGTGATGATTTTAAAACCATTGTGACGGTCAACAATTTCAACAATTGTCATTGCAGCGAACAAGAAGAACAATGTTTGTGCTGTTTCCGCCAAGTTTTCATCCAATGAATGAACTACTTCGTGAACATCTACACCTCCAAAAAGAATGAACACTGCCCATGTTAATACACCTATCAACAACGCAGAAGCTGCCTTGTCGATTTTCAAAGGATGCTCCAATGCTATGCATAGATAGCCTAGAACAAAGATTATAACCATTACTAATGAGTAAGACATAATAATTTGATTTTTTATTTGTTTTCGTGGCAAAAATAAAAGAAATCTACAACCTTTAAACTTTCATAGACTTTTTTTTCTTCTATAATGAAAAAATTACCTGATTTCTTTTTTTGATAATAAATAATTATACCCCACACAAACACCTCTTACCACCATAATTGAAAGTAATAGATACGCCAAACTAGGAATAAATTGTCCTACACTTAGTGAAACTACCACAGAAAGAACTGCCATAACAGATGAAAACACAACATACCATTTCACACGATTGCGTATTGATGGCAGCAGCAAGAGAACTGCAAAAATCAAATGAAATGGAGTCAGCCATATTGTATTACAATTCGGGAACACAAACGAATGAATACTTACAAACGACAAGAACCACAAGACACATCCTACAATACCCAAAATTAGTAACAACGATGCGTCAAGCCATACAAACCACTTCTTTTTAATGATTTCCACTACAGTCAATATCAATACTAACAGAAACAAACAAACCAATGGCAGAACAGCCTCACCCCAATTTGTATCAGTACCTTCGGAAGCACCTTCCACGAGAACTTGTGGAACACCACAAAGTTTACGTCCATCACTTCGGGTTGTTGTTTCGCATACAGAAGCAATAGCGTCTGGTAAGAACAGTAGTTCTTCTTTTGTTGCCAAGGCATCTGTTTGCACACCTAAAGCAAGATGAATTCCTAAACTTGACCATGATGTCTGCCCAACATAGCGTAAAATCGCAGAACGCCAACTTTCTTCATTATACGATGCGTTCCAAGATAAAGTATCTATTTGAGCAGACAATATATCCCGCAAACGAGTCGCACAGTTATCATAAAAGAAGTTATACAAATACAATCTATTTTCAGGTAACATATTCTTCATCACAAAGTTACAGATGCCGAGCTTTTCCTCCGGTTCTAATATCAAGGGATATTCCACTATACCTCTACCTTCCATCTCATACGATAGTGTTGTATATCGGAAATTCTTAGCATCGAGCATATAGTATGTTTTTCCCGTGAAGAAATTGCCAACAAACTGAAATAAGTCTTCTATAGTAAATGTTCCATAGTCAAAAACAAAATCGAAATCTTGTTTTTCATCGCAGATTCTCAATGCAGCATGACCAAATTTTGCATACAAGTCTTCCCCTGGTGAGCAAACCAATATAGACACCCGTGTATCGTCTGTTGGGGCAAACGAATATGATCGAATGCCAAAAGACAAAAGCACTATGAGGAACAATAGTTTTTTCATTTCTTTAATCCTATATATGAGCACATTCGTCCTGTTTGACCATCACGACGATATGAATAAAACAAATCCACATTCGAATAAGTATCCAATTTCGAATTAAAAATAGTTCCAACATTACAGTCACGCAAAATTGTTTCCACGCAACAATTCAGGTCAAAATAATATGACCCATTTCTTGAAATGAAATACTGTTTTGGAAAATAGTCGAGGAACTCTTTACCGACTTGGTAGTTTTCCTGTTGAATCATTGGACCAATATACGCTGTCAACGAGCGAGGATCAGAGAACTCTGAAAGAATCTTCACCATATTCTGAATAATTCCATCTCGAGTACCTTTCCATCCACAATGTAAACCTGCGACAAGAGAAAATGCTTCATCATGAAACAAAACTGAACCACAATCGGCAATGGATACAGAAAGAACAACTCCTTTCTCTGTTGTGTAAAAGCCATCTGCTTCCGTATCATTACAAAAAGAAGAATCAACACGAACAACATCAGCAGAATGTATCTGTTTTAGATTTGCAACTTGAAAATTTGGAGCAACAGCATCGAAAAACAAGCGGCGATTTTGTTTTACATTTTCGGCATCATCTTTAGAATGCAAACCTGTATTCATACTTTCATACACTCCAGAACTCACCCCGCCCTTTCGCGTTGAGAATCCTGCGATACACTTGTCGTTATCGAGCCACAAACCATGTGGAATTGGAGTTTCTGTAGTTTGCATTGTACAAAATTCTGATTCAAATATAGATAATTCAAGAAATTCCACTCGCTTTTTTTGAAAACTTATACCTTTGCAAGCAAAGAAAAGGAAAATGAAACAAGAAATCCAAGATACTATTCGTCGTTCCATTGATGTAAAAACTGCATTACTAAACGATGAATTTGCTATTTCACAAATAGAAACGGTTGCAAAGAAAATGATTGAATCCTACAAACAAGGACACAAAACAATGTTTGCAGGAAATGGAGGAAGTGCCGCCGACGCGCAACATTTAGCTGCAGAATTAGTTAACCGTTTTCGTTTCGACCACCTTGGACTTCCAGCATTAGCACTCACAACCGACACATCTATCGTAACAGCAATTGGCAACGATTACGGATACGATTTCTTGTTTACTCGTCAAATTGCTGCACTAGGGAACAATGGCGATGTATTTATTGGCATTTCTACCTCTGGGAATTCCGAAAACATTGTAAAAGCATTACAATATTGCAAGGAGAAAGGAATATATACAGTTGGGCTTACAGGTGGCAATGGAGGAAAAATGAAAGCATTATGTGACGAATGTATCGTCGTGCCATCAAACGAGACTGCACGTATTCAAGAATCACATATTTTAATTGGTCATATTCTTTGTGGCTTTGTTGAATCTGCAATGTTCGAAAAAAAATAAACTATGGAACATCTCTATATTGAACAATCGGCATGGACACCAGAAGTTTTCTTCAATATCGACGAAAACAAACTTTGCTTAGTAGGGCGATCTTTTCCTGAAGATGCAGCTACTTTCTACACACCAATTGTTGCATGGTTGGAAAATAACATTCAAGAATTCGCTAATGGATTCACCCTAGAGATTAAGTTAGAATATTTCAACACTTCTTCTTCAAAATATCTGCTTAAAATGTTTCGGTTTCTTGAAAAGTACAAACAAAACCATACGATTCCCGTACAAGTAACATGGAAATATTTCTCTAATGATGAAGAAATGAAAGAATCCGGAATGGAATACCAACAATTTGTTGATGTACCATTTGAATTTATTGAAATTGAAAAATAACAAACAATTACATTTTGCTGTACGCTTCACGTGAGCAAAACTATCTAACGAACTTCATTTACTTTTTCTTAAACGAAATTGTTATTGGTAAATGGTCGCTATAGCCACCATGGTACATTTCGCCCTGATACGTTCTATACGGAGCAGCTTCACCTGTTTTCTCGTTTCGTTCTAACAAACCTTCATGTTGAACAACAACATAATCAATTTCATAATCTTTTAGAAAACCTTGGCTAACAATTCCTTGATCCAAGAAGTTCCAATAACCTTTGTATTTATAAGTACCATCTGCATTTTTATCTTGTAGATTTACAAGACATTGCGGGCAATCGTCAACAGTTCTACGTGCTTTCAATCCTTTGGTAATACTTTTCTCTGTAGGATAATCATTAAAATCACCTGTGATTACAATATTTGCATCAGGATTGTCAGATAAAATTTTATCAACCACAGTTCTTAACTGACGAGCAACCGTAATACGATATTGTTCGCTCTCATCCTTTCCACCACGACGAGACGGGAAATGACAAATAAAAATATGGATTGTATCGTTTGTGGAAAGCATACAACCTTCTACATACAAAATATCGCGTGTTTTTCTTGATGCATCAGCAAAAACAGGTCGGATTATCGTATCACGCAACGGCTTAAATGTATTTTTATTATATAAAAGAGCCACATCTATTCCTCTGGTATCTAAAGATTCATGATGGATAAAATCATAGTGGAATCTATACAAATCTGTTTTTTGAATAAGATCACGAAGACAAGTATCGTTTTCTACTTCGCAAAAACCTATGACATCAGGCATTTGCCATCCACCTGCCAAAGCAATTACTTGAGCTATATTTTTCAATTTTTTATTATATCGATACGAATTCCATTGTCGATGCGAATTTGGCAAAAATTCATTATCGTTGACTCGAGGATTATCAACCGTATCAAATAAATTTTCGGTGTTATAAAACATCACCATAAAATCTCGTTCTTTTTGTCCAGAACAGCTACAAGACAAAAACACACAAAACAAGACAAAGAAGATATTACTTATCGCTTTTCTTTTCTTCATGAAAATATTCTATTGCGCCAACATCTGGTTTCGAGTCAGCTATTCGTGAATGGTTTAGTAAGTCTGTAGGATGCATATTGCCAATCGTTACATCGCCAATATTTATTGCCTGCGAAAGAGAATCTAAATAATAATTTCCAGGGTCTTGAAACAACGGTTTATTTTTATCATAAAAAACATTGTTTGCATAATAAGAACTATCCGCATGCGTGTATGTATCGCGCAACAAACAATTTTGAATTCGACAAGGCAAAGAATTCTCGCCATTTTGAGCATCCATACTTATTTCATTTGTCATAGAGCCAACTACAATCGAATTCGACAAATGTGCTTTCTCTAAAGCAACAAGACAAGTATCATTTTTATAATCCGCAATTGCAAGTGAAGGATAATACTTACGACCTCGTGCAGTTCCCTCATTATAAATTGTGTTATGAATACCCTGGAACCAACCACCTAAAACAGCAACAACATAATATTCACAATTGGCAAAAATACAATTATAACTATCGATATGGGAACCTATCGCATACACCCCATTTCCCGACATATTTGAAATTTGGCTATTTGAAATCGAACAAGAAATCTGATGAGTTTCATCCCCTTGTAGATATAAACCATTTACCCCATTTTTTATCATCGCATACGAAATTTCATTATCTGTACTTGATGCTTCAAAAATTATACTTCCCCATTGCCCTGGCAACAATTGATATGTTTGTTCCAAACGATCGGAAGTAATGGTCACAACACTGTCTTTCGTACCCCGAATTATTAACGACCCTTTCACTATTATATTTGCATTATAATGCATATACAACCTCGCTCCTGCTTCAACCACAAGTGTCGAACCTTCAGCTACCACTAGCGAATCATATATCACATACGGCTTTTTTGCAGTACAAATCGTATTGGAAGTCAAAACACCACTCATATTCTCCACGTCTTGTCCCCAAGCTGTAATCACCACTGCATCCACACGCGAATTATATTCCACCAACAACGATTCCTCATGATACAGAATCGTATCGACTTTTTGTTCTTGTAATTTTGTCTGAATAAAAACAAATATGCTATCACCAGGGGCAATTTCAATATTTTCTACAACCGGTCCTGGAATACCACTCACATTGATATAAAAACGAGAGTTCTCTCCATTTTTAAGAGAAATTTTATCAATGGAAACAATACCATCACAAGGATTTTTTATTTTAACCCATTGAGTTACACTACCCTTTTCCGTAAATAGTGTATCAAAACTTATCGTATCAACAGAGAATTTTAAAACATCCGATTGCGAACTAGCATAAAATTCTTTCTTGCACGAAGTCAAAACGCACAAAAAAAACAAAATTGGCAGTATTGTAACAAAACGAACTTTATTCATACAAAAACGAACGAGAAAAACGCTGTTTTATTTCATCACAAAACTAATAAAAGTCTTTCAATAAAAAATTGAAATTTCAAGCCCGATTGTTTGGTCTGTATTAAATAATGCCGTATATTCGCAAGAGTTTGACATAATTCAAATTATGGAGCAAGAGAAAATTGAACAGCAAATTAACGAATTAACCCTCTTTGAAGGACTTCAAAGGGAAGATTTGGTATATGTGTACCGCGGTCTTTTCTCTCAAGTTATTACCGACAGTATCATTGCATTGACCGAAAATAATCTTGACTCCACAGGAGAATCAACAAAATTAAAAAAACGTGTATTCTCCATTATGGTTGAATGTCTACAAAATATTACTCGCCACCAATTCATCGATGGTCGTGAGGATCTTACAGCCGACCAATCCGGAATGTTTGTTATTTGTAACAAAGACAAGTCATATCAAATGACATCGGGCAATGTTGTAAATAAAGAAGCAATTCCACACCTAACAAAATTATTAGAGAAAGTTAACAGCTTAGATAAAGATGCATTGAAACAATACTATAAGCAAGTATTGGAAGATGGAAGTATTTCTAGCAAAGGTGGAGCTGGTCTCGGTTTGATTGAGATGGCAAGGAAATCAGGGAATAAGTTGTTCTATACATTTGAAGAAATTGATGAACTTATTTCATATTTCTATATGAACACCTCAATTTCACAACAACTTGACGAAGCACCTATTGACTTTATCGACATTCAAGATGTTGTAGCGCTACATAAATTTGTTCTTCAAAAAAACATTATGCTTATTTTCAATGGTGGACTAAACCAAAAAAGCTTAATGGACATTCTTTCGCTAATAAACGAACAAGCATTCGGCCGTTTAGAGCGAAAAAAGAAGATGTACAATGTAATGGTAGAAATGCTACAAAACGTTGTAAAACACGGCGTTAAATGTGACGAAAGCAGACCTGGCGGTAACCCTGTGATTTTCTACATTGCTCAAAATGGAGATGAATTTAGTCTTAACGCTGGTAACTATATCGACAATGTATCAATAGAAAAAATCACAAGTAAAATTGATCATTTAAATTCTCTCAACGAGGAAGACCTTGATGACTATTACACAAAATGTCTTTTGAACTTTGACATCGATAATAGTAAAGAAGCTGGATTAGGATTGGTAGATTTGCGAATGAAAAGCGGACATCCAATTCAATACACGCTTAAAAAGGTAAACGAAGAGATATCATTTATTTTAATGCAAGTAACTATATAATATGGAATCCTTACACATAATTGCAACAGAAGAAACTCCAGAAATTCACTTAGACGCAGAAAACAACACATTTTCTATCTCTGGACGATCATTACCCGAAGATTCCATATCATTCTATGAACCTGTATTCAAATGGTTACAAGAATTCAGCGAAGTTGCCGAAAACGATATTGAATTTGAATTCTTTATGGAATATTACAATACTTCGTCTGCTAAGCAATTAGCCAAAGTTTTTCTTCTGCTTGAAAAAATGAGCGACAAAGTATTTGTTCAAATAGTATGGAAATACAAGAAAAGCGATCCAGACATGATGTCTTCAGGTATGCGTTTTTCTAAATTATTAAGTCTTGAATTTGAACTAAGAGAAGTTGACTGCTAATGTCAATATATCGGCCGCGTAGTTCAATGGATAGAATAGAAGTTTCCTAAACTTTAGATTCGGGTTCGATTCCCGGCGCAGCTACAAATTTATCACCTCAAATTCTCAAACTTTTGATAGCGTGACACACTAAAAACCGAAGGATCAATCTTATGCGGTTTTACTTCAACATTAGAGAGCACTGATTTAGGCGATCTAAGCAATGTTCTATTTTCAACAAGGAATGGAATCACACCATCTGTTTTAGCAGCAGGAAGAGCCTTAAAAAACAGAAAAACATCATCGATAGAGATAGCCACATTCGACATCGAGGAATAAAACTTAAAATTATCACCAGCAATCCAATAAGACATCTCAGTATTTCTCTCTATGTTCCTAACACGCCACTGGTCACACTTATATCCGTTTATATATTTATAATTCCCTGTATTTATAACCTCAAAGCCAGCAAGGTCATTATTCTCGCTAGTATACTCTATTGCTGTATAGATATTTTTATTAGGATTTATAACATACAAAGACTTCTCCTGAGTATTTACGACATACGAACGAAGTGCACGTCTATACTTGTCAAACTCATCAATACGGACATTATTATTTTTAACAGTATAAACATAAAACAAGGTATCGGAATGAGTCACTTTCATATAACTAATCTCCCCCTCAAATGGTTGAGAAAACGAAAAGAAACTAACAAGTGAAAAGAAAAGAAAAAGACAAAAGTTTCTCATACGTACACAATGACCTTTTGCGAATATACAAAGTTTACCATATATAAGAAAGAACTTATAGAAAAATTACCACTTGCAATATCACAAGTAAGACCAAGTGTATTGAGTATATAACAAAAAAGGCAGACCAAATTGGTCTGCCTTTTTTGTTATTAATCTAAAAGATTACTTTACGAATCCCTTAACAACTGAACCGTTTTCAGTTTCTACAATTACCTTGTAAACACCTTGAGCGAAACCAGTTGCATCAATTTCGATTTCATCAGCTGAAGCTTGTTCGAATGCTACAACCTTACCTGTTGCAGATACAATCTTAACAGCTACTAAGTTTTCTGCTGCAACAGTAACATTTGTTGTTACCATTGTTGGATAAACTTTCGCATCGATAACAGTTACATCATCAATTGCTGTTTCTTCTGGTCTGTCAACATCAATGTCAGCACCCATTGCTTTAATTGCATCATACAACCATCTTGCTGCATCATCTACTTCTTCTTGAGTTGCAAATGGTTCATCGTAAACATCTTGAGCATTCAACCAAGCGTTTTGGAAGTCATTGTAAACAAGTGGTGATTTTTCACCTTTACCACGTCCGATTACGATTTCACCAGCTTGAACTTTGTAGTAAACTGCATATGCACCCCATTTTTCATTTTCAATCAATTGATTCAAGAATGCTTTATCAGCTTTCACTGGAGTAACAGTTACTGTAATAGTTTGTGAAACACCATCAGCTGGAGCAGTTACTGTTACAATTGCAGTTCCTTCTGCAAGAGAAGTAATATTACCTTCACCATCAACAGAGATGATTGAATTATCGTTTACTTCATAGATCAAATTCTTATATGTTGCATTTGAAGGAGCAATTGTTGCTTTAATCTTAGCAGATTGTCCTAATTCTAATTCAACATTTGAAACTGTAATTGATTGAACTGGAATTGAGGCAACAGTAATGTAGATACTGTTAGAAACACCAGAACCGTCTTTTGCAGTTGCAGTAATTTGAACCATACCAGCACCCTTAGCTGTTACATAACCTGTTTCAGAAACAGTAGCAATTGAAGGATCATTTGAACTCCAAGTCACAGTTTTGTCTGTTGCAGTTGCTTCACCTGCTACAGCAGATAATTGAGCTACATCACCAACATTCAACATTTGTGTACCTGAAATTGTAATGTTCTTAACTTTTTCAATTACAGTAACAGTAATATCTGTAGATATACTTGGATTAGAAGCAGATCTAATTGTCAAAGTAGCAGTTCCACCTTGGTTACCAATAATTGTGAATGAACCATCACCATTATCAGTGTAAGAGAAGCAGCTTGTACTAGCAAACAATGTATAATCTGTTTGAGTAGTATTAGCAGGGCTATAAGAGATAGTTACTGTACTACCTTTAGTATCGCCTGCAGTTACTTCTACTTTACTAATTGAAGCAGTGATATTAGATACTTCGATTGTTTCTTCAACAATTGTTACTTCACATTCATTAGATTCAACACCTTCAGCATCAGCTGCAGTTGCTACTACTACGAATGATTGACCAGCCTTACCAGTTACTGTTACTTTACCAGTAGAAGCATTGATTGTTGCACCAGAACCGATAACAGCCCAAGTTACAGTCTTATCATCTGCATTTGCTGGCAATACTGTAGCAGAGAATGTGTAAGTACTATTTTCTTCTAATGACAATGTTTTTGGTATTGAGATAGAAGAAACATAAGTAGGATCTTTTAACAATTTAATTGTCGTTGAAGCAGTAACTTTCTTACCATCTAACGAAGTAATTGTAGCAGTAATTCTAATGTTTTCACGATTTTGTGAAGTTGTCTTACCACTTACGATACCTGTTTCAGGATCAACAGTTACATAAGAACTAGCTGTTGACCATACAACAGATGCAATTGAAGCATCATCTGGTTCGAATGTCAAGAATTCTGACAAATCTAATGTTCCTGATTCAGCAACAGTGTATTCACCTAAAGCGATTGTTGCAGAAGAAACTGGAACTATTTGTTTTGTAACATTTACTGTACAAGTTGTTGAAATACCAGCAGTGTAAGCTGATTCAACAGTAATTGTAGCAGTACCAGGAGCAACAGCAGTTAGAACACCATTTGCATCTACAGTTACAACACTTTCATCAGAAGAAGACCATACAAGACCTTTATTGTCAACACCTTCAGTTGGAAGGATTGTAACAGTAAATTTATTGTAAGTATCACCTTGAACCATACCTACTGTTGAAACATTCAACTTAACTGAAGTTACAGCAGGATCTGAACAATCTTTTACTTCGAATGTAACATCTGTAGCATTACCAGCACAACCATTAACATCAGTATAAGAGTATGCTACTGTGTGTGTGCCTTCGCTCAAAGAACTTGGAACGAAAGAAGTAGCAGCCTTACCATCAAGTTTGAAATCACCACCAGCAGGAGTTGCCGACAATGCAACTTCAACTACAGAACTTGAACAGAATTCTTCTGCTATAGCAATTACTGGAGTAGGAAGAGCACTAACTGTCAATGTAGCAGTAGTTGCTTCAGAAGTACAACCATCAACTGTTTGAGTAACAGTATAAGCATAATCTTTAGCAGTTGTTACGCTAACAGCTTGTGTAGCAGCAGTTCCAAGAGGAGAACCTGCAGCATCGAACCATTGTAAACCAGCACCTGTTGCAGACAATACATATTTAGATTCTTCACCTAAACATGCAGTAGCAGAAGTTGCCACTGGAGCAGCAGGAGTTTCTTTAACTGTGTAAACAACTTCAGCGAAATCAGATGCACAACCTGCAACAACTTGATTTACATAATATGTTGTTGTTGCGCTAATTGATTTTGGAGTAAATGACTTGCTGTCAGTTGCAAGAGCAGCAGCAGCTTTATCAGCATACCAATTTGCAGATTCTACTGTTGTCATAGCAACCAATTCTGAACCAGCACAAGAACTTGCACCAGTTGCAGTTGGAGCAGCAGGTTTTGCTTTCACTGTAACAACTACAGAAGCACGAGCACTTTCACAAGTTGTTTCTTGAGAAGCATAATATGTACCAGCAGTAGTTACATCGAATGTTGTACCTTCAGCAAGTGCAGTACCTTCTTCACTTACATTGTACCATTTAATGTTAGTACCTGTTGCTGATAATGTAGCAGTTTCACCTTCACAGATTTCATCAACTGCAGCAATTGTAGGAGCAGGAACTGTACAATCAGTTACTGTAACAGTTACAGGAACCTTAGCACTTTCACAAGATCCGTCTGTATTAGTTACATAATATGTATAAGTTGCTTTAGCATCTGTTGTAATTGCAGGTGTATAAGTTGCACCTGTAGCTACAGAAGCACCAGCCTCTGATTCGTACCAGTTAATAGTACCTTTACCTGTTGCAGAAAGAGCAGGAGCAGCATCACCTAAACCAACGATAGCCGAAGTAGCTGTTGGAGCAGTAGCTTTTGTTACTGTAATAGTAACATTATCAGTTGCAGAGCAACCATTAGCTGTTTCTGAATAAGCTAATTCATAACTTCCAGCAGTTTCAGATTTGAATGTTGAACCTTCAACACCAGTACCACTCCAAGTACCTGTAGCTGGAGCTAACGTAATTTCTTCACCAGCACAAGCTGTTGTTGCAATAGCACTCAAATCAATAGAAGGAGCTGCCTTCACAGTGATTGTTTTTGTAATTTCTGATTGGCAACCTGGATCACCAATTGTATAAGTGATAGTTGCAGTACCTGCACCCGCAGTCTTAGGACTGAATGTTGAACCAGTTACACCTGTACCAGACCAAGAACCTGTTGCAGGAGTTGCAGAAAGGGCGACTGTTTCAACTGAAGAGCAGTATTCAGATTCAACTGTTGAAGCTATGATTGCAGTTGGTTTAGCTGTGATTGTTGCTTTTACAGCTGTACGAGTTTCACTTTCACAACCATCGTTTTTAGCAACATAGTAAGTATATTCACCTGCTTTAGTATCACTAGTTGTAAATGAATTACCTTCTTTAAGAGCAACGCCACCTTCAGCAGCAGAATACCATACTGCAGTTGCTGTACCTGTAAATGTTGCAGTAAGAACTACAGGGTCACCTTCACAAACTGTTACTGCAGGAACTTGAGCAGCTGTTGGAGCAGTTGTTTTACATGCACCAGCAGAAATTGTAACAGTTACTGGAGTACGTTCACTTTCGCAGTTTTTCGCATCTTTTCTAGCAACATAATATGTATATGTACCTTCCTCTAATTGACCAAGAGCAGTTGCTATTGGAGAGCCACCTGTTGCAGCTGCATACCATACAGCAGTACCACTTGTTAATTTAGCAGATAGAGTAACATTATCATCAGCTGTAGCTTTGATTGCAGGAGCCTCAGCAGCTGTAGGAGCAGCAACAGCTGTTACAGTTACTTTTACTGGAGTGCGAGGACTTTCGCAAATACCATCATTGTTTGCAACATAATATGTGTATTCACCTGCAGCTTTTTGACCAATCTTAGCAGAAGCTAATGGAGTACCAGCAGTTGCAACATCATACCATACAGCAGTACCACTTGCAGTTGCTGTTAAAGTAATATCATCGCAAGGAGTTGCAGTAATATCTTTTGCAGTTGGAGCAACAGCAGTACAAGGAGCATCACCATTCTTAACAGTAATTGTAGCAGTTACTGTTGGATCATCTTTTGCAGTTACAGTAATTACAGCAACACCTTCACCACCATTAAAGATTACATCAAAAGCATATACGCTTGTTTTTTGTACTGATTGTTTTGATACAGGACCAACCGAAGCGACATCTGTATTCGAAGAAGCAACAGTTACACCTGTGAAGGCAAAATTTGAAGGTTGGAATGTAACACCAAAAGTAACATAATTTGCATCTTCGTCTTCTGGATCCAACCAGTTATAGTCTTCATCATCAACAACATCCATCAAAACCGTAGAAGTTGCATCAGCTTTTTGAATTGCTCCATCACCACCAAATAAAGCGATAGAATTCAAACCAGCTTCTTTTACAGTAATATCAAATGAGCCTACTGCATAATCACCACAACCTTTTGTTTTTGCAGTTGCCGTAATTGTTGTTGTACCTAAAGCAACAGCCTTTACAAGACCAATAGAAGAAACTGTGGCAACTGAAGTATTACTTGATTTCCAAGTAAATTCTGTTGTTGCACCTTCAGGAAGAGCAATTGCAGTCAATGTTTGAGTTTCTGAAGGAGACATTTTTTCTACACCAGTAATTTCAACTTCAGCAGGAACAAGAACAGAAGATACAGATAAAGTAGCTTTTACAGTTGGATCAGCATCAGAAGTAATAGTAATTGTACCTGTACCAGCAGCTTTACCTTCAAGAGAGATTACTGCTGTTTTTTCATCATATGTAACAGTTACAATATCACTTGCACCAGAGAATGACAATGCTTTATTTGGATAACGAGCCTCATCAAATGTAACCGCTACTGTAGTAGGTTCACATCCAACTTTAACTTGAGCTGCATCTACATCCAACGAAATTGAATTCAATTCATAAGAAGCAGGAGTTATTGTAATCAATGGAGAAGGACCAGCCATTTCTTGGCCATCAGCACTTACAATATATATATAATATGTAGTTGCTGTATCTATAGCTAATTCTTCTGTTTCTAATTGTGCAAGTCCATACAAATTAGAAGATAAACTTAACACAGCTTTTGATGCAACTGTCTTAATTCTTACAGACTCATCAGAAGGAACTAGGTAAACTTTTGCTTCACGAGTTGCTGTAACCTTAATTACATCACCAAGTGTGTATTCAGCTGCATCAACTTTGAAATCTAAGGCTACTTGATTTATTTCAAAACATGAAGCAGGAACTTTTTCTGAATAGTTACCACTACCATCTGCAGCAACTAAATAGAACTGATCACCTGGTTTTATCACTTTACCTTCATATAGAGCTTCAAAGTTAAATGTTACTGGTTGACCACCTTCTACCATCCACATATAAGGAGAATCATCGATATCTGTTTTTGCAGCAGAGCAAGGCATCAAGTAAACAGTAGCATCTTCGTTTACAGTGAAGAATAATGTACCGTCAGCATCGATGTAGTCTTCATTAAAATATTCTGTGAATTCAGGAGGAGTTACGTCCTTAACTTGGCAACCATAAGCTGAAGACACAGAACCTGAAACAGGATCGTATGCATACGCTTTAAAGTAACCATAACCCATACCCATCATATCGATTGTAGCAGGAGTATTAGCAGTACAAGCTGTATATGTACCTTCACCAGCATTTACAGCAGCCATCATTGCTGAATATTGAGGATTTACTGTTCCTCTAACAACAAAGATGTAACCATCAGCTGAACTTGTAACTTTAAACTTAGAGTCTTCATCTATACCAACTTTAGTATTCAAAACTTCAGCTGGAGAGAAATCAGACAAGTACAATGGTTGACCTACTGAAATGTAGTCAAAATGTAATGTTCCATTATACAATGTAGGAACATAATCATTCTTATCTGTACCTTCAGCTTTTATGAAACGGAATTGAATTTCAGAGATAGCAGTAGGATCTACACCAGAGAAACTTGGATTATAAGTAATCTTAGTTGGAGTAGAGCTTACTGTTAGTCTCGTGAAAGAACCGTCTTTAGAATTTCCAAAATAATCTTTTACATCTATACGATAATAAACAGTTGCTCTTGCATCTGAAGTAACAGAAAATTCAATCACACCACGATCTCCACTTAAGTCAAGAACAAAGCCTTCATTTGTTGATGCAGAATATGGAGCTAAAATAATTTGAGATCCCCATGAGTCACCAGCAGCTTGTGTAAAATCCAATGTTCCTGCTTTTGCATTTTCAATGATACTATATGCAATATCATCATCAAAACTACCTAAATTCAAGTTTTCTGTTACATAATCTGTAGCATCAGCAAAGTCATCATACCAACCTGTAGAAGTTGTACAGCCAACAAGATTTGCTAACTCTACAGAGAATGGTGCAGATTTACGACCATCGTTAGATTTAACATCGCTTGTTTCTGCTGCCAATGTTGCAGTAATTGTTGCAGAAGCAGATTTAATTGGAGTTTCAAGATTGAAAATCAATGTAGAAGCATCACCTGTTTTTGTTTCTATAGATGTAACAGCATGAGAAGTTGCGCCTTCTTTAATAACTATAGCCGACAAACTTGTAGGAAGTTTCATTGCTGTTGAGAAGTTCAATTCCACTTGCGAACCATCAAAAGCAACTTTTCCTGACTCAGCTTCAACAACTTGTTTCTTTGGACATAATGCAAATTCATCGATATAAATTTCGAATGCTACATCAGCTTGTTCACTTGTTGAAGAAGCTTTAAATGGAGCAATCCAAATTTTATTGTATTTATTCTGTTCTGAATATGCTTGCCATGACCATGCTGCTGTTGTTCCAAGAGGAATATCAAATTCATACCACTTACCTACTGTAATATCTTCAAGCAAGAAAGCAGCATTTTTAGGACTGTAATCTGGAGTATTTAAATCTTCTGTCATCAAGAAGATAGCCATACCATCAGCACCAGCACCAAGAGATTTCAAATAGAATCTACCTGTCAAACGAGAGTTTGGATCAGCTAAGTTTGTATTCCATTCAGCTTTATTAGCTGTGTTTGGTGTAAATATCAAACGTTGATAATCACCAGGAGTTTTAAGATACATAGCCTTACCATCAGTCGCGCTAGCAAAATCTGTTTCCATTGGGATATTAGATACCATACAGTCCCAAGTTCCTGTTTCTACTCCCCCTGTAACATACATTTCCAAACAAGATTCACTCATGTAGAAATTTTGTACAACAGCTTTAGTAAATGCTTTTGCTTTCTTAGTTCCTGTTAATGAAGTCAAACCACCTGCATACGAAATAGTAATTGCATCTGCAGAAGAAGACAATAAAGATTCACCAAAATCTAATGCCAATACTGTTTTATCTTGTACACCTTCATCATCTGTAAAATAAGAAAGTTTTGGTGTTTTAGAAACTGCTGTTCCATTTACATATACAGTAAAGTCTGAAGCAGCAGCAGATGCTAACTTCACATCTTTAGACCATTGTACATATACTTTTGCACCAATAACATCAGTGTAACGAGCAATTGGATATGGTTCCATGCTTGTTACTTTATTTGTTACTTGTTGGTCTTCGAAAGTAGATGCTTTTGAACCATCAGTACCTGTTAAAGTTGTTCCTGTATATGATACATATATATAAGGATCTGCAATATCAGAAGACAAATTCAATGTCACATCCTTAGACATAACGGAAGCAGAAGAAACAGAGATTTTTGTACCGTTTGTCTTATTTTTTGCATCATCAGCAGTAGGATATGTAGTAACAACAAATTTGCTTATTGAACTAGTTGCAGAAGCCGCATTGATTGGTTTTGAGAAATTAACAATTACAGAACTTCCTGATGCATCAGTTTCCGAACTTAAATATACAGGAAGCATATCGTAGAAGTTAGGCATGTTACCTGTCAAGCACAACATGAACAACAACTGAGTTGTATGAGTATAATATGCACCATACACATCAGTTGCAGAACCGTTAGACCAACAAGCATTCATATAGCTTTTATAAGTTGGATCAACCATAGAACCGATACTCAAACCAGCTTTGAAACAAGCATTTTTACTTGATCCCCAAGAAGAAAGAGAACCTTTGAATGCACCTGTCCCATCACCCGGACGACCATCAAGGAAGTAACCATCTAAGATATCACCAGGATTAGGATATGCTTTTTGCGCCCATGAAGTGATTTTTGAAGCAAGTGCCTTTGCACGAGTGTCGCCATACCATGCATACGCATGAGCAAGACGCCAAGGAATACGAACAGCATCGTAACCAAAGATAGATTCGAATTTAGAATCTACAATACCTGTCAAATAAGAACCATTTTCATAACACCAGTCAGGAATCAAACCTGTAGTTGCATTAGCAGATTTTTCCATAATAGTGTAACAGTTATTTGCAACAGTAGTAAAGTCCCAAGAAGCACCTAAACTTTCAAGAGCATTTACTTGATCAAACAACTTCATTGCATTTGTAATGAAATAGCAAGGGTTTTTGTAATCATCAAAGTAATCACCTGGTTTTAGATTCTTATTAGCGTTAACTTCGTATGTCCAAATACTTTGAATCAATTTTTTTGCATCATTCAAGTATTTCACATCACCCCATTGTTTATACGCCATCAACAAAGCTTGAGCTGCATCAAGGTCAGCATCGGTTGCACCGTTGGCATTACCTTGACCTGCGGCAACATTACCAGTAAAAGCATTTACTTTCCAGTTCATCAAGCCATGATCGTTGGAATTTGCTTTGTAATACGCCCATGTTTTATCGAAATCAAGTTGCGTATTATTCTTCGCATTATCCATATACACAAAGATAAGCATACCGTATGCAATACCTTCTGATACAGAATTCGTACCATCTTCACCAGCTTGTACGAATTTCACACGACCAAGTGAACCATCTGTCACATAATACTTTGCTTTCCAAGCTTCATATAAGCTTTGAATTTTTGTTTGCACTTCGCTACCCGTATAGATACTACCATTCGGATACGCATAATTGTTAGGGAATGGATAGTTCGGACTTGCCGAAGTAATACCCACAAAACCTAACAGCGCGACACACACAAGCAATAGATGCTTAAGCAAGCCGCCTTTCGTTTTTGTAATCTCTGTTTGTTTCATAATTATATTAATTAAAAATTTACATTACATTAAGCATGCAAAAGTAAACTATTTTTTTCAATACTTTACTAACAAGCATACTTTTTCTTTGTTCCTATTAGACAAACGAAATAAACAAAACCCTATAACATACTGATAAAAAATTTGGACTGTCTATTTCCTAAAAATATAGCGGTATTTACAATGTCAACTCCTACGGAGTTATTTACTCCGAAAGAGGATATTATGTATTCTACCAATAGACATCCCCTACGGGGAGATACGAAACACCAAGATATAATTGTCAATTAAGAATTTCGTAACATTATTAAAGTATGTCAAAAATAGCAACCAAAGGCTGACCATCTATACTTAATGAATGAGTATTTTTTCAAAGTAAGACGAATGCAAAAGATCTTTCGTCTTACACAAGAAGACTAACAACCAACGGAAAGTCTCAAAAACAAAAAGGGCGAACCACTTGGTTCGCCCTTTGTTATACATATATATAATGTACAATTATTTTACGAATTTAATTGTACCTTCTTGAGCTGTGATGAAATAAACACCAGCATTCAAAGAATTTACATTGAATTCTTGAGAAGCAACAGCTACAATTTTACCAGCGACATTGTAAACAACGATTTCGCCTGCTGAGTAAACCATGCCACCTTGAACTGCAAATGCAGAAGCGGCAACTTCATCTACTGCAGTTGGTTCTGGAGTAGAGCCTGCTACTTTAATGTTGATAGCATCAATACCTTCAGCAACAGCATCAGTTGTTACAATAACCAATTTACAAACTGCAGAAGCAGAAGAAACTTCTACAACACCTGAGAAATCAATTTCGTCACCTTTTGCGATATCAGATTTAATTGGAAGGTATGCAGAGATTGCATTGTAAGAATCATCCATTAAGTATGCTTGAAGACCAGCGATAGATTGATCAGCAATACCTTTAACTGAGAATGTAACAAAGTCACCTGCGAATACATCAGAAGCAATGTTTTCAACTGTTTGATAGTTCGAACCTGTTTCCCAAACATTAGCAGACAATGTAATGTTAGTATATTCTTTTGTTGCTAACTCAACAGCTTCGTGTTCTACATCACCATCTTTCAAGAATTTAATTTCTTTCTCTGCATCGTAACCAGCAATAAAGGCAGTCAATTTATATTCAGTACCTGTTGCAGCTTTTGGAACTGTGAACTCGAACTCAGTACCTGCTACTTTTTCACCAGCAGTAGCAACAAATGGACGAGAAGTCCAAGGTAAGATAGTGTTTCCTTCCTTGTCGAACACCATAAAATTGATACCATCTATATCTTGGTTGAATGTACCATCAATTGTCACCTTAATGATATCATCTGCAGCTAAATTATCATCAGTTGTAAATAAAGCATCAGCTTTATAGTTTACTGGATTTGCAGGATCATCAGCACCAAATTTTACTGTTGGCATTGCAACAGGATATGTTGCACCAGCAACGAATGATGGAGTTGGACGCATTTTAACCATTGGTACATCAGCAAGAGGATCCATTCGGATAACAATCTTTTCTGCTGACACTGCATCATCTGTTATTTCAAATTCATAATATTCATCAAACAAGGTTAAAGCAGAAGTTGAACCACCAACTTTTTCAACAGACCATGCTGTAAGATTTTTCCAATAACTAGCAGCTTCAGAATTATCTGCAACAGCAGTAAAATTCACACCTCTAATATCATTATCGAAATAACCTTTAACTGTAACAAGAATCCAGTCACCTGTTTGCAACAATGCACCACCTAATTGATCTGTGATATCAACATTGTTTTCATTACCAATAACAAAGTCAAATTTATCAACTGTTACTTCGTACTCTGTTGCACTTACACCAAGTGACAATAAAGCACCACTTAAAAATAATAAAATCTTCTTCATTTACTTTTTTTATTTAGTTTAACTTAAATTTTATTGTGGGGTAAAGATAGTATTTTTTCAGAATGAAAACTCTTTTTCTATATTATTTTTCTTTTCTAAAAAACTCACGTAAAGTATTAAAGTCTTTTGTAAACGAGAAACCTAAACCATTGGTATTCTCTTGTTTTTCTGACAATTCATCATCATTACTTCGAGAAAATCCCTTTACCTTTAACGTTCCTTTTTTGTTCACTTTCATTTCCACACTTACATTACCAGAAAAATCACTTGACTGCGCCGTTGCTGAAGCAGCATCCGCACCAGTAGTACCTCCACCGAAATCGGTATAACCATTCACATTTACCAAGATTCTATCGTTCCAAAACTGTCGGGATATTCCGAATTCAAATTCATTATTAGTTGTATTATCGGTACCTAATCTATAGTTTACATTCACATCAAGGTTCGGATCAATTTGTGACAACAAGTTGTTAATCTGATTACTCAATACCTCAAATGAAAGCGACCCTCCTACAGTCGAAGAATTTACAGCCATAAATGAACCCTGCAACATAAGCGATAAGAATTGAAGTGTTTTTTCATCCTCACTCAATGTTGACAAAACTTCGCTAACTTGAGTAGCGGAACTAGGAACTGCAATATCATACGAAATATCTGGTGACATAAGATTATTTTGAAGCATAGCCTTACAAGTAACAGGAATTCGCTTTGAAAAAGAAACTGTACTATCAAATAAAGGTTGTGGAGAAGCTTTTGTTTCATAATGTGCAGTCAAATTTACCTGCGCATTCAAAGGGTCACCATTCCAAGCAATAGTTCCACCTTTCTGCAAAACCAATTTCTTGTTTATTAGATTCTTCAATGTAAATAGATATTCCCCCTCTTCTATTTGATATTTTCCATATACACGCAAGTCTCCATCTTTTTCCATTTTCACTTGTAAATCTCCGTTACCTCTCGCCTTTATCACATCGCCAACTTTTGGATCAAAGACAATCTGAGCCAATGCGTCTGGAGTTATTGCCAAAGTCATATTCATTGTCATACCAGAAGCCGTTGTTGGTTTCTCCAATACTTGCGTTGCTGTATCAGCAGAAAACGATAGGAAATCATAAGCGCCCGACAATTCAGAATAACTAACCGGTATAGAACAAACCGTATTCTCTAATGACTTACCATTTGCAGAAATATCAGTTTCATTCAAATCACCCTCAATTTTTGCCGTACCATTATAATATATAGTACCATAAAAATAATCATTATCTTTTGCCGTAGTATTCATTACAAGAATCTTAGGAGAAGAAATATCTATACGATAATGAGGATTTGCTATTTCTTTTATATCCACAAAACCACGAATTTCTCCTGTATTACGATGAGTATCAGCAATATTGAAATCGGAGAAAAGGAAACGGGTTTTCTGAGCGCGAAGTTTTCCAGAAAATAAATATGGCACATTTGTATAACTTACCGTGAATGAGCCTTCTGTTGCCTCTAACTCACCACTATAAATAGGAGATGCAAGTGTTCCATCCACATTTATATTACCATTAATTACACCTGCAAGATTGTCAACCGTACCTTGTAAAACTTCACTAAATACTTTCAAATTCAAATCATTACAAGCGACTGTACATCGCAACGAATCAGAAGAAGGGACATATTTTCCCTCTACCGCAACGAGGTTCTCTTTTTCGCGCATTATTAAAGCTTTTAACAACAAAGCCTTTTGCCTATTTTCCCAAAAACTTCGGAATAGTAACGAACCCAATTCATTATCATTGAAAGACACCAAACCTGAATTTATATCAGCAAAAATCAATGGAGTTGCATACAAATTTTTCATACGTACACGACCTTGTATCTGTCCAGCAAGACGAACACTTTCATTGCCAATCAATGAATTTAGCTCACTCAAATCATAGTTTTCCACATTCACGACAACATAGTCGTTAGTATTTTCTGAAACAACTCCGTCAATATGGATTTTTTTCGCATCTTTCGAAAGACAAAACCCTGAAATTGAAATACTTGTTGTATCAACAACAACATGAGATTGTGCAATATTCCACAACGAATCTGCAATATAAAATTGAGAAGGAAGAATCTGCAATATAAATTTCGGAAGCTGTCCGACACTTTTTGTCTGCATAGCCCCACGAATAGCACACTCTCCATAAGTTTTTAGTGCCGATTCCAAATTCCAAGATGTATGCATAGCTAAACTATCTTTCACAATAGAACAGTCTGCAGTAAGAGTATTTCCCGATTTTGAATCAGAATCCAAGGTACACTTTGAGTTTACAAGAATACCTGTTTCATCACAATCTAAAGCTATATCACCATTATACATAACAACAGATCCATACGAACAACGTGGAAAATGGAGATCTACAGAAGCTGTATTCTTTTCCTTACTAAATACAGCACTACAAGTTGTTCCATTTTTTATTCGTAAATCTGGCAAAAGAAGAGAGAATACCGTATCAATATTCTTAATTGTGGCCGAGAACGTAAATTCCGAATTTTGATTGCTTTTATTTACAGTTATCGGCAACGACGAAATGTTTTCCGCCAACAACGATACTATATTATTATATAAATCTCCATACGACCCTTCTCCATTAATTTCCGCATCGGCAAATGCAGATCGAAGAGCAATATTTCTTTTTTGTTTTTCATTCGAGAAGTTCAAAGCGATATTCTTTGTTGCAATTGTTCCTTTTGCATTTGAATACTCCAAATTACGAATAGAAGCTATACCATTTAAATCATCAAGATCGACACCATACAAGTCAACTTGCGTAGAAAATGAGACCGACGACATTGCATCGGAAAACAAGTGTAATTTGTCTAAATGTGCTTTTTCTATCGTTGATATAAATTTGATTTCTGGCGTTTCCACTGAGAAATCCACGCCTCCAGCAAAATTCATTTTCAAATTCGGGTCTTCTATTGAGAATTTTCCACCTATTCGTTCTGAAGAAAGTTTTGCGTTAACATCAATTGAAGAATACGCATAGTCATTACAAATAAGAGTATCAACTATTCCTTTCACTGTTCCTTCTAAAAAAGAGTCTCCTTTAAACTTAGCATAGACGTCAAAAGAACCAGAAATGTCTTTCACTAAATCAGAGCCATCTAAGAAATATGAACAATTCAATCTATCAAGCGACAAAGATCCTTCACAAGACACATAATCATCTTGAAGAACACGAGCATCCACATCTACTTTTCCAGCATCAGACAGAAGTGTACCAGTAAGAGAAACATTGTTCAGATTACCACTAGCCTTACCATTAAATTTATAGAATGAGAAAGTTTTGAGAATATCTGGAAGTTGTACATATTCTTCATTATCTTGAAATGGCAGTTGCGTATGAGAAATGTCGTACGAATTTGTAGATATATTTTTTGCCAGAACATCAAAGTTCATCTTATCCAAATCTGGTAACCCCTTTATTGTCACATCACCGACAAACTGCGTACTTTTACCATAACCAATATGAACATTTGACGCGACAAAATCTGCAATAGTGCCAACAAAATCTCCAAACACAGTAAAACGATATGGCAATTGTTCTACAGATGAAGCAAAATAAGACACATCGTGTAGATTAACCGTACTATGATTAACATTCGCAGTAATCACGACCTTATTACAGAAATCACTGAAGTCTGAGAAATCATCATAACTCATAGCAAAATGCTTTGCATAAACTTTCGAATCTGTCGCAGAAATTGCGACATTCGAGCAATCTATAATCGTATCAGTAACAAACACATCGCCATACAAATAGGAAAGTTCAAATCCAGATTTCTCACGAGCGGACAATTTCTGTATTGCTGCAGAATACGAACCATTTTCAACCAATAAATTACTGATAGAAGCGGTAATATTTTCTACTTGAAGATGCGAAAAATCAATACCTTTTTCTGAAGATATAGATTCTGTCATATCTTCAAAAGAAAAAAATCCTTTTCGTATTACAATATCATCAATAGAAAGTTTCAGATTTGATGTCGTATCGTCCGATGAGAACGATTGAAGAAGTGGATCCAAATTAAACACTCCTGTGGAGTCATAAGCAAGACAAACTTTCGGTTGCGACAAAACAATTTTTGACAACGCAAACGAAGAAGAATCTATATCTATTTTTTTAACAGAAGCTGCTAAATAAGCTGAAGCAATGATGGTATCATTCTGTTCACCCAAAATACACAAGTCATATAAAGCGACACCATTCCAAAATATTGGAGACACCTTACCAACTTTTACATTCAATCCGGTAATGTCTGAAATCTTTTGTTCTGCAATATGAATGAGTTTTGCTTGAACAGCAGGAATTTGCAATACAGCAAAAGCCAACAAAATCAGAGCAACAACACTTGCAATGACTACACCAAAGATTTTTGCTATACGTTTTATAAAACTCACAGAAATAACCGTATTTTTGCCACAAATATAATTATAAGTTGGTAGGTAGCAACCAGAAAAGACAATTATGAGTACAACAATTCTCGCCATAGAATCTTCGTGCGACGACACATCTGCAGCTGTTCTTAGAGACGGCATTTTGCTTTCCAATACCATTGCGAGCCAAAAGGTTCACGAGCGCTACGGCGGAGTTGTTCCAGAGCTTGCATCACGCTCGCATCAGCAAAACATTATTCCCGTTGTTGATGATGCTCTCAAACAAGCCGGAGTGACGAAAGACGAAATCGATGCTGTTGGATATACACGAGGTCCTGGACTTCTTGGTTCACTACTTGTAGGTGGTTCGTTCGCGAAATCTTTCGCCCTTGCAAAGGGTTGCAAACTTATAGAGGTCAATCATCTACACGGTCATGTACTTGCAAACTTTATTGTAACTCCTGAAACCGTAGGACGCGAGCAAGCAAAATTTCCTTTCTTGTGCTTACTTGTATCTGGAGGTCACACGCAAATCATAATTGTAAAAGACTACACCGATATGGAAATTATCGGTACAACCATTGACGACGCAGCCGGCGAAGCGTTCGACAAAAGCGCAAAAGTACTTGGACTCCCTTATCCTGGAGGTCCACAAATAGACAGTAGGGCTCAAGAAGGTAATTCCAAAGCCTTTACTTTTAACAAACCGCAAATTCCTAATCTCGACTACAGCTTTAGCGGATTAAAAACTTCTATTCTCTATTTCTTGCAAAAAGAAGTACAAAAGAATCCTAATTTTGTTGCAGAAAACATCAACGATATTTGTGCCTCAGTACAATACACAATTATAGACATTCTGCTTAAGAAACTTATACTTGCATCAAAACAAACGGGTATAAAAGACATCGTAATTGGCGGAGGTGTTGCTGCAAATTCTGGCCTTCGTGACGCTATCGTTGCAACAGGAGAAAAATATCACTGGCGTACATTCCTTCCAGAAAGAAGATTTACTACCGACAATGCAGCAATGGTAGGTCTTGCTGCATATCATAAATATCTAGCAGGGCAATTTGCCGGACAAGATTTAGCGCCAAGAGCACGATATTCACTACAAGAATACTTTAGTAAATAAGTTAACAAGTAAAATATCTAAGAGACCGCTGTAGTCCACAATTTTCTACTATTTCTTGTTATTTCTTAATTTATTTTGCTATCTTGCTCTCAGATTTTTATATAATGGAAAAAGAATTCTTTTCATTCACAGGAAATTGCTTAACAGATGCAGAAGTTGAGCCTTTGCTACAAAAGATAATGGCAGTAGCAGAAGAGCAACATTTTTCTCGTGCAGTAGTACACAATGTACGAACTGTTGCGTCAGAAATATTAGGCAATATTGTTTCGCACGCAATCCTCGAAGAAGACTCGCAACGTTCAATAAACTTAACTTTATCAACAACAGACGAAGGAACTATAGTTGTTCGTTCAAGAAATTTCATTCCAAACGAAAGCGTAGGATCCTTTACTATATTATTGAACAACATCAACTTAAAGTCTCCGCAAGAATTAAAAGAACTACAACAAAAAACATTAGAAAACAATTTGGACGACGCAGGAAGTCCACACATAGGAATCATAATGATTCGAAGAAAATGTTGCAAACCAATTGTATGCAAATTTGAGCCATACGATGAAACTTTGTCGTACATTTCCTTAGAATTAGAGCTTAAAAACTTGCAAGATGACTTGCAAAAAGAAGCAACGAAACGAACTCCACAAGTAAAATTCGACATTGCAAGCCAAACATTCGAAATTTCTGGTGTGTCGTTCCCTGAAGATGCAGAAAATTACTATTCTGAAATTGAAAACTGGATTATAGACAATGAAACTTTCATTTCTGAATTGTCAAATCCTGTAATTAAAATAGACTTGGAATACTTCAATTCCATTTCACTTAAAAATATAGTCAGAACCGTTCGTGGATTATTGGAATCAAACAAAGATAAATTTACCGTAAACTGGTACTACGACGTAGATGACGAGATTGCGCATGAAGAAGGAATAGAAATGAGCGAAATATTACACAAAGATTTCAACTTCATTCCCAAAAATTAGTATACATTTGTAACAAACTTAAATATTTAAACACATGGATAATATCACAATGGAAGGATCGGCTAAAACGCCAGAAATAAGCTTCGACGCAAGCACAGGAGTATTCAACTTAAAAGGCCGTTCTATCCCTGAAAACTCTGTAGAATTCTACAAACCAGTTCTTGAATGGTTAGATCAATATGCTACACAATCTCAAGCAAAAACAGTTCTAAATGTACAATTAGAATACTTCAACACAAGTTCTTCAAAATGTATTCTTGATCTATTAAAGAAATTTGAAAAAATTTCTGGAAATAGCGACGTTATCATTAACTGGCACTATGAAAGCGATGATGAAGATATGATGGAAACTGGTGAAGACTACAAAGAAATCATCAAAGTTCCTTTCAACATGGTAGAAATCGAAGACTAATTTTATTAGTTTACTTAAATAGAAAAAGGGAATCCATTGGGTTCCCTTTTTTGTTGTAATCTTCAATACACTATTCTCACATCATAAACAAAAAGGGCATATATAGGCACTAAATAGAATTGTGCGTTTTCGTTTGTGCGTTTTATGCTCGCAAAGTGCTGTTATCAGTGCATTTGCGGGCTTTTTTGTTTTCGTCGCGCTTTTAATTGAATTGTACAAAAGTTCCATTTTGATTCCATTT
>JAZLFM010000011.1:0-29374 GCA_045615765.1 Bacteroidales bacterium
CTCTTGAAGGGGCTAATGTTACGTTTAAAATTCAAAAGAAATAAAATAAAAATGGCTGAACATAGTTTTAATGAAATATCACGGAAGATTGTTGATGAGTATCTGCGAGATATAGTTTTTATTGACGAGGAAGCTTTTGGCACTGTAAATAGTCCCAATTCATTTGATGCTAAAATAGTGTCTAAATGTTTTGCAGATGCCGGTAAAATATGTGCGATATATGCTCCCGAAAACGATACAGATATTGAGCATTGTGTTATGTTGGCTCATCGTGCCGATGTGTTGGTTGTTGACTGGCGACTTATATTGAACAGAACAAAGCCTGTTGATCCCAATGCAGATGCAAAAGATGATATAAGGGGTGAATATACATCAGAGTTGTTGCACTTGGTTTTGGATGAGGCTGAGATTGATAAGTTTAAAATGGTAGTTATCTATACTGGTGAAACGGACTTTGGTACGGTATATGATAATGTGTGCAAAGAACTCCATGATTACCCGTTGACTGTCCAAAAAGATTCCTTTTCTTTATCTAGCAAAAACATAGAAATTGTTGTTCGAGCAAAGAATACGTTCCAACACAATTCTGAATGGAACAAGTTTGTGATATCGTATGAAAATTTGCCGACTACAATAGTTGATATCTTTACAGAAAAGGTAAAGGGACTTCTGTCTAATTATGCTTTATCAGCAATCTCAAAGATAAGAGAGAATACACCGAAAATATTAAGTGCCTTTTCTAAAGAAATGGATGCTGCTTACTTGGGGCACGAAATTTCTATCCCCAATAAGGATGATGCACAAAAATTGCTAAATACTTGTTTTGGTTCGGCGATAGGTGAGTTATTACAAGAGGCGCCTATCCCAATGCATGACTGGTATCTAGCGTGGATTGAAGATAATATTATTGAACCATATGAGGTAGAGTATGCGAAAGGGAAAAAATTGAAGATAACGTCTCATTTTTGTAAGGATTTAGTAAATGCAGCCGGAACGAAAATACATGAGCGAATTAATGCCGTTATTAAAGATAACCAAGTGCCAAAGTCGAGTGAATCCTTTTTCATGCAGAAATCAGCTTTATTGTTCGGCGCAAAAGAGGAAGCCCTGCAAAAATTATCTAATAATGGTTTTGCAAGAATAACACAAATTAAGAATCTTTTTGGAAGGTCTATATCTGCGCCACTATTATCTTTAGGAACAGTTGTTAAAAATACACAGACAGGAGCGTTTTTGTTATGTATACAGCAAGCTTGTGATTCTGCTAGAATTCCGTTATCAGAGGAGGGTGAAACAGGAAGAGACTTCCTGTTTTTGCCTATCATAGCTCAACAAAAAGGTGTTCCTATTATTACGAATGAGGGTGAGATTCTTTTTGTGAGTATAAATTCTTATGCGGTTACGAAAATTCATTTTAATCCATTACAAGATGGTGCTCCTATTGCTGCAAATGCCATCGAAAATGGTTGGGAATTTATGTCGAGCGATAACGAGAGATATGAATGGCAGTTTGATATAAAAGAGAGTTATGCTCTGCATATCGTAAATAAGTATGCATCCCAACTAACTCGTGTTGGAGTTGATATTGCAGAGTATATGCGTATTAAAGGCGAATAAATATAATGAAACTATACATTCATAGACCTCGGTGTTGATTGTGAGAAATAAAATAAGAATACAGATATGAATCTAAAAATTGGAGATACCTCTGAAAACGGACAAATAACTATAATTGATGAAGATAGACTTTGTTATTTGGTCAAATCAGCAAGTAGAGGTGCAGAGGGTGTAAGAACTATTTCTAAGTCTCTTTTGTCAGAATACATTGCATACTTTTCAAAGAATCCAAATGCTTCTGCGAACGATGCAAGAGATACGTTGAGCGGACAAAGTGACATTGATAAGTTTGAATATGGGTACACCTCAACATTGAAGGCAATGGCACAAATGGAGTTGGGACAAATAGGAACAACATCCGTTTCAATTGATAATATACCAGATCAAGATTTGCCGTTCCCCCTCCAACGTATCTTCTACGGTGCTCCTGGCACCGGCAAAAGCAACACCATCAAGCGTGAGGTGGAGGACAAGGGAAGAATTCATTTCCGCACCACTTTCCATCCTGATAGCGACTACAGCACATTTGTAGGATGTTACAAGCCTACAACGACTAAAAGCAGTAACACAAAGGAACAAACCGTTCTTGATTACGAAAGCTTGGTAGATAAGTTCAAAGAGTACTTAGAGGCAAAGCCAACAAATATCACAAAAGCCTGTACGTTGTTTGGCTATTCCTTCCATGATAGCATTGTTCGTGTGCTGGAAGGAACTAAAACTATTCCGGATTTAGTTGCTGATGCATATAAGTCTGGCAGCACATACGATTCTCAAGTTAGAGCTGGTATGTCTGTATATGAGACTAATCCGTTGAGCATTAATGAGACCATTCAGATAACATATGAATTCGTTCCACAGGCTTTTGCCAAAGCTTATTGCGAGGCGTGGAATAAATACGGAGAGTCGGAAAATGCAGATGTATTCCTAATTATCGAGGAAATCAACAGAGGTAACTGCGCCCAAATATTCGGAGATATCTTCCAACTTTTAGACCGCGAAATGGATGGAGACAGATGTGGATTCTCCACCTATCCGATTGATGCCGACGAGGATCTAAAGACATTCTTGGAGGTTGGCGTAAAAAAGGATGGTAGCCAGTGGCTGACAAACAAAGAAGGTATCAAGGACGGTAAACTTTGTCTTCCTCCCAACCTCTACATCTGGGCCACCATGAACACCAGCGATCAGAGCCTTTTCCCTATCGACTCAGCCTTCAAGAGAAGATGGGATTGGAAGTATGTGCCTATTGACACCAAAAAGGAGAACTGGTCAATAAAGATTGGAGATGAAAACTATTCATGGTCCTCGTCCCTTGAAAAGATTAATGAAGAGATTGATGCCACAACTCATTCAGAAGATAAAATGCTCGGTTTCTATTTTTGCCGTGCCAATAATAACGTCATAGACGCAGATAAATTTGTGAGCAAGGTGCTGTTCTATATCTACAATGATGTGTTCAAAGACTACGGCTTTGATCGTGAGATGTTTAAGGATGAGGAAGGAAAGGTTATGTCTTTCAAGTCGTATTATAAGACAGATGGCACAATTAACGAGAGGATGGTTTTAAAATTCTTGGACAATCTGAAGGTGGAAAAGAATACTATCGAAGATAATGCAAACAACGACCCAAACATTAAGACTGAATAATGGATAATAATGAGATAGTTGTGGGAGGAACAGGATACAATGCTCCGTTTGATAATATCCGTGAACTAATAGAATCTGCTCGCACCAATCCAAAAATCCAGACAGTGTTTGGACAATTCATAAATTCAGAAAACGAGGAATAAAAATCATGCGAATCCTCATAGAAGAACATCAGTATCCGGCTTCTCTTGTAAATCCTGTCCTTGAAGGAATATCAAACCTTAGGGATGTGGATGGTAGAGTGAGCGTGAACTATGTGGGCTATTTTTATAACCCAAGATTGAGGGATTGTGTCTTCATTCTTCCCAAAGTGCTGATGGATGAAGGAGAGATGGTGTTTGGACATTGTGCACCAGAAGACATCATTCATCTTGAAGAACAGAAACTGTTGTCTTCGGAGGAGTATAAATTCATCTATGAGCTCTCTGTCTGGATTTACCGAGCCATTTGCGTGTACCGCGATAGTGTCATTGACAACACGATCATTCGACAACAGATAGTGCCACAGATGAATAAGGGACGTTTGCACCAGTGTAATACATTCCTTGATATCTTGCTGGCTTTGCAAAAATTCAATCGAGAGAATCAGGATTTCTTCTTCTTTGTTTTACGAAACATACATTCAGGCTACAATAAAATCAATTGGACTCGCACCATTTCGCATTCAAATGCAGTGATTCAGCAGAATACGCCAATCTATCTCAATCCTGTAAATAAAAAGCGTAAAATCAATTTTGACGAAGAACTTTTAATCATCTTCTTCTCCATCTTAAACTATATGCGGGAGACATACGGATTCCCCGTGCAGATAAATGTGAACTTCCAACTCATCACGGGCGAGATGTTCAAGAACTACATGGAGGGTATGGGCAAAATCCGTATGATGCAGATTAAGTACAAGTATTTCTCCGACAAGGCGCTTTATCTATGGGAACTCTGCTATGCGTTCTTCGACCAAAGCAAAAAGATAAATGTGGAGACCGATGACAAGGAGTACCTTTTAGCCCAAAATTTCAATATTGTTTTTGAAGCCATTGTTGATGAACTCATAGGAGACCGAAAGTCTATTCCAAATGAATTGATCAATCAGGGTGATGGCAAACGTGTGGACCACATGTATCAATACAAGAATCTGACGAATAATGAGGATGAAAAACCAATATATTATATCGGAGATTCTAAATACTATAAACGAGGGCATGAGATAGGCAAAGAATCTGTTTACAAGCAGTTTACCTACGCAAGGAATGTGATTCAATGGAATATTGACCTCTTCAATGATGGCAAAGAAGAAAATCAAAAAGGACATCTGAAACTGCGTGATGATGAGACGGAAGGTTATAACATTATCCCCAACTTCTTCATCTCTGCCGAACAAAAAACGCTCGACAAAAACGATAGTATCCAAAAGACTGATAATGTAAAAGATGTATTCTCTTCTCGCCAGTTCGAGAACCGCCTTTTTGATCGGGATACATTCCTCATAGCCCATTATGATGTGAATTTCCTTTTTGTTGTTGCCTTGTATGGTCGCAACGATAGTGGAGAGAAAACAGCGTGGCGTAAGAAAATCAGGGAGATGTTTAGAACGGACATACAGAATATGTTGGAAAAGAATTTTTCTTTCCATGTGATGGCTCCGCATCCTGATGTCAATGCCTCCGCTTACATAGAAGACCATTTCCAGCAACTGCTTGGCAAAGTGTTCACACCGTATGATAACGAAGGAGTGACCCGCTATTATTCCTTGGCACTTAGCAACGATGAAAAGTTCAAGGACGAAAACGAAGCATTGATAGCACAGTTGGAGGATTCGTTTTATGTAAAACCTTGCAATATAGGAGATAATCCAAGTACGATACTAAAAGATGTAATGGCTGTTCCTGTTGACGTAGCATCAAAGTCTGCTGTAACTACGAACTACTTGACCATGCACTATCTCGAAAAGTATCTTGATAAGTCAATTCTGATAGGATGCTATAAGAACCAAGCGCATCTTGATTGGATTTTAGGAAAAAACGACAGAGGTACACTTATCTACAATGTCCGTTTGGGCAAAGATCTGGCAGGTGGTCTGGTGAAAGCGCAATTGGATAAGATGGTTGTAAGTTTTGTTGTGCTCTATGAAGATGGCAAAGCATCAGAGAATAATTATAAGGTGTTCCATGTCCATCATCATGCAACGATGACCGCAGACCGACTAAAAAAATCACTATATCCAAGTGAACCTAATGCCGAAAGATATTTCTGTTATGTATTTGATGAAGAGGTAACATTAGGTTTTCTTGATATTGCATCAATTTTAAAAAAAGAGCAAACTCAAAGGTCTTCTAAAGAAAAAGGTGCTCCAATTTTCATTACAGGAAAAGAATTGCTGGGGTATAGAGATTAGTGATTTTTTATCATAAGAAAATTTAAATATTAGAATCTGTTTTTTTCTGAAAGTTGTTCTTTTCATAAAAAATATATTCCCCTTCCTTCGTTCAATTTCCTGCGTAAATCTCTATCTTTGCCGTGCAAAATAAGGATATGAAAAAATTACATATAGAAACATACGGATGCCAGATGAATGTCGCAGATAGCGAGGTTGTTGCATCTATTTTGAAGAAAGAAGGTTTTGAATATACCAAAGATATTACCGATGCGGACGTTATCTTATTGAATACTTGTTCTATTCGTGAACATGCTGAAAATAAGATATTTCAACGATTGAATGAATTGAAAAAACTTCGTGTAAACAAGGAAGATTTGCTTGTTGGTTTAATTGGCTGTATGGCAGAACGCTTAAAGGATAAGTTGTTCGAAAAGAAAGGACTTGTGGATCTTGCTGCTGGTCCGGATTCGTATCGCTCGTTGCCTTCGCTTATTGAATTGGCATACGAAAAACAGAATGCTTTGGATGTAGAATTGTCGCTTACGGAAACATATTCGGAGATTTTCCCTGATAGATACGACGATAATGGTATTTCTGCGTTTGTCTCTATTATGCGTGGTTGTAATAATTTTTGCTCGTACTGTATAGTTCCTTATACTCGTGGTCGTGAGCGTAGTCGCGATGCACAGTCTATTATCGATGAGGTGAAACAGTTATGTAAAAAAGGATATAAGGAAGTTACATTGCTTGGTCAAAATGTAAACTCGTATGCTTTTGAACAAGACGGACAAAAGGTTTCGTTCCCGCAATTGCTCGAAATGGTTGCTTTGGCTGTTCCAACCATGCGTGTTCGTTTTACTACATCGCATCCAAAAGATTTTTCCGATGATTTGCTATATGTGATGGCCAAATACGATAATTTGGCAAAATGGATACATTTACCTGTACAAAGCGGTAGCACGACGGTTCTACAAAGAATGAATCGCCGTTATACAAGAGAATGGTATTTGGATAGAGTAGCTGCTATTCGTAGAATTTTACCAGAAGCTTCTGTCACAACCGATATTATGTGCGGTTTCTCCGACGAAACCGAAGCCGAACAAGAAGAAACACTTACGTTGATGAAAGAAGTCGGCTACGATACTGCATATATGTTTAAGTATTCGGAACGCGAAGGTACAGTTGCTTCGAAACGTATGCCCGACAATGTGCCTGATGACGTTAAGACCAAACGTTTGAACGATATTATTGCTGTTCAAAATGAATTGTCGAGAAAGAAAAATGCAGAAGACGAAGGTAAAGTTTTTGAAGTGCTTGTAGAAGGCGTTTCAAAGAAAGACGAAGGTGAGTGGAAGGGAAGAACATCGCAGAATAAAATGGTGGTATTTCCAGCAAATGATGTAAAACCTGGAGATTTTGTTAAAGTGAAAGTTCTTTCTTCTTCATCGGCTACATTGCGTGGAGAATTAGCATAATACAATGGAACAGAATCTAATACAAATTACGAATTGTCGTATAGAAAATAACGAAAAGACGGTTGTTCCATCTCTTTCGTGGACAATGAACAATGGTGAATCTTGGTTGGTAATCGGACCTAATGGTGGAGGAAAGGCTGACTTTGTAAATGCATTGGCAGGAAGAATGACTTTTGTTCCGAATTCATCGTCGGAAACGGAGAGTATGTATTTTTCTTCTTTCGAGAATTCTGTGGAAATAGTTTCGTTGGAACGTGCCGCAAAAATTATTGAAGAAGAACGTCAAAACGACGAAAGCGACTATATGGACGGTGGTGTAGATATAGGTCGAACAGGTCGAAGATTTATTGCCGAAGGAGTTTTAGGCTCTTTACGTAAAACCGATACATTGCCAGACTGGGCGCAAGATTTAGATAATCATAGTGCTATAGAACTTTGTGGAATACAAGCAATTCTCGATAGAGGGTTGAAATATATGTCAACGGGTGAAATTCGCCGTACTTTATTGGCTCGTGCGCTTGTTTCGAAAAAGAAATTGCTTGTTTTGAGTGATCCTTTTGCAGGACTTGATGCGGCAAGTCGTAAAATCTTATTCGATTTTTTTGCTGAAATAGTTCAAAAACAACAAACAAATGCCGACACGGATTATCCACATATTATTTTATGTATGGAGCGTTGGCACGAGATTCCTGATTCTATAACCCATGTTTTAGAATTTTCAGGAAAATCGATTTCGTTCTGTGGAAAGAAACAAGATTACTTGCAAAAGAAATCAGAAGTCGTTACAACTCAAGAAGATAAACAAACGTTATCGGAAAATTTAACGAAAACGATTACAAATACATCTCCATTAAAGAAAGAACAAGAAGAAGAGGATGAGGTTTTGGTGGAAATGAATCATGTGAATGTAGGATGGGGCGATCATCAAGTTCTTGTTGATTTGAATTGGAAATTGAAAAAAGGTGAACATTGGCTTGTTCGTGGTCCAAATGGTTCAGGAAAAACAACATTTTTGGAACTTATTACAGGCGACAATATGCAAGTGTATTGTAATGATGTCCGATTATTTGGAAGAAAACGAGGAACAGGTGAGTCTATTTGGGATATAAAGAAGAAATTAGGTGTAGTGTCGTATCGCTTACATGTGGAATACCGAATGGTAGGAGGTACGAATTTACGTAACCTTATTATTTCAGGCTTCCGTGATTCTATAGGTTTATATGGAGCACCAACAGGAGTAGAAACAGCAATAGCCGATAAATGGCTTGCGTTAGGAGGGTTTGCAGGTCGTGAACGCGAATTATTCCGTGATTTGAGTTATGGTGAACAACGAGCAATGTTGATACTTCGGTCGGTTGTGAAATGTCCGCCTGTATTGATATTGGATGAACCATGCCATGGACTTGACGAGGAATACAGAACTAAGATTCTGAATTTGTTGAATTTAATAGCAGAAAAGGGAACGACAACATTGTTACATGTTACGCACGATCCAACCGAAAGATTAGCTTGCGAACGACATATTTTGGAGTTGCATCCTAATGAAAATCCAATGTACAAGATAATAACAGAGTAGTGTTGAAAAAAAATACGAGTATCTCGTAAAAAAAAGAAGGTGATAGTGTATTCGGTACATACATTTTTTTACATTTGCGAGGTCTTTTACAAAAGTTTTTTGTTGAAAGAACAATAACGAATTTATATTAATTTTATGGATTTAAAAAAAATCATCGGACTATGTGTCACTCTAGCTGTGACAATTTTCATTTGGGCCGTTCCAACTTCGTTCTTTGGAATTGAAGCCTTAACACCAGTTCAACAACGCGTAATTGCATTGTTTGTTATGGCAGCATTACTTTGGATTTTCGAACCAATTCCAAACTGGACGACTTCTCTACTTGTAATTGTATTGTCGTTGTTGACAGTTTCGAATAAAGGTATAGGTATATTCTGTACGCCTGATGCTGGTGAACTTGTTGTCTATACGAAAATTATGTCATCGTTTGCCGATCCTGTTGTAATGTTGTTCTTAGGCGGTTTCGTTTTGGCAATTATGGCATCAAAATATGGCTTGGATGTTACTTTGGCGAGATTGTTATTGAAACCTTTTGGTAAAAAACCTAAAATGGTTTTGCTTGGTTTCTTGATTGTTATCGCAATATTCTCAATGTTTATGAGTAATACTGCAACTGCAGCTATGATGCTTGCATTCTTGGCTCCGGTGCTTGCTGTTCTTCCTAGTGATGATAAAGGAAAAATCGGTCTTTCGTTAGCGATTCCTGTAGCAGCTAACTTGGGTGGTATTGGTACTCCAATTGGTACACCTCCAAACGCAACAGCGGTAAAATTCTTAACAGAAACAGGTTGTGATGTAACATTCGGTGAATGGGCAATGCGTATGATTCCATTCGTAATCATAATGATTTTGTTTGCTTGGGTTATTTTACAAATTTTATTCCCATTCAAGTCCAAAGAAGTTGTACTTGATATAAAAGAAAGCGACAGAAAAACTGATTGGAAAACTTACGTTGTTTGGATTACATTCATAGGAACAATTTTGTTGTGGGCTACAGAACAATGGACAAAAATCAACTCAAACGTTGTTGCTCTTATTCCATTGGCAGTTCTTACTTGTTGTGGTATCTTCACAAAAGACGATATTAAAGAAATTAACTGGACAGTTCTATGGCTTGTAGCCGGTGGTTTCGCTTTGGGTACAGACCTTCAAGGTACAGGTTTGGCAAAAGTTCTTATCGATGCCATTCCATTTGGCGAAATGGGTGTAATTGCTGTGATTATGATTGCTGGTATAGTTTGTTACTTCTTGTCGAACTTTATTAGTAACTCTGCAACTGCAGCATTGTTGATTCCTATTCTTATTGTAATTGCTGAAGCAATGGGTAACCCATCTGCAGCAAGTTACGAGACATTTATGAGCGTAGGTGGTACTCAAGCTATGATTTCATTCATTGCAGTGTGTGCTTCTATTGCAATGTTGTTCCCAATTTCAACTCCTCCAAATGCAATTGCATCTTCTACAGGTTTGGTTGAAACAAAAGAAATGACCAAGATTGGTCTTATAGTTGGTGTTGTAGGCTTTATCTTAGGCTATTTCTGGTTGACAAAATTGTTCCCATTCGAAGTAGTTGAGAAAGTTGCCGAAACTGCAGCAGCAACATTATAATTGAATAAAACAACAATAGGGGGGCTTTTATAGTCCCCCTTTTTATTTTTATATAAAATTTATGAAACGATTTTTCTTGTTTTTGTCTTCAGTGGTAATAGCCACAGCTTCTTTTGCTCAAAATGAAGCACAATTGAAATTCTATGGCTTTGTCCGTAATTATTTCACATACGATTCGCGTGAAAGTAAATCGGGTACAGACGAACTCTATTATTATTTACCGTTAGATCAATCTATACAAGCAGATGGTACCGATATTAATGATCATTCGACAATGAAATGGACGGCTATCACTTCTCGACTTGGTTTAGATATAAAAGGATATACTTATGGAAAAATGGCTATGGGTGGAAAAATCGAAGCCGATTTCTATAATGGATTGAGTGGAGTTACTGGAGTTGCTTCGTTCCGCTTGCGTCAAGCATATTCAACAATTACTTGGGCCGATAGTGCTCGTAATACAAAACATACGTTGAAAGTTGGTCAAGCTTGGCATCCAATGGCAGCAGATATGCCACATACAACAGCATTGGAAATTGGTGTGCCATTTGGTCCTTTTAGTAGAACACCACAAATTACATTCGATTATAATGCGACAAAAAATTTAACATTAACAGCATCGGCTTTGTGGCAAATGCAATATACTTCAGGTGGTCCAGAAGGATCATCGGCAAACTATATTAAATATGGTAAAACTCCTGAAGCATATTTAGGCATTACGTTTAAAGATGACGAAGGATTTCTTGGTCGTGTAGGTGTTGATATTTTAAGCTTAAAACCTCGTTATAAAGGCAATGCAACTAAAGAAATAGAATCTGTACCAGTTACTTACACAGCATTGGTTTCAGATAGATTAACTACATTTTCTCCTTTTGTATATGCACAATATACTAAAGATAAATTTTCTTTGAAGGTTAAAAGCATTTATGCCGAAGCAGGTGAACACATGAATCTAAATGGTGGCTATGGTGTGACAAAAAAACATGACGCCTTAGATGAAGATGGTCATTGGGAATATACTCCAACACGTTACTCTTCTTCGTGGTTGAGCGTGTGCTATGGAAAAACATGGCAATGGATGTTGTTTGCTGGTTATGCAAAGAACTTAGGAACAAAAGATGCTTTGTTGGCTGACTATGTAGAAGTTGATGGAACAGAATATGCCAATGTTGCAAACAACTATCTTTCTAAAAACACATACGCTAATGTAAATAGTATGTGGAGATTAGCTCCATCGGTAATTCGAAATTGGGGAAAATTATCGTTATCGCTTGAATGGCAAGTAACATCGGTGCAATATGGTGATTTTTACAAAGTTGCAGGTGTGAATTATGTAAAAGCAGAAAATGGTATGGCTGAAGATAATCTACATTGGATTACAAACCATCGCATACAAACTATGTTGAAATACTCATTTTAATTAGTATGAACGCATTGGAAATACGAGACATAGTAGGTAAAACGGCCATTTCTTCGGATTTACAAGTAATAGCCCAAAAGGTATTGAATGAAGAACGCATTTCTTGCGAAGATGCTCTTTATTTGTACGAACATGCCAATTTGAATTTTGTTGGAATGTTGGCAAATTATGTAAAAACGAAAAAATATGGAGACAAGGTGTTTTTTAATAAAAACATTCACGTTGAACCATCTAATGTCTGTGTTCATAAATGTAAATTCTGCTCGTATTATCGCGAGGAAAAGTCGGAAGGAAGTTGGGAATATTCAATAGAAGACATTGCAAAACAATTACAGACTGTTCCGCAAGAAGCACTTACGGAAGTACATATTGTGGGTGGATGTCATCCCGCTCGTAAAATAGATTATTATTGCGACTTGCTTCGTACGGTAAAAGAAATACTTCCACATGTGTACATAAAAGCATTTACTGCGGTAGAGATAGAATATATGTCTAAATTGAACAATCTTTCTACTCAGGAAGTGTTGCAGAAATTAAAACAAAGTGGATTGGATGCTATGCCAGGTGGTGGAGCAGAAATTTTCGATGAAAAATTGCGTGCCGAAATCTGTCCTTCAAAAACATTGAGTTCCGATTGGCTTGCCATACACAAACAGGCACATTTGCTTGGTGTAGAAACAAATGCTACTATTTTGTACGGTCATAGAGAAACGTTTGCAAATCGTGTCGATCACTTAAATAGACTTCGTACGTTACAAGATGAAACACATGGTTTCAATGCGTTTATTCCATTAAAATATAAGAAAGAAAATAATGTCTTGGGTATAGAACGAGAACTTCCATGGACAGAAGATTTGCGTAATTTTGCTATATCAAGATTATTCCTTGACAATATTCCACATTTGAAAGTGTATTGGCCGATGTTGGGAAAAGAATTCTCTCAAATAACATTGGACTATGGAGTCGATGATTTTGATGGAACTATCAATGATTCTACAAAAATCTATTCTATGGCTGGTTCAGTGGAGAAGAAGCCAATTCTAACACAAGATGAAATGATTACCTTGTTAAAGGATAGCAATAAAATTCCAGTAGAACGCGATACTGTATATAATATTATTAAGGAATATTAGTGACTCAAATTCAGCAATATACAATTAAAGAATTTCTGACAAAAGATTGTTTTGCATATCTATTTTATGCGTTTTTGTTTGTCGGTCTTTTTCCTTTGCTGCTACTTTCAAAGTATCATCTTAATGTCGTTATAAATACGCATGTCGCAAACTATACATTAGATCCGTTCTTTATATTGTATTCTCAGATATTTGAAGGTTGGGCTATGATTATTGTTATTATAGCTTTTGCTTTTATTTCTAAACAGAAAATGGCGTATTTCTTCGTGTCGGCAGTTTTGGCTGGAGTTCTTATATATGTACTTAAGGATTTTGTTGTTGGTAATGTGCCAAGACCAACAAAATTGTTGCCATTAGAGACATTTAATCATATCTTGGAAGATAAAGGTATCTATAAGGAAAATTATTCGTTCCCTTCTGGACATACAACATTTGCATTTGCTGTAATGGGAATTTGTGCGCTGATTACAAAAAAACAATGGTGTTCTATTTTGTTTTTCATCATTGCTATAGGTTGTGCCTTTTCTCGTTTGTATTTATTACAACATTATTTTGTAGATATATATTGCGGAGCTATTGTAGGATTTAGTATTACTTTGTTTTCCTATTGGTTGTGTGGTACCGTTTTAAAGATTAAAGACGAGCCTCTTATTCGATTAAAAAGATAAAAATTGTCTTTTTGTGTCTAAATGTCAGTTTTTACTGACAAAAAATAGCTAAAAATATCTGTTGTCTGCCAATATTTCGCAAAAAAATCCATTTTAATGCGTGGCATAATCATTGACATAGGAAAGGAAAAATTAGAAACTAAAATTTACTACAATGGGAAAGATAATAGGAATTGACTTAGGAACCACAAACTCTTGTGTTTCTGTAATGGAAGGTAACGAACCAGTTGTTATCTCTAATAGTGAAGGTAAAAGAACAACACCTTCAGTAATTGGTTTCATCGAAAATGGTGAAAGAAAAGTAGGTGATCCTGCAAAACGTCAGGCAATCACAAACCCAACAAAAACTGTTTATTCGATTAAACGTTTCATGGGCGAAACTTACGATCGTTTGTCTAATGAAATTAGTCGTGTACCTTACAAAGTAGTTCGTGGTGACAATAACACTCCACGTGTTGACATCGATGGTCGTTTGTACACTCCACAAGAAATTTCAGCAATGGTTCTTCAAAAAATGAAGAAAACTGCCGAAGAATATCTTGGACAAGATGTAACAGAAGCTGTTATCACAGTTCCAGCTTATTTCAACGATGCACAACGTCAAGCTACGAAAGAAGCCGGAGAAATCGCTGGTTTAACTGTAAAACGTATTGTAAATGAACCTACAGCAGCAGCGCTTGCATACGGTTTGGACAAGACAAATAAAGATATGAAAATCGTTGTATTCGACTGTGGTGGTGGAACACACGATGTATCGGTATTGGAATTAGGCGATGGCGTTTTCGAAGTAAAATCTACAGATGGTGATACTCACCTTGGTGGTGACGATTTCGATCAACGAATTATTGACTGGTTGGTACAAGAATTCAAAAACGAAAACGGTGGAATCGATTTGAGTAAAGATTCAATGGCATTACAACGTTTAAAAGAAGCTGCAGAAAAGGCAAAAATTGAATTGTCTAACACAACTTCTTCAGAAATCAACTTGCCATACATTATGCCAGTTGACGGTGTTCCAAAACATTTAGTTCGTACATTGACTCGTGCAAAATTCGAACAATTAGTTGACGATTTGATTCAAAGAACAATAGCTCCTTGTCAATCTGCATTGAAAAACGCAGGTCTTTCTACAAGCGACATCGACGAAGTTATTTTGGTAGGTGGTTCAACACGTATTCCTGCTATTCAAGCAGCTGTAGAAAAATTCTTCGGCAAAGCTCCTTCAAAAGGTGTAAACCCAGACGAAGTTGTTGCAATTGGTGCAGCTATTCAAGGTGGTGTGTTGACAGGTGAAGTAAAAGATGTATTGTTGTTGGATGTAACTCCACTTTCATTAGGTATAGAAACTATGGGTGGTGTAATGACTAAGTTGATTGAAGCGAATACAACTATTCCAACTAAAAAGTCAGAAACATTCACTACAGCAGTAGATAACCAACCTTCAGTTGAAATCCACGTATTGCAAGGTGAACGTTCAATGGCTAAGGATAACAAAACAATTGGTAAATTCCACCTGGATGGTATTCCAGCTGCACAACGCGGTGTTCCACAAATCGAAGTAACATTCGATATCGATGCAAACGGTATCTTGAATGTATCTGCAAAAGATAAAGGAACAGGAAAAGAACAAAGTATCCGTATCGAAGCTTCATCTGGTTTGAGTGACGACGAAATCAAGAGAATGCGTGAAGAAGCTAAGGCTAACGAAGCCGCAGATAAGGCAGAAAAAGAAAGAATAGACAAATTGAACCAAGCAGATTCAATGATTTTCCAAACAGAAAAACAATTGAAAGAACTTGGCGACAAATTGCCAGCTGACAAGAAGTCTCAAATCGAAGGTGCGTTAGCTAAATTGAAAGAAGCACACAGCAAACAAGACGTTGCAGGTTGCGAAGCAGCTATGAACGAATTGAATACTGTATTCCAAGCAGCTTCTCAAGATATGTACAATGCACAAGCACAACAAGGTCCTCAAGGAAATCCTAATGCAGGTCAACAAGGTGGTTCTTCAAAAGGTGATGACGAAGTGACAGATGTTGATTTTGAGGAGGTTAAGTAATTTGACGCAAAGTTAAATAACTTATCATAGTAAAAGGTCGTAGCTCAATGAGTTACGACCTTTTTTTGTGTTAAATGTTTTTTTGATTTTATTCATCAGGGAATAACTACACAAATAGCATATCTTTGTTCTTATGAAACAAGACTTGTCTCAGGTAGACTTACATGAAATTTCTAGTACAATCGAGAATGTACTAAAACTAACTTCAATCGATACTAAAATCGCTTTGTTGGATGGTTTGCTGTCGCGTTTCAATAAAGATTTCTTGGATTTAAATATCTGTAAGATTTATAATAACAAACTCCTGATTTTTTCAAATAATTGGATCAAGTCAAAAGCGGTATTTTTCTATCAGGATTATGTGTTGCTTACCAATGAAATGATAGAGAAAAATTTCGTGGTAGAGGTAGAGAAGGATGGCATTCTTATGTATTCGCCTTATACGTTATATACAGAGGAAAAATCTTTAAAACGTGAATATTTATTGTATGCTGTTGTTTGTAATGAACTGATTCGTCTTCGTCGTCAAAAGAAAGGACGATGGAATGGAAAAATATATGAATGTCCGGAGGATTTTGTCCCTGTAATTTTGAATCAAGAGCAGGAAAATACAGTCATTGAATTATACAAGAAATATTGGGAACTTGGTTCTAATGGAATAACAGGTTATCAGTATGTTACGATGGTATGTAATTGTAATCTTTCTCCTTTGAATATCAGTAAGCAGAAAAAGAAACTATATTGTCTTATCCGTGAACTAACAGAGGTACTTGGAGAATCGTGGGGAGAGAAAACAGCTTTTAATACAACCAATGGCGAGAAAGATTTAAAGGCAATCAAGAAGAATTATTACAAATTGTAATGTTGCAGATATTTTAGGAAGATTTTGCAGCGTTATCACAAATTCCCACACTTTTTTTATGTGAATTTCACCCCAAGTCCTTGTTAATGGGAATGACAGAACTTTGCTTTTTTCGAAAATCACTTTTTTTCACTTGTGTTACAATAGATAATTGCACCGAGAATTGAATTGACTTTCTCGTATTGAATGTAATAATCTTAAATAATTCGTGTATGAAAAAAGTATTGATTTTTATGCTGTCCTTATTGGTAATGACATCGTGTTATACTACATGGACAACCGTTGGTAATTATGAACAATTGGAGAAACAAGGTCTGAAATCGTATAAATATGATCAGAAAAAGCAATTGTATCTGTTTAATGTGCTTCCGTTAGGTCATAGTCATGCAAAAACACCGAATGAGCCTTGCGAAGTGATTTCAAAATTTAAATTGATTGACTTTGTAATTCCAACTGTTACATGTGGAATTTTAGGTAGTCGTACAGTTATTGTAAATGCATTACAAGGAGCTTCTGATTATGCTTTGGAAGAACCTGTTGCTACGGTTAAAGAACAAAAGAAAGTGGAAAAAACAGTTGTTAAACCTAAAAAAGATACCACTATTGACGAAGAAGCCGATTCTACTCCAGCTATAGAAACCAAACCAACGTCGGCACCTGTTGTTGCAAAGCCGGAAGTGAAAGTAGGAGATAGGGTTGTATATAAATTAAGAGGACAATGGTGGTATTATGCAACGGTGAAGACAGTTTCTGCAGAAAAAGTAACAATAGAATTGCAAAATGGGGCTGTTGTAGATAAAACCCCGAATGATGTTATGAAGGTTGAGTATTTACAATAGTGTAAGCACTTTGTCTGAAAATGCCGCTTACATGATACAATGGACTTGAGGTAATTCAAGTCCATTGTATTTCAAGAAAACTTTAGGTAAAAAGATTTTTGTATATTTGCATTGCATTTTCGTAAGCAACCAAGGATTCATAAGAATTGTAGGTGACAGAAGAATTTGCAGCCTGGTAGAGCTGTAAACTCCATTAAACCTAAATTTTATTTTTATGAAGCAAGATCAAAAAAAATCTAAAGCGCTTACGTTCACAATTCTTTCAATTTCTTTGTTAACCGTTATGGCTGGTGCGGCTATGGCTCCTGCACTTGGTGTTATAAGTGAACATTTTTCAAATTATAGTAATCTTCTAATTCAGCTTATTGTTAGTCTTCCTGCATTGACAATAATTATCACAACAATGTTTTTCCCTTTGTTGTGTAAGTTTATAAAAACACAATCAATTGCACTCATAGGTCTTGCTATGTATATTGCTTTTGGTGTGGGTGCATATTTTGTGTCTGATATTTATTACATATTGATACTAAGGTCTTTACTTGGTGTTAGCGTTGGTATGATTATGCCACTTTCTACAGGACTTTTAGCATATTATTTTCCTCCTGAGGAGCAAGCACATTTAATGGGATTATCTGCGTTTATGAGTCAAATTGGAGGGGTGATAGCAACCTTACTAAGTGGACTTTTGGCCAATATAAGTTGGAATAGTGCATTTTTAGTGTATCTTTTGGGAATAATAGCTTTTGTATTAGTTATAGTGTTTCTTCCAAACGAAAAACTTGTTACTGGGCAAGCGACGATGAAAAATTCTCCAGATTACTATGAAAGTGAGCTTGGTAAAACTCGTGCACGTAAGAAAAAAGGAAACACATTTGCTTCATTAACTCGCTTTGCACCTTCTGTTGTTGGTATGTATTTACAAATGTTCTTGTTTTTTATCTTTCCAACAAACTTCGCTATTTTATCTCGTGCAAATACTGATTTAACCGGAAATGATATAACTTTAATTATGGTTGGACTAGATGTAATTGCTGCTATAATCGGTCTTGTTTTTGGTTCGATGATGAACTGTATGGGACGATATATAAAATACTTGGCACCACTTACTTTTTGTCTTGGCTTTGCATTTTTTTCATGTGGTGTTTCTACATCTTTACTTTTGTTGGGTGCAGTATTCGTAGGTATAGCTAATGGAGTTGGTATGCCTTATCTGAATACGATAGCCTCAATTAAAGGCGGAAAAGATGCAGCAACTACGGTTATGCCTCTAATTTCGGCAGCTTTGTATTTAGGTCAGTTTACATCTCCTCTAATTGTATCAACCTTGTCTACATTTATACCATGTGTAACTGGACCATACATTGTTGGAGTTATTTTCTCCTTTATTTTTCTTTTTCAGGCTTTTTATTCTCGTAAATATCAAGCTTTGTCTCCTTCTAAAGAAAATTAAAAATAATAGCCTATTCCTAAAGAGAGGAGTAGGCTATTTCTTTATAAATTCGCATGAAGTAATCCGGAATTGTATCCTTCTTGATATCCTTCTTCTTTTCCTTTTTCGAAACCTTCAAGGTATCCTTTGTTGTAACCTGCCTCTTTCCCTTTATTGTAGGCATCTTGAACATCTTGTTCCGATGGTCCGCAACTGGTAAATAGCGCTGCAGTTGCGAATAGTATCATTGCTAATGTATGTTTCTTCATTTTTGTCTTAACTTGTAGATAAGACTTGTAAAAACGAAAAAGGTTTCAGTTATGTAGCTTGTTTTTATTAACAAATGTTGTTAATTATTATTCGCTGTACCAACTGGCATACATTTTATAGTTGGTTGAGATTCCTTGAATAAGTTCTTTTGTTTGTTCTGGTGAAACGTCCTTGATTTTTTTTGCTGGAACACCGGCATATAAACTGTTTGGTTCTACTATGGTTCCTTTTGTAACGACAGCACCGGCGGCAATTATAGAATTTTCACCAATTACGGCATTGTCAAGAATAACTGAGCCCATTCCTATAAGTACATTATCGCATATTTTAGCTCCATGAATTGTTACATTATGGCCGACAGATACATTATCGCCAATTTCTATCGTTGATTTTTCGTAAAGAGTATGGAGAACAGAGCCGTCTTGAATATTTACCAGATTACCGATTTTTATTGAATTTACATCTCCACGAAGTACGGTGTTGAACCAAATACTACAGTCTTTTCCTATTTCTACATCACCGATAATAGTTGCATTTTCTGCTAAGAAACAATTCTCACCGAATTTTGGCGTGAATCCGCGTACCGATTTAATTAGTGCCATATTAGAGTCGTATATAAAAGTCTTTTGTTAATTCTTTATATTCTTGTGTATATGTTGATTTATTTTCTCGTATGTAAAGAGTTTCTTTTTTGAAATTATTCCATTGCTTTGAGTAGGAGAGAACGCATCGGTTTGGCTCTTTACTGTCGGAAAATGGAAAAATAGCACATTCGTATGTCAAATAGAAGTTTGAGTCTTGTGCGTACGATGAAAATACAATTTTTTCACTTTGAGGAATAATTATAGAAATTGAACCTGTTGGTGATAATAGTTTTTGTGCATTTGCAAATAAATCTTGAGGCGACAGTTGAGTTGTATGCCTCGCATTTGTTTTGCTCTCGTTGTTGTTTTTCAAACAGTTAGTGAAGAATGGCGGATTGCATATTATTCCGTCGAACAGATTTTTTTGTTGTATTGTAAAATCTTGTAAAGAACAGAGTTGAACTGCAATTTTGTCCTTCCAAACGCTATTGCCACAATTTATTGTTGCGTCAAGAATTGCTCCTTCGTCAATGTCGATTGCGGTAATGGCACAATTGTATTTTTGTGCCATCATAAGAGCGAGTATGCCAGTTCCTGTTCCTATGTCAAGAATATTCGATGGATTGGCAAAAGAAGTCAGTGCACCTAATATAACAGCGTCGGTTCCAACCTTTAAAGCCGCATGTTCTTGCTGTATAGAGAACTGTTTAAATTGAAACGATGCTTGTTTGCCCATTATAAAAACTCATCGTAGTCGTCGTTATTTGTTTGGGATGTTCCTCGTTTTGGAGCAGGGTTACTTCCGTAACATGATCCTGGCCAATTTTCTGGCTGTTCGAAGTTCCCAAATGTATAACCTAGTTCATTTTTGTGGGCAATACAATCCTTCATGTAGTATGCAAATACAGGCATAGCCATTCTGGCTCCTTGTCCGTGTGCGAAACTACGGAATCGAATGTTTCGTTCATCACCGCCAACCCAAACACCTGTTACAAGTTCAGGGGTAAATCCCATAAACCATCCGTCAGCATGGTCATTTGTTGTTCCTGTTTTTCCACCCATTGGCACGCGGATGTCGTAGCGTGTACGAAGTGAGATTGCTGTACCATACGCTTTTGCTTCGCGGTCAACCATATTCACAACATTTTGTAACAATTCAACCATTTGATATGCTACAGTTTCGCTAACAGCTTCTTCTTTTTGACTTGTGAAACTAGCCAAAATATTGCCATACTTATCTTCGATTTTTGTGACGAATAATGGCTCAACGTGCATACCTTTATTTGGGAATGTGCTATATGCACCAACCATTTCATGTAGAGTAAGGTCGGCAACGCCAAGACAGATTGATGGTACAGGATCTATATGACTATATAATCCCATTTTGTGTGCCAAATCAACAACAGGTCCAGGATTTAATAATTGCATTAATTTGGCGGAAATCCAGTTGTTAGATGTAGCCAATCCCCAAGCCAACGAAACCATTTCGCCGTTTCTAGCTTTGTCGGAATTGCTTGGTGTCCACATTTTGTCGTTTACATAGAATGCTGTTGGTACATTGGCAAATTCTTTACAAGGAGAAATACCTTCTTGCATTGCAAGTGTGTAAAGGAATGGTTTGAATGTTGAACCAACTTGACGTTTTTGTTGCATTACGTGGTCATATTGGAAGAACTCAAAGTCTATACCGCCTACGAATGCTTTTACATAACCTGTTGCAGCTTCCATCGACAACATACCGCATTGTAGGAAACTCTTCATCCATTTTAACGAATCTAGTGGGGAAAGAACGGTATCAATTGGACCGTCCCAAGAGAATACAGTGGTTGGAATAGGAGTATTGAATACTTCCATAACATCATCCCAATCCATTGACTTTCCGCCCATGGAATTGTATCGTTCGCTTTGCTTTATTGCTGCTTTTAAACGACTATTGTACTCGTCGTTTGTTAAACTTGATGTGAATGGTTTTTTCGGATTGTTTTTGTTTTCGGAGAAAAATGCAGGTTGAACATTTTCTGACATGTGTTTTTTCATAGCATCTTCACCATATTTCTGCATACGCGAATCTATGGTTGTATGTATGCGTAATCCATCGCTGTATAAGTTATAATATACTCCAGGCGCTTTTTCGTTCTTATTGCACCAACCATATAATGCACTTGTTTCCCATAACAAAGAATCTCTTTGGTACATCTCGGCACTCCAATAGTTCTTTCTTTCTGGTTTTGTTGCCGTCATTGTGGTACGAAGCCATTCTCTAAAGTATGGTGCAATACCGTTAGTATGGTCAATTCTATGGAATTTTAATGTAATAGGAATTAATTTGATAGAATCGTATTCTTCTTGCGTAAGTTTGTTATAATGAACCATTTGGCTCAAAACGACATTTCTACGAACAGTTACCGTATCGATATGACGAACTGGGTTGAATAGAGCAGGGTTTTTTAATTGACCAACCAACATTGCTGCTTCTTCAATAGTTAAATCTTTTGGCTCCTTGCTAAAATAAACTTGCGAAGCCATTTTTATACCGTTTGCGTTGTGTAGGAAGTCAAACTTATTAAGATAGAGCATTATAATCTCTTCTTTTGTATAAGATTTTTCTAGTTTGACAGCAATAACCCATTCACGTAATTTTCTGAAAATCAAGTCAGATTTGCTTTCTAACTTTTCGCGAGGAAACAACATTTTTGCAAGTTGTTGGGTAATGGTACTACCACCACCGGAATTTTTATCGCCACCTAACACAGTTTTAACAGCAACACGGAGTAAACCACGGTAGTCAACACCGCAATGTTCGTAGAAACGGGCATCTTCAGTAGAAACCAAGGCGTCAACCAAATATTGTGGAATATCTTCGTATTTACATTCAATACGGTTTTCTTTGAAATAAGTTCCCATTGTCACACCATCGGCAGAGATGATGTTTGTGGCAAGTTTTGTTTTGGGATTTTCCAATTCCTCGAATGTTGGCATAAATCCTAGTTTTCCAGAGGAAATAAGTGAAAATAGAATGACTGTGCATACTATTGGAAGTAGTACGCAACACCACAAGATAATGTATAGGGTAAGATGGGATTTTTGTCCTTTTAATGTCTCTTTCATATTGTAAAAATTAATCTTTCAAAGTTATTGATAATACGGCAATATTCGTGATGTTTTTTGAATTTTTTTTGTTTTATCTGCTGAATATCTGTTTTGCGAGAATAATGTAATGTGAATTTATATACTTTTGCCGCACTATGATACACGATTTAACGAAAGGCCGTCCAGCGAATGTGATCTTGTTGTTCGCATTCCCGATTATTTTAGGAAATATATTTCAACAGATTTATAGTGTAGTCGATTCTATTATTGTAGGTCGATATGTTAGTTATCAAGCACTTGCCGGTGTTGGCATAACAAATGGATTGACATTTTTTGTGTTTGGCTTTGTGCTTGGTATAACGAGTGGTATTGGTATTATGACTGCTCAATTCTTTGGCGCGAAGAATTATGATACAATGAGGAAATCTTTAGGAACAGGATTCTTGATTTGTATCGGTTTATCTATCATTTTAACAGCTTTTGCTATTGCTTCTATAGATTTGTCTCTGAATTTTATAGGCGCAACCGAAGAAATTTACGAGTATTCCCACGATTATTTGATGATTACCTATATCGGTTTGGCGTCTCAGATTGCCTATAATATGGTTGCTTGTATATTGCGTGCTTTAGGTGATAGCAAAACGCCATTGTATTTTTTGATTTTTTCATCGGTTGTAAATATCGGTTTGGATTTCTTGTTCGTGAAATCTTTTGGCTGGGGCGTACAAGGTGCTGCGTGGGCGACAGTTTTGGCTCAATTGATTTCTGCTGTTTTCTGTTTCTTGTATGTATTTGGTAAATTCAAGGAATTACGATTAAGTAAAGAGGATTTTCGTACTAGTTGGAATTTTATTTGGGAACATTTGCGTGTAGGTTTGCCAATGGCTTTGCAATTCAGTATAACAGCTTTTGGAGTTATTGTTTTATATGCTGCGTTAAATAAATTTCCTACTACTTATATTGCAGGTTTTACCACAGCAAGTAAAATTCAAAGCTTAGGTATGTTGGTGCCGATTTCTCTTGGTGTTGCTATAGCTAATTATGTCGGACAGAATTATGGTGCCGGAAATTTAGTTCGTATGCGTGTGGGGGTTACATCTGCTTTGTTGATGTCTATAGCAGTATGTTTTATTGTAAGTCTTACTATTGCTTTCTTTGCAACGCCGCTTACCGCTATGTTTCTTGATCCAGACATAGTAGGAGATACCTCGGAAATCTACTCTGCATCAACTCAATATTTGTATGTTTCGGCATTGTTTTTCCCTTTCTTGTTTTTGCTGTTCATTTATAGAAACGCATTGCAAGGTGTAGGAAAAACATTTATGCCGTTGATGGCTGGTGTTGCGGAACTTCTTATTCGTGTACTCGCATCGTTTATACTCCCACGTTTTTGGGGATATCAAGGTGTGATTTTGGTTGATGTGTTGGCCTGGGTTGGCGCTTGTTTGTTGTTGTATGTTTCGTATAGAATACAAATGCCGCGACCTCAAAGACCTTATAAGGCTAAATATTTTACAAGAAAGTAGGCATTACTTTCATAATTTAACTTTGAATTTTTTCAATCGTTCATCCAAAATTTCTTCGGGAATAATCTGTTTTATTCCATCAACTACAATATTGAGCATACTTTCTCTCACATAATCAGTGCGTATGAATAGCGAAACAGTTCGGCTTGGCGCAGGCTCTGCAAGCGGACGAATTTTATTCAAATCGCACTCTCGTATTAGTGGTCTATGTAGTTCAGGAATGATAGTGAATCCTGCGTTTTGTTCAATTATATGTAGTAATGTCGGAACATTTCCCGATTCATATAGTGAACTTCTTTCTGATTCAAAGCTACTTTGACAAGGATAATCGTTTTGTTGATAGATTTCTTTCTTTAGCGACCACAATCGTTCGCGTGGCATAGTATTTATGTTAATCTCTTTTTCTTTATATAACGGGTCGTTCTCTGAAACAAAAGCGAAAAATCGTTCTTTGTAAAGAGGAATTTCCAATAGTTTGTCGTCGGGGGGAAGTTCTGGCATTATTGCCATATCAATTTCGGCATTTTTTAGTTGTTCCAAAATCTTTTCGCAGTGAAGTTCTTGCGCTCGCAAGGTTACGTTTGGTATTCCAGCAATATATTGGAATAGTTTTGGAATAATATATGGTGCAATTGTTGGTATAATTGCAAGTCGAATAATTCCCGATACACCTTTGTGTTCATTTTGTGCCATTTCTTTTAATTGATTGGCATGGAATAGCACAACTCGTGCTTGTTTTATGATTTTTTCTCCAGCAGCGGTTGGTCTCATCGGGTGGGAGTCTCGGTCAAATAGTTTGAGGTCGAGCTCGTCTTCAAGTTTTATAACCATAGTACTTAATGTGGATTGGGTAATGCCACAATTTTCTGCTGCTTTTACAAAGTGCCTGTATTCGTCAAGAGCAACGATGTATTCCAATTGTTGTAAAGTCATATCTTTTATTTTTTGCGAAAATTAGAATTTATTTATTGAATAAGAATATGATTTCGTATCAATTTTGTCAATGGCAAGGCGAACAAAATCAATGACTTTTCTATTTTTTTCGTATATACATTTGTCGTCGTTATAACAAAGCAAACTGCAGTTTCATTTATGTATGATTTAAAAACTAAAAAAAATGCAGACAAAATTTTATCGCTGCAAAATTTGCGGCAATGTTATTGTAAAACTTTCTGATTCAGGTGTTGTTCCTCACTGTTGTGCAAGGGAAATGGAAGAACTTATACCCAAAACAAAAGATGTGTATATGGAAAAACATGTTCCTATTGTAACTCGCATTGATGAATGTACTATAGTGGTTGATGTAAGTTCTTTCGAACATCCAATGACTCCGGAGCATCATATTGAATGGATTTATGTGGAGACAAAGAATGGTGGCAGGTTTAAACAACTTGCGCCAACGGGAAAACCACAAGTGAAAATTAGTTGTAAAAGTGAACCGACGGCAGTGTATGCCTATTGTAACATACACGGTTTGTGGATGTGGACTAAATAGTGTGTAAATAGAAGAGGGCATTGCTTCGAAAAGTAATGCCCTCTTTGATTAATTAGAAGATGTAACCAATAAATGTCTATGATTGTTAAAATCCTACGGTTATACGGCTTTTCTTGTTCAATCGTTCGTTTAGACAAATGTTTTCAATAGATTCGTAAGTAGGAACAGAATCTTCAAGGATTTCCTTCATCGTGAATTTTCTTACGATGTTATCGATTTCGCCACCAGAGAAGTCGAATTTCGAAGCAAGTTTTGCGCAGGCTTCGTCGTCAAGATTTGGAAGTTTGTTTTTCCAAATGTTTCGTTTTGCTTCTGTAGTAGGTTTGTCAAATTTTATTTTGAATAAGAATCTTCTTTCGAATGCGTCGTCAAGGTTGTCGGCGAGATTGGTAGTAGCAACCATAATACCATCTAATTTTTCCATTTCTTCTAGTAAAATGTTTTGAATGGCATTGTCGGTTTGATCAACAGATCCACGAATATCTTCACGGCGTTTTCCGAATAAAGCATCAGCTTCGTTGAATAATAGGATAGGTTTTAGTTTCTCATTTTTACAGATGGAAGCATAATCGGTAAAAATCTTTTTTACTAATTTTTCACTTTCACCATACCAACATGTTTTTGTCGCGCTAATATCCACATGCATAACTTTTCTACCTGTAGTTTTAGCCAATTGCATAGCAGTTTCTGTTTTTCCTGTACCCGGTAATCCGTAGAAAATTGCGCATATTCCCTGTGGCATAGACTTTTCTGCCAGTTTTTTCTGTAATTCTCTGAATCGTTTGTCTTCCAACGATTTCTTTAGAAATGAAACTTGCTCCTCGAGCTCTTTGCTAAAAAATAGTTGCTTTTCGTCAATTTTTTCAGGCAAAATCATTCGTTTGTCTTCTTTCTTTGTGCTTTGAATTACTTTATAGTCTTTTTCTAAAAATAATTCTTGTCCTTCTTGAGTTAAAATCATAGAAGCTCGCGAGAAGAAAGAGGCTGGTTTTCGTTCTACCCAATTTTTCTTCATGATATTGTGCGTGTCTGCCATAAGGGTTGCTGCGACTTTGAATTTTTTGCTTGTACTATCGTAAATGTCGCTTAAAGTACAGTCTATTCCTGTTTCTCCGTAGCAAATATGATCATCACAGATTTCGTAGAATAATGTTCTGTCTTCGATGTCTTTTAGTTTTCGTTTTATAGTGGCTACAAATTTTAATTCTTTGAATTTTTCTTCCAATTGGTTAACATTAGCAAATAGTTCACCGGTAGTGCATTCACCGTCGCTTCGTCTGGCTATTTCGTTAGAAACTAATTGACAGAACTGGTATCTGTCTATTTTTTTATTTGCTGATAATCTGAACGGTTCGTTGTTTATTATGGCGTGTTCTAGTTCTTTGTCGATTTGTGTTTGAGAACTTCTTCTTCCTCTTCCCATTCCTGTCGCTATGTTTTGAATGTAGCCTTTGTCTTTTAGATATTCGAATTCTGTTTTCAAAGGTAGGCCTTCAACAGTAGAAAGCTCAAAAAATCTTGCAAGTCCTTCAATTCCAATATGATAATTTTCAAGTTGAGCTGTGTATGCAGCTACAAATACGGCTGCCTGAATTTTAGTAACTTGTAGGTATCTTGCAAAATTTGCCAATGCAACTATTATTTCTTCCTTTTCTGTTACGGAAAAGAATGACTTTCTTCGCCTTCTCATTCTAATTTCATCATCGTCGTCATTTGTGACGGTTGGGGTAGCAGTGAATCTGCCATCGATTTCTGCAAGTATTTGTGTTTCTGAATCTTGTAAGTTTTTTGATAAGTAGGTAAATGTGGATAGGCTGTTGAAAGAAGTGTTAGTCATAGTATTAGATTTTTTGGTTAAACTTTGATTTAAGTTTACCTGGAAAATCAAATTTGTCAATATGATTTTAGAAAAAAATATTTCTATTGCTATAACTTTAGAAAAACAAATTATTTTTGCAATGCAGTAGGTCGTTCTATCGCTCCCGAAAGGGGGAGGAAAGTCCGGACAACATAGAGCATTGCGCCTGTTGAAAGAACAGATGTGCGTGAGCGTATGGTATGGTAGAAGAAAATAACCGCCGAAGCAATTCGGTAAGGGTGAGAAGGCGGTGTAAGAGACCACCATTGTGCAAAGCGATTTGTGCAGATGTGCCACCGGCAAGTTGCAAGACCATGTAAACCAACGTTTGAGGGCTGCTCGTCCGAGTTGGAGGGTAGGTTGCGTTAGATAAATGATAGAATCCCGTAAGGGAACAGAATCCGGCTTATAGGCTTACTGCTTTTTTCTATGCTTCTAAAATTCCGTCAGGAATATCCAATGTAATAGTTTGTAATTCTTCGTTGACTTCATGTAGTAAGTCTTCGGCAAAAGGAATGAGGACGGAAGAACCGTCTTTTTTCTTTACATCGAATACAACATTAAGAGAGTAGGCTATAACTTCTTGTATGCAACCAATAGATTCGTTTGTGGCGTGATTGATTACGGAAAATCCTACAAGGTCGTTGTCTTGTATGTCTTCGTCGCCATCTTCTTCGCTTTCAATATATATTTTGGTGCCACAATATTGTTCTGCTTTTTCTAAAGAATTGATGTCTTCGAATTTTACGAAGAAAGAATTGCTTTTTATAGTTGCTTTTTCAATGAAAAAAGGAACTAGTCGTTCTTGTTTACAAAGAAATAGGTAGGGCATATCTTGTATGTCTTCGTAATCAACATTTTTTATTGATAGCAAAACTTCTCCGTCTTTTCCGTGAGGTCGGGAAATATAGCCTATTTCTAAGCAGTTGTTGATTTCAGGTATTTCTTTGTATTTCATATGTGTTATGTATAAAAGAAAGGGTGTCCAAAATTTGAACACCCTTGTCTGTTTCGAGTTGAAAATCTTATTCAGCTGGAGTTTCTGTAGCTTCAGCAGCAGGAGCTTCTTCAGCAGCAGCGGCTTCAGCAGCCTTTTCAGCTTCAGCGGCAGCAAGAGCAGCATTCTTTTCTGCAATCTTAGCTTCGCGTTGTTTGTTGATTTCAATTTCTTCTTCCAATTTTTTCTTAGCTACAGAAGCAGCGTCAGAATTCTTCTTTGACAAGAAAGCAGCTTCTTTCTTTTGTTTTTCGTCAAGGAATTTTTGGAATTTAGCTTGTAATGCAGCTTCGTCGAAAGCACCTTTCTTTACACCACCTTTTAAGTGTTTCATGTAAAGAACACCTTCTTTTTGTAGAATTGAACGTGCAGTATCAGTTGTTTCTGCACCAACTTCCAACCAATATAATGCTCTGTCGAATTTTAATTCTACAGTTGCAGGATTTGTAGTTGGATTGTACGTACCGATTTTCTCGATAAATTTGCCATCACGTGAGCGTCTGCTATCAGCAGCTACAATGTGATAGAAAGGACTCGCCTTTCGTCCGTGTCTTGATAATCTAATCTTTACAGCCATTGTATTTGTAATTATTTGTTAAAAATTTCGCTGCAAAGATATTCTAATTTCTCTATTTTCAAAGCGTTAAACGATTTATTTTTGAAATCTTTAGTTTGTTGTCCTTTCTTGCTGCAGGTCAAGAAAGGACCAAAGAACCCCGCCGACCACCTGCTTCGCTACATTTTTGCTGCGCTCCGCTAAAGGAGCTGAAGCGCCGGGTGTTAGATTTCTATATGATATTGCCGGAGGCGCCAACTCCTTTTTAACGCTTTGCTACGCAAAAATGCT
>JAZLFM010000012.1:0-2645 GCA_045615765.1 Bacteroidales bacterium
AAAGATAATATAGAAAGGAGGTGTTATTATCGTTTTTTATTTATATTTTTGTATAAAAGATTGAAAATATGGTAAATGTAGAAGAATTAGTCCGATTAGAATTAAAAAAATCTGATTTGACAAACAAAACAAAAAAACAAATTGATAGTTACATAGAAGAACTATATATTATGGCTAATCTTATGAACGAAACAAATGAATGCAAGTATGAGCCAAAAGTTGGTATATTTTGGTTCAATAATAAATCGAAACAATTACTTGATGTATTTTCTGAAGACTTAGATACTGCAATAGATAAATGTCCCAAAACTAATGAAGTTACCTGTGGAAAACTTCATAAAGATGTATGGAAAAAAGCATTATTCGTAGCAATCAGTAGAAAAGAAGATGAGAGTATTAAATTGCATTCTCAAAACTATATGGATATTCCACGGGGTAGAGTGTTTTATAATAAAACTGAAAATAAGTTTCTTATTAAAGTTGGTGATTGGATTGACGATTTCCCAGAAGCTAAAGACCTTATTATTAATGCCTTTGAACTTAATGATAGTTCTTATGAAATATTGAAAGACTACCATTGGAATATCGGCAATGGATGGGAAATATAATAGAAAAAGGAAAGGATTTTAAATTCTTTCCTTTTCATTTTCAACCCGCTATCGCGGGTGTTCCTAACCGGGGAAAAAGTCATTAACCGATAATCGGTCAATGACTTTTTTATAATATAAAGTGCAAGAAAACCCCGAAATCTTTAGTTTCGGGGATGAATTGCACTATCCTTGGTTTGCTATATAATTCCTAATTGTATTTGGATTTGCTTCTCCTATTGAACAAGCAAAATATCCATCACTCCAAAAAGTATGCTCTTTCCAAAAATGCTTTCTCAAAAAACTATTATACACTTGCCATACTGAATTTGTGCTGATTTGTTTCAATCTTTTGACGATTGATGATACTGATAGGTTTGGTGGATATGACACCAACAAGTGTATGTGGTCTTTGTCGGTTTCCATAATGTCTATACTAAAGTCGGATTTGTTTGCAATACACTGAAACACATTCTTAACGAATGTATCAATACCATTCAGCAATAACATCTTTCGATACTTGCACACGAAAATCAAATGGCATTTTAGGTAGTATTTGTGGCGATTGTGAGAAATGTAGTCGTTCATACTATTTAATTTTAGGAATTACTTGCAAATTTACAAAAACATATATAATTTTGTAAAAAACAAAACTAATGGTAAAGATACACAAAACATACAAGTATAGGATGTATCCGAATAATGAGCAAGAGCAAGTTCTTGCAAGATATTTCGGTTCAGTCCGTTTTGTGTATAACCATTTCCTTGCTGAACGTAAAAAACAGTATGACGAGAACGATAAGAGTGACAACTACTACGCACAAGCAAAAACTTTGACCTTGTTAAAAAAGCAAGAAGATTTCGCTTGGCTGAAGGAAATCAACTCCCAAACCTTGCAGTTCTCTCTTCGCTGTTTGGAAACCGCCTACACTAACTTTTTCAGTGGTAGGGGAAAATTTCCAAGGTTCAAGGCTAAAAAGAATGGAGGTAGTTTCACAGTGCCACAATTCTGCACTATCGAAGACAGCAGAATCTACATACCCAAGTTCAAGCAAGGCATCAAAATTAATGAACACAGAGCATTCCAAGGGAATGTTAGGAATATGACAATCTCCGTAACGCCAAGCGGAAAATACTATGTATCCATATTATCCGAAGTCGAATACGAACCTTCAAGGAAAACCAACAAAAAGGTAGGAATAGACTTGGGTATCAAGGATTTCATAGTAACAAGCGATGGTGTTAGGTATTCAAGCAACAAGTTCATCAAGCATTATGCCAAGAAACTTGCAAAGGCTCAAAAGTGTTTGTCCAAAAAGTACAAAGGAAGTGGAGAGTGGCATAGGATGAGACTGCGTGTTGCGAGGATACAAGATAAAATACAAAACTGCCGTATAGACAAATTACATAAGATTTCCACTGATTTGGTAAGGAAGTATGATGTGATTTGTTGTGAGGATTTGAATGTGAAGGGAATGCAGAGAAACCACCGACTCGCCCAAAGCATAGCGGATGCGAGTTGGGGCACATTCTTAAATTTGCTTTCGTACAAATGCGAGAGGGACGACAAACAACTCGTAAAGATTGGTCGTTTCTATCCATCATCAAAGACTTGCCATCACTGCGGTTATGTAAAGGAGGATTTGTCTCTAAAAGATAGAAATTGGAAATGCCCTCACTGCGGACAGATGATTGATAGAGATTTGAACGCATCAATCAACATCCTTAATGAAGGCATTAGAAATATATCGGCTGGAACGGTCGATTATACGGAGGGAGCAGACATAAGACCTATTCGTAGGCACTCAGCGTTGAAATCCGAAGCCCACGAATCTTTAGTTCGTGGGTAGTTCACATTTATTCTCCTATTAATTCCTTATTCCTCCTATTATTTGCTCCTATGTCTCCTATCGTCTGAAATGGAAGAAATTTGTGCTGCAAATGCTGTAATAGGCACTCCTATTTCACAAATTTCTACCAATAAACACCCAAATGCTTAATTATCAATCACTAATTACTTTCTCCTAAACCCACAATTTCACAAATTTCTACCAATAG
>JAZLFM010000013.1:0-118451 GCA_045615765.1 Bacteroidales bacterium
GTTGCAGCTCCTGAGGTAACTCCAGAAAGCGCGATACTTTGTTCTGCGGCAGATTCGGTACAATTTAGTGCAAAATCAAGTAACACAATTATATGGTACACTGATGAATATGCAGATTTATCTGACTCTACTCAATATAGAAAAGGTGGTGTATGTTTTGGAAATGCTGACATCGAAAAATATTATGTCCGTTCGAAAGATGACAATGGCTGTTTGAGTGACGTAAAAACAGCATCTTTAACAGTTGCCGATATGTATGTCGAATTAGACATAGAACCAGAAGTAACATTGCCAGATAGTTTGCAGGTTACTGCATTTGCCCCAGAAGGTACTACATTCACATGGACTTGTACCGATGCTACAATTACAAGTGTAAGTGAAGATGGAACAGTTGAAGCAGGTCCGGAAAGCAAAAAGATTGCTTTTGCAAAAGCTGGAAAATATACACTTGTCGTTTTGGGTGAGAATAAAGAAAGTGGTTGTACAGCAAAATCGGAGGTAGAGATTACGGTAAATGCCCAACCACAAATGTTGGCACCACAAACAGAAGAGACATCTGTTTGTAAAACAACAATTACCGAAAATGGTCTTTCTTTCGGTGAATTTGTAACAAACTTGAACGATTCTGGTTCACTGAAATGGTATGACGAAAGCGGTGCAGTATTGACTAACGTTCCTGTTCTTACACAAACAAGCGAAGCCAAAGCATATACATATTATGTAAGTTGTGTCTCTGATGACAATTCTGCATTAGAGAGTGAAAAGGCTGCGGTGAAAGTAACAATAATTGATAACGAAATTCCTATTGTTGAAAATACAAATCAGAGAATATGCTCATTCTCTGAAATTAAAGAATTCGTTGCAAAAAGTGAAAACGTTATTTGGATGCGTTTTAATAATGAGTGGTCTCTTGATTATACAGATACAACACTTATTTTAGCAAGAGGTTCTAAGTTTATGCCATCGGATTCTACAATGGATACCTATGCAATAGTAAATGCGAATGCTTTTGCATATCATGAAGAATGTGTTTTCGATTACGAAACAATTACATTCCAAATTATAAAACCAACAGTGAGGATAGAATTTTCTGATGTCGAAGTGACATTGCCAAATGTGTTGACAGCAGAAGCCTTTGGATCGGAATTGAATATGACTTACGAATGGTCTTGTGAGGATGCTGACATAAAGAACATATCTGATGCAAGCGAGTCAGAAGAAGGTGATGTAAAAGACAAAGAATCTGACAGGGTTGAAGTTTCATTTAAGAAATCTGGTGAATACACGGTAAAATGTGTTGTTTCATTCGAAGGTTGTACTACAACTGAAACAAGAACAATTACGGTATACGATCAACCAAAATTAGTAAAACCAGTTGTTACGGATAGTCTAATAACAGTTTGTAAAAACACTATCACAGAAAATGGTTATTCATTGTATGATTATGTAGATCCTTCTTCTGTATCGAATTTGCAATGGACTTTATCTAATACAGAAAAAGTTTATACAGAAGCTCCTGTTTTGCCAGATACAATTGCTGTAGGAACATATACATATATACTTCAAAATGTGGCATTAAATGAATCAACTCTGGATAGTGATCCAACAAGATTTACAGTAAAGGTTGTTGAAGTTGCTGCTCCTGAAGTTGCAGAAGAAGTTATTGTTTGTACTCCTGAAGAGTCTGTCGTACTGACTGCAAAATCAGAAAATACAGTTCTTTGGTCAACAGTATATGATTATATAGAAACAAATGAAATTGCAGATACTTCAGTTTACAAAAGAGGTGCTACGATTACGAGTCCATACGAAGTAAATGGTGTAGATCAAACTACTTGGAATGTGTGGGCTACAGATGGAACTTGTTACAGTAATCCATCTATTGTGAAAGTTGCCCTTTCTGATATGTATGTAGAACTAGGTGTTGATTCAGAAGTAACATTACCAGATTCTTTGTTGGCAACAGCTTATGCTCCTGAAGGTTCAACATTTACTTGGACTTGTTCAAATGCAAGAATCAGTGCTGCAGAATCAGAACCAGCAGAGATTACGACAGAAAGTAAGTTTATTGCTTTTGACGCTCCTGGATCATATACACTTGTAGTATTTGCTCAAAATGAAGAAATAGGCTGTTCTGCAAAATCGGAAGTAGAAATCCTCGTTAATAAACAGACAGTGTATAGTGTTTCTCCTGAAAAATTATCATTATTGGTTGGTGAATCTCAGGAGTTAACATTGTTGGTTGACGGTGAAGCGAAATATGTCCCAACTCTAACATGGGATGTTACTAATTCTAATCCAGAAGGATTTACCGTGGCAACTGTGTATGATGATGTGGTTACAGCAGAAAATCCTGGAACTGTCGATATTATTGCGTATGTTGATGGTATTGAAGTTGCAGCAATTCCTTTGACTGTTGTAGAACGCAAATACCACATCTCTCCAGAAAGACCACAAATTATTGTAAATAAGGATACTGTTACAGTTGCTTTGTATAATTCAAGAAATGAGAAAATCGGATTTAATTTCTCTTTCGTTGAATTGAAAGAGCAAGGATATGGTCCAAGTGCATTATCTTTTGATACAGATACAGATTTTGACAATGATGTTGTTAAAATTTGGGCTACTGGTAATGTCGGAGGTGTTGGTATTTTAACATTAAGTGGTCGTGAAGGTCAATATGAATTCAGCGAAGAATTTGAAATCGATGCAATATTTAGTGGAAATGAATACCATATAGCAGATATGTATCTAACATTAGGTTCTGCAGGCCAAAAGATACAAGCGTACAACCAAAAAGGTGAGGCTGTAGATATGCCGGAATATACTGTATGTGATCCTTTCTCTAACAATTGCATGGAACCAGAAACTAGTGATCAATATATTTGCCGATTATTAGGAGATAACAGTTTCAATGTTGAAGATGGTATGGTTGTTCCTACTAAATGTGGTTATGGACGTATTGCATTCTATAACTCAATAGGTTTAGTAAGCTTCTTCCAAGTATTTGTAGTAGATAAGAATAATTATAGTTTCTCTGGTGTTGGTGACGAAAAAGGTATTGCGGTTGGAACAGAAGGCTATTTGTCTCTATCAAAACTAGTTGAATCAGGAAACTCAAAGGAATTGATAGATGTAACAACTGCAAAATATGTTTCGAATAATCCAAATGTTTTAAATATTGTTCAAGAAGACAATTCATACAAATTTGTTGCTCTTGCTCAAGGAACAGCAACAGTTTCTGTATATGATGGTGAGGAACTAGTTGCTTCGCAAGTTGTTACTGTTTTGGGCGAAACTGTTAAGATAGAAAAAGTAGTTCTTCTTAGTCAACAAGAAATTAGTCTTCAAAGTTTATTCGGCGATACTGTTCCTGCTGATGCAAAATGGGAAGTTAATCCTTATGTGGGAGAATCTTCGGCAGTTACATTGTCGGGTAATACAATTAAATTGCACGATGTTGGTGTGATTGTAATTAAAGGTGAAAATATGGAAGCCACATTATATATATCGCAACAAGAAGATTATATGGTAATGGCTGGCGCTCACCTAAGTGATGGAACTGCAATTGCATCTAATAACATTACATTGCATTACGGACAAGCGTCTTCTTATGGTGCAAGTGAACAAGCATATTTATATGCATATCAGTTGCCAACAGCAACAGGTAATGAGTTTGTTGACATAGTTTCAGAAAATGTAACTTGGAAATCTTCTGTAGAAAATGTTGTTGAACTAAAACGTACGTCAATTGGTGAAGCGTATATTTTCCCACTTGATACTACTGCAACAATAACAATGACTGCTTACTATCAAGATAAAGAAATTGGTAGTGTTACAGTAAATACTAAGGCTAAAGAAAAAGAAGAAAAACCTGACTATTCAATCTCTTTCTCTGAGGAAGTTTATAAAGTTAAGGTAAATGAAGCAGCAAATGTATGCTATACATTAGGTTCTTCTTTTGATGCAACAACTTCTCCAGTTGTGTATGCAACTGACAACTCGATTGTTCAAGTTGAGACTGCATCTTCTACAACTATGAATTGTTTCACTATTAAAGGTTTACAAGCTGGCGAAACAACTCTTGTAGCAAAAGTTGCAAATAGCGATACTACTTACTTGGCAGAGGTTTCAGTTGTGGTTCTTCCAGAAGATGCAAAACCTCAATTCGAAAAACCTGGCTATAACACGAATGAATTTTCGGTATGTTATACTAAACCAACAACAAATGCAGTTGCTCCTGCAATCTCGTTGGCGGATAAAGTTTTCCCAACTTCTGAATTAGGTAAGGTACAATGGTACGATAATGCAGGTAATAAATTAACAAATGCACCATTTGTTAATACGTATGCGGTTGGAACAACTACGTATTATGTATCGCAAGTTGCACACGATGCGACTGTGGAATATTTGGAAAGTGAAAAAGTTCCATTTACGGTAACTGTGTTGTATGTTCCTACACCTACATTGAATATGTATGACCAAAAGATTTGTGATGGCTCTGAGGTACAAGCATTCGAAGCAAAATCGCAAGAAGGTACAATGATTCAATGGTTGGAATACGGACAAGTTATTGAGGAAAGTAATGTATTCAAACCAACTACAACAGGTAGTTACCAAGTAATGGCAAAAAATATTGAATTAGGTTGTCATAGTGATTTGATTACAGTTACAAATACAATAGGACATCCTCTAGAACCACAGGTTGAAATCACAAATCAAACTGCTGCTCCTGGTGAAACAATTTCTTTGTCGGCAAGTATTGCTGATACAGTTTCATACAGTATAGTATGGAAACAAGGTGATGACATTATTCAAGGTAATGAAGCTTCTTATTCATTCAAGACTATTGGTACTCACAATGTTGTTTGTACTACAATAGAAAAAGAAACAGGATGCGTTTTCGAAAAAGAAATTCAATTAACAGTAGAAAAGAAAACTGTTTTGGTAGATTCCTTGGTTGTTAATCCTAAGGAAATAGAATTGTTCGTTGACGGAAAAACAAACTATACCGTTTCTGTTTATCCTTCGTATGCTTCTAATACTAAATATACAGGCTTCATAGAAAATCAAGAAATTGCTATTGTTCGTGGATCTGTAATTTATGGTTTGAAAGCAGGTGAAACATACTTGAAACTTACATCAAAGGATAAGAATGCAAGCGTTGTCGTTCCTATCGTTGTTGCCGACAAATATGTTCCTGTTCAAGAAATATCTTTGCCAAATATCATCACAATGGCAGTTGGCGATAACACAAAACTAGACGCAACGATTAAGCCAGAAGATGCTACAAACCAAGCTGTAGAATTCAGTATTGTTGGTGATGGCATTATCTCATTAAGCGAAGACAATACATTGAATGCTATTGGTGAAGGTACGGCTACATTGGTTGCAAAAGTCGATAATGTATTCTCAACGACTGTTGTTTATGTAACTTCAAGCAATGATGTTGTTACTGAAATTGTTGTTCCTGATGAAGTTGTTTTGAAAGAAGGCGATTCAAAAGCAATTACTTGCAAGGTTACTCCAGTTACATTGGCTGCAAACGATTTGACTTGGTCTCTTGAAGATGAATCAATTGTTGCTCTTGAGAAAAATGTTATTACAGCGAAAGCTGTTGGTTCAACTAAGTTGACAATATCTTCTGGAAATATAGAAAAGGTTGTTTCTATTGTTGTAAACAAATCTAACGCACCTGTAATTAACTTCCCAGAAAACTTCTTTATGCCAAATGCACAGGAGGCAGCATTAAAGAGTCTTGCTTCTGGTTATACGGTAATTCCTCTTTCTCAATATGTATCTGACGATAACACTTCGTTTGGTAAGATGAGCATTTCCGTAACAACTGATCAAGAAGCTGTTACTGCAACTGTTGACGAAAATGGTAAAATTCTCGTAAATGCCGGTGACTTTATTGGTACGGTGAAAATTACTGTTTCTGTAACAGATGTTGATGGTTTAACTTCTACAGGTTCATTCTACTTGGTTGTTGAAAATGTACAAAACCAAGCTCCTACAATTATTGCCGACACGATTCAAGTTAAATTCGACGAAGATGTATATGTAAACTTTGCCGATATCGCAAAAGATGACTATACTGCTGTTGAAGATTTGATCTTTGATTTCTCTATTCCAGAAGAATTTCAAACTAGTGTAGAATTTGAAGTTGTTGATAAACAATTACGAATAAATTCTATATCAGAAACTCTTTCGCCAGACTTAGGATTCTTGAATGTTACTGTTGCCGATATCTATGGTGAGGAAACAACAGGTAAGATTGCTTTGTTTATGAATTCATTACCAAACAAGGCTCCAATCATCGCTGAGATTCCTGATCAAGAAGAAAATGACGATGTATTATTTACTGCATTGGATTTGAAACAATATGTGAAAGATGATTTCACTTCAACGTCGGCAATAGTTTGGTCGGCTGAAGGTTCTTCTAACCTTGCAATTACAATCACTGATGGTGTGGCTGTTCCTACTGTTTTGAATAAATTCTGGAATGGTGCCGAAGCGATTACTTTTGTTGCAAAAGATGAAGAAGGTTTAACATCTTCTGTGGTAGTTTACTACAAACGTAAAGTTTCTCAAGAATCGTACGATAATCAAATCGATAAGAAAGACGATATCTTCGCTTCTAAATGGGATGGTGCTCCTACGGTTACAATCTCTACAATGCGTCAAATTGGTGTTCCTGGAGACGTGTTCGTATTGATGGCTAACATTTCAAGTTTCGACTGTACATGGCAATGGGATATTGAAGGTGCCGAAGGCATTGATCAAACATCTATGTTGCAAATGATTACATTCGATAAACCAGGTGTATATCCAGTTTCGTTAACAGTAACTTCTGCAGACGAAAAATATTCAATCACTGCTAATTTGGCAATCAATTTAACAGTTGTTGGTATTCAAGATAGAGACTTGTTCATCTGTCAAGGTCAATCTGCTCAGTTGAATGCAACTGATGGCGTAAACTCATATTACTGGTCAACTGGTGAAGTTGCACAAACAGTTTCGGTTCGTCCTGAAAAGACTACATCTTACGCCGTGACAATGAAGAAAGGTATGTTTACTTTGATTGATAGTGTGACAGTACATGTGTCTGTTCCTGTTACATTGATGGAGGATTCTGTAATGTGTGCCGGAACAACATTCGAACTTGAAGCACAAGGTGAATATAATTCATATTCATGGAATACTGGTGCAGATACAAAATCTATCATGATTCCTGCTGAAGTTGCTACTTATTCAGTATTCGCTGTTGACTCTATGCAATGTGCAAGTGTTGATACATTCAATTTGACTAAGGTTAACGAATTGCCAAAAATCAATCTTGGCGATGACCAAACTCCTTGTGATGGAACAACTGTTACATTGAATGCAGGCGAAGGTTACACATATTTGTGGAGCAATGGCGCTACAACACAAACTATCGATTTGGTTGATTCAACAAGAACTATTTGGGCTCAAATCACTGATGAAAATCTTTGTGTGAACTCAGATACTGTTACAGTAGCATTTACATATCCGTTCCCTGAACAAATTGGTGTGGCAACATTCAGTGAAACAACTGATCATATCATTATTGCTTGGGAAAAGACAAAAGATGTGAACACCGTTTCTTATCGTGTTGAACGCGAAACTGATATGACAGACAACTGGGAACAAGTTGGCGATGATGTAATGTTTGACGAAAGCGGTATTGTTGTTGACGAAGATGTGAACTACAAACAACGTGCGTACAAGTATCGCTTGGTAACCGTAGATGGTTGTAAGAACGAAGCAATTAGCGAAGTTCACCGTTCTATGATTTCTACGATTACTTACCAAACGAATGGTTTACAAACAATCAATTGGTGTGCATACGAACCTATGGAAAATGTAACTCAATACTTAGTATTGCGTGGTACTGATGTAACTGCAATGGATACTGTTGACAAAGTTCCTGCAAGTAACTTGTTCGAAATTTGGAACGAAACAGATCCTAAGTACAAAGGTGACGAAAACATTAAATATCGTGTTGTATTCCGTTTGAAATCAGAAATCAACGAAAATGCTTACAATACGTTGGACGGTCAACCAGTTGCTGGTGCATTTACTAAGGCAGAATCGGGACCATTCTCGTTGGCATTGTCAAATATTGCTGAAGTAGAAAACGATGTAGCTGTGAAAGACATTACATTCCCTGCTGATGTGGTTGTTTATCCAACAACTATCAATACGGTTATTAATGTTGCAATTGCTTCTCACAACGAAAATAATTACCTTGTAGAAGTGCTTAACGCAAATGGACAGTTAGTTGCTCAGGCAGAAGCAGAAAATGTCGCAAATGCAATTATTTCGCTTCCTGCGGCTCATTTGTCACAAGGTTTGTATAGTGTGAGAATTTCAACAAATGGAAATGTTAAAACAATAAAAGTTGTTAAATAAATCTAATGTAAGGTTGTATAACATACACCTTTATTAAGATGTAAAGATGAGAAGTGTAAACTTCTCGTCTTTTTTTGTTTTATGTGATTGGCTTTGTAATTTAGGTGAAGAAAAAAAATTGACTTTTTGCTTGTTATTATTATTTATTTTTTTTTTTGTAAAAATTTGTATTAACTCCTCTCAATAATTATGAAAAAGTTTTTTCTCATTCTTGTTGCAAATATGGCTGCATTTGTTGCGACGGCCCAATTTTCATTGATTAATGATGATATAAAGCAGGAATGGACAGAGGTTCGATATAGTGTTATGCTTCAAGGTCGTATATGCAATGATGTGACTACGATATCTTATGGTGAAAAAGTAACAAAGAATGATGTTATCTATACTTCTGTAAAATCAAGTTCAGATAGTGAAGAACAGTCTTTGCTTGGATATATGCGTCAGGATGGTGAAAAATATTACTTTAATCCGATTGGTATTGAAGAGGAGTTCTTGTTATATGATTTTTCCTTACAAAAAGGGGAACAAGTAGAAATTATAGAAGAATCTGTATGGAAAAACTCTTTATATATATCCTTAAAAAAGGATGTCGGTGATGATATATTCTATCATTCTGTAAGTGATGTATCTATTTATATGGACAAAAGTGGTTTGGAACGAAAACAAATCACATTGGATAATGGTGAAATTTGGATAGAAGGAATAGGTAGTACGAAAGGGCTGCTTCATAGTTGTAGCAGCATAACAGGTAGTGGAACGACGTTATTGTCGTATTCCGAAAATAACACGCAATTATATGATGTTGTGTGTCCATGTGAGAAGAACAATTTTTCGTTTGTTGACGACGATATGGAATGGTCGTATATAACTGAGGAGTCAAGCGATTGGGCTTATGCAGAGGGACATCAGCCAAGTATAATAACAACAAAATATAAATATATAGGAGATACTACGATTAATTCTATTGTTTACCAAAAGATGTATAAGTCTTCGGACAATGGTAGAATTTGGTCTGAATTAGGATATTTTAGACAAGATAAAAGTGAAGTTTTCTTTATTAAAAAAGGAGAAATAGAAGAAAGGCTTGCGTATGATTTTTCCTCAGATCTTCGAAATAGACTTGATTGGGATGATAATCTACTAGTCGAGTCTGATACTATAGTTATTTATAATGCGAGAAAAAAAATATCTAGAGTTTGTGATGATAGGGAATCTTCATCAGACAATTGGTTTTATTGTTATGATATAGTGATTGAAGATGTAGGTTCACTTTTCGCACCGGCATTTGATACGTTATATTATTGCCCAGCAGTAGGGGTCGGTTGTCCTTATATGACCAAACTTCTTTGCGTTCAAAAAGGTGATGAAATTATTTGGCATAACCCTGATTATAATGATTGCTATTATGAACAAACAGCTATTAATACTATAGAAAATCATAAAATTACGATTTCTCCCAACCCTGTAAAAGATATTTTGCACATAACCTTGCAAACTGCAAACAATTTAATCCAAATTATTGATGCACAAGGCAGAAAAGTTTTGCAAATAGAATGTGGAGAGGCTGCAACTATAAATGTGTCTCATTTAAAGAAAGGCGTTTATACGGTAATTGTAAATAATAAACAAAGTCAAACATTTGTAAAAGAGTAACCGTATGCCGTTAGGCATACACGCTTGGTAGAACATGAATTATGTGAAGTCATAAAAAAAGCCGTTCTGAGTAGCAGAACGGCTTTTGTTTTTCTATTCAAAAATGATTAATCGTCGTCACGATCAATTTTTTTCTTGTCACATTTAGCAGCTTTAATTTTTGCAAGTTCTGCTTTTTGATCATCTGTTAAAAGTGCTTCGAATTGTTTTTCAGCATTATCTTTTGCAGTTCTCATAGCTTCTTTTGTTGCTTTGTGAATAGCTTCAACTTGTTGTTTTTGTTCTTCTGTTAAATCAAGTTGGTCAGCCATTTTTGTGATTTTACATTTGTCTCCTCTAAAATTACCACGAGGACCTTCTGGTCGTTGACATTGTTGTTCTTGTGGACAAGGAGGCATAGGTTTGTCACATTTTTTGCAACAAAGTGTGCAACATAAAATTACACCTACGGCAGCACTTACTATCGCAACAGCTGCTCCAATTAAAAAACTTTTTACGTTCATAATTTTAGTTTTAAGGTTATTGTTAGTATAACGATAGCTTTCTTATTTTATTGTTGAACCACTAGCTACCTTATTTGTTGAAACCGATAGTTTGAGCAAGAATTACTTTTGAGCTTGTAGCCAATTGCAGTCTTTTTTCAACGGCAGGTCTATCTACATAACCACGTATTACACAGCCTAAATCTTCGGAAGCGCAGTATAAATATACGTTTTGAGCTATTAGTCCGCAGTCGGCGTATGCCATTGCTACTTGACTTTCTTTTGCTATACTCTCCATTTTTGCATAATCTGCAACATATACAATATTCATTGCGGCGTCGGCAACATAATCCTGTCCGCCGGCAAGTTGGCGTAAATCGCCTTTCTCTATAAGTACAAGTTCATTTTTAGTGTCGTTCCAACAATAGATTCCTTCTGGTAGAAATACATATAATGTGAATTCTTGGCAGTTCATTGCCGATGGAGCAGTGCGTTTGTCAGAACGGTTAAAACCGTATGCTGCCCACAAAATATTCGAAATCTGTTGTTTGCTTACTGTTTTTGTTTTGTCAAATTCTTTTGTTGACTTGCGATTTTGTAAACAATAGGTAATTGATTTTCCGCCATCTTTTTGTGGTTGTGGAAGTTGTATGTTTTGTGCTTCAGTTGTCATAGCTATAGTTGTAAGGAATAGAATGTTACAAATTATTATTCTCAGAATTCTCATTATCGTTGTTTTTCGTAGTATCCAGAAAAATATACACAGCTGCGGCAATTGCATGGGTAAAAAGTATGCCGATAGTCCAGATTAATTTTTCTGATTTTGATCGAAGATGTCTTTCTTCCACCCAAATCTGATGTAAAAGCCATACATCCAAAACAATACAAATTGTAATTACTAATACTCGTACCATAGTTCTATGATTTTAGTATTGCAAATGTATGAAAAATTATAAATACCTTTGGGGCAAAATAAAGACAATGCTTTTTATCTTCATTGCATTATCGTTATCAGTTGCATTTCAGTTAGTTGCGGCGGTTTTGGCGGTCAGTTTGATAAAGAAGACACGCTATAATATTGCGTGGATTCTGTTGTCGATAGGATTTGCTTGTATTGCTATGCAACGTACATACGATTTGTATTATTTGTCTCAACTGAATGGGAAATTCCTTCCTGATGTTTCGTTTTTGAGTAACTGGTTTTCGGTTCTTATCTCGTTTGTGATTTTTGTTGGAACAATCTATATCAAAAAATTGTTCAACTATATGGAGAAAATGGAACAACTTGTTAAGGAAAATGAAAGTAAAATTTTCTCTGCTATTGTACAAACCGAGGAACGAGAACGACAGATGTTTGCCAAAGAATTACACGATGGGTTGGGACCAATCTTATCGTCTATAAAAATGGCTTTCTCGGCAATTAATAAAGAACGAACAAGCGATATCGACAAACAAATTATGTTGAAAACGAATTTCGCGATAGATGAGGCTGTTATAACGGTAAAAGAAATTTCTAATAAGTTGAGTCCTCATATCTTGTCGAACTTCGGCCTTGAGCGTGCAATCAAGTCGTTTCTCGATACGGTAATGATAAAGCAAGCTATTGTGGTAAACTACTCTTCGACATTACAGCAAAAACGATTTGATTTTACAGTAGAAACGGTGATGTATCGCGTTGTATGTGAGTTGATTACAAATACTTTAAAACATGCGAACGCACAACAGATTTCAATTCAGTTAGAGGATTCTGAGAAAGAGTTGTCGTTGCTCTATATCGACGATGGACAAGGATTTGATACAAAAGGACTTACCTATAGAGGTATGGGTTTGTCGAATATGGAATCAAGAGTGAAGTCAATAAATGGAATTATACAAATTACCAGCGCTATCAATAAGGGCGTAAGGGTTTCAATACAGGTACCAATATGAAAGAAAAATTACATATACACTTAGTTGACGATCATTCGTTATTTCGTGAAGGTTTGAAGTTTTTGCTTTCAAATTGCGATTTTATTGCAAGTATTGATGAATCAGAAAATGGTAAGATTTTTCTGGATAAATTAAGTACCACTACACCTGACGTTGTTTTAATGGATATTCAAATGCCTGAAATTGATGGTATTACGGCTTCACGATTGGCGTTGGCGAAAAATCCAGATTTAAAGATTATTGCTCTTTCAATGTATGCCGAGGAAGAGTATTATTCGAAAATGATAGATGTTGGCGTACGCGGATTTTTATTAAAAAATTCTCAATTTGAGGATGTACAAAAGGCTATTCTTGAAGTTTACGAGGGCAATAACTATTTTTCACAAGAAATCTTGGATAGAATTATGGCAAATATGTCCAAGAAGAAAGAGAGTCTTGCAATTGATTTGACAGAGCGTGAAATTGAGGTCTTGTATAATATCTGTAAGGGTTTTTCAAATCAAGAAATTGCCGATGAATTGTTTATTAGTAAACGAACTGTCGATAAGCACAGAGAAAATCTGCTATTAAAAACCGAAGCCAAGAACACGGCTGGTTTGGTCGTATTTGCAATAAAAAATGGAATATTCGAAGTGTAGTTAGATTCTATGCACTTCGTTGTTGTCAGTGCACGAACGTAATAGTTGTTCGTTTGTTTGTATAAAAATCGGGTGAACATAGTTTGGCAAAACCTCACACAGTGGTTCCATCGTAAATCTTCGTTGATGAAGTAATGGATGTGGGACAACAAGATCATCGGTGTCAATAATATCGTTGTTGAAATAGAGAATATCTATATCTATTACTCGGTCTTCGTAGCCGGCATTTGCATGACGTGTTCGTCCGCATTTGTTCTCAATCGCTTGACAGCGTAGCAATGTTTCGTGGGCCGGAAATTCAGTTTCCATAACGAGAACTTGATTGTAAAATTCTTGTGGAGAATCAAATCCCCATGCTTGGCTACTGTAAATAGAGGATTTGTTCACACATTCGCCCACGTGTTGTTCTAATAAATCTTCAACAGTGCGAAACATTTCTTTTTTATCCCCAAGATTTGCGCCAAGCAAAATGACGACCAAGTTCTTTTGTCCCATTGAATAAAATTTTACATTTGTAATGTTTCAAAGATAAAAAAAACAGGTGTATGAAACAGTTTTTTAAGATTCTTTTTGCGTCCTTGTTTGGAGCGATATTGGCTATACTATTGATTGTAATTATATTTTTAGTGATTGTTGCCTCTTCAAGCAATACGACTACAACATATGCAAAGAAGAATGTGTTAGTGTTTAAAAATGTGGTATCTATTGGCGAGTGTACTACTGCCGATATGCCGAGTATGCTTTCGCAATATGGTGAACAATCGCAAGTTGGATTATATGATGTAATTCGTTCGTTGGAAATAGCAAGTGAAGATGACCGAATACAAGGCATTGTTTTACAGGATGTTGTACTCGATGCTGGATATACTACTGTGTTTGAACTCGTCGAAGCATTAAAAAAATTTAAGGAGAGCGGTAAGTTTGTTGTCGGTTACTATTCGATGCTTAGCCAGAAATCATATTTACTTTCAAGTATTGCCGACGAAATCTCTATGAATAGCGAAGGAGAGGCTGAATTTCATGGTATTTCTTCTCAATCAATACACTATAAAGACTTATTGGAGAAAGTTGGACTTAAACCTGTTGTATTGCGTTGTGGCAAGTACAAAAGTTATGTGGAGTCAGTTACTCAAAATAAAATGAGTGAAGAAAACCGCTATCAAAAACAAGTGTATATTGATGGTGTATGGAAAGAATATGAGTCACAGATCGCAAAATCTCGTCCTGTATTGGTGAAAGATTTAAATAAACTAGCCGATAGCATTTTAGTTTGTACTCCAGAAGAATTGCTGTCGTATGGCTTTATTGATAAAATTCAATATGTCGATGAGTTTTGGAATTCGGTAAAACATCGTGCAAACGTCTCTGATACAGATAGTTTGAATCAAGTGTCGATAGAATCTTATGTTCTCGAACAAAATGAAAATAAGATTACGAATGAGGTTCAGCAGGAGAATAACATCGCTTTAGTTATTGCACAAGGTTCAATAGAGTATGGAAAGTCAAATGAAACCTCTATAGGCAGTGATACATATATGTCGATCTTTAAGAAAATTCGTAAAGATTCGTCTATTAAGGCAGTAGTTTTCCGTATAAATTCAGGAGGAGGTTCTTCTCTTGCATCGGAATTGATATGGCGTGAAGTTGCCCTAACGGCAGAGAAGATTCCTGTTATTGTTTCTATGGGCGATCTCGCTGCTTCTGGTGGATATTATATTGCTTCTCCTGCCACAAAAATAGTTGCGTCTCCTTCAACATTAACAGGTTCAATAGGAGTGTTCGGTATGTCAATGACTGCAGAAGGTTTGTTCAATAAAATTGGAATTAATATCGATGAAGTAAACACTCATAAACATTCCGATTTTGGAACAATTTCCCGCGATTTAGATCCTGTGGAAGCAGCTGCGATACAGAAAGTTATAGATAAAACATACAATACATTTAAACAACGTGTTGCCGAAGGAAGAGGTTTGTCGGTACAAGCTGTTGAAACTATTGCGCAGGGAAGAGTCTGGACGGGAAAAGACGCCTTGGCAATTGGCTTGGTTGATACATTGGGAGATTTATCGGTTGCCTTTCAGGTTGCGATAGAGACAGCTTCTTTACAAGCTGGGTCATATGGTATAAAAACATATCCAAATGTGCGACCATGGTATGAGGTTTTACTGTCGGATGTTTCAGGACAGGCATCGGTTAGCGAGAAACTAGCTAAGGAGCTCGGTATTACTAATATGGTCCGATATGCTCCAAAAGAAAAAGGTGTATATGCTCAAATGCCATATTATTTGATGTTGCAATAATGAAGTATTGTAAGTACATATTATTCCCTTTTGCCATCTGTTATTGGTTATTTACGTTCATTCGAAATAAATGTTTTGATTGGGGATTTCTTACGCAATCTTCATTTGAATTACCGATAATTTCTGTTGGAAATATTACTGTTGGCGGAACAGGGAAAACGCCTCATGTACAATATCTTGTCGGTTTATTGGAAGGGAAGAAGGTAGCATCGCTTAGTCGTGGTTATAAGCGAAAAAGTAAGGGTTTTGTTTTAGCTACCCCAAAAACTACTGTTTCGGAACTTGGCGATGAACCTTTTCTATTGCAGAAACGATTCCCTGATTTAAATGTTGCTGTCTGCGAAAAGCGTGTTGTTGGCGTGCAAGAATTACAAAAACAAATCCCCAATCTCGATGTAATTCTTCTTGACGATGCATATCAGCATAGATATGTTCGTCCAACAATGCAGATTCTTCTTATTGATTACAATAGACCTTTGTGGAGTGATTGTGTTTTCCCTGTTGGTTTTCTTCGTGAAGGAAAATATGCCGTTTCTCGTGCAGATGTAGTGGTTGTTTCGAAATGTCCGAAAAATATGTCGGTGCAAGAGGCTGATAAATGGAAACATCGTTTGAATTTACAGAATTCAAGACTCTTTTTCTCAACAATGGAATATGGCGCGATATATGACTATTGGAACAAAAACCAAGTTGCCACTTCATATTTTGCAGACAAGAAAATATGTGTAATTACAGGAATTGCACAGCCAGGTCCTTTGTTTGCGTATTTAGAATCCTTACAACTAGATTTTTTCACGAAAGTTTACCCAGACCATTATTCTTATTCCGAAAAAGATACAGAAACATTGCGTCAATTGTCTGAACAATACGCAATTCTCACAACCGAAAAAGATGTCTATAAATTGGCAGAAATTCTTCCGCAAAGTAGTTTGTATGTTTTGCCAATAATGCCTCGAATATTATTCAACCAATCTGATGAGTTTGAACAAATAATCAGATCTATTTAGCTTTGCGAAATACGAAAATCTTTTGCTTCTAAATTTAATCGTCGTGTATTATTATACTCGTCTTCAGTCATAGTGAAACAGATGTCGTAACTGCGGTCGGGAGCGTATAGTTCGTCCCATTTTTCAGCCATACCAAATCCGATTATTCGAGGTAATTTATTGCCTGTTTTCGTCATGAAATTAAATTGTATATGGCTTTTGTCGTTACCAACCTTTTTACTTGCAAAGTCAACAACATTCTTTATTACAAATACAGGATTCATATTTTCTGGACCAAATGGTGCCATTACTGAGATTTCGTCTAGAAATTGTATCGATATGTCGTCGTAACTGATTTCAGCATCTATGTGTATTACCGGTGCTTGTTGTTCTTCTGTTATAGTTTTAGAAACGACTTCTTCAAATTTTTGTCGGAATTTTTCGAGATTTTCTCGTTTCATTGCAAGACCTGCAGCAAAGGTGTGTCCACCGAATGCTGTAAGATATTCGGAACATTGTTCTATTGCAGAATATAAGTCAAAATCGGATACTGAACGTGCTGATCCTGAGATAATATCGCCATCGCCACACAAAATAATTGTAGGTCGGTAGTACGTATCACTCACTCGTGATGCAACAATTCCCACAACGCCTTTATGCCATTTTTCATTAAATAACACTGTAGATTTTGAGTTACGCAAAAACTCATCATCTTCAATCATTTGTAATGCTTCTTTAGCAATATTTTGATCTAGATTTCGACGTTCGTTGTTATGTTTCTCTATCTTATAGCACCATTCTCGTGCCTCTTCCGCATCGGTCGAAATCAGTAAATTTACCGCATCGCGGGCAGATTTTATACGACCAGCGGCGTTGATTCTCGGAGCAAGTTTAAATACGACATTGCTCACAGAAAGTGTACTCTTTGTTCCTAAGCCAGATTGCTCCAACATCGTTTGAATAGAAAGTAGGACTTTGTCTTTTTGTTGCTGTTGGTTTTGATGTTGCATTTTACATAAACCAAGATGCATAAGTGCACGGTTTTCGTCAAGCATAGGAACAATATCGGAAGCGATGCTAATAGCAACATAGTCAAGATATTTGTTTAATCTTCTAATGTCAATGTTCTGCTTCTGACAAAATCCCGACAAAAATTTGTAACCGACTCCACAACCCGATAATTGTTTGAAAGGATATTCGCAATCGTGTTGTTTGGGGTCAAGAACGGCAAATGCGTTAGGAATTTCTGCACCCTCGTTATGATGGTCGCAAACAATTACATCAATGTTGTTTGCTTGTGCAAGAGCGATAGATTTATGGTCTTTTATTCCACAATCCAATGCAATGATTAGTTGTATTTTATCTTCAATAGCCTTTTCTATACCGGTAATAGATATTCCGTATCCTTCGGCATAACGATCTGGAACATAAAATGTTACGTTGCATTTAATGTCTTTTAGAAAGCTATAGACAAGTGCTACTGAAGTTGTGCCGTCAACATCGTAGTCGCCATAAACAAGAATCTTTTGCCCCTCGTTAACAGCTTGTATAAGCCTAGCAACAGCTTTTTCCATATTTTTCATACGGAAAGGGTCGTGTAGTCTAGTAATTATGCGCCCCAGTTCATTGTCTTTTTGGGGAAGAATCAGTTTCTCTAATTCTTCGTTAGTGGTAATACCGCGTGCAAATAATAGTTCCCGTACTTTTGGTTGATATTGCGGTGCAAAATCGGCAGGAATATCAAATTTTTGTTCGGGAAACTTCCAAAGAGAGTTTCTCATCGTAGATAGTCAAAATTTTGGTCTTTGATTTTTCGTTCACTTTCGGCAAATTCATCGTATTTACCGATGTCTAACCAAAAATCTCCGGTGTGGTTATATGCTAAAATTGTGTTATGTTGTGCTAGTCTTAAATACAGATTTGTAATGGAAAATTTTCCAGTTTCTGTAATAAAATGGAAGATTTTAGGACTTACCACCTGAATGCCGCTAAAGGCAAGTGAGGTGTATTGTTCCTGTGGGTGAACAATTTTTTGTTCGCCAGTTTTTTTATTTTCCCATCCACATAATGTGTTATTCTTGTCAAAGAGGAAGTAACGAGCAGTTTTTCTGTCGCTTACAGCCAATGTCGCAAGTGCATTATGCTCTTTATGATAGGCAATCATCTTGGAAAAATCAATATCGCTTACAATATCAACATTGCAGATGAGAAATGGTTCATCTCCTAAAAGTTCTTCTTTCGCGAAAAGCATTCCGCCGCCTGTGTCAAGCAGCAATTCTGACTCATCGGAAATAACAATAGGAACGCCAAAATCATGGGATTTAATGAAATTTTTCAATAAATCAGAGAAGTGATGAACATTTACAATGATTTTTGAAAATCCGTAAAATTTAAGTTTTGCAATGGCGTGCTCCAACAATGTGATACCATTGCATTCAACCAATGCTTTTGGTTTATCGTTAGTTAGAGGCTGCAATCGGGTTCCTAAACCTGCAGCGAAAATCATTGCATTCATTTTTTGTATCTTTATAAGATTTTGCACTTTGTAAAGATATAAAAAAATGACATAATCCGTGTTATTACTTTTGTTTTTCTGGCTGAATGAATAAAATTAAAGAGCCAAGAAATACGCAAAAAACAAGACCTGCATGGGTGTTTAAGGTGTCTTCGCTACAAAATGAAACAAGCATTGCGATAAACCAACTTGCAGTTATTACGTTCCATTTATTAAGACTGTAGATAATAATGCAAGTAATGCAAATAAGGAATAATAATAGGCCAAGCAATCCTGTTGTCACTGCAATATGAAGAAATTGATTATGAGGTAGATTCCAATTGTCTTTTGACAATGGAGAATTCGTTTCCTGATATGTTTTATACATTTCGGAACGAATAAGTCCTCCTGTTCCAAACCATTGGAAGCGTTTGATCGTTTCCATTGCACATTTATGAAATTCAAGCCTTTGGGTTATGGAATGTCCATCTGGATTACCACCATTTAGATATTCGTGAATTTCCCAAAATGACTCGTAGATTCGTTTGCTAATTGACAAATTACTGGTAAATCTATAATTTGAAAATCCATCAAGAATATTTTGTATATCATCGTCGGAAAGTTTTGCGAATCCATCGGCATCTTTGGTAAGATTTTTCGATGCCATATAGCGGCAGATAATATGTGTGTAGTTGTAGCCCCAAGTGTCTTTGTCGTGTATAGAAAATCCTGTTCTCGCTTGCCAACAGCTGTCAAGCTCGCTGTAACAAACATTTATATAGACTCTATGGCCATTTTCTATAGTTGTTTTTTCAAGATTGTGAACATAGTCATTGCCTCTACTTGTTTTTGTAGCTAATTGTTCTACTGTTATGTTGTCTGCGTAAATAAAATAGCGACATTCTGAATATAGGAGAACACAAAAGAATAGCAGAATCGTACATATTCCAACTATTATCGCGATAGCGGAACTAAATGAATTATGTTTCTTTGCCAACACAATTCCTAAGAGTACCAAAAGAATGCATACGATTACATAGGCGATAAGAATCTTTGAAAAGAGTATGAAAAATACTAACCAGCAAAGTGAAATTGTAAGAAATATTGTGCTTCGCTTTGTTGCAAATTCTTTGTCGAAAAATAGATAATGAACGCATACAGCAGCAGCTACTATGGTAAATAGCAAAAGTCGTATGTGCGACATAAATACTCCAATTGCGCGGAAGTTTAGTGTGTCGGTTAAATTTATCAAGTAGCATACGAAACAATACAAAGTATTGACGACAACACCTGTTATAAAGATTAGCATTATTGTGCGGAATCGTTTGGGTGTTACTTCTTGCTGGCTTCCTATGGCAAGCAAATAAACCAAAAATGGCAGTTTAGATATTAGAAATTGTACAGCTTCTTTCTCTGGTATTTGTACTAAAGGTCGTAGCAGTATTAAAGCACAAATAATGCTGAAAAACAGTGAGGATTTTCGAGAAATCAATGTCTTAAATTTGTTCGTAAAATCTCCACTAAATATCCACACGGCTGTTAGTAGAATACAACAAAGTGTGATAATAAAATTACCCCACAATACAAGTACGGAACAGAGTGCTAAAACTCCGAAATAGATATTGTTGGAATGCTTTCCGAATAAAGACTGCATGCTGTGTGGTTAACGGAATAGTTGAATAAATCCTGCGGTATTGTGTATCTTGTTTTTGTTATCGGATTTCACAACATAGTAATATGTTCCCGAAGGACAATCGTGTCCGGAATTGTCAACGCCTGTCCATGAGATTGTTTTTGCTCGTTGTTTGTATAACAACGTACCATTGTTGTTGTAAATCCATATTGTGAAAACATCAACGCCGTTCGTGTTGAAATAAAATACATCATTTTCGTTGTCACCGTTTGGAGTGAAAATGTTAGGAATTGCATTTTCTCTTTCTTCAAAATCTTTCTCGGTACGTGAGCTGTCTGTGAAAAAGTAGTCAGTTACTTTGATTTTTATTGATTGACTTGCGACGCAGGCTTGCAAATCATTGTTTTCAATTTCGTAAGAATCAAATTTAGAGCTATCTAAAGCGATTTGTAACGTTACCGTGTAGCCAGGATCGTAGTTCTCTCTTGGGAATGTATATCGGTATTCTGTAGAATCGATATGAAAATTTGCAATAGGTGTTTTATCATTGTAAATACTCCAATAGTATGTCCACACATCTCTGTCGTGTGGTTGAAAGTTTTCTTCATTAACCGATAGAATGTACACGAATGATTCCAATGCAGCTTTGTTATCTTCTGAGCTTGGATCGTCTATCTCGTATGAAAAATTCGCTCCGCTTACATACGGACTAAAAACTTCTATACAATTGTTCATAGAGTATTTTGCAAATTTATTCTTTCCGACGTGTACGGTGTCTTTTGTTGTTGTCGTACTTGTCTTGTGTGTGATTGCAATGTTTACTGAGTCCGCACCGTAATTTGAGATAAATTCAGCAGCAATAATTTTGTTGTCTGTAATGTCGGTAGAAATATCGCTTGGGTCTATAACTAAAAGACTTACAGTGTATAATCCATCTTTTGTGTATTCGTGTTTTCCGTTGTCAGAAACTTTTTTTGTAATCATAATTGAATCGGCAGAACTATCGCCAAAGTTCCATACATACCAAAAATCGCCGTCGGTAGAACTGTTTTTAAATGAAGCAGTAGTATTTCGAGTTAAATCGCCGGTATAGCACAATTTTCTTGCATCACGCACGGTAAATTTTGCGGTCAATTGTGCTGTCGCTTGAAAAGAAATGAGGAGTATTGTAATATATGCAAGTAATTTTCTCATTATCTAAAATTTAATTCAATTACAAATGTAAGTTTTTGTTGTATTTCTACAAAATATGTTTGTTAATTTTATTTCCCGCTTTTGCTAATAATTTTGTCATAGAAAAGTATAAGGAATATTTCTAGTAACACGCTTATTATGGTCAGTAAAAGTGTAATTCGCCAGAATTTTTTCCCTTCTGTTTGCTCTTGTATTGTCGATGCAAGGTTGGTGTCTTGGCTAATGAGGTTTGTATTATCGTAGGAGGCAATTATATCTTGAATTTCGTCATTTGTGTAGAAATCAAGTTTTGATTCCGAACGATCGTAATTGTATGATATTCCGTGTAGTATGTTTCCGTTTTGTGTAATAGAATAGTTTCCGTCTTTCGTTATTTGTTGCATAGGGTTTATCAACACTTTTGCTGTTTGCATATCAATTCTAAATTGTGGGATAATGTCAACGGTTTTATTGATGATGTGTAAGGCCTCGTCGTCTTGTAGGTTTGGCAGACACAGCTCACTTGGCTTCCCGATGCTGCATTGTAACTCGTTTACAGCAGTCGTTGACAATAAAATGTTGTACACGCTCATAAATAGAGGAGAAGTAGCAAAAGTATTCTTTCCGGAAATTTGCGATGCAAAGGTGAATAATCTATTGTTTTTTCTCGCTTGTTGGGTGAGATATGCGTGTCCGTTTTGCAAAGTAATAAGCGCATTATTTTGCACGTTTCCCAAAATAAAATGCTGGGGTATTTCTGGGAAAATAGTATTGTTTTCCTTTTTGTCTAAAATTGATGAGAATATGCTACTTTTTCTATCTATTTCAGAGATTTTTGTCGTATTTGTGTCTTTTGAACTAATTGATTGATTTCCAAATATTCTAAAAAGATTATTATAAGAATTTACATCAATTTCGGTGGATGGAATGCAGATAACAGTTTTTCCCATTCCGTTAAGTTTAGCAATTGCGTCAACGAGACCGCTCGAAATTGTTTGTAACTCATTGAGTATGATTACTGAATAGGATCGTAGTTGTGAATAATCAATAGAGCGAACATCTTGTGCTTGTACCGAAAATGTTGGTTTGTCTTTACAAAGGGCTGCTATATATTTATTCGGTGTTTTCTCGTAAATATCTATAACAGGTATCTGTTTTTCTATGAAATATGAGAAATAGTATGTGTTGTCGTATAAAATAGGATAGTCTTCTATTTGAAGATAACCAGAAATGATTCCCGTTTGAGCCGTTTTGTATTGTAGTGAAACGCTGCCTGTAGAATGTGCAGGAATTGTTGTCGTACCAATTGCTTTTACTGTGTCGTTTATGAATAATTTTATAGGAATATTTGCTGCAATTTCGTTTGAGTAATTAGAGATTTGCACAGTTACAGTTTCTGTTTCACCACTGATGTGCTGTATATTTTCGAAATAACAACTATCAATTGAAAGATTTGCTTTTGATTGATTCTCAATAGGATGTATAGAAATAATTATTGTAGAATCTTGTGGAAGTTCAGAAAGGTCACAGGTCGTTTTTTGTGCATCAGTTACGATGTGCCATCGTATTGATTGTGAATTACTACAGGTTTGTATTTTTTTGTAGATATCCGATAAGAGTGTTTTTGTTGGAGACCAATCTATATCTTGGATTTCCTTTTTCATATCTTCTTTTGTCTTCTCCCTAAAATCGGTTGCTTTAGCAGTATTAGAAAATAAATAAAAGGAGGTTTCGTTAGAATAAGCATCGATGATTTCTCTCGCTTTTTCTTTTTCTACATCTAAAATCACACCCAAACTTGATTCTGCTTGGGTGCTGAAGGAATTGTCGATGTAGATGGCAACCGTTTGTTTCTTATTGTTTTGCGTCTGTTGTTTGTATGGAATATATGGTTGTGCAAATGTTAGAACCAAAAAAAGTATAGTTGCAATTCTTGTTGCTAATATTAGTAGTTCTTTTAGTTTTGATTTTGTGCTGTTTTGTTCTATTTGTATTTCTTTAATAAATTGAAGATTGTGGAAATATACTTTCTTATATCTTCGAAATGAAAATAGATGTATAATGATTGGAATAGCAATCGCAAAAAGAAAAAACAAGTATTCCGGATTTTTGAATGCTATCATAATTTTATTGAAAGTTTAAGATTTAAACGTCTTGATGTAAGGTAATTAGGAACAGCATAATACTTGTTCGAAACATCTTCAATCCAAAAGTACGAAATCTTGTTCGCATTGTCGAAAAGGTTAAATACTTCTAAACCAAGATTTATATTTTCAATGTTTTTGAATTCGTGCTTACTGTGAATAGTTTTGTCATATACAACGAATAAAAATCCAAGGTCTAATCGGGTATATGATGAAATTGTGTAGTCGTCGAATTCGTTGTATGTTGCTGTTGGTGTGGATGTTGGAATACTAGATCCAGCCATGAATGTCAAATTCATTTTTAGTTTTTCACTTCCTGGAAGGAAATCTTGGAAGAACATACTAAATGTTACTAATTGATCGTTTGCTCGTCGGATTTCTTCACTCGAATTGTCTTGCAAATGTTCGCGTGCACGCATCACCGAAAGGTTTATCCACGATTCAACTCCGGGAACAAATTCACCATTCAATTTTGTGTCTATACCTGTTATATATCCGTTTGCGGTATATTGTGGATAGTAAATAAGCGAGACATTGTCTATCGTGTATGGAATTACATCTCGTAAAAGTTTCGTGTAGAGTTCCGTATTCCAAACGAAAGGTCTTTGCCAAAGTTTTATTGTTTGGGAATATCCAAGTACGAAATGTGTAGATTTTTGTGGTAGTATATTGTTGTGGAAGACGCCTGATTTGTCCACCAATTCTTTAAATTCCGCAGGTTGATAATAAATACCTGTAGAGAACGATATGCGATTGTCTTTGTCGTCGAATGGTTTGAATAAAAGTCGTGCACGTGGATTAAGTAGGAACTTTGTAGAATAGGTGTCGTATGTACCACGAATACCTGCATTTATTTTTAATGAAGAACTGTTGAGGTTGTTGCAAGTTATTCGTTTTGAAATGCCTGCATAGCCGGCTATTATTGTTTGTTGGTGAGTGATAGATGAATTTGCGGTATTTTTAAGTATGATAGTTGTGTCGCAATATGGTAGGGCGTAGTTTGCAGAATCTATATAAGTCCATTCGTTATACGAAGCATTATAGTTGGATTTGCTGACAGAAAGTCCCCAGTTTGCAAGAAATGAATTGAATCTGTGCTTTCCATCGTGCATAAATGTTATGTTGTTCGTTTTCAGTTTGTTACGTCCGTGTTCCAGAAAGCTTCCAACAGCAAGAACGGCCGTAGAATCTTCTACAATATTTTTCCCATCGCTAAAGCATTCGCTTAATCTATATTGACTTAGAACATCAAAAGTTTCGTGTTCTGAAGCGTTATAGTACAATGCTTTAAAATCCAATGTAGTTACATCCGAAGGTTTATATTGTAACGAAAGCGAATTGCCAAGATTTCGATACATATATTTTTCTTCACCTTCAAAATAAATAGTCATTCGGTATGTTTTTACTTGGCTGCCAAAGTCTGTTTCTCGTTTATTTGGCAGGAATGAGTAAGTGTTATTAGCTCCGTAAATCCAATACGAGGCAGTAAGTTTCGGAGAAATTTTGTAGGTAAGAAGATTTTGTAAATCGTAGAATATAGGTTTGTATTCTCCTGTTTCGTCTAAGGTTTTTAGGATGAGCGATGTGTTTTTGTAACGAGCACCGGTTAAAATGCTTACTTTCTGTGATTTATCTATTCCTTGAACAGTCACATTTGCGTCCATAAGACTTGCGTCGGCTTGTAGTTGAAACTTATCTACATCTTTATAAGTCACATTCAATACGCTCGACATTTTGTCGCCATAGCAAATGTCGAACCCACCACTAGAAAAGTCAACATTATCAACCATATATGGATTTATGATGCTAAGACCTTCTTGTTTATCGGAGCGAGCCATTGTTGGTTTAAAAGCAGGAATGCCGTTTACATACACGAGGTTTTCGTCGTAACTACCACCGCGTACGGAATATTGGGAACTGAGTTCCGACTTCGAAGTAACTCCCGCAAATGTTTTTAGACCTCCTTCAATTCCGGAAAGACTTAATCCCGAAAGTGCCGCGGTGTGGTCGGCCGAAAGATGGGTAACATTTTCCTCTGCTTCTTTGTTGTAGTTTACTGTAACTTTGGGAACATCAACGGCATTTATCTGTAATACAGGAGAATATGTTTTCTTGTTTTCGGTAAGAGTAATTTCGTAGGCAAGTTCTTTATAGCCGATTTTTGAAAAGAAAATTGTAGCCTTCTCATTTATCGGTAGTTCTATTTGATACCAACCTTTTTCATTGCTGAGTGTAGAATTCGTTTTGCTGGAAACAGTTGCAAACTGTACGGCAACACCTTGCGAATCCGTTATTTTCCCTTGCAGAATGCCCTTTTGTTGTGCAAACAGAAGGTTTGCCATACACATAAAAACTATGAGGACATATTGTTTCATATTGCAAAAATAGGGATAAATGCGTTTATAAAACGGAGAAAATATGAATTAATTGCTGTCATAAAATATTATTGTCAATTTGTGTGAAAATGATAATTTTGTATTGTTGACTCGTTCTATGGAATGTGTTCAATCGTCATTCTGAGCGCAAGCGAAGAATCTCTATGATAAAATATTGATTATGAAAAAGTTATTGTTTTTTATTGGTCTAGTTTTAATTTTTTCGTCTTGTGCGAAAAAAAATCCTATTGTTTTTCAGAAAAAATCTGCGGAAAGCGAAGTGAATCTTTCGCTTGATACTAATGGAACTTTTCTGTACACGGCACAAAGTACAAAAGGAATAGATTTTCGTGAAGAAGGAACATACACAATAGAAGATTCATTGCTGATTTTACGATTCCGTTTCGAAAGTTACGAAAAGGATTGTTATGCTGTTCCGCTTCCTAACGATACATCGCTGATAATGAATTATAAAGGTGCAGTTGTGTTGTATCCTTTGGTGAAGCAAATTCCTGGGATTGGTGTTGTTTGGAACAATAATACGGAGTTGATGGAAAATTTGGTAAATCTGTATAAAACAGAAAGTTTTGCCAAACTTGTTGGTGCTCGTTATTTCGAAAAAGTTTCGGGTGATATGTCGTTGATATTCAACGGAGATTGGAATATTTCTCCATATTACGACAAGAAGTAATAGTATAAAGAGTTATTAATGAATAATGTATCTGTAAATAAATGGTGTATTCTTTTATTTATTGGAATATTGTTTTTTATACTTAATCAAACTACTTATTATTTTTCTGATGACTTTAGTCTAGGATTTAACGAAAGATTGAGTGGAAGATATGATTCTGTTTCAAAAATTATAGATGAGGTTGTAACTGTTTATTTTAATTGGAGTGGAGCTTTCATTCCTACATTCTTTGGTGCTTTATTTGCAGGATATTTTGAAAATAAAATATGGTTTAATATTGCAAATACAATTGTTTTCTGTGTTTTGCTCACAAAATGTAGTCAAATAGTTGATGGGAAAAGCAATTATGCTTTTTTAATTTTTTTTCAGTTGTTTTGGTTTTTGTGTCCTATACCATGTGAAACATTATTGTGGATTGCGGGTAGTACAAACTATTTGTGGAACTGTACATTAACAATTGTTTTTATAACCATTTTTCTGAAAGTAGACAGAGATACTGTAATATCCCTTAAAGTATTTTTTCTTGCAATTATTGCTTTTTTGGCAGGAAGTACTCATGTATTAAGTTCTGCTGTCGTGTGTGGGGCTTTGTTAGTCTATTATTTTTTTAATCGTAAAACGATACCTTCAAAGGCGATACTCTTATCTGTATTCTTTGCATTAGGGACAATTGTCTTATATATAGCACCAGGAAATTATCAACGATATGGGATTATGTATAGCAATTGTACAACCTTTATTGATTTGTTCAAACAATTTTGTAGTTCATCACTTATGAGTTTTGGATATTACAAAGCTGTTTATGCTTTATTAATAGGTCTTGTTATTTTGAGACTTACAAGAAAAAACATTTTTCAACGTTTTTGTGAAGAAAATTTATTCCTACTTGTGTGTGTAGGTTGGGGGATAATAGCGTTTAGTTTTGTTTTTCGGTCTGCTATTCGTTCTTGTTTATTTCCAGAACTTATTTCCATAATTCTTTTATCAAAACTTTTTTTATTACTACCATATAAACGTTCGGTATGTGTTATTTTATGCTTTTGTTTTGTTGTGGATTATGCTTCTGCTGTGTTTTATGCGAACAAAAATTACAGATATAATGAAACATGTCTATCAGAAATGCAGCAAAATGGCGGAATATTATGCTATACACCTTCAGATAGTCCTCATCGAATGGTAAATCCTATTCGTTTTGATAGTTGGTCTTGCTATGGAATTAGTCAGAGATTTCAGGTACCATCTGTATCGTTTTATCCTAAGGAGTATTGTAAAAAAGATTTGTTCCCCGAATTATGTATAAAAGAAAACAATGAGTTTTCTATTTGTCAATATGCTTATAAAATAAACAATTCGATAGTGTTACAGGTTCCTAAAACAATTGCTAAAGATAGTTTATCCTGTACTATTGAATACACAAAATCATTTAAATGGCATAGAGGAATTCGTGAATTTCTTGGACTTTATCAATATAAAACAATAGAGAGGGATGTTTTACCTGTGTGTTTTTCTACTTTGGATAAGAATTACTATGTGGTTATACCATCTATTGATCACAGTACAAATGAAATAACAAAAATTGAGATTATTTCTAAGTAAATCATCAAGGATCAACATTTATTGTGAAGTTGGTTGATTTGTATTCCTCTTTACTCGTAACTTCTTCCATAAACAGACGTATTTGTTTTTTTATGTCTGCAATGTTGAACTGACGAGGAATTTTCATAAGAATATCTTGGGCATATAGTAATTGTATTCTTGCAATAGGAGGAAATTCAGGACCTAGAACTACAATGTTTTCTATGGTATGAAACCTTGTAGCAAGTTGTTTTGCAGCTTCTATAGCTATGTTTTTATCACGATGTTTAACGGTAACTTTTATTAATCGTGAAAATGGCGGGTACCAAAATTGTTTCCGTTCTGCCATTTGTGTATTCAAAAGTGATTGGTAATCATTTTTTTGCACAAATTCTATGATAGGATGTTCTGGTTTGTATGTTTGGATATACACATGTCCTTGTTTCTCGCTTCTTCCTGCTCGTCCTGCTACTTGTACCATAAGTTGGTATGCTCTTTCAAACGCACGAAAATCTGGTTGGCGAAGCATTGCATCGGCACTCAGTATGCCCACCATTCCAACGTTTTCGAAGTCAAGTCCTTTGGTAAGCATTTGCGTTCCTACAAGTATGTCGATTTCTTTTTTCTCAAATCTGTCGATGAGTTCTGTGTAAGCATTTTTCCCACGAGTTGTGTCTAAATCCATTCGTGCGATGGTTGCATTGGGGAAAATTTCAGTAAGTGTGTCTTCAATTTTTTCGGTCCCGAAGCCAACCAAACGCATATTTCTATTGTTGCATTCTGGACAAGTCGTTGTGTATGGAGTTCCATAACCACAATGGTGACACATCAGTAAGTTGCTGATTTTATGGTAAGTAAGGCTTACATCGCAGTTAATACATTGATGAACAAATCCACAATCAGGACATTCCATATATGGTGAATAACCGCGACGGTTTTGGAATAAAATCACTTGTCGTTTTTCTTCCAAGAATTTGGTGATTTGTTCTATTAATGTTTTACTGAAAACGTCGTCGTGTAAACGCAAATGTTTACGTTCTGTACGCATGTCAATTATGTGAATATCGGGCAATGGAGCCGTTGTGTGACGGTTGAATAATTCAACCAATCCAACAGTTTTTTTCAGAACATTATAGTATGTTTCCATACTTGGAGTTGCTGTTCCAAGTAAGAGTTTGCCTGCAAATTTCTGAGTAAGTATGTAAGCGATATCGCGGGCATTATATCGTGGAGAAGGATCATATTGTTTAAAAGAAGTTTCGTGTTCTTCGTCAACTATAATTAATCCTAAATTGTTGAAAGGCAGAAATATAGACGAACGAACTCCCAGGATTATTTTATAGGAATTTTCGTTGTTTGCCAAAATGTTATTCCAAACTTCAATGCGTTCGTTATCCGAAAATTTTGAGTGGTAAATACCAACTTGATTTCCAAAAACATTTCGTAAGCGGTTTATGATTTGCGATGTTAGTGCAATTTCGGGAAGTAGATACAAAACTTGCTTACCGGCATCTATCATTTCTTGTATGAGATGAATGTAAATTTCAGTCTTACCACTGGAGGTTACCCCATGTAGTAGACAAAAATTCTTTTGCGCGAAGTTTGCATGAATTTCGTTGAGTGCTTGTTGCTGACTTTCACTCAATTGCGCAAGACCTTTAGTTGAAGAAAAATTCTTGTTGAATCGTGAAACAATGCGCTCTTCAATGCGGATAATTCCTTTTTTCTCTAGTTCGGTTAAAATAGCTCCTGAGGAATTTTTTAGCAATTCTTTTTTCTCTATGGCATAGTCAGGAATGTCCTTGTTTTTTATGAAAGCGTTTATGATTTCAAGAAAGGTACTTTTTTGTTTCGCAGCTTTTGAAACAAGAGCAAAAGATGTGTTTATGAAATCGGAGTCTGATGCTGGTTTACAGAGAGTTACGAATGATTCTCTTTTCGGTTTATATTGACTAGAAATAGATTCTCCAACAACAACTGCATCGAGTGCAACCAATCGTTGTACGACTTTTGAAACGGATTTTTTACCCAATGCTTTTGCTAAATCTTGTAAGGTAATCTTTTCGTTATGTTCTATTAAAGTGAAGACTTCACGATCGCTTTCGTTAAGAAGCATGCAGTCAAAATCTTCGTTTACGGAAAGATTTGCCTCACTTTCTAATTTGAGTCCTGAAGGGAGAGCGGCTTTCATTATTTCCCCGCGAGTACACATGTAGTAATCCGACATCCAATTCCATAATTGGAGTTGTTGTGTTGCTACAATAGGTTGTTCATCGAGAATAGAATCAATCTCTTTGATGATGGGCGTGTCCGGTTTGTTGTTATGGATTGAATACACAATTGCCGTGTACATTTTTCGTGTTCCTAATTGCACAATAACGCGACTGCCTATCTGCAGATTTCCGATGAGAGAATCGGGAACACGATAGGTGTAAAGCGGAACCGCCAATGGTAATATGACATCGACAAATGTTTCCGTAAAAATGAGTAATTAACTGAATAATTTTTGGAAGAAAGATTTCTTTTTCTCCTTGTTGTATTCGCCAGCAGGAGCACTGCCAACCGATAATTTTTGGCATATAAGGGACCAGTCAATTTCTCCGCCAAATTCTACATTTCTATCATCAATAAAAATGTCGGCATCAATTTTACGGCTCATTTCACCTTCTATAAATTCTTCTTCCGGATAGTTTCGGTTAATGGCATAGAATTCAATACCATTTTTGCGACAGAAATCTACAGCTTCATCCAATTCTTTGCCACTTCGGTAAGTCCATAGGATCAACTGATCACCACGTTTTTGTAGCTCGCGTAAAGTCTCGAAAGCAAACAATTTTTTTGCTCCGATTTCAGGATATTTGTGTTCAACCAATGTACCGTCAAAGTCAACTGCAATCTTCATTGTATCGTTTTTTTGTGGAGACGCGGTGCACCACGTCTCTAATCATAAATAAATTTAGGGAAAATCCACCAATGGCAAATATATCATAATAATTCAAAAAATAGATAAGAAAACCCAACAACTCAATAAGAATTATTGGACGATTTTTCTTGCATGTTAATATAAATTGAAGTATATTTACGCACTTATGGAATGCCACGTTCTGTAAGTAAAAAATAAAGGTTTCATTTATGCCCGAATCCCTGTTAGGGAACGGTCATATAAAATATAGGCTTATGAAAAGTTTAAATTTTAATTTGAAATGTAGAAGCATCTTTTTGATGGTTTTGGGAATGTTGTGTTTTTCTGTGACGGGTATTGCAGGAGAGGGGACGGCGAAACCAACAAATGGAGAGTCTGTGGTTGTTTGGAATGGAGGTAATCATAGTGTGACAACAGCTGTGTCAAAAAATTCAGTTACATTTACTGTTGTTGGTCCTTCATGGGATGGGACCTCTGAAATGTATATTGGTGTTGTGCTTTCTGGATCTGGGAATGTTGAAAATCCAAATGAGTATGTTTTGGGTAGTTTTTCTGTGGGAGCTACATCTGTGGCTCAAAAATATGTTCCTTATTTAAATACCGCAGAATATGGATACAATGGAACCCAAAATTGTTTATCCATTATGTGTCCTAATAAAGTGGAAAGTAAATTCACTGTTCAGGTTGTTAATGGTGTTGTATATGTTTGCGATGGCGATAGTCCTTGCGTTAGTACAGATCCTTTTATTGAAGATGGCTATATTCCGACCGTAACTGCATCTGCTACAACACTTTGCGGTGGTGGCGATGTAAAATTGGAGATGAATACCGTTCCAGCGGACAAATATAATGCAGCGAAAGGGTATCCTACTTACCAATGGTATCGAGGGTCAACGTCTGTCCTTTCAGCACATTCCAAAAGTTATACAACAAATCTTGCTGGAACATATTATTGTAAGTTTTGTGTAGCAGATGGTGTGTGTGTGAATTCTGAATCTGTTGAGGTAACAAGTCCAGGCTCTCCTAAAGTTGTATTGGACAAGAGTAGTTTGTCATTTTCTTCATATGTGGGAGATACTCCTTCGGCTCAAGGTGTAACTGCAACTGTTTCTGGTGTGTGTGCCGATGTGTTATCTACGGCTTCGTTTGTGGATGGAGAAGATAATTTTACATTGACCGATAATGGCGATGGAACATTTACAATAGCCCCAAATTATTCAACATCTTCTACTGGTTCATATAGTGGCCATGTAAAATTTAAAATTGATGGTGGTGAAAATGCAATTTTGACACTCGATGGTAGCGTTTATGAGCCACTTACTGCAGAATTTGGTAATTGTGCACCTATTGGATCAACTTCGTCCGCTAATTCTGTTGTGACTACAGGTGGAGCTGTTCCATTGTCATACCAATGGTACAAAGCTAATGGTTCAAAGATTTCTGGAGAAACAAGTGCTTCATGTTCGTCTTCGGAGGCTGCTTATTGTATTGTCAGTGATGCCACAGGTAATTCTATTACAGTGAATGTAAAGAAAGATAATGTTACACTAAAAGTAGCAGATCAAAGTGTCGCTTTGTCTCCATGTGGTGTTTCAAAATATGTTGCGACATCTATAATTGATGGACATGGTCAAGCCAAATTTGAATTAAAACTAAATGGATCGAATCCAAATTTCACAAAGAAAAATGCAGGTCCAGGAACATGGAGTGGAGATTATTATCAGAATTATCTTAACGAGTCAGGGACAAATTATTCGTATTATTTTATAATTGATGTAGATAAGAAGGAAATTGAAGCAACAACTACAGCTCCTAATTGTAATACAGAAGTCCTTGAACCTAAATTAATTCCATCTCAAAAAGCTTTTTGTTCGCCAACAGATGTAATTACATTAGATGCATCAACTACGGCCGAAAATAATATTATTACTAATCCAGCATCTTGTTATCCACAATATGTATTTAAACGAGGTAGCGAGATAGTTCAAAGTGGTTCAACACCAACATTGGATATTACAGTTGCTGAATCAGGAACGTACACATGTGATATTTATGCTTCATCAACTTCGTTTAAAACAACAGATCCAATAACATTGTCTGCTCCAAGTCCAAGTATTAGTGTAACCAATGGTAAGACTTCGGATGAACTTACAAGTGTTATATTAGAATCACAATTAGGTGAATCTATCCCTTCTAAAACAGTTACTGTTGAGGTAAACGGTACTTGTGACGATGATGATGTTGTTGTTACTACAACAGGTGATTTTGAGGTTACGAAAACAGGTGTTAATGAATATACCATTAAAGGTACTTATTCAAAAGGCGAAAAAACTATAGATCCGCATGCGGGTTCTGTGGTGTTCTCTTCGACAGGTGCTTCTCCTGTAACGGTAGATCTAAAAGGGTATGTGTTCCCATGTTCTAGTGGTGAAGTTGCTAATTTCAATTTTGAGGATGGAAGTTTACCTACAATAATTTCTACTGGTCTGAAATCTTTCGATGGGTCAGATAAAAATAATGGGTATAGTATTACATCTAAGAAAGTTTTTGATAATGGTGATAATCTTGTTGGTACTGCAGGGAAAGTTCTTCTGACAGCTTCGAGTCAAAACAAATATACCGCATTAACTTTAAATACAACAAGTTTGGAGGGTGCAGGTTTCTTGTTTGCAATGGATTGCGGAAATACTTCTTATAGTGGTAAAGTTTATGTTAAGGTAGGAGAAGAAACATGGACTATTGAAAAAAATAAAAAAGAAAGAATGTCCTTCTTTGTACCTGCTTCTTCATCTGTTGATGTAACGGTGGAAAATAATAATAATTTGTCTGTTTATTTTGATAACATTTCTGTTACAAAATTATGCCCTCCGACAGTTTCAGTTTCGATTTCTTCAGGTTCTGCTTGTGATGGAACAAGTGTGTTCTCTGCAACTCCGGAAGGCGCTATGCCATTTGAATATGAATGGTATGTTGATGGCGCTTTGGCAAAATCTCGTTCGGAGGAATCAACCTATACAAATCCGGAATCGTTGCCTGATGGAACACAAGTACATGTAAAAGTCTGGGATTCATACGGTTTGGTTGCTGAATCTGAAGATTTTATCGTTCAATGTATGAATGTAAAACCTAGTTTTACAAATAATAATGTATGTATAGGTGGAGAAACTGCTCTTCGTATAACTGATACAGAAAAAGCTACAATTGCAGCTGCTGGTATGCCTCAACCTCTTTCATATCAATGGTATTTTAATGGTTCTCCGAAAGGTGGAGCCTCTACTTCGTACAGTGATTTAAACTTTGCATCCGTTTCTTCAAGTGATGCAGGTACATATACATTATATATTATAGATGCAAAAGGTAAACGATATGCAACCGGTTCTGCTGAATTGACAGTAAAAATGCCAAAATTTACTGTTGACAAAAGTTCTTTGACTTTATCTGAAGGTAATTCTTATTCTGGAACCATAGAGGTAACACCTGCAGATGTTTCATGTTTTCAAACTGCTTCTGCAGAATTTGTTGGTGGAGATGCAGGTAAATTAGAAGTAACAAATACAGGAAATACATATACAGTTGCTTTGAATGCAGCGAGTCAATCGGTTGCCGGTGTGTATGAATCAACGTTGGTATTGTATGATAGAGTAAAGTCAGAAACAGAAAAAGATGTGGCTGTTTCTGCAACGGTTCCTCTTACTTTGTCGCCAATAACATCTGCACGACCATGTGTTGCTGCTGTTGGATTTAGTGCAACAGTTCCAGCTACAAAAACAAATGCCACTTGCGTTTGGAAGGTGAATGGTACAATTGCAAAAACAGAGACTATTACAGCCTCAAGTTCAGAAACATCGATAATTTTCAATCCTAGTAAAAACCCAGAAGTTGGTGATGTTATTTCTTTAGAGGTTACAACAGCTGATGGTTTAACAGAAACTAAAAAATTCACAGTAGAGAGTTGTGGTTTAACAATGACAATTGCTCCAACTAGTTTCGAACAAGCAAAGAGTTATGTGGTTTGCCCGGGGCAGGAGTTCTCAGTAGATTTTGATTTAAAGTTTGTTGGCGGTGTGGTTCCTGATGGAACTGAATATACATATTCAATAACTTCTACATCTCCTGTAACATTGGCGGATGCTGGTGGAAGCAAAACAGGAACAGTTACTTTCCCTACAACTCCTGGAGATTATACCTATACAGTTACAGTTGACTTTACTGTTGATGGAGAATCATATACAAATTCAGTTTCGTTCTTTGTAACTGTTTTAGATGATATTAGTTTAAATATAGAGGATGTTAATGGTTGTCGACAAGAGAATATTGTTTTTTATGAGAATACGGGTGCGGACAATATATATTGGTATACAGAATCAGATGCCTATGATTTGTTTGGACCTGAATCAGGGAAAATAGATGTTGGGAAGTCTTTTTTCAGTGGGGCTACAGTTGAAGGGAAAAAGTATTATTTTGTAGTAAAATCAGATTTAGGTTCATTTTTTTGTAAAGAATCTAATGCTAAAGCATTGCTAAATGATGATGATCTTATATACATATATTCTCAATATTCACAGCCAGTAAGTGTCTGTCAAGGTTCTATAGCAGGTGATTCTCCTAATGTTTCTAAGGCTATAAATTGCTCAGGCACGACATTGTCTTCTGCAAGTCTTTCTTATCAATGGTATAAAAATGATATAAGATCAATCTCTGGTGCAATAGAAGTGGATGGAGCAACAAATTTTGAATTAGATGTAGAGAAAATCAATACGGGAAATGTTGGTACATACTATTATTTTTGCAAAGTAACTTATCATGAATACTCAACTTATTCAGATTTTACAACTATAACGGTTACTCCTTCTCCAGATCCAATTGTTATTAGAGATACTGCAGTATATAATGGTAAGTATTTTATCGTTCCTGTAGATAATGTACAGATTTCTACAGATATGTCTTCTTGGAAGGATCGCAAAAAGGGTGATGAAATACAAGTTTGGGGAAGTCCAAAGGAGAATCAATTTTATGTAAGAGCTAAACCTGATGCTACAGGTTGTGCTTCTGAACCAACTACATTCTATGTTTGGGCAGGTCAAGGTGGTGTTGGCTATATTTCCGCTACGTCAGATTTTGGAGATCAAACAAAATGTATGAATGAGAAAGCTGATACATGGCATGTACAAGGAGCAAGTCCATGGGGTTTGAATAACTTAACATACCGTTGGTATTTGGCTAAAGGTCCTGGTGAAACTTCTGGTGGAACTTTAGTTTCTTCGGAACAATCGTTTACTCCTCCTACAAATAAAGCTGGTGTATTCTATTATTATTGTATTGTTGGTTATACAGGTCAAACTTCTACATATGTTTTAGGAACATATTCACTTACAGTTCCTGGTTTTAATGATTTTATAATTGAAGATGTTGCTGTTTGTGCGAACTCGCAATCTATTGATTTTGCTTATGCAAACGATACTTATGCAGTTTCATATGGTTTGAATGCTGCTGCATTGGACAATTCTCGTGCTCAAGGAAGTACAGCTAATATGAATATGGGAACTTCAGGAACAGCTCCGTTCCTAGTTAACTCTACAACTCCTGTATATTTCTCTGTAACAGATGAAAATGGTTGTAAGGTTACAACTAAAGCAAACGTTGTTGTTTATGACAATTCTGTTTCAATAACAGACGAAAGTGACATGAAGGACTTTGCTGTTTGTCAAACGGCAGAAGTTCCTACACTTGCAATCGACGCTATTCTCTGTGGTTCAGATGGAGATGTTTCTTATCAATGGTATAAAGCTTCGGGAGAAACTACAGAAGGTGTAGCAATTCCAGGTGCAACAACAAATACATATACACCAAGTACAACTGATGATCTAAATACAAATTGGTATTACTGTGTTGCATCTTATGGCACATATTCAGCACCTTCAAAAAGAGCGAAAGGAACCATTTATCCAACTCAAGATCCAGAGTTAACTGCTAGTATTCCTCTTACAGATGGTGTTTTGGATATGTATTGCACGGAATCGGTAAGTTTTACTGGTAATAAAAATAATTTTACAGGTTTTGTCTGGACTTGGGAAACTGTTGATCCTGAAACTAATGAAGTTACAGTTGTAGGAAGCAATACAACTGTTGTAAACGGAATGACCTATAGTCCAAGTTGTGATGATGCGACGCAACCAACCCAATTCCATTTACGTGTTATTGATAAAAATGGTTGTCCTGCAGAGGCAATCATTCCTATGAATATTCATCCTCTTGGAAAAACATATTACTATTGTGGCCCAACAGCGGTTGAATATAGAGGTCAAGATTTATCGGCCCCTTGGGGATTAAATGATTTGAATAATTGGCATACCAATTCAAATTGTACAGGTGATATTCCAACAAGTTTTACTGCTCCTGCAAGTAAATTTATAGTTGATAAGCCTGGTGTAGAATTATTGGCTGAACAAACATGGGAAGTAGGTGGTGATGGTACTCGAGTAGAAGTAGGTACAGGAAAATGGAATAAAATGTCGGAAAGTGTTGCTGGTGCAAATGCGTCAAATCAATGTTATACGGGAGTATATTGTGGTCGTTGCGAGTACTTTAGCACATTAGGCTCTAATAAAGTTGATGAGGCATTTGGTACAATTGGTAGTACAGATTTTCGTAGAGACGCATCAAGTTTGAAAATTAGTGGTACGATGAAATGTACAGGCAAGTCCGAAATTGACGTTAAAGGTGGTGGTGCTTTAGAAATTGCAACAGATTTGGGAACTCCAAAAATTGGCAGCACTGAGGAAGATATTCACTATCAATACGATCCTGATAAATCAACTTCGTACAATGTCTTGGTTGTTCCAGGTGGAAGTGTAACATATTCTGGTAAAGGTGTTACGAAAATTCAAGAAGGAACATACTCTCAATTGTATATCAATCAATCTGATCCTTCTGTAAATGTAGTGTTCCCTGAAGGTACTGTAGAAATCAAGCAATTATTAAAATATGATACAGAAATTAATAATAGTAAGATAGATGTACCAGAATCAAGCATAGTTACTTATACAGGTAGATTACAGCAAGAAATTGCTCCGATGGCATATTCAAATCTTACTTTAGAAAACACAAGTAGAAAGTTCATGATTGGCGATGTAACCGTAAATGGTACTATGTATGTTGGCCCATCAACAACATTAGTAGGAGGTGATGAGGCTAATGTGTTAACTTTAACTAAAGGTGGTGTTGGAGCAGATAAACCATTAGATTATAGAGGAGCGAAAATAGAGCCTGGAAATCTCACTGTAGAATATACATCTTCGGCAAAAACTGAAGTTGCAGCTATTAATTACTATAATTTAGCATTAACAGATGTTAATATAACAAAAACAGGAACGACAGAAAAAACAATAACTAAGATTGAAAATGTTTCAGCTGGTGGAGAAAGAGTATTCCCTCCTGTAACAGGTGGTGGAAAAGCTATAGGAATTGCAGGAACTATTGTTCCTGACCCTTCTGCAAAAGTTACTGTTACTGGTAGTGAAGTGATTTTTAATGGATCTACTCATCAAGAAATGCCTGCATTTACTTTCGATAAATTAACTATCGATAATAGTTCTGTTAAGAATAACACAACATCTAATATGGATAATAAGAACTGTGTAAGTATAGCCGGTGATGTTGTTGTTCTTTCTCAATTAACAATGAAGCAAGGTATCTTGAATACAGCGGATTATGTAGTTGATAAGATAAACTATGAACCAAAATATCATTTAAGTGTTAAGAATTCAAGTGTTACCTCTATTTCAGACGGACATTTTAATTCAACAAAAGACGCATCTTTCATTGTTGGTCCTGTAACTAAAAATGTTGTAGCAGGTTCTTCAACTAATAAGACAGAAATACCAGTTGGTAATTTTTCAAACTGGTATATGCCAATTACAATGTCATCAATTTCAAATGATGGTACTGTAACTGTTAGTGCAGAGTCTGGAACAACAGGCTCGAATTTAAAAGAACCGCTCGAAACAATTGATCATGATAAATACTGGCATGTTAGCGGAACGTATGGTAAAGCAAGTTTTGGTCTTGAAAGTCGTTATGATTTACAAGGATCTAATTGTATCGCTATAGCAAGTGGTTTAAGTGAACAATTTGTTACATTGAATGGTACAGTGGATGGAAAGGGTATTTCTGATTCAAAACTTCCGGAAACAGCTTTGTCTGATGCTTATTTAACCATGGGTAAACAAGTAGTTGTTCGCAAAAAATATTACTATGATTGTAGCGGAAACAAGGATATAACTGATATTACATCTTGGTACACAGCAAGCAATGGAGCAGGTACACAAGCAATCTCATTCAGTGAAGATTATGCTACATGGATAGTTGAATGTAATGCTACAATTGCAACTAAGCCGCTTGAGATAACAGGTTCTGATGTTGTGGTAGAATTGAACGATGGTGTAAAATTAACAGCATACAATACGTTTAAAACGTCAGCTTTAAAACAAGGAAAATCAAGCCAATTGTATATTGGTAAGAAAACAGAATGTACCGTTTATGGTTCTCATGAAATTGCAGATAAAGCGGTTATAAACAATTATGGTGTACTAAATACGTATAGTAAGACTCTTGCTGTAAATAATGGTGCGACTGTCACCAACTTTGCTGGGGCTCAATGGAATATGTATAATGTTTCTCTTAAATTGGCTGCTAGTTCACAATCAACTAATGAGAATGTTGGTCATATAATTAACTATGGAGCTGTAAATATGACCAACAGTAGTTTGTCTGTTGAAGGTCGTTTCACTCAATTAAAGAATGCAACGGGTGCTATTTGGAGTATTGATAATACTATGGCTGCAAATAATAAGTCTGTTGTATTTGATAAAGCTGAATTTAGAACAGAAAGAACTGATTATCAATATGTTTCATTAGAATGTGGTTCTACATTCTATGTTAAACACTCTGATTTAACATTCTGGTATGGTGGTATGGAAGACGATAATGCCTATATAAATGGGGACTTGATAGTTGAGGATGGTAACATGCTTGTTCGTCGTCAATCTCAAGGTGGTGGTAAGTATAATATCACAGGTGGAGGTTGTGGTAATATATATTTGACCGATACAGATAAGAGTGGTGATGGTTTATTGACTATTCAAGGTTCAGGAGGTTCAGAATTTAATGTTAATGGAACTGTGTATGCGATGGGTGTTGTAACAGAAGGAGGTTCTGGTGACAAGATTAATGTAAACGAGGGTGGTTTCATGTTTATTGGTAATATGGGTGCTACACTTCCTCAATATAGTTGGGTATTTACTATTGATGTAAAGAATGGTGGTACTTTGAATTACTGTGGTAACAGAACAGCTCTTGGTGATAATATTGGAACCAATGGTGGTACTTTGAATTATGCAGAAAGTTTTTATGGAGCAGGTTTGGATAACCCTGTAAACCAAGGAGACTTTACTGCTAATGGCGGTAATATTTATGCCTTGTATGAGGATAATGACGCATGTATGGCAGATTATATAGCTCGTACAAAAGCAGAAATTAGTAGCCTATTACCTGTAGAATTTACAATGCTTTATGGTGTATGCAAAGATGAGTTAGTTGAACTTCATTGGCAAACAGCTTCGGAAACGAATAATGAATATTTCACTATTCTTCGTTCATTCGATGGAATAGCGTTCGAAGAAATAGATTATGTATGGGGTGCAGGTACAACAACTGCCATTCATAACTATGTATTCTATGATACGGATGATAAAGAAGGCGGCATAGTTTACTATAAACTTCGTCAAACAGATTACGATGGTAATGTAACAGAAACAAAGGTTATTGCTGTACAAACATGTGGTAAGAATGCACAATTCTGGGTTAAGAAAGATGAAGTTGAAGTTATGTTTAACAATCCTGAGTCATCAAATCATGTTGTGATAACTACTCTTACAGGTAAGATTGTTTATTCAAAAACATTTAAGGATGTAGAATCTGCTCGAATAGCGTTACCACAGGCTAATGGTATTTATATTATTAGTGTGATCGATAGACGACAGATTACTAGTGAGAAAATAGTGAAATACTAGTTCTAAGTGTGGATAATTATTTATGTAGAGACGCGGTGTAAAGCGTCTCTACTTGTTTTTACCCTTTATTGATTTTCTCAATAGCGCAAAAACCGCTGAATAATTGACCAAAAGCAAAAAAAATCAGACAAATCTGCTTGTGGTCAAAAAAACATTATTATTTTTGTTTGTTCTAAAAATGTATAAAGCAATTAGTTGTTTAATTAAAGTAATAAAAATGAAGAAAAAATCTATTTTTCAGATTGTTTTGGGTTCTGCAGTAGTATTAGCAGTAGGCTGTAGCAGTCCAAGCAAAATGTTGAAAAACGCCAACACAGTGCGTTACAATGTGAATCCAGATCCACTAGAAATGAAGGGTGACAGTGTTGATGTAGCAATCACAGTTACTTATCCTGCAAAATATTTCTTAAAAAGTGCAGTGATGAATATCACTCCAGTTTTGAAATCAGAAAGTGCTTCTGCTGAATTCCCAGAAGTTGTATTGCAAGGCGAAAAAGTTCAAGGTAATGGCGGTGTAATCTCAAGCGCTGGTGGAACTTATACATACAAAGGAAAAGTAGCTTATACTGATGCTTTATTACAATCAGAATTGTTATTGAAGAGCAAAGTTTCTGTTAAATCTAAATCAGTTAACTTGCCAGAAGTAAAAATCGCTGATGGTGTTTTAGCAACAGCTTCATTGTTGCAAAACGAAGCAAAACCAACAGTTTCTGCTAACCAATTTAAACGTGCAGAAGTTCTTACTTCAGAAACAGAACTTGTATTCTCTATCAACAGCGCATCTGTTTCTTCAAAAGAACTTTCAAAACAAGGTATGAAGGATGCAAAAGCATTCGCTAAAAATGCTGAAAAAGATACAACTTTAGCATTGAAAGGTGTAGCAATCGTAGGTTATGCATCTCCTGATGGTCCAGAAGATGGTAACGAAAGTTTGGCTAAGAATCGTCAAGCTGCTGCAGAAAAAGCATTGAAAGGTTCAATCAAAACTTCTTACGAAGCTAACTATACTGCAGAAGACTGGGATGGTTTCCGTACTTTAATGGAAAACTCAGACATTCAAGATAAATCAGCTATTTTGAACGTACTTTCTCAATATTCAGATCCTGTTGTTCGTGAAGCTGAAATCAAGAAAATGGGTAACGTTTACAAACAAATTGCAGACGAAATCCTTCCTCAACTTCGTCGTTCAAAAATCGTTGTAAGTGCTGAAAAAGTTGGAAAATCTGACGAAGTTCTTCTTCAAGCTGGTTTAGGTAAATCTGATACTAAATTGACTGAAGACGAATATTTATTCGCAGCTACTATTGCTGAAAATGCAAAAGATGCTGAAAAAATCTTAACAAATGCTGCTACAGCTTTACCAAACTCTTGGAAAATCGTTAACAACTTAGGTTGTGTACAAATGGATCAAGAAAAATACGAAGATGCTCAAGCTTCTTTCGCTCATGCTGATGAACTTTCAAACGGTGATGCGGCTGTTAAGAATAACATGGGTGTTCTTGCTGTAAGACAAGGTGACTTGGCAAAAGGTTTCGAATATTTCGAAGTTGCTCAAGGTGCTGGTCCAGAAGTTAAATACAACATGGGTACTGTAAAAGTAAAAGAAGGTGACTATGCAAAAGCTGTAGATTTGTTCGGTAGCAATCAAACATTCAACGCTGCTTTAGCTAAATTGTTGGCTGGTGATGTTGATGGTGCATTGAGTACTGCTAACTCAATTGAAGAACAAGATGCTGCTACATATTACTTGAAAGCGATTATCGGTGCAAGACAAAAAGATTTCAATAATATGATTTCTAACTTGAAATCTTCTATCGATAAAGATTCTGCTTTCAAAGATAGAGCTAAAAAAGATATGGAATTCAGAGATTTCTCTGACGACTCAGAATTTGAAGCTCTTGTAAAATAGATAGAATTCATTTTATATAAGAAAGGGGAGTGCGAAAGCATTCCCCTTTTTGTTTTTATTGGGAAATAATGTTACATCTTGGCTGTAGGACTTGTTACAGGTATATTCGTGATATTTTCGATGAATGTTCTTGTTCTTTCTTGCAACAGGTCAAGAAAGAACCAAAGAACCCCGCCGAACACCTGCTTCGCTAAAAATCACCTTCGGACGGCTAAAAAAGACTATGAGTTGCTCCGTAAACTCCGCAACAATCGTCTTTTTCTTTACGCCGACCTACGGCGATTTTCTTAACGCGCGCAGCTGAATCGGCTTTGTTGTCTTTACATAGATGATAGTTTGAAAAGATAAGGTAGCATCTGTCGTATAGAAAAACGTACAAAGAAAGACCTTTCTCGACTTCACGAATGAGCGTTAAGAAAAACGACGTAATGAAGCGTATAAAAGGATTTGATGCCTCTGGCAATTGTATATATGAATCTAACCACGCGGCAGCCCAAATCCTTTAGCGGAATGCAGTCGTTTTTTAGCGAAGGCGTGGGTCGATGGCGTTCTTTTGGTTACTTTTCTTTCGCTATAGAAAGAAAAGTAACAGAATATCGTTTACACCAAATGGTATATCAACTAAAAATACAGAGAAGATTTTCGTCTTCCCTGTATTTATGTTTTTACTTATTCTTAACAATTCGCTGTATTGCAAATTTGCCGGATATAACGGCATTTGGCAATCCGCCTGGAGGAAGTGTCCATTGTCCTGCAATATACGCGTTAGAAAGCCCCTGAATACGTCCGGAATGAACTTCTCGTTTTGTTTTGTGCGTGGTAATAAAACTCATATAGGCACCTTTGTATGTACCTAACAGTTTTGTATAACTGTATGGAGTAACAACTTCTTCGATGTGGAGCAATCCTTGCAATTGTGGATAATGAGTATATATACGCTCAATTATTTGGTTCGCAATGTTTTGTTTTGTTTCAACATAACTTGTCTCGTCGGTATGAAGTTTTTCCCATAAATCGTAATCTTTTTCGTCTTGCAATATCATAATTTGCAAGATAGATTTTCCTTCTGGAGCAAACGATGGCTCATAGTCAAACGACTTGATGGCAATTGTGTCTTGTTTAGATCCTAAGATATCGAATGGTTCGCATTTAAAAAGAACCATATTCGATAATTCTTCGACTTTTTTATCACAACTTAGATAAACATTAAATGAACTAAATGTTGGGTATGTTTCAGGATCTATATATCGTTTAGAGAAAAATTCATCCATGTGGTGTTTGCCCACAATATTGTATGTTACATCAGCGTCGCAAGCGAACACAAAATGATCACCCGTGATTGTTTGTCCGTCAGAGCAAAAGGCTGCTGTTATTTTCCCGTTTTCTTCAGATATATTGGTAATTGTTTTATTTGTAAAAATAGTTCCTCCTAGCGATAGGAATTTCTTGCGCATTCGTGCTGCAATCCCTATAGAGCCTCCTTTAGGTAATGCACCGTTTCCAGAAAGAAATGTTCCGTACATGTACAAAATACCAACAGTATTAAAAGAACTTGGCAGGTACGAGAGAATAAGATCTTGTACCATTTTGTTTTTGAATCGTTTAATGTATTCCGTAATCGGAACACTATTGTATTTTGCTGCATAAGGGAGAACAGGAAGGATTTTTTTTACATATCGCATATTGTCCCAGAATCCCATTTGTTCCTTTGGTTTGATAGCTGGTACTTCCATATGTGAAAATGCACGCAACATCTTGCAGAAATGTTTTATTTCTTTGCTGTCTTCCGGAGCAAATTCAAGAAGTTCTTTTTCAAGTTTATTTACGTCTTTCCAAACATGTAGTTGTTTCCCGTCTTGTTCAATGGTAAGAAACTTGTCGTGTTGTATGATTTCAATATCGTCACCTAAAGCACCGACATCTTTCCATACTTCGTAGATTTCTTTTTGTGGAGAGGTACCTGTCATCCAATGTACGCAGTTATCTATATGAAAACCGTTTCGGTTCCAACCTGTACATTGACCACCAACAATAGAATGACGTTCGTATATTTCGCAATCGAAGCCATTCATTTTTGCGTATATTCCAGCGGCAAGGCCAGCAATCCCTCCGCCAATAACAATTATTTTATCCATAAATTTTACCAAGTTCTTGCGCGACTCTTGCTCTTCTTTTGAGCTGCAGCTTCTTTCTTTTGTCGTATAACCATTTTTGCAAATGTTTCTTGAAAATCATCAGCTGGCGTTGGAGCTGATATCATCTCAATTTTCCCATTCTTGTCGAGAAGCATGTATGTTGGCATTCCTCGTAGTTTATATTGTCGGCCGATTTCAGGATTGTCGCCGGCATAAAGAAATGTCCAGTTGTATTGTGGGTTTGCTTTTTTAAATGAACGGAAGTCTTCAAATGTTTTCTCGTAACTCAATGTTACGATATTTAAGTCCTTCTTCGTCTTTTCATTCATTTTTCGAAGCACTTTATAGTCTTTTATACATGCGTAATTTTCAGAGCGACAGAAGTTTAGATATACATATTTACCTTTGAATTTATCCAATGTGTACAAAACACTGTCTTGGTTATATAATTCAAAATATGGTGCATTGTCGTGAAATTCCAATTGCGTGTATTTCTTTTTTATGTTTTCGGCAATGTTCTTATGTTCAGGAACTGTCGACATAATTATAAGAGAATCAAGTGTTTGATATACAGGAGCAGGAGGGAAGACATCAGGATCCTTCAAGCAATCATCAAGACATTGCAATAACAATAATTCTTTTAATGTATCATTGCGAAAAACAATATTTTTCTCCAATGTTTTCTTAAACATTGTTGGACTTTTCCCGTAGATAATATCAATTTTCAAATTTTTACCCATGTCGTGCGTATGGTTATTGATGATGTAGTCTTTCCACATCATTTTAAATAGGTTCATATACGCAGGATTGTAGTAATAGAACGCTTTGTTTAAGAAATGTTTGCGTGTAACCCCCATCTTGTCGCGTTGGTATGCCATGTAGCGAAGCGCGTACATACGATAGTCTTTGTAAACCTTGAAAAAGATATCGTTGCAGTCTCCAAAAGTGCTATCTACGAGAGTTTGAAATTTCTCAACTTTTGCCTTATCGCGAGTGATGTAGATTTCTTGAAAGTTATCGCTCAGGAAATTCTCATACATAGAGTTAAACGACAGCAATAATATATTGATATCGTTAGGATCGCTATTTATCACACCAAGACTGATGTCTGTTGGCTCGTAGTATGGATTAAGCTCCTGTGCCAGAGTTTTTTCTTCGTATGGTGGCATTGCAATCTGGTATTCTTTGTTTGGCGAGACAAACAAGAAGGCCTTGTAAATGCCTAAATACATGTATATTTCTCTTGTTGTAGTACAATCGAAAGTATAGGTGAATCGGCCAAGCGCATCGGTAGTAAAAGAACCAATAAGTTCTTCATTCTTAGTAAAATAGTCTGAATATTGATATACGCTAATAGTTTGATTAGCATATTCTTCGGAGCTACCGTTGATTGTAACAGTTTGAGCGAAGAGTTCGAAAGAAATAAATAAAGTACAATATATGGCGAGAATTTTTCGCATGTAAAATACATTTTTTCGTAACGATGCAAAGGTAATAAAATCTTATGGAATATTATAGGAACATATAAAAATCATATATTTGCGCGAAAAGGCTTTGTAGTTCAATGGATAGAATAGTAGTTTCCGGAACTAGTGATTAGGGTTCGATTCCCTACAAAGCTACCAAATAGAGAGTTAAATACTATGCGTACGAATCATAAAATTACCATAAATCATTCAAAATGTGTCGGTTGTGGTTTATGCGCTAAAGATTGTCCTGACAAAAATATCATTTTAGAAAATTCTAAAGCGTACCATAAACAGGATAACTGTCTAATGTGTACTCATTGTTTGGCAATTTGTCCGGAAAATGCAGTTGCAGTTTCCGGTTTCGATGATGTTCCAGAAGAATTGTCCGGTTTCCCTCAAGTAAATGGACAATCTCTGTTGCAGTTAATTAAAGGTCGTCGTTCAGTTCGTCAGTTTACACAAGAAAAGGTTTCTGAAGATTTCTTACAAAAAATTCTACAGGCAGGTCAATATACTCCAAGTGCAAGTAACGAACAGGATGTTTCTTATGTGGTTATTCGTGATAATCTTGCAGAATATGAGCAGTTGGCATTATATGCCTTGCAAATGGGTAAGCCGGTAGTTGATGTGTTTTCAGAACGATTGAAAAATTCAGAAATAGACGATCATTTTTTCTTTAAAGGAGCTCCTTTGGTTATTGTTGTAAAGGCAGTGTCGGTAGTTGATGGTGCGTTAGCGGCAGCTTCAATGGAACTAACTGCAAATGCCCTTGGACTTGGAGTGTTTTATAGTGGTTATTTTTCTATTGTTTCTCGCTTTTCTTCTAAATTGAAACAGAAACTAGGATTAAAGAATAACGAGCGAGTTGTTGCAACTTTAGTGATAGGACATTCGGCAGTACATTATCAAAGAACGGCATTAAAAGAAACGCCAGAAGTAATATATGATTAGTGTATGAGCAGAGTTGTTGGTTCTATAGTAGTTTCTCTATTATTTTTCGTCTCGTTAGCCGTAGGTCAGAATGTTGTGTACGATACGCCTAGAAATGGAGAAGGTGTTGATGGTTTTTTATTGAGAAATGGCTGTAATACAACAACAGATAAACAGACATTTTATGATTTGAATCCTAATAAATTCGGAAAAAATCATTCATTGCTTTCAGGTATTAAATATAAACTTCCGCCAAAAGAACAGTTTGTAAAGGAACCATTGTTGGGTGCGAAGGAACAAAATGTGAAAATAGTTTCTCAAGACCTGAAAGGGGCTGTATATTATTTAGTCAGCGGACATGGAGGTCCAGATCCAGGAGCTGTTGGTAAATATAATGGTCATGATTTGTATGAAGATGAATATGCGTATGACATAATGTTGCGTTTGGCTCGTCATTTATTGTCAATGGGTGCGACGGTGCATATAATTATTCAAGATGCTGACGATGGCATTCGTGATGATCCCTATTTGAAGCACGACACGCATGAAACCTGTAATGGACAAACGATTCCACTTGATCAAACGAAACGCTTACAACAACGATGTGCAGTGATAAATACTTTTTACAGGAAAGAAAAAGATAAGTATGCTCGTGCTGTGTTTATGCACCTTGATAGTCGTAGTACTAGTGAACGTATAGATGTTTTTTTCTATCATTGTTTAGGTAGCACAAAAGGTGAACGTTTGGCAAAAACTCTTTGCGATAAATTTGATGCAAAATATAAGGAATATCAACCTACACGAGGATTTAAGGGAACGGTAAGTGACCGAAATTTATATGTATTAAAGGTTGCTACACCACCTGCAGTTTTTTTGGAATTAGGAAATATCCAGAATAGTAAAGATTTGGAACGATTTAACCGTGTAAGTAATCGTGAAGCTGTTGCAAAATGGATTGCTGAGGGTTTGGTTGACGATTACAAAAAAGAAAAGAAAAAATAAGTATGGAATTGCCTACATCGAAAAAAGAACTGGAACGACTTGGGTGGGACTATGTCGATGTAATTATGATTACCGGCGATGCCTACATAGATCATCCTTCGTTTGGTACAGCCATTATTTCCAGAGTATTGGAACATCATGGGCTTCGGGTTGCTGTCGTCCCTCAGCCAAACTGGCGAGATGATTTACGTGATTTCAAGAAACTGGGAAAACCTCGTCTGTTTTTTGGTGTAAATGCTGGAAGTATGGATTCTATGGTAAATCATTATACTTCGACGAAAAGACTTCGTTCAAATGATGCATATACTCCTGGAGGATTAGCAGGGCAAAGACCTGATTATGCAGTAACTGTTTATTCTAATATCTTAAAAAAACTGTTCCCCGATGTACCTGTTGTTATTGGAGGAATTGAAGCCTCACTTCGCCGCTTCTCCCACTATGATTATTGGTCGGATTCGTACAAGAAATCAGTACTTATTGATAGTAAGGCTGATTTATTGATATATGGAATGGGTGAAAAACCAATAATAGATATTGCAGATGCTTTTTTAGCTGGAAAATCTGTAGAAGAAATAACAGAAATCCCACAAACGGTTTATGTTACAAATACTTTGAAAAATTGTGCGACGAAACCAATAGAATTGTATTCGTATGAAGATTGTTTGCGAGATAAGATATTGGATGCGAAGAATTTTCGCATAATCGAAGAACAATCGAATGTCTGGAAAGCTGAAAAGATAGCTCAAAGATTTGGAAATCAATATATTGTTGTAAATGAACCGAATCCTACTATATCAACAGAGGATTTGGATGCGATATATGCGTTGCCATATACTCGTTTGCCGCATTCAAGATATGATAAAAAGCCACCGATTCCTGCATTTGATATGATAAAGGATTCGGTTACGATTCATAGAGGTTGTTTTGGCGCTTGTAGTTTCTGTACAATCTCGGCACATCAAGGAAAGTTTATCGCAAGTAGAAGTGAAAAGTCAATTTTACGGGAATTGAATGAAATAGCTCAGGCAAAGACATTTAAAGGACATATTACAGATTTAGGTGCGCCTTCGGCAAATATGTACGGAATGCATGGACGTAACCAGGAATTATGTCATAAATGTCGTCGTGCTTCATGCTTGTTTCCACAGAAGTGTAGAAATTTAAATGACAGCCATGTTCGTTTAACAAAATTGTATGAAAAAACTGAGCAAATTCCTAACATTAAGCATATTACAATAGGTAGTGGTATTCGATATGATCTTTTGCAAGGAGCAGAAGGAGAAAAAGAATATACAGCACAATTAGTAAAAAAACATGTATCGGGTCGTTTGAAAGTTGCTCCGGAACATACTGAAGATTCAGTTTTGAAATTGATGCGAAAGCCATCGTTTACGCTTTTTGAAAAATTTAAGCATACATTCGACGAGTTAAACAAAAAGTTTGGATTAAAACAGCAGATTATTCCGTATTTTATCTCATCGCATCCAGGTTGTAGTGCTCAGGATATGAAACAGTTAGAGCAAAAATTACGTATGCTTAAAGTTATGCCTGAACAAGTTCAAGATTTTACGCCAACACCTATGACATTGTCAACCGTGATGTACTATACAGGTGTGAATCCATATACATTAGAACCTATATTTTCTGCAAAATCTAAGGACGAGAAAGACAAGCAAAAATCTTATTTCTTTTGGTATAAGCCGAAAGGAACAATGGGAAATAATGCCAAAAGACCAACAAATGTAAAAACTCGAAATTCTAAATTCAAGGATTTTTCAAAGAATAATCATAGAAGATGAACGAAGAATTTGCTCCACAAAATATACTGAATTATTGTCCGCGATGTGGTAAACCACATTTTAATGCGTATGGTACAAAAGCCTGCAAATGTGAAGATTGTGGATTTGTGTTCTATTTCAATGCTGCTACAGCGGTCGCTGTTATTTTGCGAGATTCAGAGAATCGTGTGTTGTTAACTCGAAGAGCATTTGATCCTGGAAAAGGTACTTTTGATTTGCCTGGTGGTTTTGTCGATCCATTGGAAACGGCTGAGAATGCAGTTGATAGAGAAATACAAGAAGAATTACATCTGCAGATTGTTGAAAAACAATATTTAGGTTCATTTCCTAATACGTATCTATACGGGGGAATAATATACTATACTTGCGATTTGGTGTTTGAATGCAAAGTTGCAACCTTCGAGGGCATTTCTGCAACCGATGATGTGTCTTCGTTCGAATTCTTACATGTTACCGATGAAGTAATACAGCAAGTTGGTTCGCAGTCGATAAAAAATATATTACGGAAGTTTTGTTTGTGATTATTTTTTCAATTCGAAGTTTTCACCTAAATAAACTCGACGTACATCAGGATCGTCGGCTAATTGTTGCGCTGTTCCTGATTTAAAAATAGTTCCTTCGAAAAGAATATTTGCATTGTCGGTTATGGACAATGTTTCGTCAACATTATGGTCGGTAATAAGAATGCCGATATTTCTATCTTTTAATTCGCGCACAATACGCTGAATTTCTTCAACCGCGATAGGGTCAACGCCGGCAAAAGGTTCATCAAGAAGAATAAATTTAGGATCGCTAGCCAAAGCACGTGCAATTTCTGTTCTTCTTCGTTCGCCACCCGATAATTGAATACCAAGATTTTTTCGGATATGAAGAAGGTTGAAGTCAGTTAGTAATTCCTCGCGTTTGTCTTTTTGTTCCTGTTTTGAAAGATTTGTCATTTCTAGTATGGACATAATGTTGTCTTCAACAGAAAGAGTACGAAATACTGATGCTTCTTGAGCCAAATAACCGATTCCGTAACGTGCACGTTTATATACAGGTTCCAATGTAATATCTTGGTCGTCAAGAAGAATCTTTCCTCCGTCAGGATTAATCAATCCCATAACCATATAGAATGATGTCGTTTTTCCTGCGCCATTAGGACCTAATAAACCAACAATTTCTCCTTGTTTTACACTGAATGAAACACTCTGTACTACGGTACGATTACCGTATCTTTTCATAAGATTTTCAGTTCGTAGAATAGACATCTTTCAAGAATTATGTGCCGAAATTAGAGAATTTTTCCGAAAAACGCAGCGAATTGGGTAAAATGTGTTGAAAAAATATTTACTTTGCGAATAAGTATGTTGCGGATGTTATAATTTATGAATTTCATTTTGCATAAACTTTATACGCTTTGTTTTATTTTGTGTTTGGCATTAGGCGCCCAAGCGCAAAGTTTATATTCTATAGTCCCGAAAGATCCGACTTGTCCAGATCCTTCGAATGGTTCAATTACTTTCACTGTTGAGAATAATGAATCTTCGTCGGAGACATATAGTTTTGTGATAATCAGTGTATTCGAAAGCAATAAGACAATCTTGAATAAAACTGTGACGGTAGATTCGCACCAGTCTTTTACTTTTGTTGCGGATAACCTTGATTATCAATATGTAGATCTTATAAGTGGTGAAGTAAAGACTGAAATTCAATACATCGCGTATATCTCAAACGGAACCAAGACCTTAACGATTGAGCCGAACATAAACTTTAAAAAACCAGAATATTCTGCAAATACATCTATGTTACGTGGATCTGGTTGTGAGGATCAGGCGATAGGGAAAGCATCGGTAGAATTCAATTTGGGTGTTCCACCATATCAATGGGATTGGCATAAAATAGGTGATGCTTCGTATCCACTTCATTTAAATAGTGAACAAGTTACTGATTTAGATGCGGGGAAATATTTTGTAACTGTTACCGATTTTGCTGGTTGTAAAATAAATTCCGACACTGTTGAAATAAAACCGATAGACATTGAAGTGTCTGCTGCGGTCGTAAAGAATATTATCTGTAAAGATGAGAAGCAAGGAGTTGCATCAGCATCAATTGTAAATGCCTATAAAGATAAGTGTACAATTACTTGGATAGGAAGTAAGAAGAAAGTGATTGCTTGTGATGCCGATGGAAACGCCTCTGATGTAAATGAAACTTTGCCTGCAGGAGATGTTTATGTTGCTGTTGAAGATGAAATCGGTTGTCGTGATACAACTAAGGTTGTAATTACACAACCAGAAACAAAAATAGAATTGTCGGAAACGCATACTGATTTGTTATGTAAGGATATACCAACGGGAACAATCAGTTGTAGCACAGTTAATGCTGTAGGCACTGTTACATATACTTGGAGTGATGATGCAACAGCGCATGATGCAAATAGAAATTCTTTAGCCGCTGATGTTCCATATACGGTTATTGCAACAGATGAAAATGGTTGCGCTGATACGACCGAGGTTACATTGTCTCAACCTAGTACAAAAGTGGAAATAACGAATCCTCCAACAGGAACAGAACCAAGTTGTTTTGGATATTCTGATGGTAAAATAGCATTAGAAGTGACAGGTGGTGATCTTGGGGTGTACACATACTATTGGAATTCTGTTTTAGGAACAGATGTCGCAGAAAATGTTGCTGCTGGTCATTACGTAATAGTTGCTCAAGATGCAAATGGCTGTAGTGACACTGTAGAATATGATTTAACAGAACCTCCTTCTATGGAACCTAAAATGTATATTGATGGCATTGAAGGTGCGACAAAAATATTGCAGTGTAATGGAACGAAGGCTGATTTAGAAATACAAACAAATGATTTGTATTCTCCCAAAACATATAATTGGGGTGATGGTGTATGGAGTAGTGTTACAACAAAAAAAGATGCTTCACCAGGGAATTACGAGATAACGATAAAGGCTTCAAATGGTTGTGAAGAGAAAGTTAGCGCAGCATTGATTGAACCAGAAAAATTAAATGTCGTAATTACAGAAGAAACGCCAATTCTTTGTAATGGAAGCAAAGGTTCTTTACGAGTTGATGTAATTGGTGGCAGTGGAACATATACTTATGCTTGGTCTAATGGTTCTACTAAGCAAACATCGGGAGATGTTATAGAGGGAGAATATACAGTAGTGATTACTGATAGTTATGGTTGTTCTACAACTGCAAGTCATACGTTGACACAACCTGAGTCATTAAATATGAGAATAAAACTCTCTCCAGAGACTTGTAAAAAAGCAAGTTTAGGAGATTTGTCCGCAGAAATAGATGGAGGAACGGGAAGTTACACATATCAATGGCAGAAAAAGGCATCAGGTAAAGGGAGTTGGACTACGATAGGATCAAGTGTAACCATATCTTCTTTAGATGCCGGTTCAATGTATAAATTGATACTTTCCGATGAAAATGGTTGTAGTGCAAAGGATTCTGTTGATTTATCATTGATTGAGGACTATAATATTTACTCGTATTTAAAGTCTTCAGTTTCATGTCCTGTTACTATTGATAATCTTGCGACAGAAAAAAGTACAAATGACGGTGAATTGTGGTTCCGTATAATATCAGGGTTTAGTCCATTTGATGTAACAGTTACCTCAGAATCCAAAAATGTGAAATTTGAAAATATAAATGATGGAGTCGATACTGGGAAATATTGGAATTCGTCAGCTTCATATAATGGTACCTTACCAGTTTCTGAGATTGCACAGGTTAGTGTTGATAGCGTTCCTGTAGGAATCTATATTGTGAATGTTGTAGATTATCGTGGTTGTGAACGTGCGGATACAATCGAGATGGAGCATAATACTCCAATGACTATAAATCTGCTGGATAAGACATTTGCTTCATGTACGCTTGCAGATGGTAGTGCGCAAATTTCGGTTTCTGGTGGAAAGGCGTATTCTAAAAAAGGAAAGAAATATTATCTTTATGAGTGGGAAGATGGAGAAACAACAGCTTTGGCTACTAACCTTGCTTTGGGAAATCATATAGTTAAAGTTTCTGATGCTCGTGGATGTATTGCTCGTGATACGATCACTATAGATTCTAAATCCGCATTGCGTGTAAAAGCCCTTGCAGATGATGCTGTTATTCATTGTGAAAATGGAAAAACGGGAAAAGCATCTGCAAATGTATATTACGAAAATGGCGATACACATTCATATTCGTTTTCTTGGTCTAATGGTAATTATAATGCCTCGACAGGGATTGTAACTGATTTGCCTAAGGGAACACATGTCGTAACGGTTACAGATGATGAAGGTTGCGTTCAAAAGGATTCGGTAACTTTTACAGAAGGAGAATTCTTGCAGATTGCAAGTTCCACAAAAAAAGATGTTTTATGTAAAGGCGATAATTCTGGACAAATTGTTCTCACTTCTGTAGAAGGTGGACAAAAACCATATTCTTATTCATGGAATAATGGTGCTTCATCGGCTATTGTTTCGGATTTGTCTGCTGGCACATATTCAGTTACAGTTACTGATGCAAGTGGATGTGAAGATAACGCTACAGTTATTATAGATGAACCAACATCCCAATTAGAAGTTTCGTTAACTGCTACAACAGATGAAATTTGTCCGGGGAATGGAGATGGTACAGCTTCGGTTTCTGTTGTAGGAGGTACGGGAGCATATACAATATTGTGGGATGATGTTCCTTCGATAAATACAATGGTTGACAATCTTTTATTTGGATCTCATACAGTTGCAGCAATAGATGAAAATGGGTGTGCAACTGCACCATTGTCATTTGTAATAAATAAGAAAGCTGATATGTTACGTGTTGCTTCTTCAATAGTAACAGCACCAAAATGTGGTGAATTAGTTGGTGCAATTTCTGTTACACCTGCAGGCTCGGCAACTGGAAGCTATGAATATACTTGGAAAGAGAATGGGGTTACAATGGCGCAAACAACTTCATCAATCTCAGGATTGAGAGTTGGTTCATATCGTTTAACTATTTCTGATGGTGTTTGTTTGTATGACACGACATTCGTCTTAGCACCAGAAGATGGAGACGATGCTGTTGGTACAATAACATATTTAGAATCGACATGTGAAGGGGATTCATATTCTATTGCTATCTCTAATGCTTCTACAGCAGAATATACTTCGTATGAATGGAGAAATCAATCAGGTACCGTTGTTTCGACAACAGCAAATGCTTCTGGACTTACAACAGGAACATATTCAGTTTCTGCTGTAGATAAGACAGGTTGTACATTTATAGGCTCTTATCCAATTACTCAAAAAGAATTGTCTGTAGAGGCACAGGCACAAAATGCTATCTGTAATGGTAGCAATGATGGAGTTCTTACAGCTGTTCCTAATGAAAACTTTTTAGGAACTATAACATATACTTGGTATGATGAATCTAATCAAATAATAGGTACTGGTAAAACAATTTCAGATGTTGTCTTAGGTACATATTTTGTACAAGCATACGATGCAAATCATATGGCGTGTCCAGTAAAATCAACATCGGTAAAGATTTCGGAACCAGATGCGCTGGTCGCTGTTGCTACGGTGGTTTCACCATCATATTGTAAGTTAAAAAATAGTGAAGTTGCTGTCGAGGTTGTGAATGGTATAGCTCCATTTACATATAGTTGGAGAACTTTGTCTGATGGTGTCGTACAACAAAAGGAAACTGTTTCAGGTAGAAAGAATTCATTTTTGACAGCATGGAGTGACGAAACATTTGTTGTCGATATTACCGACAATAGTGGCTGTATTACTTCTGCTCAGGTTCAACCTACAGATATTTCTGATTTTTCTGTGTATGGTTTTCAAAAAGAGCCAGTTCATTGTATAGGTGATGCTACTGCTGAATTACAGGTGATATCAGTAAATGGTTATGAACCCTTTACATATTCTTGGTCGCACAATGCTGGCTTAAATAGTGCAATAGCTACATCTTTGTCTGCAGGAACTTATTCGGTATCAGTAACAGATTCAAAAGGTTGTAAGACTTCATATACATTTGATGCGGTGAAAGATGCTGAATCGTTAAAAATTGAATTTACAGAAACACCAGAAATTATTTGTAATGGAAGTGTCGGAAATATTTTTGCTCGTGTTGTAGATGGAGCGAATGGCCCATATTCATATCAGTGGTTTACAAGTACTAATGAACCTCTTTCAAGTACACAAGAACTTGTTGATGTGAAAGCAGGTGAATACAAAGTTCAGGCAACAGATAAATATGGATGTACGAGTGATATAGTTTCACACACAATAAAAGAACCTGAATCGTTGTTCTCGAAATTTACAGTGAAGATTACAGAATGTGGTGAAAATGCAAATACAGGCTCTATATCCATAGATACAATCTATGGTGGTTTGACAGATTCTGATTATCGGTTCCGTTGGACTATTGACGGTGTTGAAGGAGAATGGATGGACTGGAATGCTAATATTCCTCAGACCTTATCAGATTTGCCAGCAGGTACGTTTGTATGTACTATCACGAATGCTACTGATTATGAGAGTTGTTTTATTTCGGATACGATGACGACAAATCCGGTCATGCCAATGTCTATCATCACTAACACAAAAGATACTCATTGTAGTTATTATAAAAGCGAAGACACGAATCTTCTTGACGGAAGTATTGAAATAACGAGCTTGAAGGAATCTCAAGGTGATTATACAAATCTTGTTGATGCGAATCTTTCTGATTATACATTTGCTTGGAATGATAAGGAAAAACAAACTGGAACACTTGCCTCGCATTTGGGTATGGATTCCTATACTGTTACTGTAACAGGAAATAATGGTTGTTCAAAAACATTTGATGCAGGAACAATTGGCTCATTGGTTAGTCTTAATGGAAAAATTGTTACAACAGACAACTCTATTGAAAATCGTACTTTGATTTGTTTGGAAGATTCAATTTCCTTATCGGCAGTAACAGATATTACTATCGCTTCTGGTTATGTTCCTACAGATGAGACAAAAACATTTGACTGGAATTCGTTAGAATATAATAAGCTTGCAACAATAAGAAATCCGTATTCTGCGACAACGGTTGTAAACCCTAACACAGAATATTATAGTGATAGTACACTTATTTCAATGTCATACACATACGATGGTTGTACATCAAAACCTGTTTATTTTTCTATTGCTCATTATGACTCTGTAGCATTTGCATTAGAAGTATATGATTCTCTTGGTGTGTATTTAGGTGAGGATTCGCTTTCTGTTCCGAAAGACTTGCATTATTTGATAAATCCAAAAGATGAGCCTTGGTTTATAACAAAATCGGAAGATGATGGAGTTGTTTCAATTGCATGGCATTCATATAAAGCAGATATGTATGAGGTGGGAGATTTGCGTGATTCTGTTACAAATGAAAAAACATATTTGACTTCAGGCTATTATGGATTATATATTCCATGTCGTGAATCTAATTATTATACTGCGGTAGCTACTACAACACATGGTTGTAAACAACGGGCTAAAGTGTATGTAGAAGTTCATTTGGTGGATGTAATTCCTTCGGGCTTTTCGCCAAATGGTGATGGTATAAATGATACATGGATTATACCAAAACTTGTGAATTGTCCGAATGCAGTGGTTACTGTATTTAATCGTTGGGGAGTGAAAGTGTTCGAAAATAAAATGAACTATTTCGACCATCCATGGAATGGAACTTCAATTAATGGAAATCCATTGCCTATGGGAACATATTATTATGTGATAGAATATAATGATGCGGCACAAACTCCAACATCAACGGGTTCGGTGTCGATATTGAGATAGATGAAGAGAATAGGATTATACATAGTATTTATTTGTATGATGTTGCAAGGGGTTGCACAGCAAACGCCTTTGTACTCTCTTTATATGTTTAATGAATTTGCATATAATCCTGCTCTTGCTGGTAAAAAGGATTATTATGAGGCTCAGGTAAATAATAGATATCAATTTGTTGGTATTGAAAATGCTCCTGTTACTGCTACGATAACATTAAATGGTGCTTTAAAATCTCATCCAATGGGATGGGGAGGTATGATTTATAATGATAGTCAAGGGGCTTTCACGAAATTTGGTGTATATGGAGCATACGCATATCATTTGAAATTAGGTCGTTATTCAAAACTATCTATGGGATTGAATGTTGGTCTTATGAAATATTCAATAGATATAACGAAAATTAAATTCTTGGAAGAAGAACAAAACTTGAATGAATCAATGTACAAGTCAATTCGTCCTGATGCGACATTTGGTTTGTATTACGATGCGCGTCATTATTTTATAGGTGCTTCGTTAGATCAATTGTTTAATAATCAGATAGATGTCTCGGCTGATACAATAGCGATTGACAATACTTTAAATCGTTTTAAAAGTCACTTAAACCTTATGGCTGGTTGTAATTATTCGCTTGCTAAAAATGTTGATTTTCGTGCTTCTGCGGTTGCTCGTAAAGTGTACGCCGCTCCTTGGCAGTTTGAGGTGAGCGCCCGAGTGATGTATTATAATACAATTTGGGCAGGAGCTTCGTTCCGTACGCAAGATGCGGTTGCTCTATTTGTTGGCTATACTTATAGAAAAATGATATCGTTTGGATATTCGTATGATATCACTTATTCAAAGTTGAAAGCAGGTTCTCGTGGTGCACACGAAATATTTTTATCTGTTGCTTTCGATAATAAATCAAAATAGTGAAAATGAAAAAAATCGCCTTGTTTGCTTTTTGCATAATTCTTATGTTTTCTTGTTCAGGAAAGAAAAAGAAATTGGATGCAAATGGATTACTTACACAAGAAGAATTGGTTTCTGTTTTAATAGATATTCATTTGTATGATGCAACAGTTTCTACTTTGCTTTCACATGAAAGTCGTGGACAGATTCAGTTGCCGCAATCTTATTATGATTCTTTGATATTGCAAAGCCACGAATGTGACGATAGTATATTTCGTGCAAGTGTTGAGTATTACACAATGGAAGGAAAGATTAAGTCTGTATATGATGCGGTGATAGACTCATTGAATACGTTACGTATTCTTACCGAACAGGCCGAACGTGCAGAGAAAAACAATGCAAAAGAATGAGACGTTTGTCGGCACATTATGTTTTGCTAAATTCTCAATTAATTCAATTTGGAACTATTGTTCTTGGTGAACAGGATAGGTTTTTATCTATAGAATCTCCTCAAAAGCCATATAAAGAACAGCCTGGTGTAGAGTTCTACAATGGACTTTTAGCTATTGTTGATAGAAATTATAATTTAGAGGAGGTAAAGCTTGAACCTCAAAGTTCTATTGCAACTATTTTTTGTGGAAAAGCTATAAAAGTTGGTCACGAAGTCCAGGTATTGCAGGTGTCTCCAATAAATATGGAAGATTTTTCGGCATTGCCTGAAACTTCAGTAAAAAAACTTTAATCTTCTATAAATAATTGTTTTAGAATACGATACGCATCTGCCTTTTTTGTGAGAGCTAGTGGATAAGCTCTCGAAGATGATGGCATACGGAAAAACTGATATGTTTTTCCTCCAATTTCTACTAGTTCAAATTTACCAACTGCCGGCTTATTACAACCATATTTTCCTGATAAAACATCTGTTGCTTTCTCACCTGTTGTAACAATCGCTTTGCATTGTGGTATTTGCGAAAGAAGTTCTTCTAAATTAGTTTCTTCAACAACTTCAAGAAATTTGTCAGAGGCATTGTCTTGTAAGCGTCGAACTGCAGAAGCGGTATCGTATATGGCGAATCCTTTTTCGTTGCAGAAATCCACAACTTTTTGATAATCAAACTTTTTCTTGCCGTTTACAATGAAATAATTCGCATCATTGTACCAAATCAGTCCCCAGATTCTCCACATATCGTTGAGAAAATTAGGATAGAAGAAAGGCATAGACCAACGCTTGGTTTGCGGTGGAAAACTTCCAAGGAATAGTACTTTCGCGTTTATTGGAAGAAATGGTTCAAGAGGGTGTTTTTCTATTTCCATATTAGCCAATTAATGATAATCCAATACGTTTACGTTGTATGTCAACGTCTATTACGGTTACTTCAACTTGTTGCTGCAATTTTAATATTTCAGCAGGATTGCTTACGTAGTGGTCTGCCATATTGGAGATGTGTATTAGACCATTCTCATGTACGCCAATATCGACAAACGCTCCGAAATTGGTGATATTGGTTACTATTCCTGGATATGTATGGCCGATTTTCACGTCGTTGATTGTTTGTAACGTAGAATCAAAGGCAAATTCTTTGATCGTAGTGCGACAGTCGCGTCCAGGTTTTTCTAATTCATTTGCAATGTCTTTAAGAGTTGGTAAACCAACAGTTTCGGTGACATATCGGGAAAGAACAATGTTTTTCTGCTGTGTTGTGTTAGTAATCAAATCCGATATGCTGCAATTGAGGTCTTTGGCCATTTTTTCTACAATTGCATAACTTTCAGGGTGTACGGCAGTATTGTCTAAAGGATTCTTTGCACCGGGAATTCTAAGGAAACCTGCACATTGTTCGTATGCTTTTGCACCAAGACGAGGCACTTTTGTAAGTTCCTTTCTCGATGTAAAAGCACCGTGTTCCGATCGATAGTCTATAATGTTTTGTGCTAATTGTGGACCAAGTCCTGAAATGTAGGTGAGTAGATGTTTGCTGGCAGTGTTAAGATTTACCCCAACCATATTTACACTGTTTATGACAGTTTGATCCAATGCTTTTTTCAACTTTGTTTGGTCAACATCGTGCTGATATTGTCCTACACCAATAGACTTTGCATCAATTTTAACTAATTCAGCAAGTGGGTCCATTAATCTTCTTCCAATGGAAACCGCTCCACGAACCGTAACATCTTTGTCGGGAAATTCTTCACGGGCAATTGCCGATGCAGAATAAATGGAGGCGCCATTCTCGCTTACTACGAATATTTGTACATGTTGTGGAATAGTACAATTGCGGACAAATAACTCGGTTTCCCTGCTTGCAGTTCCGTTTCCTATAGAAATAGCTTCGATGGAGAATTGCTCTATTAAATATTCAATAGATTTTTTTGCTTCAAATTGTTTTGAAACAGGAGGATGTGGAAAGATAGTCTCATTATGAAGTAGTTTTCCTTGTGCATCAAGGCACACGACTTTACAGCCAGTACGAAATCCTGGATCGATAGCAAGCACACGTTTTTCTCCTAATGGTGCGGCAAGTAGAAGTTGTCTAAGATTTTCTGTAAAAACTTGTATGGCTTCATCGTCGGCTTTTTCTTTACTTGCCGCTGCAAATTCATTTTCTATAGAAGGTTTTATCAGTCGTTTGTATGAATCGCTAACAGCAAGCTCTACTTGTTGAGAGGATTCTGTATTTCCTCGTACAAAAAGCGGTTTAATGCTATCGATAGCTTTATCATCCTCAGGTGCGATGGAAACGCGTAAAAATCCTTCGTTTTCACCGCGTCTCATAGCAAGAAGTCTATGTGACGAACAGCGTTTTAGTAGATCTTTTGTGTCGAAGTAATCTTTGTATTTTTCAGCTTCGGTTTCTTTGCCTTTTATTACTTTTGATTGAATAACAGCTTCGTATGTAAACACGCGCCGAATACGATTTCTGGCAGCTTCGTTTTCGTTAACCCATTCAGCAATAATGTCTCGTGCGCCTTGTAAGGCAGCTTTTGTGTCGGAAACATTGTTTCGTACAAAGGCAAGCGCTCGTTCTTCTACATTGCGCTCGTTTTGTTTCATAAGAATTTTTGCGAGCGGTTCCAAACCATTTTCCCGAGCAATGTCTGCTTTGGTTCGTTTGTGTGGTTTGTAGGGCAAATAGATATCTTCAAGTTCCGTAAGGGTAGTACAATCGTGAATTCTTTTTTGTAGTTCAGGTGTGAGTTTCCCTTGTTCTTTTATGCTTTGTAAAATTGTCTCTTTTCTTTTGGCAAATTCATTCAATTTTTCGAACAGGGTTTGGATTTCTTGAATTTGCACCTCATTTAAGGCGCCAGTCATTTCTTTTCTGTATCGACTGATGAAAGGGATAGTAGCGCCTTCAGACAAAAGTTTTAGCGTGTTTTCTACTTGCTTTTCTTGTATAGAAAGATTATTTGCTATGATGGAAGAGAATTGCATACAACGAAAATTCATAAAATTGTGGTAAAAGTAGTTTTTTATTGAAGACTTTTTAATTGTAGCATAAAAGAAATCCGTTCAGAAATGTAATTTTGCAAAAAACAAAATGATGGAAAAACAAAGAACTCTTGAAGAAGTTGGTGAATTTGGTTTGATAGACATTCTAACAAAGCCGTTTTCAACATCGGAAACTACAATAAAAGGCGTTGGTGACGATTGTGCTGTATTACCATACAGTGAATCTGAATACGCATTGGTAACTACAGATTTATTGATGGAAGGTATTCATTTTGATTTAGTGTATTCTCCATTAAAACATATTGGCTATAAAGCTGTTATGGTTAATGCATCGGATGTGTATGCGATGAATGGTACTCCTAAGAAAATGACTGTTTCCATAGCGGTTTCCGCAAAATTTTCTGTTGACGCTTTGGAACAACTTTACGAAGGTATGCGTATAGCGTGCGAACGTATTGGAGTTGAATTAATAGGTGGTGATACATCAGCCTCAATGACGGGATTGGCTATCAGCATAACGATGTTGGGAACAGTTTCAAAAGATAAAATTGTGTATCGTTCGGGAGCAAAACCAACAGATTTGATTTGTGTCTCTGGAGATTTGGGTGCCGCTTATGCAGGTTTGCAGGTTTTGCAGCGTGAAAAGGCGGTATTTAACGGAGGTAAAGGCGCACAACCAAAGTTAGAAGGATATGAATATCCATTACAAAGAATCTTAAAACCAGAGGCTCGTTATGATATATTGGCTGAACTTTCGAAACAAAATATTAAGCCAACCAGTATGATAGATATTTCTGACGGTTTGACTTCGGAATTGTTCCATATTTGTAAACAATCTCAAGTTGGTTGTAAGATTTATGAGGAAAGACTTCCGATTAATGTACAAACTGTTGAAGTCTGCAAGGAATTTTCTATGGAACCACTTATTCCTGCACTACACGGTGGTGAAGATTATGAATTGTTGTTTACCGTGCCGCTTAGTCAATATGAAGCTATTAAGAAGGTGAAAGATGTTTCTGTAATTGGAAATATTGTAGAAGCAAGTCAGGAAATGGGTATGATTTCACGCTCTGGTGACTTTGTACATTTGAAAGCTCAAGGTTGGAATGCAACCTATGTAAAAAAATAAATTTTGTCTATCGTGATACGGTAGATTTAACTACTTTTGTCGAAAATTCAATTGAATAATGGAGAAAACATACAGACTATGGAATAATCTCTTAGGTTTTCTATGCTTTATTGGTGCGTCTATTGTGTATTTGTTGACAATAGAGCCAACAGTGAGCCTTTGGGATTGTGGTGAATTTATAGCAACAGCAGGAAAATTAGAAGTTGGTCACCCTCCTGGGGCACCATTATTTTTGTTGTTAGGTAGATTTTTTGCATTATTTGCATCTGCTCCTGAACAAATTGCAGCTTGCGTAAACTCTATGACAGCATTGGCAAGTGGTGCAACGATTATGTTTTTGTTCTGGACAATCACGCATCTTGCAAAGAAATTCTTTATAACAGAAGAACTTACTGCGGTAAAGATCGTTCTTATTCTTGCTGCTGGTTTAATTGGGGCAGGTTCTTATACTTTCACTGATACATTCTGGTTCTCTGCCGTTGAAGGTGAAGTATATGGAATGTCATCTTTATTGACGGCAGTTGTGTTCTGGGCAATCTTAAAGTGGGAAGATCATTTTGACGAACAAGGCAGCGACCGTTGGGTAATTTTCATTGCCTACATTATGGGATTGTCTATAGGTGTTCACTTGTTGAACTTGTTGACAATCACAGCAATTGTATTTGTTTACTACTTCAAAAAATACGAACCAACTTGGAAGGGTATTATCTTCACTTGTTTGCTTTCGTTCATCTTCATCGCATTTATGATGTGGGGAATTATAGCAGGTTCTGTTGATGTTGCGTCTTCATTTGAATTGTTCTGCGTGAATGTGCTTGGTATGCCATTCCAATCTGGTTTGATTGCTTGGTTGGTTGTTGTTGTTCTTGCATTTATTGCAGGTGTTATAGTAACAAAATCAAGTACGATAAATAAATGGGTGAAAGTTGCAGTTGTAACGCTAATTGCGGTGCTTCTTGGTATTCCAACATTAACAGATAGTCCATTAGTGTGGATAGTGATTTTTGCAGGTATTGTTTATGGTCTATACTATGTAAATGAGAAAAACAAATATGTTTTGAATACATTGGTGAATGTATTGATGATGGTTATGATAGGTTATTCATCGTACGCGATGATTATCATTCGTTCAAATGCAGAAACACCAATGAACGAAAATGCACCAAAAGATGCATTCTCACTTCTTTCTTATTTGAATCGTGAACAATATGGTAGTACGCCTATCCTTTATGGACCATATTACAATGCTTCTCCAGTTTGGAAAGATAATGGTTCTGCCGAGGTTAAGGAGAAATTCACATACACTCCTCGTGATGGCAAATATGTGAAGGTTAGCAATGGTCTTGAATATGTTTGGAATCCAGATATGTGTACGTTATTCCCTCGTATGTATAGCCGTGAATCTCATCATGTACGCGGGTATAAAGATTGGGCTGGAATAAAAGATGGCGTGAATACTCGTAAAGTTCGATATGAACGTGAAGGTAGAACATACGAGGTTCCAACATTCGGCCAAAATCTACGTTATTTCTTCTCGTATCAAGTCGGTCACATGTATATGCGCTATTTTATGTGGAATTTCTGTGGCCGTCAAAATGATGTGCAAGGACATGGAGGTATAGAAAATGGTAACTGGATTACGGGTATAGGATTTATAGATTCAATGCTTGTTGGTGATCAATCTCAGATTTCAGAAAAAGCGAAAAATACGCCTTCAAGAAATGTATATTATATGTTACCATTCTTGCTAGGTTTGTTAGGTTTGATTTATCAAATGACAAAACGTAAATATGACTCATTGGTAGTTATATTGTTATTCTTGATGACAGGTCTTGCTATCATTGTTTATTTGAATCAAAAACCATACGAACCACGTGAACGTGACTATGCATATGCAGGTTCGTTCTATGCATATTGCATTTGGATAGGAATGAGCGTCTTGGCAATTTTCGACTTCGTAAAAGAATTATTAAAGAAAAGTGGTAAATCAGCAACTGTTGTTGGAGTATTAATAGCATTATTATTGACTATTCCAGCTCCTGTGTTATTGGCAACTCAAAACTGGGATGACCACGATCGTTCAAATCGTTATACGGCTCACGATTTTGCTTATAACTATTTGCAGAGTTGTGATCCGAATGCAATGATTGTAACTGCAGGCGATAACGATACATTCCCATTGTGGTATATTCAGGAAATCGAAGGTGTTCGTACTGATGTGCGTGTACTTTGTACTCCATTGTTGGCAACAGATTGGTATGCACAACAAATGAAACATCGTGCATACGAGTCCGCTCCACTACCAATGAAGCTGACAGAAAAACAAGTGGGTAAAGGTATCCGTGATATAGTGACTGTTCGTGAATATGCCTCTACAAAGGATAAGGTTGTACCATTATCACAAGCGATGAGTGTTGTGCGTGATGATAATTTCCTTGCAGAAAGTTATGGTGACAAATACAATGTATTCCCTGCGAAGAAAGTTTCTATCCCTGTGGATAAGGCACTTGCTCTCAAGAACAATGCTGTTTCCTCAAAAGATTCTGCTTCAATTGTTCCAGAGATAGTATTGTCAATTAAGGATAATTCGATTTATAAGAATAAATTGGTTATTTATGATTGCCTTGATGGTTATCAATGGGATAGACCATTGTATTTTACTAGTCAGTCTTCTGCGGCAGATTTGGGTATGGAATCATATCTTCGTTATGACGGATTTGCTTTCAAGTTCATACCAGTTAAGAATGCAGACGCACGTGTTCCAAAGATTGATACAGATGTGTTGTACGATAAATTGATGAATGTTTACAAATGGGGTGGATTAGGAGAAAAAGGTGTTTACATTGATCATTTCCATGAAAGAACAACGCGTGTAATCGGTATTCGTCAGATGTTCAATTCACTTGCATACGAATTGATAGGAGAACATAAAACTGACTCTGCAAAACAAGTCTTGAACAAACTTTGTGCAATTATGCCTGATTGGCAAATTCCATATTTTGATGAATCTATTATCGGTACGGCAAATGCCTTCTACATCTTGAACGATTTTGAAGCAGGAAATCGCGAACTTCGTTATCTTGCGATGAACTTGATGGATGAAATAGAATGGTATAATTCTTTGCAAAGTCAACCAACATTTGCAAAACAGGTAGAAGCTGATCGTACGGATTATACTAGAACAGTATTACAGATTTATCAAAACGCTTTGTACTATAATCAGAAAGATTTTTGTGCAGAACTAGAGGCTCGTTGGGCAGAAATAGATAGCTTTTCGTTGGCGTCATATTTAAAGGCTGTCAACTCTCGTAATACAATAGATGTAGAAGAATAAACAAACGGAAAAAATACATAATTATGTCTTCAAAAAGAACGGAAATAAAAGAACTTTTACAAGCTGAAGAATTAGATGTAAAAGTTGTTGTTAAAGGTTGGGTAAGAAACTGTCGTGGTAACAATTTTGTGTTGTTTGCCGCAGTAAATGATGGTTCTTCATTACAAAATATTCAAATTGTATTTGATACAGAAAAATTCAAGGAAGAAGAATTGAAGAAGATAACTGTAGGTTCTTCTCTTAGTGTTGAAGGTATATTGAAAGCTTCTGAAGGTAAAGGACAACGTGTTGAAGTTGTAGCTGAAACATTCGAAGTGTTAGGACTTTGTAATCCTGATGAATATCCTATTCAACCAAAGAAACATTCATTGGAATTCTTGCGTGAAAATGCACACTTACGCTTCCGTACAAACTTGTTCGGTGCGATTATGCGTGTTCGCCATAATATGATTTATGCAATTCATACATTCTTTACTCAAAAAGGATTCTACAATATCCACACTGCACTTATCACTGGTTCAGACTGTGAGGGTGCAGGAGAAATGTTCCAAGTAACAACATTGGATATGAATGATTTGCCTAAAACTGAAGATGGTGCAATTGATTATTCTCAAGATTTCTTCGGTAAAATGACAAACTTGACTGTGTCTGGTCAGCTTGAGGTTGAATTGGCTTGTATGGCATTGTCGAAAGTATATACATTTGGTCCAACATTCCGTGCCGAAAATTCAAACACAACTCGTCACTTAGCAGAATTCTGGATGATAGAACCAGAAATCGCATTTGCCGACATTAACGACGATATGGATATTGCAGAAGAGTTTTTGAAATACTTGATTCAATATGCTTTAGACCATTGTCGCGAAGATTTGGAATTCTTACAAGATCGTTTATTGCAAGAAGAAAAGTCAAAACCACAGAATGAACGTTCTATGCCATTGATTGAAAAACTTGAGTTCGTTTTGGCTAACGATTTCCAACGCTTGACTTATACTGAAGCAATCGAAATCTTGAAAGAATCAAAACCAAATCAAAAAGGTCAGTTCAAGTATAAAATCGAAGGTTACGGAGCCGATTTACAGAGTGAACACGAACGTTATTTAGTAGAAAAACACTTTAAGAAACCAGTTATCCTTACAGGTTATCCAAAGGAAATCAAGGCTTTCTATATGAAACAAAATCCAGACGGAAAAACTGTTGCCGCAATGGATATTTTGTTCCCAGGTATCGGAGAAATTATCGGTGGTTCTGAACGTGAAGCTGATTTCGATAAGTTGAATAAACGTATTGAAGAATTGAATATTCCAATGAAAGATATGTGGTGGTATTTGGATACACGCCGTTTTGGTGCTGTGCCTCACTCTGGATTTGGTCTTGGTTTCGAACGTTTGATGTTATTCGTAACTGGTATGTCGAACATTCGCGATGTAATCCCATTCCCACGTTATCCAAAATCTGCTGAATTTTAATTATGGCGAAAGAGCTTGAATTTGTAAGTAAGATTACAAAGAATGCGTGTGAGGATTCTCAATTGTACGATTTCCTCTCTGATTTCCGTAATCTAGAAGCTATGCTTCCTGCAGAAGCTCGTGATAAGGTAAGTGTTTCGCAAGAGAATATTACTATTCAAGCAATGGGAAGTATGAGTATCACGCTTTCGGTATTGGAAAAGGAGCCATACAAATTGGTAAAACTTGGAACTGCAGGCAATGATATGTTTTGTTTGTGGATACAGTTAAAACAAGTTGCTCCTTACGATACGAGAATACGTATTACCCTGCGAATGAACGTGCCGTTGATTGCGCGACCAATGATAAAGAAAGACAAAATGCAAGAGTTTGTTGATAATTTAGCATTGGCATTATCGCAGATTCCCACAATGGCATTCAATAAAAACAATATGAATTAAAAGAAATCCCGATGTGAAAATCATCGGGATTTTTATTTCTATGTTGCTATCAGTCTTGACTGTAAATCATTCTTATAATATTCTTATATTTTGAAAAAAAAACTATTTTTGCGCGAGAAAATTTGTCTGTTATTTTATGCATAAATATATGAAAATGAATATACTTAACTCGTTTAAACGTGCGGTGCTAACGGTACTTTCGTTGGTCTCATTACAATTGATGACATTTGCGACGGATGTGACTTTTACCTATGTCGATTCAGATGATTCGGAAGCTGCAAAAATTTTTGATGGTATTTTATCAAATTATTGGTGGAATGGTTTAGGTTCGTCTGTTGTATTCGAATCTTCAGAAAAGGTTTTTGTGTCAGGTTATAAATTTTTGACTACTGATGATGCGGATGAATATGCGTATGCAAACCCTTCTGGTTGGAAGTTGTCGGCAACAAATGCTCTTGATAGTTACGGAAATCCTACTGATTGGATTCTTATTGATGAAAAATCGGATGATTATACAATTGCAGGTGAAATTTCTCAATGGTATGAATTTTCTATAGTAAAAACGACAGAGCTATATAAATATTTTAAATTAGAAATAACTGATAATCAAGCAACTGATTTAGATGAGGATCCTGAATGTCCTGAATGTTCTGTCTCTTTCCAGATTGCGGAGTTTACATTATTATATGAAACTTGTACAAATCATACTTATGAAAATGACATTTGTACGATTTGTGGAGTGTTAAATCCTAATCATATATGTACAGCATTCACTGATCATTTTTGCAATATTTGTGGCTTAGTTGATCCTACAATTTTGCCACATTCTGCAGATGGTTATTATGAAATATCAACTTTGGAACAATTGCAGTTATGGGGTACAGCTATTGTGTCGGTTGATTCTTTGTCGAAGGCAAGACTTATGGCAGACATCGTGCTAAATGAACATGTACTAGCTGCCGATGGAAAATCATTGCAAAGTGCTCCTTCTACTTATACACAATGGGTACCTATAGGAAATTTCTCTGGTGTATTCGATGGTAATGGACATGTTATAAGTGGTTTGTATATTGATAATGATGAATACCAAAATGTAGGTTTCTTTGGCTCAATAGAAAATGCTGTTATTAAAAATCTCGGTATAGTTGATTCGTATGTAAAGGGAACTCATTACGATTCGAATACTGATAAATATGATGCAAATGTCGGTGCAATTTGTGGATATGCATTTGCTTCGTCGGATAGTGATTATGTGTATTTCACAAATTGTTATAATACTGGTTATGTTTATGGAAACAAAGCTGGTGGTATTTGTGGTTTTGTGTGCTATTTAATGTCTTATGGCTATCAAAAGTCTTTCTTTTATCATTGTTATAATACAGGGAATATAGAAGCAACAAATTATTGTGGTGGAATTATAGGTAATACAGATAATGGGTCAAACACTATTAGTTATTGTTATAATACAGGAGTTTTATCATCCAACTTTACTGCTTGTGGAATTGTTGCTACTTTATACGGTAGTGCAACAAATTGTTACAATATAGGTAATATAACGGCGAAATCATATACTGCGGGAATTTCATACGGTGGAAATGTATCGAATTGTTTCAATACGGGAACAATTTCTTTCGAATGGGGTGATGATTATTGCGATCCTATCTGTGGTTCAAGTTATTATAACTATGCTTCAGGTTCAAACAATTATTATTTGGAGAATTGTATTAATGTTACAGATTCCCATGTCGCAACTTCAATGACCGCAGAACAATTTGCGTCCGGTGAAGTTTGTTTTAAATTAAATAGTGAAAAGCTTATTTATTATCAAACTAAGCCTTCGGATTTACATCCTGTTCTTGATTCTACTCATAAAACAGTAATGTTAGGTACACATGGTGCTTATATCAACCCATGTACTAGTCATACGTATGAAAATGATATAATGGTATGTACAATTTGCGATACCATAACTCTTGCTAAAAATGCAACAGGTGAGTTCGAAATAAGCAGTGTACAAGATTTGTTGACTTTTGCATATTATGTAAATGAGGATGAAGGTCATGAAGGTGCAAAAGCAATTTTGACTGCCGATATTGATTTAAAAGACATAACGATTGTTCCAATGGGAACAGAAGCAAATCCGTTTGTTGGTTCATTTAATGGCGTTGGTCATCATATCTCAAATATGGTGATAGATAACCCAACAAAAGAAGCACAAGGATTGTTTGGTTATGTAGGAGATGCATGTACGATTTCTAATGTAATACTAGATAATACTTGTTCTATAAAAGCAAAAAGTAAGTCAGCTGCTTTAGTTGGTGTTGTTGCAGGATCTGGTGATGTAACGATTTTAGGTTGTTCTAGCTATGCTACGATAACTGGTGAAAATTATATGGCAGGTCTTGTGGGTTACAATTCTTCGTTGACGGCAAGTGTTACTATCGAAAACTGTTTGAATGCAGGAGATGTAACTATTTCTGCTGCTGAAGGATATGCTGGAGCTATTGCTGCATCGTTAGGAGAAAATGCAAGTGTGGAAAATTGTTTGAATGTTGGAACAGTCACTGGTGCGAATACGGCATTGGCACGCATAAATACAGGTACGATAACAAATTGTTATCAAATAAATACAGAAACTACACAAGTAAACGTAACTGCTGTAAGTGCCGAAGAATTGGCTTCGGGTTTGATTTGTTATAACTTAAATGAACAAACAACGAGCAATCCAATTTGGTATCAAACTTTGGAATCAGATAATTTCCCTGTTTTGGATGCATTACATTCAGAAATTCATTTAAGTGGTGAAAAGAATTGCGATGGTTCTATAAAATCTGCAATGGTTTATACAAATGAGTCTGAGGATTTGGTTGCTCAAGACGAACATCAATTTGTTGCAGGTGTTTGTTCTGTCTGCAATGCTTGCGATATGGATTTCGTGGAGAAAGATGGAGAATATTTCCTAATCGGTAATGCCGACCAATTGTATTGGTTCTCAAAATATGTTGAGAATGGTAACACTGCAGCAAAAGCGAAATTAACTGCTGACATTATTGTAAATGATAATCTTGATGCCTCGACAGCGAAAGTTTGGAGACCGATAGGTTCTGAATCAAATGCATTCGCTGGAGAATTTGATGGAGATGGTCATACTATAAGCGGTTTATATTTTGATGATGCGACTACAAACAATATTGGTTTGATTGGATACGCAAATGGTGCGACAATCGAAAATGTTGGTGTTGTGAACTCTTCTTTGAACGGTTATAAGAATATTGGTGCGATTTGTGGCTTTGCAATTGGAACTACTATTTCGAACTGTTTCAATAAGGCTATTGTAAGTGGTGTTGATGCAGTAGGTGGTGTTCTTGGTTGTGCAAATACAAACACGGTAAAGGTAAAGTATTCGTATAATGAAGGTACAGTAACAGGTTCTCGAAACTATGCTGGTGGTGTTGTAGGTTATTGTCGCCTTGCTGCGGTAACAATTGAAAACTGTTATAATGTAGGAACGGTTACTGGTAATGCGTATGTAGCTGGTATTAGTGGTTACAAAGGTTCAATCTCAAAATCATTCAATTATACAGCCATAGTTGGAAATAACTATGTTGGCAACATCGTTGGTGAATTTGATGGAACATTAAGCGATAACTATTATTTAGAAACACTTGACATAGATGTAAATGCCGAGGCAAAATCCACAGAATTCTTTGCTAATGGTGAACTGGCTTATGTTTTAAATGGTTCTGCAACAGAAACTCCGGTATGGTATCAAACTATTGGTACAGACAACTATCCTGTATTGGATAATTCGCATAGTGTGATACATACTTATTTAGAAAAGAATTGTTCGGGTGTTGCCAAAGGTGCTGTACAATATGTAAATACAGATGAAGACCAAATTGTACAAGATGAGCACATCTTTGTGGATGGAATGTGTTCTGTTTGTGGGTCTGCACGCGATGGTTTTATGACTCCTAATGAAGATGGAGTATTTGAAATCGCAAATGCAGGTGAACTTCGTTGGTTTGCTTCGTATGTAAATGCAGGTAACGGTAATGCACGTGCAAAATTAGTTGCCGACATTGTATTGAACGAAAATGTGTTGAACGAAGACTATACATTGAATGGTACAGGAAAAGATTTTATTCAATGGACTCCAATTGGTAATTACTCGGTTCCTTTTAGTGGAAGTATCGATGGTCAAAACCATACAATAAGTGGTTTGTATTTTAATGGACCGGGTGAATATATCGGTCTTGTTGGCTATATGGAGGGTAATGCTGGTGGTGTAGCGATTAATAATCTTGGCATTATTAATAGTTATATTGCAGTAGAAGGAAAAGGTCAATATGTCGGTGGTTTTATAGGTTCTTCTTACTGCAATGCAGCAATTGAGTCTTGTTACTTTAATGGCGCAATTAGTTCAAATAATGCATCTGTCGGTGGTATAATAGGGGAAACAAGTACTATGGATATAACTAACTGTTATACTGAAGGACGTATATACGCAAAAGCAGGAAATGTTGGTGGTATAGTTGGTGAATATAGCCAAAAGACAGTTTCAAATTGCCACAACTCTGCTATGGTTTCGTCTTCGGGTGATTATGTTGGTGGTATTGTAGGACGAGCTGTTGTTGATTTTGTTTATTCACATAGAAATGTAGCAACAATTAAAGACTCCTATAATGAAGGTGAGATTTTGGGTACATCGTATGTTGGTGGTATTTGTGGAGATCATTCAAATTACAATATCTCTGAGAGAGATATTCGTTCTGTTTATTTATCAAATTGTTATAATGCCGGAAAAATTTCGGGCTCATCGTATGTCGGTGGTATTGCAGGAAAAAATAATTTGGGGTTAACAAATGTTCAAAATCTTGCAACGGTAAACGGTACAGAAGAATATGTCGGTGGTATTGTAGGTTATGGTAATTTTGTATCTACAGCTATTAATACAGGTGTTGTTACTTGTAATGGAAAGACCACACGAGTAGGAGCAATTGCTGGTTCTATTTCAGAAAGCGGTGGTGTACTTAGTGCAATTTATGATAAAGATGTGACGTCATATAAAGGAATCAATAATGATGCTAGTTGGGAAGATTTTGTTCCTTTATCTCCTAAAAGTATGCAGGCCTTTGGTTTAACAACTGAGCAACTTTGTAAAGGTCAATTGGAGGGAAATAGCGAGACCAGAGGATGGACGCAAAATGATTTCTTTGATAATTATTCACACATAATAGATGTTAATGACAATGTTGTAGATTCAACATTAAACAAAAGGGCGTGGTCAAGAGGAAATTTCGATGTTGCAGCGTCAAATATAGTAACAACGGATAACGAGTTTGGTGTTTCTCAAAAAGGGTTATATCCATATTTGTCTTCTTTCTCATATCGTCCGGCAGCTACAATAAAATTCTATAATTTCGGTGACGAAGAGGATACCAATTGGAAAACGTATCGTCCTATTGTACAAGTAAGTGAGTTGTATGCGATAACTACAAGTGAATCAGATTTGTCTGCTAACTATGTTTTGATGTGCGACATTGCTGATTATGAAAATTTGGATGCTGATGGCAAGTTACTAGATACTCCGGTAAATACTTGGCCTGGTATAGGATATTGTATAAGATCAGGAGGATTGCCAGCCGAAGATGGAGATTACTATGAACCGTTCCGTGGGTATTTTGCCGGACGCGGTCATACAATTTCCGGATTAAGTCTTATATCTAATGCCGGTCAAGCAACAAATGGACTTATTAATACGGCAGAGAATGCAACTATTACAGGAGTAACAATAAAGAATAGTAACTTAGCAAATGAGTATCTTTTGTCAAGCGGTATGATTTGTGGCTTTGCAAAAAATACAACAATTTTGGATTGTAAATCTTATTGTAATTTAGAGGGTGACAACTATGATCGTGTGGGTGGTATTTGTGGTATATTAGAAAATGGTATAGTAAAAGATTGTTATAATTATGGGTCTATTTCTAGCTCAGGATATTATATTGGTGGTATTGTTGGTTCTAGTAGTGGAACTATAATGCATTGTGGTAATTATGGAGATATTTCTAGTTCCTATAACGTTGGTGGTATAGTTGGAGTTGGAGGTTCTATTAATTATTGTTACAATAAAGGTACAATAACAGCGCATCATGTTGCAACTACAGGTTCTCGTCAAGGTAATTGTGCCGGAGGTATTGCAGGTATATATGGTACTATAGCAAACTGTTTTAATGTAGGAACAATTAAAGCTGATGAAAATGCTGGTGGTTTAGTAGGTGGATATGCTACAAGTATTACTTCTTCATATAATATTGGTTCGGTAAGTGGAACGGATGCTAAAACTGCTGGATTAGGTAGTTTGGTAGGAGCATCTTCTGGTAATACAAAATTATCATATAACTATAATGATACACTAAAATGTAATATAGGTGCGGTTGATGGTATTGATACTCCAGGATCGGGAGAAGGTATTGCAACAATAGATTTCTGTGGCACTTTGCCAAAAGGTTTCTCACCAAGTATATGGGCAATAAGACCTGCAGAAATGGAAGGTTTGAAAAACAAAAATTACTATCCATATCTACGCTATTGGGGACCAGATTCTGCAATGGTTGCGGTTGTTGTAGAAACCTACCAAATCACATTAGAATTTAATGGCGGTATTGCAAAAGGAACAGTTCCAACTTCGTATGCTTCAGGTATTGGTGTTGACCTTCCTGTAGAAGTTACTCAAGACGGTTATGCATTTGCAGGTTGGTATTCAAATTCAAACTTTACGAGTGATGTCTATACAAAGGTTGACCAAAGTGCAATAGGTAATAAAATCTTCTATGCTCGTTGGATTGCCGATGTATATGATGTTGCATTCAATGCAAATGGTGGAAGAGTCAATTCTGGTAATGTTGCAAGTTATACATTTGGAAACAATGTTATCCTTCCTCTTGATGTAACTCGTACTGGTTATACATTTGCTGGTTGGTACGATACTGAAGATTGTTCTGGTGACCGCATTTTACAAATTTCGGCGAAAGAATTTGGTAATAAGGAATATTGGGCAAAATGGAACGTGGTTGATTATGCGATTACATACAATGTAAATGGCGGGGCAATCAATGATACTGATTACACTTCTGCATATAAATATGCTTTTGCTGAAGTTTCATTACCTTCGAATGTTACAAGGACTGGTTACACATTTGCCGGTTGGTATGATAATTCAAACTTGAACGGTGAGCCAGTAACTTCAATCGCAATGACAGAATACGGCGACAAAGAATATTGGGCAAAATGGGATGTGAATACATATAAGGTTACGTTGGATGTTAATGATGGTAACATTAACAGCGGTAATCTTGTAATGTATGTATACGACGTATTGTCGATTCTTCCTGCCGATGTAACTAAGGTTGGCTACACATTTGGTGGTTGGTATGCTGATGAGGATTGCTCTGGTGATCAGATTCTACAGATTTCTAAGGGTGAGTACGGCGATAAACAATTCTATGCAAAATGGACTGCCAATACATATAAGGTAACTTTAGTAGTAAATGACGGTACTATCAATAAAGGTTCTATCAGCGACTATACTTATGGCGAGGGTGCAACGCTTCCAACTGATGTTACAAGAACTGGTTATGAATTCGAAGGTTGGTACACAACTTCGTATTTCGACAATTCAAATGTTTTGACAATCGGTACAAATGACTTCGGTGACAAAACGTATTGGGCAAAATGGTCGGTTGCATCATATAATGTGGATCTTGTAACTAATGGTGGAACAATTAATGATGGTACAATCGATAGTTATACATTTGGTGTCGGCGCAATTTTGCCAACAAATGTTACTAAGATTGGTTATGAGTTTACTGGTTGGTACGCAAATGCTGAATGTACGGGAACACCAGTGAAGGATATCACAACTGCTGACATTGATGATTTGTCATTCTATGCTGGTTGGAAGAAGGCTGTTTATACTATCTCATTCGATAACAATGGTGGTGCAATAAAAGACGAGTCGTATGCGACTACATATTCGTATGACCTTGAGAAATCAATTTCATTGCCTGCTACTGTAGAAAAAGCAGGATGTACGTTTGCTGGTTGGTATGACAATGTAAACCTTACTGGTGAGAGTCTTACTTCTGTTGCCGCTGGTGAATATGGTGACAAAACGTATTATGCACAATGGACTCCGAATACCTACACGGTAACATTGAATGCAAATGACGGTATTGTGAATAATGGTGACATAACTTCGTATGTTTACGGTGTTGTGGTTTCATTGCCAACAGATGTGACAAAAGATGGCTATACTTTTATGGGTTGGTACGATAATGCAGACCTAACAGGATCAACAGTGAGCATAATTCCGTCAACATCGATAGGTAATCAGACATTCTATGCTAGTTGGTCAACAAATGCATATTCTGTAACATTGAACACGAATGACGGTGTTGTAAAAACAAATGGTATTACTGGATATGTTTATGGTACAGGTGCAACACTACCAGGAATGAACGATATAGAAAAGACAGGCTACACATTTGCTGGTTGGTACAACAACTCAAGTTATGTAGGAACTGCTGTTACCGAAATTTCAACAACTGAAACCGGAAGTAAATCATATTGGGCAAAATGGTTGGTAAATTCATACTCAATTGCCTTGACTGTAAACGGTGGAACAATTAATAGCGGAAATGTTACAAACTATGTATATGGCAATGGTGTTTCTTTGCCAAGTGATGTAACAAAGGTAGGAAACACATTCGGTGGTTGGTATACGAAAGAGGATCTTTCTGGAGAAGCTGTTACAAGAATTGATGAGTCCGCAATTGGTGATATGACATTCTTCGCAAAATGGACGGAAAATGAATACAGTATCGTATATGAAACGACTGCTGGTGTGATAGCTGACGCAGCTTATGTACAAGCTTATACTTATGGAATTGGTGCGACGTTGCCACAATCAGTGGAAAAATCAGGATATACATTTGCAGGTTGGTACACAAATTCAGCGTATGAAGGTTCTGCTGTATCGACAATTTCAAAAACTGAATATGGAAACAAGACATTCTATGCAAAATGGAGTGTTAACACATATGCAGTAGAATTAAATCCTAATGAAGGTACTATTAATTCAGGCAATTTAGTAGAATATACATTTGGTGTTGGCGCACCACTTCCAACAAATGTAACGAAAACAGGTTACAAGTTTGAGGGTTGGTACGACAATGCGGAACTTACAGGTGATGCTGTTGCTGCAATTGCAAACAATGTAAGTGGAAAACAATCATTCTTCGCAAAATGGAGTGCAAACACTTATGCGGTTAAGATGAATGCCAACGGTGGAACAATCAATGCCGGTGATGTAACAGCATATACATTCGGAGTACAAGAAACTCTTCCAACAGATGTGACAAGAACAGGCTACACGTTTGCCGGCTGGTTCAACAACTCTAACTTGACTGGAGAAAAACAGACAGAAATTAGTTCTACAATATCAGGCGACTTGTCGTTCTTCGCGAAATGGACTGTGAACAATTATGCTGTTGCATTGAATGCGAACGAAGGAACAATTAATAGTGGAAATATTACAAGCTATGTATATGGCAACGGTGCGACATTACCAAGTGATGTGACTAGATTAGGTTACACATTCAGTGGTTGGTACAATGTTTTGGATTCAACGAAACAGGTGGTACGAATTGATGAAACTGTAACTGGCGACCAGAAGTTCTTTGCAAAATGGAGTGCAAACACTTATGCAGTTAAGATGAATGCCAACGGTGGAACAATCAATGTCGGCGATGTAACAGCATATACATTCGGTGTACAAAAAACTCTTCCAACAGATGTGACAAGAACAGGCTACACGTTTGCTGGCTGGTTCAATAACTCAAACTTGACTGGAGAAAAACAGACAGAAATTAGTTCTACAATATCAGGCGACTTGTCGTTCTTCGCGAAATGGAATGTGAACAGTTATGCTGTTACATTGAATGCGAATGGCGGTACAGTAAATAGTGGAAATGTTGTGGCATATACATATAGTAATGGTGCGACATTGCCAATAGATGTAACCAAAAGAGGTTGCAAATTCGTTGGTTGGTACGATAATGCTAAATTTACAGGTGATGCTGTATTGACTATCGGCTTAGATGAAAGCGGTGATAAGACATATTATGCAAAATGGAATACGAACTCCTATGCAGTCACTTTGATTGTAAACGAAGGTTCTATAAATGCAGGTAATGTGACCTCATATACATATGGAGAAAGTGTTGTATTGCCTAGTGATATTACAAGGGATGGTTATACATTTAATGGTTGGTATGCAAATTCTAGTCTTTCAGGAGACGAAATTTCTGAAATTGCGGCAGATGAAATAGGTGACAAGACATATTACGCAAAATGGACAGCGAATACATATAAAATTTCATTATATGCTGCCGATGGTACTATTAATTCAACAGTTCCAACAGAATATACGTATGGAACATTGACAATATTACCAACAAATGTTACTCGTGAAGGTTACACATTTGATGGTTGGTATAAAACAGAAATGATGCAATTGCATGTTGCAAAGGTTACCAATGTAAATATGTCTAATGTTGTGACTGTTGTTAGTCGTCATTTAGGAAATATCTCGGCATCAGCACTTGTGTATAATGATCTTGATTCCGTAGTGACATTATCTGTTCCACATTATAAGATGTTGGGTCTTCTGGAAGATTTAAATTACGAGGGATTTGATGTTTCTGCATCGATGTTAGGACCTTCTGTTATTGTTTCAGGTTATGACGTGAATCTTGTTTCGTTTGGCGAAAATCCAACAAAAGTTATTCGTTTAGTTAAATCATATTTTGGAAAGACGATTTCGGGAGACGAACAACTTCCATTGGGTATTGCAGAGAATATTCCTTTTGAGACATCTGAAAAATTTGGATCAGAAATCGCTTCTGTAGGTGGAATGGTAGAAATAAAAGCTACAACTACTTCTGGTAAACATCCTGTTGTTGCAATTTACACAACAGATAAAGGTGACAAGTTGTTAGAAGCACATTGGAATGTAAATTCTTATAAGGTTACGTTAGAAGTAAATGGTGGAACAAATACTAAAATTATTTCTGATTATACTTATGGTGAAGGTGTAAGTCTTCCTACTTCTGAAGAAATTACTCGTGTAGGCCATACTTTTGTTGGTTGGTTCACAACTTCTAACTTTGATGGTGAAGCCGTTACTGAAATATCGAAAGCAGACTTTGGCAACAAGACATTCTATGCAAAATGGAATGTTAACAACTACGCTGTTACATTGAATGCGAACGACGGAACAATCAATAGCGGCAATGTTACAAGCTATGTATATGGCAACGGCGCTAATTTACCAAGCGACGTTACGAAGACGGGCTATAAGTTTGATGGCTGGTACAATGTAACAGATTCCACAAAACAAGTTGTCCGCATAGACGAGTCCTCAACTGGCGACCAGGCGTTCTTCGCAAAATGGACAGCGAACTCGTATAACGTCATTCTGGTTGTAAACGAAGGAACGATAAACGAAGGCAATGTAGAGTCATACGTGTACGGTGAAGGTGCGACGCTTCCAAGCGATGTTACGAAGGAAGGCTATAGTTTTGACGGTTGGTTCGCCAACACAAGTTATACAGGCGGTTCTGTGACGTCAATCGCGAAGAACGACGTGGGCGACAAGCAGTTCTGGGCAAAATGGACGATAAACGAATACGAAGTAACTGCTATAGCCGAAAATGGTTCGATTACAGGTGCCGGCGCTTATGAATACAAATCTACAGCAACGTTGAAGGCGACTGCCAACGAAGGATATGAGTTCGTTGCCTGGTCGGTTGACAGTGCCGATGTAGAGATGTTCCGTGGAACGTCTCTTGTAGATGAAAAAATCTCATTTGTGGTAACAAAAGCAATTTCGTTAGTTGCGAACTTCAAGGAGAAGGAGAAAGTCCTTGTAGTGGGTGAGTTGTCGATTCCGACGATGAAGACAGAACGTGAGGCTGCTCCGATCGACTTGTCTGGTTTGTTCACGACGACGGAAGACGGCGAGGTAAGTTATACGGCAAGCAGTTCACTACCAAATGTCGTATCAGCAACGGTGGTTGAAGGAAAATTGTTCTTGACCGTATACGAACACGAAGGCGAAGCCGAGATTACGGTAACGGCGACATTGCCAAACGGCGAGAAGAACAGTGTGAAGGCTACAGCTTCAGTCGTACTTGCTTGTAACATCCAGGTTACAGAGACAATAAAGAACGTATCTTGCTACGGCGAGAGCGACGGTGAAATCAGCGTGGTTGTGAAGAATGCGTTCGAACCATACACTATCCAATGGATAGGCGAGGACAACACGAGCGACACGCTTCCAGCGTTGAAGGCAGGCAACTATACGATAGACATCGTTGACGGCGAAGGTTGTACGTTCCAGAAGACATATACGGTTGTTCAACCTCAGGAGATCGTAATCAGCAAGTCGGTAATCAACCCAACCTGCGCGAATGCCGACGGTTCAATAACAATCAATGTAATGGGCGGTACGGACTTCACATATGTATGGAACAATGATACGACAAGCCGTAGTCTGACAAATGTACCTAAGGGTGAATACAACTTGGTAGTAGTCAACAACGAGACAGGTTGTAAGGCAGAAACGTCTGTCGTATTGACGGAACCAGATGCACCGATAGTAAAGGTGGCAGATGTGATAGAAACTGCTTGTAATGCTCACAATGGAGCAGTAATTATAAGCGGTGCCGACAATCTAATCTACAAGTGGGACAACGGCCGTGCAACTAAGAACTTGTTGAATGTTCCTGCGGGAGATTATACTTTGGTTGCAACAGATGAAAACAATTGTAAGGATACCATAAAAGTTACAATTCCAAGTATTGCGTTAAAACAACCTGAGATTGCATTAGTGACAGTAAGCCGTGAAACGGGCAAGAACTTAGTAGTTTGGTTGAAGGAAAACACGGACTTGATTGATTACTATACTGTTTATCGTCAGTCTGATGAAAAGGGACGCTATGAGGCATTGGAGACAATATCATACAATGAGTTGAGCGTATATGAAGATTTGTATGCAGATCCAATGATTCAACCTTGGAGCTATAGATTGACAGCAACGGATGTATGTGGTCAAGAAACGGAGATGAGCGAAAGCCATAGAACACTTCACTTACAGAAGAATCTTGGAATGAACGATGTCATCAACCTTGACTGGACAGCCTACGAAGGAATTGACTACTCAACATTTGTGATTTTGCGTGAAACAACGATAAAAGGACGAAAAGAGATAGATACTTTGGCAACGGTGTCGGCAGATGTGACTACATATACCGACATTATTCCGGCGGAAGGTACAAGTTCTTATTATGTAGGAATAAAACTACCATCGGAAGTAAATCCAAAAACTCAATTCTTGAAAGCTGAATCAGGACCATTCTCTCTTGCTTTGTCTAACATCGCAGAGGCTGAGAACGAAGAAATAGATAATCCAACAGGATTAGAAGAAGTAGAAAACGCAGTAGTTGTATATGCAATCGGCCATACAATATTTGTAAAGAATACCGAGGGCAACGACATCACGATTTACGACAACAACGGCCGTGTGATAACAAATCGTAACGGCGAATCCGATATGGATGTATCGTTTGAAGTCCGTTTGGATGGAACATATTTTGTGAAAGTCGGCAATGAATCGTTTGCGGTAATTGTGAAATAATATTATATGGGCAGGTATCGTACGGGCAGGTTTACAACCTGCCCATAAAAAAATCCCGATGAGAATTTCTCATCGGGATTTTTTATTATCGATTATCAATTGTCGTTAATTTTACTTTTCTTTTTGTTGCTTTGAGTTCGTATGTTTCTCCAAAAATAAGAGCTTGATTTTTTTCTTCGTGGCCAGAGGGGAAATCAAAGACAACGGGAATGGTATAATCTTTTGTGGCGGAAAGAATAATATCTTCTATGCTACCGTCAAAGGTGTCGGTTCCATTTCTCATACCGCTCATAGTACCGACAATAAGGCCGGAAATTTTTGATAATACTCCGGAGTGAAGCAGATTCTGCATCATTCTGTCAATATGATAATAGTATTCGTTCAAATCTTCAATAAAAAGAATCTTACCAGTGTAATCATATTCAAAAGGAACCCCACGGAGACTATAAATCATAGATAGATTTCCACCGATTAGTTCACCTTTACAAGAACCTTGTTTATTGAATTGATTTGACTGTATTTGTATGGCGTTTGATTTTCCAAATAAGCAATCGTGCAAAGACTGTATGGATTCTGGGGTTACATTCGGAAAACTTTTTGCCATAGCACCATGTAGCGATTGTATCCCTAAAGAGTGTAGTTTTTCGTGGAATACTGTAATATCACTAAAGCCAACGAACCATTTAGGTTGTTTTTGTAGAGCTGTATAATCTATAGAATCCACAACCCTAATAGCACCGTATCCGCCTCGAGCGCAAATAATAGCTTTTACTTTTTTGTCGTTAATAGCTTTTTGAATGTCACTGGCACGGTCTTCGTCTTTCCCGGCAAAAACACCGCAGGAATCGTACACATGTTTCCCGAGTTTTACTTGCAGTCCCCATGATTGTAATGTGTTTATTGCAAAATCAAGAGAACCTTTGGAAACTGGTCCCGAAGGGGAAACAATAGCGACAATGTCGCCTTTCTGTAAAAAATCGGGCTTTCGCATCATATTCATTGAATATAATTGTAACAAAAAATATATCTTTGCGAAAATACTAAAAAATCGTATTACAATGACAGATTATAAGCGTTACCTCATTACAGCAGCCCTTCCATATGCGAATGGACCTGTACATATTGGACATCTTGCAGGTGTTTATGTTCCAGCCGATATATATGTTCGTTATTTACGAATGAACAAAAAAGATGTGCTATTTGTGTGTGGTAGCGATGAGCATGGTGTTCCTATTACGATTAAAGCTCGTAAAGAACAATGCTCTCCTCAAGATATAGTGGACCGTTATAATGGTATTATAAAGAAATCATTTGAGGATTTTGGAATTAGTTTTTCTAATTATTCTCGTACTTCAAATAAGTTACATAGCAAAGTTTCTTCAGAATTCTTTAAGACTTTGTATGATAAAGGTGAATTTGTAGAACAAACAAGTGAACAATATTACGATGAAGAAGCACAGACATTCTTGGCAGACCGTTATATTGTAGGAACTTGTCCAAAATGTGGCGCAGAAGGTGCGTATGGTGATCAATGTGAAAAATGTGGTAGTTCGCTATCACCTGATGAATTGATTAACCCTGTTAGTAAACTTTCTGGTGCAAAACCTGTAAAGAAACCAACAAAACACTGGTATTTGCCATTAGATAGATATGAAAATTTTCTAAAAAAATGGATTTTAGAAGACCATAAAGAATGGAAATCAAATGTTTATGGTCAATGTAAATCGTGGTTGGATGGAGGATTACATCCTCGTGCAGTAAGCCGAGATTTAGATTGGGGTGTACCTGTGCCTGTTGAAGGTGCCGAAGGAAAAGTGTTATATGTTTGGTTTGATGCACCAATTGGCTATATTACATCTACACAAGAATGTTCTGCTGATTGGGAAAAATATTGGAAGTCGGAAGACACGAAATTAGTTCACTTTATAGGTAAAGATAATATTGTATTCCATTGCATTGTCTTCCCAGTGATGTTGCAAGCTCATGGAGGTTATATTTTGCCAGACAATGTTCCAGCTAACGAATTTTTGAATTTGGAAGGAGATAAAATCTCGACATCAAAGAATTGGGCTGTATGGTTGAATGAATATTTGGAAGACTTCAAAGATCAACAAGATACGCTACGATATGTTTTGACAGCGAATGCTCCTGAAACAAAAGATAATGATTTTACATGGAAAGATTTCCAAGCAAGAAACAATAATGAACTAGTTGCTATTTTAGGGAACTTTGTAAATCGTGTGGTAGTTCTTACAAACAAATATTTTGGAGGAAATGTTCCTGCAAAAGGTTCTTTGACAGATGTCGATAGCCAAGTTCTTGCTGCGATAGCAGAAGCAAAAGAAAACATATCAAAAAATATTGAAAACTATCGTTTCCGTGATGCATTAAAAGATGCTATGCAGTTAGCACGAGTTGGAAATAAATATCTAACAGAAACTGAGCCTTGGAAGTTAATTAAAACAGACGAAGCAAGAGTTGCGACTATATTGAATGTTTGTTTGCAAATAACAGCTAACTGTGGTATTTTATTTGAGCCATTCTTGCCTTTTACTGCAAAGAAAATTCAAACTATGGTGCAAATTGAAAATGCAACATGGGATAATGCCGGTGATGTTGACATTTTGAAAGAAGGACAAAAAATTGGTGAAGTTGCATTGTTGTTCCGTAAAATTGAAGATGCGGAAGTTGAAGCTCAAGTAGAAAAATTAAAAGCTGCTAAAGCTGCTCGTGAAGCAGAAGAAGCAATGAATGCGCCAGTTGCTTCACAAAAAGATTTGATTTCATACGATGATTTTGCAAAATTGGATATTCGTATGGGAACAATTTTAGAGGCGGAACGAGTTCCAAAAACAGATAAGTTGATGAAGTTGTTAATTGATACAGGCATTGACAAACGTACGATTGTTTCTGGAATTGCTGAACACTTTACACCAGAACAATGTATTGGCCGTCAAGTTAGTGTGCTTGTAAACCTTCAGCCTCGTAAAATGAAAGGGATTGAGTCGCAGGGAATGATACTTATGGCAGAAAATGCAGATGGTTCATTACATTTTGTTTCAACAGAATCATCTGTGAAAAATGGTAGCGCTATTAGTTAATTTTTTGTTAAAAAGTTGTAGTTTGTTATAAAAAATATATTTTTGTAAAAATATAAAAGACAAAACACTTGAAAAGGCTAATCTACATAGGGGTATTCTTATTGCTAGGGTGTATGGGGGGTCATGCACAAGATTCCCATTTTTCTCAGTTTGATGCTGCTCCGTTGTATTATAATCCAGCGTTGGCCGGTGTTAATGAGTGCCGTAATAGAATTTATACAAACTATAAAGGACAGTGGAATACATATAACACGTTCTTAGTTTCGTATGACCAACATTTGGAAAAAATACAATTGTTTGGTGGCACTATCGGGGTTGGAGGATTAATAGTTGCTGATTATGCCGGTGAAAATTCCTATGGCAACACACAGATTAAATTGATGCCTGCATATCATTATAGTGTTATTCCAGGTGTATTACGACTTTCTGCTGGTTTAGATGCAATCTTCGATTTAATGAGTATTTCGGAGGATAGAGTGATTGTAGGAAATGGTATAGATCCAGTTACTGGTGAAAAGACACCAGGTTATGATATGGAACATACCAAAAGATTCTACTCTGATATGGGTTTAGGTATTAATGCACAATACAATATAACCCCAATGTTTCCTATTAATATGGGTATAACATTCTTTCATTTGTTTGGATCTGGAGGTGGAGGTTTAGCAGTACCAAGTAATGATGCCACAAATAACTATCGTAGATTCTCGTTGAATGCAAATGCCGTGTGTCCTTTGAATCCTCGATTAACATTGTTGCCAAGTTTCATTTATACAAATCAAAAAATGTATAATGAAATGAATTTTGGTACTTATCTAAAATGCGCTATTGGTGATTATACTTCGTTTATCGATGCTGTATATGTAGGTTCTTGGTATCGTGTGAAAGATGCTTTGATATTGGGACTTGCATTCGATAAACCGATTACAAAGAATTGGACATTGCAATTTGGATTAAGCTATGACGTAACAGTTTCGTCATATAGAAAATCAGACAAGTGGACTAGTGGTAAAAATGTGAAAGGAGATAGTTTTGAATTGTCAGTGAAATTATTGAATTGTCTTCGTCCAATTGTTGTTAATCCAGAAGGTATTGTAAATGACCCATTTAGATAATATATGAATCAGATAAGCCGTAAAATTTCAATAATAATTTTTTCATTACTTCTTTCTTTGCAGATTTTTGGTCAAGGAAAGAAGCAGTATTATGAAGCCTATATTGCTTTAGGTGACACTTGTTATGCAAATGCGAATTATTATGGTGCTCATCAAGCGTACGAAAAGGCTTTGCAATATGTTGACAACCCTAATATAGCTTTCCGTTGTGCTGAAGCTTGTAGAGGATATCAGAATTATCCTGATGCTGAAAAGTATTATAAAATAGCAATTTCAAAAGATTCCATCACTTTCCGTTTAGCTAATTATTGGTATGCGGAAATGTTGAAGTTGCAGGGCAAATATCCTGAAGCAAAAGAACAGTATGATATTCATTATAAGTTAAATAAAAATAAAACTGATTATTATACTAAACGAGCAAAAGAAGAATCTACAGTTTTAGCGAAAAAGATTCAAAAAGTTGGTGAGTCTGTAGGGTTGGAAGTAAAACATATTGATGAAACTAACTTGAATTCAATGTATGCAGAATATGCACCTTGTCAGTATAACGATACGTTGTTCTTCTTTGCTGGTGTTCGTCCGTTGGATGCGAAGTTAGCCGATACGTCGTATATTTATGCGAATTACCTAACTCGTGTAATGCAGGCAACTCGTCAAGGCGATTCTGTGTGGAAAGATGTAAAGGTTGTAAAAACGTTAATTGATAACAAGGCGCATGTTAACAATCTTTCGTTCACTCGTGATGGAAAGACAGCTTATTTCAGCAAATGTATTGGATATAATTGTGCGATTTATAAAGCAGATTTCGATCCTAAATTTGTGGATTTTACTAACATTACAAAATTGCCTGCGCCAATAAATATGGCTCAAACAAGCAATACAACGCCACAAATTGCATATACACCTAACGGGGATTATTTGTTCTTCGCATCTAATCGAAAAGGTTCTAAAGGTGGATATGATATATGGTATGCTTCGATAGATTCTGCGGGGAATTTTGGTTCTGTACAAAACTGTGGTAAGAATATAAATACTTTAGGTGACGAAGTGACTCCATTTTATGATTCACGTGACTCTTTATTGTATTTCAGTAGTGAATGGCATACAAGTTTAGGTGGTTTTGATATTTTTTCTTCAAAAGGCGATTTATCACATGGTCGTTGGACAGAAGCTGTAAATATTGGTTCTCCAATAAACTCGTCATACAACGATTTGTATTATGCTTATTCGCGTGACTCTTTGCGTGCTTATTGGTGCTCAAACCGTGAAGGTTCTTTAAAATTAATAGATAAAGCATACAGTAACGATATTTATTCTCACTCATTGATTCGTCGTTCGATTGCTCGTATTACGGATTTGATACCTATCACATTGTATTTCGATAATGACTACCCAGATCCTCGTTCAAAAGATTCTGTAACAGATAAAATTTACGAAAATCTGTATAATGATTTCTTAGCAAAGAAAAATGAATATATAAAAGAATATACAAAATATTCTCCAGCAGAACGTTTGAAGTATGATACTCGTACGGTAGAAACATTCTTCGATGACTTACAGGAAGAATTTGAAAAACTTGCTTTGTTCGCTGAGTTGATGTCGGTAATTTTACAAGATGGACAAGATATTGTTGTTGCATTTAAAGGTTATGCGAGTCCTGTTGGTAATTTGGCATACAATGAAATTGTAGCAAAAAAACGTATCTCTTGTATTCAAAATTATTTTACGACATACAATCATGGGGTTCTTAATAAATATTTGAAGAACGAACCAAAATCAGGAAAAGGTAGTTTGAAATACATTTACGAGCCAATTGGTGTTGTAAAAATGGAAAACACATTCTACACAAGTTCTGGTGCGCAAGTTAGTGCTATTTCGGACCGTCGTCAGAAATGGATGTCGGTGTATAGTCCTGCAGCAGCTTATCAACGTAAAATAGAAATTATAGCGGTTGATATAGAATACGAAAACGAGTTGTTTGAAGAAATCAAGCGCGAAATTACAACTCAAAAGAAAATGGTTGATGAAGTTGATGGAACATCTTTGTATAAGGAAGGTGAAGAACCAGAAACTGACGAACTGGAATTTGAAGAAAAACCACAAGGTAGTGGTTTCCAAATCCTTGATTCAGAAGAGAATGATGATCCAACTAAATTGAAACCAAAGCCAGCATCAGCTTCCCCAATTATTTTTATGGAAGTTGATGATGACGAGGAAGAGCAACCAGTTCAAACAATTCCAGCAAAGAAGACAGAACAGAAACCAACGCCTGCTGCAAAGCCAGCGCAAACTAATACTACGCAGAAATCTGCAACAAAAAAACAGTCAGAAGAAGATCTAAAGAAATACGAAGGCGATGCTATTTTTAAAGCGAAATAGTTATGAAACGCATTCTTTTCATAGTTTTTCTTTTGTTGGGATATTTGTCTTTTGGACAATATTCTAATAATTGGATTGACTTCTCACAAAAATACTATCGTATTCCTATAACATCCGAAGGGGTTTATAGAATAACTTATGCCGATCTTGTAGCAAATGGTATTTCTGTTGGAGATTTTGACCATAGGAATCTTCAAATTATTCATAATGGTAAGGTTTTGCCATTATTTGTATCGGCACAGGCAGATGGTATTTTCCGTACAACAGATTACTTAGAATTTTATGCAGAAGGTGGAAATACAGGTTGGTTAGATTCTCGTGTCTATACAAATAGACGTGCAATAAATGAAGAATACAGTTTGTACAATGATACAGCATCATATTTTTTAACTTTTGCAAATACTCTGGAAAGTCCGCGTTACGACACTACACGAGCAACAAATTATGGTAGTTATGTTCCTAGCCCATATTGGTTTCGAGTAGTTCGACAAAACTATCATTCTACATTTAATACAACCAATAATTCCCCATACATATTGCCGTCGGAAGGATGGACTGATGCCTATTTTGATATGGGTGCAAATACGCAGAAAACATTAGCAACTCCCAATTATGTATCGGTTGGATTACCGTCGAAAATCGCTTATGGTTTGGCTGGATATTCAGAAACGCAACACGATGTGATGGTAACGCTTAGTTCTGACGCTTCCATACGAATTGATACAACATATTTTGAATATGATGCTGTTCATGGTTCGTTTGAAACAAAACAACCATTGACAAATACTACTACTGTTACATTCCAAAGCATAGATGGTGATAAAACGGCAGATAAAAATGCTCTTTCCTATGTGGAAATAACATATCCGTCAAAGACAAGTTGTAGCAATCTTTCGATGTATTCATTTTACTTGCCGGTGATAGAAAGTGATGCGGAATACATTTTGTTAGATATAACAAATTGTAATGCTGGAACTCAGGCACCAATTGTTTACTGTCCGGATTTAGTATTACGCTTACTGACAACTAAGGTTGATGATGTATATAAAGTTTTGGTTCCAAATACTGGCAAGACAGTTAAGTGTATAGTCTTATCGCAGAAGGCATATTCAAGAGTTTCGGAAATACGATCTATACAGACAAAGAATACAACAGAAAGTAAATTTGTTGATTTTTCATTAGAGGAGAATCAGGGAGACTATATAATTATTACTGAAAAATCGTTATGGAATCAGGCACGATTGTATAAGTTGTATAGAGAGCAGACTGGTAAAAAAGTTGTGTTAGTTGATGTGGAAGAGTTGTATAACGAATTTGCATATGGTGTTTGGAAACATCCTTATGCCATAACAGCTTTTTTGAATTATGCTCAAGCCACTTGGAAAACGAGGCCGGAAAATGTTTTTTTAATAGGAAGAGGATTCCATGTAAATGCCTTTAGAAATAATGAGACGTTGTATGCTCGAACATTAATTCCACCTATGGGTAATCCGGCTGGTGATTTATTGTATACTGTAGATCCAAGAAGAAATACTATACAAACATCTATAGGAATAGGTCGTTTAGCAACGGAGTCTGAAGAAGATGTTGCTATTTATCGTAAAAAGGTTCGTGATTTTGAGAGTCAAGCACCAGCCCCATGGATGAAAAATGTGCTTCACTTTGGTGGTGGTTCAACATTGTACGAACAGTCGTTGTTTCGGTATTATTTGTCGCAATATGCTTCAATTTTGCAGAAAGAATATTTTGGTGCGAATGTTCATTCTTTTTTCAAAGAGAGTTCCGACGTATATGAAACAACAGAACCAGAGGCTATTCGTAAATACATGAATGAAGGTACTACATTGATGACATTCTTTGGACATGCATCCGGAAGTGGTTTTGATCAAAGTGTTGACCATCCTTCACAATTCGACAATCAAGGGAAGTACCCGTTGGTTTTGGCAAATTCATGTTATTCCGGTGATGTATTTGCCGATAACGATTATAATGTTAGTAGAATATGGGTTTTTGCCGAAAATAGAGGTGCTATAGGTTTCTTAGCAAATGTAGGAGCTGGTTCGCCTTCGTATTTGAATATATTTTCATCGTCTTTTGTACGTAATATTGCTTTTTCAAATTATGGAAAATCTATAGGTTCTAGTATAGCTAAAACGTTAAGCGATGTTTCAAATCGTTCGTTAATATATGAAGATTTGTATGATGGAATCATGGGATTTACATTGAACGGTGACCCTGCCGTTGCACTTCATTCATTCAATTTACCAGACTTGGCTTTGGATGAATCGTCTATTACAGTTTCTCCATCGCTTATTACAACTGATTTGGAACAATTTACCATTTCCGTTGCTGTTATGAATAATGGTAGAGGAATTAGTTCGAAATATGGAATGAAATTACTTCTAACATCCTCGGCGGGAGAACAATATGCAATAGATACAATAGTGACAGGTTCTTACTGTCGTGAAACTGTTGATTTTGTAATAGATATGAATCAAGTTTCCTCTGGAGATTATACTGTACAAGTAGAAGTTGATTATGCAAATGAAATAGAAGAACTTTCAGAGGCAAATAATACGGCGTCGCATTCGTTTTTTATTAGTACTCGTGATGTTTCGCCAATTTATCCACCAAATTTTGCAATAATTCCAACCGATACAATTACGTTGCAAATGTCTTCTGTAGATGCATTTAATCCTCCGTCGAAAGTACAGGTAGAGATTGATACTACTATGGAGTTCAATTCTTCATTGTTGCAAAGTACGATAGTTGCGTTAGAAGGAAAGGCCTTGGCAACATGGAAACCAGAAATGAAATTTACAGACGGCACTACTTATTTTTGGCGTGTTACAACATTAGATTCTGTAAAATGGAACACTTCGTCATTTACATACGAAAAGGGAAAATCAGGTTGGGCTCAAATTCATAGAAAACAGTTTAGCGACAATAGCGTAACAAGATTGCAGTATAATGATACTACAAAGAAATACTCATTCCTGTCAATACCGCATGAATTCTTCCTACAAACACGAGGAAATTGTGCCACAGAAAAAGAATATTTTGAATGTTTATTTGTTGAAGATGCTACCTTGCGTGAAAATAGTGGTTTCCCATTGTCTTCACCGGCATTACATGTAATTGTTCTCGATTCCACATCGTTAGATATTTGGATGTCGAATAAAGCAAGTTATGGTCAGCGAAACTATCCATCTGCAAATGGACGTGTTCGCTATCATTTAGCGTTTACTTCAAATAGTGTCGCATCGCAGAGAGCTTTGGCTAAGTTCTTACTAGACTCGGTTCCTTCTGGAGCACATATTATGTGTTATAGTTTCAAACAACCATTTTGCCAATCTTGGGATGTTTCTTTAAAGAATGCAATGGACTCATTAGGATTTAGTAAGTATAAAACTACGCCTGATGATTATCCATATATCTTTTATGTACAGAAAGGTCAGCCACAGACTTGTGAGGAAGTTGTCGGAACATCTCCAACAGATTTAATCCGATTTACAAAGTTATTGTCTGCAAATCATGATGATGGTTATGTTACGAGTCCATTTATAGGTCCTGCAAAATCTTTCCATTCTGTTCAATGGAATGCTACGAAAACCGACAAGGATTATTCGTATTTATCGGTTTATGGGGTAATGAATGATGATGAATCGTATGTCGTAAGAAATATGTTTGATGAGGAATGGAATGGTTTGGACACGATAATAAAACCAGAATACTTCTCTCGTATGCAATTGTCTTGTTATATGCAGGATTCAAGTCGTACGCCAATAGATTTACATTCTTGGAAAGTATATTATGATCCGCAAGTAGAATTGGCAGTTACGCCAGAATATATGTATAAATTCAATTCGCCAGAAGTGCAACAAGGTGATTCTATTCAAGTTGTTGTTTCTGCACAAAATATATCGTCTGCTCAAAGTGATAGTTTATTGGTTTCGTATGAGATCCGTAATGCGCAAAATGAATTGGCGTTTTTATTGTATAAACGTATAGGTTCTGTTGGTCCCTATGAACACGTAGTAGATAGTTTGTATATTCCAACATCGACTTTCATGGGTGATTATACAATGAAGGTGGAGTTTAATCCTGTTAATTCAGAAACAGGAGAATATGATATGCCAGAACAGACACATTTCAATAACATCTATCGTATGTCGTTTACGGTATTGATAGATGAAAAAGCACCTGTTTTGGATGTACTTGTTGATGGACGACATATTTTGAATGGAGATAATGTATCAGCTTCCCCAACAATTCAAATTACTTTATTTGACGAAAATCAATATTTTTCTGTGAACGATACTACTCTGTATAGTGTTTATATAGAAAATGTTACTACAGGAGAGAAAGTCTATTATCATTTTTCCGACAATACTTTGTTTATGCTTGTTGGTAGTGAAGAGAATAATATTTGTCAGGTTGTATGTTTGCCTACATTTACAACAGATGGTTTGTATGAACTGCATGTAAATGCCCATGATGTTACCGGTAATGCAGCTGCATCAAAAGAATATGTAGTGCAATTTGAAATTATACAGGAACAAAAGGTTTCGGTATTATACAATTATCCAAATCCTTGTAAGGAATTTACTACATTTCGTTTTGTGTTAACAGGGGAAGAGGTTCCTAATCATGCGCAAATATTGATTTGCGATGGCGAAGGTCGTCGTGTAAAATCGCTGCCGTTGAAAAATGTTCATATTGGTACGAATACAATAGATGTGTATTGGGACGGGCGTGATGATAGAGGTGTGGTTTTGCCTAATGGTGTGTATCTATATTATCTAGATTTTGAGAATAAATCAGAGTGGGAAACTCTTTCTTTACCTGCAACAATGATGTTAGGAAAGAAATATGGAAAACTATTATTAGAAAGATAGTTACTTGCAAAGAGACTTGTTTAAAGAATACGACATTTGTGTTTGAAAGATTGTATGAAAAAAATTTGTGCTCTTATCGCTTGCTTTTTTGCTTTTTTTACAAATGTAAAGGCTGAAAAATCCCCTGAGGAAATTACTTTCCCTATACATAACAATCCATTACCAACAACTGGCGACACGCTTAGAGTTTTGTTGATAGGTAATAGTTTCACATACGATTTAACTACTTATATCGGTGATATATTGCGTAAAAGTGGAATAAATAATAATACCTGTTGTGTGTATATTTTGTATAGTGGTGGGTATAGTATTTTACATTGGTTAAATCGATATAATGAGAAGGAAGTATTTCGTTTGATTAAGCGAGGAGGAGAATATGAAATGGATTCTATAGGTTCATTACAGGAATTATTACACCAACATTGGGATGTTGTTGGTTTGCAGCAAACCTCAGACTATTCTGATAAAATAGAATCCCTTTCTCCCTATTTATACGATATGATTACACATATAAAGCAAGATTGTTTAAATGAAAAGGTATCAATATGTTGGAATTTATCATGGTCGTATTGGGATGGAATGGATAGAGATGTACCAAAGGAAAAACAAGGTTGGAAAGATATTGTTGCTACAACTGATGAAATGATATCTTTATATGGAATTGATATTATCATTCCATCAGGTACAACAATTGAAAATGCAAGAAGTTCGTCATTAAATACAGCCCACTCTTTAACAAGAGATGGCCATCATATTGCCTACGGAGCAGGACAGTATTTGTTAGCATGTACTCTTTTTGAAACATTATTTAAACCTGTTTATAATGTATCTGTGTTGAATAATACATTTGTTCCATTGGTGCCGAAACCATTTATGCAAGATAGTAAATATGAAATAGTGTCAGTTACAGAAAAAGTTGCTTTTCTATGTAAATTATGTGCGATAACAGCAATAGATGATTGGCATGTAATATCAAATGTTGATATTCTGGCATCTACGCAGCCTTCTTTTATCGTTTATCCAAATCCTGTGAGTGATAGTATTACTATAGAGAATAAAAGTTTCTATGCCGGTTGGTCAGAAAACTATATAGTTACAATTCTGATTTATAATAAAAAAGGACAGACTGTTTTGAATGTGGAAGATGTCATTAGTGATAAAATTTCTATAGATATTTCATCACTAAAAGATGGTCAATATATTATGAATATTATCTATGGAGAGGAAATGTCATCCTTTCCCATTATGAAGAGAGCAAAATAGATATATTGGAGTTGGTATCTCCTAAAAAAGTTTATCTTTGTGCTTGATTAAAGAGGAATTTAACTATGGTATTTAGTAGTAATGTCTTTTTAATGTATTTCCTGCCAATATTCTTGGCTCTTTATTTTTTAACTCCAGGAAGGTTTCGCAATTATACATTATTGGCTGCATCAATTTTGTTTTATGCATACGGTGCTCCTGAATTTATTATTCAATTTATTCTTTCGATTATTGCAAATTTCTATTTGGTAAAATGGATGTGCAAAACCGAAAATCCCATTCTAAAAAAAGTATATTGTGCGATATCTATCACCATCAGTTTGGGTTTGTTGTTTTATTTTAAGTATGGGAATTTCACTATGAATAATGTGAATTTCTTACTTAGTTTCACGGAACTTGCTCAATTAGAATGGACAAAAATATTACTACCAATAGGTATTTCTTTTTTCTCTTTCCAAAGTGTGACATATACGCTTGATACCTACCGTAATGTAAATCAACCAATGGATAATATTGGTGACTATGCCTTGTATATCACTATGTTCCCACAGTTGATAGCAGGTCCTGTAATTCGATATTGTGATATTGCTGACCAGATTAGGGAAAGACAGTATTTAACAACGGATAGATTGCATGGGTTTTATCGTTTTACAATAGGCTTATGTAAGAAGATTTTGATTGCTGATGTAATTGGATTTTATGTAGATACAATTTTAGGACCTTCGAATTATGACGTATTAACATCGGGACAAATAGCTAATATTGCAGAACGTATTGCGGCAATTGACAGTACGACAGCGTGGATAGTTATTTTTGCTTTCACGTTTCAAATCTATTTTGATTTCTCCGGCTATTCTGATATGGCAATAGGCTTGGGAAGAATGTTGGGATTTAAATTTCCGGAAAACTTCGACAATCCGTATGTTGCAAAATCTGTTTCAGAATTTTGGCGTCGTTGGCACCAGACGTTAAGTGTATTTATTCGTCATTATTTATATTTTCCGTTAGGCGGAAGTCGTGTTCCGGAGGGAAGAAAATATTTTAATCTTTGGTTTTGCTTTCTTTGTTCGGGTTTGTGGCATGGTGCGTCGTGGAACTTTGTTGTGTATGGCGCGTTACAAGGTGTTTTTATTTGTGCCGACAAACTATTCTTAGTTAAGTTTTGGGAAAAAGTTGGTGATTGGGCTGCACATATTTTCACGTTTATGATTATAGTTTTAACAAGATGTTTCTTCCGTATTGAACGCATAGATTTGTCTTGGCAATTTATAAAACGTTTGTTTGCATTTGAGTTTACTCCTTTCCATTATAGTGATGATCCACATGTATATACGGCAATGATAGTTGCTGCATTTTTCTCTTTCATTACTCTCACTTCGTGGGGATTGAAGTTACAAGATTGGGTATATTTTACCGAATACAATAGAAAACAGCATATATGCGTATTTATAGTAGCTGTCTTTGCTTTTATGTTCTGTATTTCAGCATTAAATACAACAGGGTTTAGTCCATTTATTTATTTTAGATTCTAATGAAAAAGAAAATTACATATTCAGGCGTATTGTTTTCTATTCTTATGGTAATTTTCTTTTTGCCAATGATACAGGAACATTTTACTTTGTTTAAGTTTGTTCCACTGAATGGTGTGACTCATAAGGAAGAGATAAAGCCATTAACACTCGAAAATTATAAATCAGGTGCTTGGCAGGGAAGTATAGAGAAATATATTTCAGCAAATTATGGCTTTCGAGAACCATCAATTCGTCTGTATAATCAATTTTTGTGGGATTGTTTCAGAAAAACATTTTCAAAGACAATAGTTCGTAATGAAGAAGATTGGTTATTTGAAAACATGTTTGTTCAAGATTATTATGAAGGACTTCAATATAAATACTCTGATGATCCCCAAGTTGTAAAAGAAAAGTTTACAAAAGAAGCAAAGCGCTTATTTTTTCTTCAGGAAATTCTAAAAGAATATGGCAAGCAAATTTTTGTGTTGGTGGAACCTGGTAAAGGAGATATTTACCCAGAACATTTACCTAAAAACAAAAAATATAACCGCACAAAATATCTTTCTGCTGTGGAGTATTATCCTTATCTTTTCGATAGTTTACATGTTAATCATATTGATGTTAATACTTGGTTCAAGCAAATGAAAGACACTGTGTCTTTTAATTTGTATCCACAAACAGGAACGCACTGGTCTAATATTGCAGCTGCCTATGTAACGGACTCCTTGATTCGTTATATGGAAAACATTAGTGGCATAAATATGAAGAACATATTGATTGGTAAACCGTATGGTGCCGAAAATAAAAACCCTGATGCAGACTTAGAAGGTCTTCTTAATTTACAGCGAAAAATCACTTTGGAAAAACCAAATCAATATGTTGATGTGACAATAATACCTGATTCCACAGCGGTAAAACCTCGTTTTATTATCGTGGGAGATTCATATTTGTGGAATATCTCATATCAGATTAACCTAAAAGAGTTTTTCAACTCTTGTACATATTGGTATTACAACAGTACGATTTATTGGCATAATGCGTATAAATCAACGTCGGAAATTACGGACTTAGCAAATCAACTTATTAATACTGATTTAATAATGATATCATATTGTTCAACGATGCTGTATGATTTAGGTAATTCGTTTATACCGAAAGCGTTGGTGAATGTCTGCTATAATCAAGAACAAATTGATTCTGTAGAGAGCATAATACGAGAGAATATTCTTAGTAATATGGAGTGGAAAACTAATTTAGAAAAGAAATCTGCAGAGCAAGGTGTTGAATTTGAAAAACTAATAAAAGAAAATGCACTATACACACTATATCAGAATCCAGAAAAATACTTTCCAGAATTGGCAGGTAATGCAGTTCCTAAATCAAGAAATTCAGTCTTGTCAGAGATGATAGAAATACAGAAACAGTTTGTCGATAACTTTGAAATGAAAAGTTATGTGTGTGCAATTTTCTCTAATCCAAATTGGTTACAAACAGTAAAGGAACATTCAGAAAAACGAGGGACTTCGTTTCTTGAAACATTACGAGAGGAAGCACGTTTTGCAATTGAGGATAAAAAATAGTTTTTATTCAATTACTATTTCGTACACTCTTCCTTCTATATCTGACTTATTGTAAGGAATTAATCCTTGTTCAAAAACAATTGGTGGCCACCATTCAGAATAATGATATTCTTGAGTAACAATACATAGCATTTGATTATTAGGAATAGCTGTATATTCGTCATTCATGTAACCAACAACTTGCATTGTTTCAGGCGTTTTGCCAATCCTCCAAATAATTTCAGTAGGTTTCCATTCAATTTCATAATAATAGAATTCTTCTTTAAAGACATTATTTGAAATAGGCGTTTTTATAGTGAGGGCTTTATATAAATCACTCCATCGCATTGCATCGTAGTTTGTACCTTGATATGGTATTTGTGTTATTCCTTTGTCAAACTTTTTTGGTTGTTGACATGCTAGATCCCAATTGGTGCAACTATATATAACGTCATCATTTAATGTCGCGTTTTCGTTATGTTTTCCCCAATTATAATATTTTTGAGGCCAGTATTTTGATGCTTTCACAATCTCGATATCAATTTCAGAGTATTTATTCTCGAACATTCGTTCTGGATTAGGAGAGTCATCACCTTTGTCAATATACCCGCTATTGCAACCACGACGATTATTCCAAGGATGGTTGTCTTGATAGATAAGCCAAAATGCATAGGTTAAGCCGTTCCAAAGATTGTCTTGATTTAGCATAACTGGAAATTTAATCTTTCCTCTGTATTTACCGTATGTTAAGCCAATACGTGTTTTTATTCCTGTTGATTCTTTTTTCAAATTGTCGAGATTGTCGTTGCCAGGATTCACAATACTGATATAATCTCCGTTTTCACTGACTTTTACTGTCGAACAAGGGCATTCGGATATAAAAGGATAGTTATATTGTAGTTGAGTAGAATCAAACACTGTTTTGTTTTTTTCGTACTCTTCTATACTATAATAATTGTCGGCAGCTACTACATCGCGGATTAATGGTATGTTACGTAATGTATATTGTTGACTTACAGCAGGGAAAAATTGTTGAAATAATGCATGTTTATATAAGGAATCATTTACGCCACAAGTGTTTCCTGTATTCTTTAAATTGTAATCGGGGGTTCGGATATTTACTTCGTCAATAAAAATACCATGCTTGGGCGTGAAAACAGCTCTTGTCTTTAGAATTCTGTTACCAGAAATCAATTGAATCTCTTTATCTGGATTATTTGCGAACCATGAAATAGGATTTGTAAATTGTCCAAACTCGTTAGTCTCGCCTATATTTTTAACATGTGAAGGTATTTTAGATAATCCTTTTTCTGTACAAATAACCAACAAAAAGGAATAACATCCGGTACGAGGATTTCGTTTCCAACGATGATTTATGTTTCCGTTTTTATGTCTATTATCGGCAATCATCCATTGGGCATCAAGAAATAATTGCTTTTCAACAGAATATCCATTTTTTTCGGCTTTAGAAACTATTGATTGGTACCAGGTTGTATCTTGTTTAATTTTATCGGCATATTTATTTATGGCTTCATAACTTGCATCATAGTTAGATAAATCAGCTCCATAGTATTTTCTTTCATCACGTGGATTGCCAACTATTCTAAAGGAATCGATAATTTCTCCATCTTTAGGCACTGATTTAAATCCAATAGATACATCTTCCCAACTTCCATAAAAGTTTTCATAGTTTAATGAGTCATCATCATTGAATTTATATGTTTCATTTTGATAGAAAATCTTGTAAAATAAAGGTTCATTATTTCTTTTAGTTTGAAAAGAAAAAGTAAAGAAACCAGATTGTGTTTGTTTTTTTGAAGGTATGACAATCCCTTCTATAACAGCATTGTCCAAATCCATATCAAGACAAATAGTGTCGTTGCCAGTAATGTTATTGATAGGATTAAAAGATATCTTATTCTCATTACAAGATGTAAAAACAATAAGAATAGGAATGATATAAAGTAATGTTTTATAAATTTTCATAATATTATTCTTCTAAATAAATACGAACATCAAGGTTTCTAATTAAGAAATTGCTTTCTTTTCTAGTCCTTAAATATAGTTTAAACTCATCTCCGTTATTAAAAGGAATTTCTATATTGTTTGTAAATGTTTCTATTTCTCCCGTGTTGATAGATTTATCATTTAATTTCTTTATAGGAGTAGTATAGCATAAGGTTCCATTTGCATTGGTGTATATGATATTAGGTAGAGCTTTTGTCGTATCAAGACTTTTTATTTGAAAAGAAATCTGACAACGAACAGTATTACTTTCTACAGAAAATGATTCTATTAAGTGGATAAAGTCTTTTGTTGTATCGATGTGTTGCCACATTAAATTCTTATAAAAGACGGAGTCATATTTCTCTTTTTGTGGAAGGATAATTATGTCTTGTTTGTTTTTCCAGTTTTTGTCCTTGTTCTTGTATAAATAATTGTTTGTGACAGTGTATATACTAAGTGATTGGAACAGATTCAATTCATTTTGCAATTGTTGCTGTAATGCATTGTTCTCAATTTGCTGCAAATCTAGATTTGGTTTTATGATATATAGTTCATTTTTATTTAGGAAAAGAGTGTCGTGAATCCATTCAGTTACTTCACGATTATTGCGCATAAATGCCTGTAATTTCTTGCAATGAAACACCGTTGAGGTATCTAATTCTTGTCCAATATAATGGGTATTAGACGAGAAGGAGTGATTATAATTTTTGCTTAAATATGCCGAGATTGATGGTGCGATGTCATAGTGCGAGGCAACACCTTTCATTTGTCTGTTTGTTTTTAGTAGTGGTGAGAATATTATGAGTGGTACGTTATATTTTCTCATAACATTTTTCCCATTATTCACAGGCCCCATACGATGATCTCCAGTGATTATAAAAATGGTGTTTTTGTAATCATCTCTTGATTTATAATATGTCAGCAATTTTTTGATTGCTTCGTCTGCATAAAGAAAGGAAGCATAGATATTTTTATTGTCCCTTATAATTTTTGCTTCTTCTCCTTTGTCTTGGGCGCACATATTTAATACTCTTCTTTCGTATTCCTCAATTCCTTTAAATTGAAAAGGTTCGTGTGACGATAATGTTAGATATACATCAAGAAATGGAGTAGCATTTTTCTTTTGTTGTATGGCCTGTTGTATCATTTCATGATCATCGAGTCCCCAGCGATGATTGTTACTTTTTATAATGAAATCTTCTGCGGATTCATCAAGGACTGCTTGCATTATATTTGTGACCTTGTTTTCTTTTAGAAATGTATTTTGTCCAGTAAACGATGCACTTCCACCGTAGAAAAATGAGGTTGTATAGCCATTGTTTGTTGCTTCTTGTAATAAGGATGTATGGTGTGGTAGTAGTTCTCGTCGACTGGCGAAGCCATTGGTTCCTTGGGGTACAGAGGCAAATATTGCAGGCAAAACACCAAATGTTCGTTCTGTTGACGATAGACAATTTGGCCAAAAAAGTCCTTGGGAAGCTATGCTGTCAATAAATGGAGTAAATGAATAGTTTGGGTTATCGGTAGTAAGTTTTCGACCGAGACTTTCTACTATGATAAAAACGAAATTAGGAGTTTGCCCATTGCTAGTTTTGTTAAAAAAGGTTCCTAATACATCGTTGTACTCATTTTTATGTTCAAATGGGAAACGAGTGTCTTCAAAATCTTGATTCGTATGTTGTGCCCACCACCAGATTCTTGCTTTATCTATGTTTAAAACTGAAATAGATATGTCGTCTTTGTTAAAGTCTGTGATTTTTATATATGAATATGATGGTTGGTTTACTGCCATAAAAAAATCATTTGACTTAATATAACCTTTCTCCTTACGCACAATCTTCTTATATCGAAATAGTGTGAATGCGATAAGAAATAGTATGAATATGCTGATAGCAACTCTTTTTGATGGTTGTAGTCTCCCTCTAAACCAGAAACTAATAAACCAAATGAGAATATTTACTATGGTAAATATAATAGAATAGTTTGAAACATTTGTAGATGCCGTTATTGTTGTAATAAGTTCTTGTAACGTATAGGCAAAAACAACTTGATCGAGTGGTCTATAGGTGTAGCAAAAATATTCTGCAGAACAAGCATATAATACAGCATACAGTAGTAGAAAAAGTTGAACGAGAACCTGATTTGTACGACTTACAAAGTGTTGAAGTAAACAATAGGGAAGGAATGTTATTATTGATAAAGAAGCAATTAAAAGTAGATCATAGTAAAAAAAACCAGAAAGAATTATGAATATTTTTTCAAAGGGAATAGTAATGCGAAAATAGAGTTCTAAAAAGAAGGTAATTCTAACACATGCAAATATAAGCATGGTTTGGAAAATGTTTCCACACCAGATTTCTATGTTTTGTGTAAATAAATCTTTTATCTTATTTAGCATTTTTTTGAATTTTTGTTTTTATGAAGCCCTCAATCTTTGAATATATCCAACCTAATATGAAACCAATAATAATCGCACTTACTATACTCCAGAATTTAGACATTTCAATTTTTTTGTATAAATAAAAATAGATGAATTGATGGCTTAGATACATGTTCAACCCGTATTTAGCAAGATTTACTACATAGTTATTTCCCAGGATTAAATCAAGTATCGCAGATTTATATGTGTATAAAAAGAAAATCACAAACAAATGTATAATTGGGATATATAATGGAGACACGTTTTGATTGAGCGCAAATAGGTATAATCCTACCACCAATAAACCACAAAAAGTAGGATAGCATAAATCATGTCGTTCTTTTACTTGTTCTAGTGAATTTTTTAGCATAATGCCTAATATATATTCAAGCAAACGCCAAAATGGACTGATATAAAAGAACCATGAACGGTAGTCGGTAGGTATTAATTTGCTTGATCGTAGTAATATCATTGTTATAATTACTATCCCCATAGTAACAATATTCTTATTCCCTTTTATTTTTTGTAAAATAGGATATATAAATGGAGATAGGAAATAGCAAAATAGTAATGAACCGAGGAACCAGGATACCCCAATATATTTAAAATAGTAGATCTCTGTTGCAGATGAAGGAACAAATGATTGAAGTAGGAAAATATGAGGGATAATATTCCATGCAATTGGTCGCGTTAGCAAACTGTAATAAAGACAAATGCATATCCAATAGAATGGATATATTTTTATTATTTTCTTGATGTAGTAGTCCTTTATGTTTGCTGGTTGTTTATATAGAAAACCAGATAGTATAAAGAAAAAGGTACATAGTAGATTGCCCTGACCAAATATTGGCATTTGTGCATGCATAAATGCAATACCCAATAGTAATAGAATTCTTATTCCTTGAAAATTTCTCGTTTGTTCTCCCATTATTTTTTCTTTTGCAATAACCATAAGTTACCAGATTGCTCTTTTATGTTGTAATTTCCCAGAAGTGTAGTTATTTCTATCTCTGGTTCAAATAAAAGCATCCAATCTGTATCGTATACTTTTTTGTCGTGGTAGGTATAAATATTCTCTCGTAAGCATAAGTGTGGTACAAAAATATCGGATGCACATACAGATTCGTTATCAGGTATCTGTTGCATATATGAATAGGCATCTTTTATATTGAGATTCGGTCGTTCATAGTGTCTTTTGTTGAAGATTTGGCTTCTGTTCTTATTATGCCAGTTGGATGAGAAATGTATTGTGTATATAAGAGTTCCAATTGAGAGTAGAAGGATGACTGTACTTATATGCAATAGATAATGGCTACTTATTTTTTGTATGCTTATGAAACAAGCGGTTAAAACAATTGGTGCTAGTTCGACATTATAATGAAGAAAAATACCCCATAAAGCAGGATAATTTGCAAGCATTTTTGAAGCAATTATAGGGATAGTCATAAAAAGATAATTGGGCTTTAGTAGCATAAAAAATCCGCCTGACAAAAAAAGACATATCCAAAATTCTATTTTTTGTTTATTGTCAAATAGAACTGAAATAATGTCAATAGGATTTGTTATAAAGTACATTATTATTTCTGAGAAATTATTGCCCCATTGCTTAAACCGTACAAATCCACGCATATTTCCATTGTCATTTAAACTTGGCATTATTATAGATGTTATGACGTAAAAATAGAGTAGAGCAAATACTGTATATACAAGTAGGATTATAACAGACTCTTTTTCTTTTCTATAATCATATGTAAGTCCTAGGCATATAAATGCCATTAGTAGAGATAGATTTTCTTTAGCTATAATAAAACAGAAGGCTAGAATGGTTGAATTTACAAACTGTTTTTTTTTGAAGGTATAGAAAAACCAGGGTATTAGCATTGTAGCTACAACATTTGAATGATAGTCAAATGTTATTGCATGATATACTCCAAAAAATGAATAGAATGCGGCCATTGCGTATAAAGGAACATATTTGTTTTTGCAATACAATCCAATGAGTTTGTATATTCCATAGCCTCCTATTACAGTTGAAATGATTTGAATTATTAACAATGTATAGGTTCCAAACAATAGATACAAGGGAGAAAATATCAATAAGTATAGATCAAAATGACTTGCAAGACAGTTTACAGGTTCACTTCTGTAAACTAAACTATTGTTTATTATTCCATGCATATAATCATATAAGCATTTAGTGTATGCTCCTAGATCTAAACTATATGTACGAAAAAGGTAATGGTTCCAAATTGAGACGGTACTATAGACTAATAAAGCTCCGAATAATAAAGAAGTTAATATGATTTTTGAAACTTTATTGTCTTGCATGTTAGTTTATGAATAGTAATTTGGTCATCTTCGTAATATCTCCTTCTTCATTCGAGATATATACTAGATACATACCTGTTTTCACTTTGCTTCCATATAGGTTTCTTCCATCCCATGTTGCGGTACCGCCATTTGCTTGTATGGTTTTTACAAGATTGCCTGAAACATCGGTAATCTTTATTATAGCATCGGCTACAACTCCGGTAATGTATATATCGCCATTGTATGTATTTCGTACCGGGTTAGGGTAAACGTGTATGTGGTCCATTGTTGGGTCACCTGTTGTGGCATTAGTAACATACGAAACTAAGCCTTCGTCGGTGGCAATGTAAACTTCTCCTGTTGTATTGTTTATTTGCAATCCAGTGATTGTGTTCGATGGCAAAGGACTGTTCTTTTTCGTAAAGTGTAGGATTTGTTCGGTACCGTTATCTGACACAAGAAATACACCTGATTTCTCCGTTCCTATCCATTTACGATTGGCTCCGTCAACAGCTATGCAAGTTATTTGTTCAGAGTGAAGTAAATAACCAACTTCGCCGTCAATTTCGATTTTTATGCGCGAAATTGTTTTTCTGTCTTTGAATACTCGTGCTGGAGAAGAATGAACGGCAATACCTTGATCGGTTCCTATCCAAATTGTTCCATTTAAATCTTCGGCGACGCATGTCGTTCGACTAGCAATTGTTCCTTCATTATCAATTAATGGAATCTGAATTTGCATATCGTCAGAAAAGTCATCAATTGTATTATTGTCGTAGTAGGCAACTAATTTAGATTCTCCGGCAAGCCATTTAATGTTTCTTGAATCAATAAATAGTTTATCAAAGGACATTGAACCAATTATTTCTAAAGGATATTGGTACCATTTGTTTTCTTGGGTGATAGATATAAGTGGATAAGGAGAAAATTCATTTAAAATCCACAAATTACCTTTTTTGTCGCTAGTTATATCGCTGATTATATCAGAAGGGGCGGCGTAGTACATGTGAGTTTGTATGCAGGAATTCGTATGATTGTATACGATGTCGGATTTCCACCAGGTGGAGAAGGTATTGACAGATAAGCCACCAAAAGATCCATAATAGAATATTTTTGAATTTTTGGGAGAATATACACATCGTGCATTTGTTTGTTCCCATGTTTTTTGAGAATACCAATTACCGTTATGGTCCATATAATCGAACATCGCGCCATCCCAGTTGATAATTTTCCCTGAAGTAGTAAGTAGGCGAGAGTCCTGAATTTGCATATCTGATATAGCATTTGATTGGGGACCTTTAGGGCAAATTTTCGTATAGTCTTGGGTGAAAATTCCTAATTGAGAATCAGAAATATATGCCTCTATACCTATAGTAACAATGTCGCTAAAATGTCTTTGATATTTATTAGTTGCAGTATCAATAGATATTTTTAAATATTCATTACAGTCGTAAATTTTTGCGGAATAAGATGTTACTAGGGCAATTCCATTTGCAACACTGTGAAGGTTTGTAATATTACCTAGTTGTATTTTAAATGGTTGAACAATACCATTCGTAACAGAAAAAATAGAATCCTTGCTTGCGTCGCTTCTATTTTTATGCGCATAATACAATGTCTGCTTTATAGATGCGATATAGGAAATAGTATCGTTTTCGTATGGAATACCAGTAAGTTTTTTCCACTGTGCAAAGTCCGACAAATTTGTCGTGTTATTTGAAGAATAAATACCTTTTGTTGTCGCAGCATAAATATCACCTTGAAAAATGGTGATGGAATTTACCGGAGTATAACTTCCATCGTTGCTTAAAATTGTTGTCGATATAAAATTATAATTTGACATAGACATGGTGAATACGCCAAGACCTGTTGCTAAAACAGCGGTGTCGCCATGTATTACGATTTTATTTATTCGTTTTGAGCCCGGAATCTTTTTTTGATAGATAGTGGGAATGTTTTTTACCGTAAGTGAAGGATAACTTAGAACATCAAGAGTACCGTTAGAATAACCAATAAGAAACGATGAGGTTGAGTCACAAAAGGCCATACATGTTAGCCCGACATCACTTAGTCCTTGTAATTTCGTTATTTTTCGGATTTCTTGTGTCCTTGTGTTATATACAAACAACCCGTTTTCTGATAGAGCAAAAATATTATCGTCTATTGCAGCAAGTTGTTGTACATTGTTATATGAGAAAAATTCATTCCATGTGCCAGGTACTTGAGCAAAAATGCTTATAGTAAGAACAGCACATATTATGAGTGAAATGAATTTTTTCATAAAACAACAAAATATAACTACGTGTTTGAAGGGAATTGGCTATTAATTTTGTTGCCAATCTCTCTTACCACTTTTTGATTTCTTCGTTGAAAACCAACGACTTAAAGTCAGAAAGTAAGTGAAGATGTTCTATTTGACCAGTGAAAGTGTACACATTCCCTACAGTAAGTTTATCATCTGTAGGACCTTGGATACCTCCACCGAAATCGTGTTCTTCACGTTGTTTGTCTTTTACAACTAAACCTGCGTGTGGACCCATGAAAGTATTATTATCCATAGCCTCAACGCGTGCTTCAATCAACACTTTATCGTATTTGATGTCAGTAATCCAAACACTAAGAATTTTTATTTTTTCTTCGTTTTTTGTTTGTTCAAAAGGTAGGAACACGGTATCAGTGTTTTCTGCAAAAAGACTTTCCAAAACTGCATCTGCTTGTTTCTTAAGAACTGTAGCAGAATCTTGCATTTTCATAAATAAGTCGATGTCGCTCATGTCTTGTTGAGATTCGATATCGGCAATTTTTCTTGCAAAATAATTAGCTGTATCAGCGTATTTTTGTAACGAAACAGCTGTTTTTTTCTTACCACATGATGTTGCAATTACTGCAAGTGATGCAATGATAAGTAGTCCAAAAATTTTCTTCATAGTTTAGTCTTCTTTATTAGCGGCTTTGTCGTAAGATTTTACAATACCTTTGATTAATGCAGAGCTTAATCCGTTGTGTTCCATTTCGTTAAGACCTGCGATAGTGATTCCTCGAGGTGTCGTAACTTTATCTATTTCATCTTCAGGGTGTGAATTCAATTGAAGTAGTAGTTCGGCAGCTCCTTTAGCTGTTTGTGCAGCAATTAGTTGTGCTTCATCAGCATGGAAACCAATTTGTGTTCCTCCTTGCGATGCGGCGCGTATAGTTCTTAGGAAATAGGCAATACCACAAGAACCAAGAGCTGTAGCCGATAACATTAAATCTTCGTCAAGAACAAGTGTTTTTCCCAACATGTCGAATATCTCAACAACCTCTGCGAATTCTGTAGAATTTCGTTTGTTTGTCGCAACACATGTCATTGATTGACGAATGCGAATTGCTGTATTGGGAATTGCGCGGGCAATACAAATATCCTTGTTTATAAGACTTTGAATTTGTGCGATATCAACACCTGTTACTACATTGATAAGCGTGTGTTTTTCTGTAAACGAATCTTTTATACCATTCATTATCATATTGAAAATGTGTGGTACAACCGACAATACAACGATTCTTGCTTTGGAAACCGCGTCGGCGTTATCGTCTTGGAAATTGAATCCACCTTCATGTAAATCTTTAGGTAAATCCGATTTCTTACGTGTAATAATTATTTGTTCTGGTTTGTATTTACCAGCATTTACTAATCCTTCGGCAATCGACATTCCTATGTTGCCACCACCGATAATTGCTATAGTTGCATTAAAATCCATACATGATTTTTTAATGGGCGAAAATTACAACCTTTTTTTTGAATACGTGTTTTGTTTCAGAATCTTTTTGATTAAATCCAATCCTTAAAAATACTTAGAATACCATTTTCTTTAGTAACCTGCTGAACATGAATACCTAAAGTTGCTGCAGCTTCAATGTTTACTTGTAAGTCGTCAACAAATATAGTTTCGTTTGCTTGTAATCCTGCGTCGTTGAGCACATGTTGGTATATTCTAACATCAGGTTTGCGCATACCGAGTTCATTTGAGTAGTACACTTTTTCGAACAAATCATGGTTTGACGAAATCGGCAGTTTTTGTCTTTTAGCAATAGAAATAAATTCCTGAGTGTGAAGTACGTTTGTGTTGCTTAGCAAAAAAGTTCTATATTTTTGTTTTAGAGCAAGTAGTAATTGTATGTGCTCAATAGGATAGCCAAGCAAGATAGCATTCCAAGCGACAAGAAATTGTTCTTTTGTAAAATTCACCTGTGATTTTTTACGTAAATGATTCATGAAATCTTCAGGAGAAACCGTCCCGCACTCAAATTGTAAAAAAATATCGTCGGTAAATAGATAAGAGAGAACCTCTTGTGCACTGCAATGAAATAGTTCTGCAAATGCTTGTATTGTGCGTTGTTCATCGATAGGAAATACTACATTTCCAAAGTCGAAAATTATGTTTTTAATTGTATTTTTCATTGAAATAAAATTATTCGCTTGCAAAATACCACAATTTAATTATTTTTGCACACGAAAACTTTTAGAAATAAAAGTTGGACCCTTAGCTCAGCTGGTTAGAGCACCTGACTCATAATCAGGTGGTCGTTGGTTCAAGCCCAACAGGGTCCACCACCAAAAGCATCTACAGAAATGTAGGTGCTTTTTTTATGCCGTTTTTGTAAGTTGATATGGCGGTAAAATTCAATAATGTAATTCTCATACTTTTCTTTCAACAGCGAAAGAAAAGTATGCAAAAGAACGCCGTCGACCCACGCCTTCGCTAAAAAACGACTGCATTCCGCTAAAGGATTTGGAATGCCGCGTGGTTAGATTTTTCAACGACATTGCAGGAGGCATCAAATCCTTTTTAACGCTTCATTCCGTCGTTTTTCTTAACGCTCATTCGTGAAGTCGAAAGGGGTTCTTTCGTTCTTTCTTGACCTGCAGCAAGAAAGAACAAGAACATTATTCAAGAATCCCACGAATATGCGTGTAACAATGCCTACAGCCAAGATGTATGTTCTCTCCTAATATTACTCTTTGCGAAATTCTTGATTGAATTAATGTTATTCTATATGAAATTCAAATTTCAATAATTTTCGTGGTAGGACATCATCCAAACTATTTAAATCTTTTTCTGTTAACTCTATTAAATTACATTTATGCTTTGCATATAATTCAAGTTTTTCTTTTTTTCTGTTTGCATATTTTTCGTTCTCTTCCATTCCCCAAAATTCGATATATACTTTTGCTTTTGGTATATAGAAATCTGATAATATATCATCTTCCACCGGAACTTTACGTTCGTATGCATGAGAGATACCATTTTGGTACAAATAATCGTCAATCATGGCTTCTGCGCGAGATCGGACGTAATGGCCATCTTGTGTACGAATTTTAGCTTTATATTTTAGTCTATATTCGTCTGTACTATTTGCTTCTGTAATATCAATATTTTCATTAAGATCTTGGATTTCATTCTCATAGTTTTTACCCGTTGCTATATTAACGGATTTAAGGAAAAAGGTGTTTGTAAAAAGTTTTTCACTCCAAACAACATATTTTGTACCTTGTATGGATTCCATTTCAAATCCACCATTGTTTTTCCCTTCATTGGTAAGAAACCAGCCAAATCCTTTTTTGTTTTCAATCCAACCTAATTCTTCAAGGATGGTGTTTATACGTCTAGCAGATAATAGAAATTTCTCACCGATTTTTGTAGCGTTAAAAGTTTCAGAGTATTTTGTAGATTTTTTCTCTAAATCAATATTTGTGGGCCATGTGATAAATTCTCCAAATTTTGGATTGTATGCCATTTTGCCACCGGCAATTTCACCTTCTTTCGTCAAATGCCACTTTTCATCTTTTTTATATATCCATCCTTTTTCTGAAAGAGTCTTAAATAATGATTGAGGTTCTAAATTGCGTTCTTTTGCTAAAGTTGTCGTTGAAATATAGTCCATATTTGTACAATTAATTTAGAAAAGAGAGGAAATATCCTAACTATTCTTTGTTATAATAGTCCAAAGATAATATTTTCATTTTAGAAAGGCAAAATGTCATCTGAATTTGTCTTGTGGACAACATGCTCAATATTAAGTTTTTGAATTGACTCTACGAAATCCTTTAGAACTCGGCAGACCTCATTTGTGTTGTTGTATAAGGTTTTGTTGTTTACGGTTTTCAATACTTCAATAAAACTATCAATGTCACATGATGCAGTTTTTTTGTCTTTTGTGAAAATGTTGCTCAAATGACTTATTGCTTCTTTTGCGTTCTTGTCTTTTGTAGACTGATTTATACGATTTATCAGTTTGTTAAAATCATTTATATTTAAAACAAATATAAAATCATCTTCCTCCTCTGAATTTATGATAGAACTAAAATCTTCAAAATCGGATTCAGGAAAGTAAGGATCATTTATTTCTATATTTATGGATACAGTATTGTTGTGTTTTATTTGTTCAGATATTTCTTGTATTAATTCGTCGTTGAGTTCTTTGACAATTGCGATTAGGAGGTCGGTATATTCTTTGTTAGAGGTGTCTTTTTTAAGATAATTCAAAAGTTGTTGTTGTGTTATTTTCTTGTCCATAGTGATTTTTTCTTGCAAGATATTATTAGAAGAAGGTAAAAAAAAGTGGAAATAGAAAAATATAATAGGCTTCAAACATCCATCAATAAAGGGGTGGGGTGAAAATCATATATAAAAGTGGTGGAATTTTGTAAAAAGAACCTCCTATTCTTCTGACTTTGTATAACTCCTTTCATCTTTTTCGTCAATATTGCATTTAAATCCAATAGATTGGAAGCGTGTTGACTGCTCATTACATTTACTCTGTTTTAAATCTTATACGGCTAAGTGTTTTAAAAAAGTAGTATTATGAAAAAAATGATTATGAGTTTATTTTGTGGAGTATCACTGTTTGGCTGCTCTGCATGTCGTTCAACAATCGACACGACAACGGTTCCAGAGTTCGATTTAAATCTTTTTATGGGTAAATGGTATGAAATTGCTCGTTTCGACCACTTTTTTGAACGCGATTTGGTTGGCTGTACAGCCGATTATTCCATTCTTCCCGACAATACGATACAGGTAGTGAATTCGGGATACAAGAAGGATTTCAATGGTAAATTTAAGCAATCGGTTGGCAAAGCTCGTCGTTCGGATAATACAATTCCTGGAAAGTTGGAAGTGTCGTTTTTCCTTTGGTTTTATTCCGATTATAATGTGTTGTATCTGTCGCCCGATTACAACTATGTCTTAATTGGAGGTAGCAGCAATAAATATTTATGGATATTGAGCCGTACGCCGCAAATGGAACAAGATGCTATAAATACCGTTTTAGCTGTAGCTAAAGAACGAGGGTATGATACAGATAAACTAATATGGGTTTCTCAAAAGTAACACAAATACCGTATAGGATTTTTTAATTTTTTCTTTGCTAGTTATTTATAATAGCATAATTTATATGTAAAAACTCTCTTTCTTGTAAAATTTTGTCAACGAATATGCATTTGCTTATATTTTTCTACTTTTGTGAGGTATGGAATATCTAAAAATAGCGAAATTGCAACTGCTAACTAGTTTGTTTTTCTGCCTACAGATGGTTACTCCTGTTGTTGCACAAACGGATTCAAGTAAAGTAAAGGACGATTTGACCGAAGAAAGGTATCAGTTTTCTGCTAAACGAGTGATTCTTCCTGTTTCTTTGGGTGTTGTCGGTGCTACAGGGTTGATACCGAATTCTCCTTTGAATAAACTGTCGAATTCTGTTCACGGGGAAATCAGCGCCCATTCATATCATACCAATGTTGACGATTGGTTGCAATATATGCCTCTTACAATGTATATGGGACTAAATTTGGCATATATGCATAACGAACAGCATATACTAAAAAAGACTGTTTCAAAAACTGCTATCGCTTGTTTGAGTACGATAATTATATCGAGTGGCTTAAAATATAGCGTGCGGGAGAAGCGCCCAGATAGTAATAAACATAATTCATTTCCTTCGGGTCATACGGCAGTTGTATTTACTGGGGCAGAATTGGTACGCTTGGAATATGGAAATGTGTATGGTTCAATTGCATATACAATGGCACTGATGGTAGGTTCTATGCGCGTGTATAATGATCGTCATTGGATACATGATGTAGTGTCGGGGGCGGGAATCGGTATATTGGGTGCGCGAATAGGGAATTGGCTTTGTCCGGATTTTAAGAAATCAGAAAAGAGCAAACTTGTTAGTTTTACACCTTGTTTTTCATTTGATAAAGAAGGTTGCTTAGTGTCTGCCTCGTTGCAATTTTAATTGTATAGAATTTAAATTTCTCAGATGCGTTAGCATCGTTTTGTTCTTCAATTATCTCGTTTTGCCAATTTTATAATATCTTTTGCTTCTACAAATGGTTTTTCGTAACCATTGTTGCACGCATTGTACATAGCGTTGAGCATTTCTTTCATAGAACAAGCTATTCTAAAACAACGGAATAGAGGATAGAACAAGACCATTATTTTCTGAGTGGTAACTTGTTTTGTGTGCTGCCCTTTATATGGAGTCATAAAGCATGGACGCCAACCAAAACTATGTTTGAATCCCATATTCAAAATCTCCTGTTCGGTACTACTTTTAACTTTCTGCCAATGTAGTTTGCCATTGGCACTAGTTCCCATTCCGCTCAGATAAATAAATGACATTTTACTTTTTTCTGGCATGATTTCGGCAAAATGAACAGGAATATCATGACTAATTACTTGATAAACATCTTGTGGAGTTCCTACAGAAGTAATACCAGCGATGAAGAATACCGCATCATATCCTTTTAGTTTACTGTCGTCGGACTGTAAAGTCATAAAGTCTTGTAGAATGTATTCTTCGAGTTTTGGATGTGTTACCCCGCAGCTACGGCGGCTAACAGATAAAACTTTTTCTATACGCTCATCGTCAAGCATGGCTAAAAGAACACCTTCGCCGACATATCCAGTTGCTCCAGTTAGTATAATTTTCATTCCAGATTTTACTTTTCGATATTGTTATCAGCTTCGCAGTAGTGCAATTGACCATTGTAAATACGGTAGATTACCCCATCGATTGTAACCGTTTTCTCGGAATCGCAAGGCGAAGATTGTGTGGAATTATAAACCGTATATACGTTTGAATACGAGAATTTTCCATCTAAATCAACTTGTTTAAGACGGAAATACGAGAAAGCTGTTTTAGCAACATTGATTTGTGCGGAACAAGTGTAAAAAGCCCCTTCGTTCGAAATTGATTCAACATGGTTTGTGCATTCTGCCCAGTTTATGCCATTGGTAGAGTATTCCACTACAAAATAGTGGTTGTTGTATTCGCTTGCGGTTTCCCATATAAATTCACCTTGGTCATTTGCTTTAAAGTAAACCAATTCTATAGGCAGAAGTGTCGTTTTTCTTAAATCGTAGGATTTTACACATTCTTCTTGTGTTGTAAAAATACCAACCATATAGGCATGACCATTGTCTTTATTTAGGGAATTATACCAGGCAGTGAAGTCATTTGAAAAATTATCCCAGCCATAGTGGTCGTTTTTGTTACCAAATTTTTGGGGATTGATATCTACATTCTTGTCGTTAACATTTCCTCCTTTAACATCTCCTTCTGTTTTAGGATCTGTTCCTGAATATTCATTTTCAATATAGCAGAAAATAGAACCTTTATTTAATGTAGCAAGGTTGTCTGCTTGATTTTTGTTAGGTTTTTTGCAGATAGAGATAATACTACCTGCTTGGAGAGTAAGATTTACTCTATTGTTTTGCATGTCCTTTATGAAGGCTTGTGCTCCGGGGGCAACGTCAACACTAATAGAACCACTATATGTATCAACATTTACAAAATCGGCATATAGAGTAGTGGAGATGTTTAGGGTGATATTTTGTTTTTCCACATTAATAGAACCGTCAACAATAAGAGTATTGGCATCTATTGTTGTTCCTCCTTGTGAAGAATCAAGTGTTAGGTCGCCTTCTCTTACCTCTATTGTACCGAGGTTTGTGTTTATATTACTATTTCTTGTAATGTTTAAATCAAAATTTTGGGAATTAATAATACCGTTGTTAAGACTTACTTGAGAGCTTTCAACGTTGGAGTCGACAAGTAAATCAAATTTCTTATTCGGTTTGTTTGTGTTTTCAAGTTGAATTTTCCCATTGTTTATAAAGGTAATTTTTCTACCATTATAGGTGCCAATGGTTATTTTGAAATTGTCTTTTATAGTAATAGTTCCGTTATTCTCAATGCTTCCTGTTTGATCAACAGTTTCATTTATAGTTAGCGTAGCATTTTCGTTAACTATAAGTTTACCTAGAGTGTTGCTGTATTTATTATCACTTCCTTCGAAAACTATAGTGTTTGCTTCAATATCTCTGTTTATAACTATATCTGTACCTGTAGGTATATATAGTATTCCACCTCGAATGTCGCTATCTTGTACGTTACGGCATAAGGCGTTATTAAATATAAAAATAAAGAACAGAAATACTGTGATTAGTTGTGGCTTTATTATCTTCATGTCTTCTTGTCGCTAAAAACAAAAATCTGTTTGCAAAATTATAATTTTTATGAAATGTTATAACTAAGAACTGAATTTATATTTTTCTTTTTCGAAATGTCTTTATTAAGACTTTAGTTTTGCTTCAAAGGTTACGTTTGATTGTTGTTATACAAATAAATTATTATACCGAATAATATGTGGTTCAACTGATAATGTTGAATGTAACAGTTTTCTAAACAATCGATGTTTTCTGTCGATAATGTGATGTGTGTGATACGATAATGTTGTGGTTGCAGGAGCAATAAATAGGGAATAATTGATTATTTAACCCCAAAATACATTTTTTTGATTCTTCATTTCACCCCTATAAATAGATTTTTGTACCCCACAACCGTTTTTCAGGACTTTTATTCTGCTATAAAAACCACTTTTTTGAGCGTAAGAATATCTGCATATAATTTTGCCAGCAAGAAAATCGAAAACCATAAAAGAGCTCATTGTGGTTTTAATATTAAAAAGAAAACTATATGAAAACATTTGTTGAATTATTTAACGAATCGGTAAATGCTTGTTGGGACAAGCCTGCAATTTCACAATATGGAAGTGAACCTCTAACGTATGGTGAATTTGCAAAAGAAATTAATGTATTGCAAAAATTATGGGCACAAGCTGGACTAAAGGCGGGTGACAAGGTTGCAATTAATGCAAAGAGTAGCGTGAATTGGTTAACCGCATTTATGGCATCGGTTACTGGTGGTTACGTTAGTGTACAACTTTTTAACGGCTTTACTGCTACAGATACACAAAACTTGGTTGATCATTCCGATAGTAGAATTCTATACACAGAGAAGAAGACATTTTCTGCGATGGATTTTGAATCTATGCCACAGTTATTAGCTGCAATAGATACAGACACAAATGAACTTTTAGCAACTCGTGGCAATTTTGCTGAATTGTATGCAAACCGATATGCTGATATTCCGGTAGAATTCAAACCGGAGGATTATAAGGTTTGTAATGTAGGAATGGATGATGTTTGTGCTATTATGTACACTTCAGGATCGACGGGAAATCCGAAAGGGGTAATGTTGAGTGTGAAGAATTTTAGTGCAAATGTGGAATGTATTCTTAAAACAATTCCAATGAGAAGAGGTGAGAATATATTGAGTATATTACCGTATGCTCATATTTTTGGTTTGTCGGTAGATGGCATAACTTCTCTTAGTGTTGGCATGCATTTGTGCGTATTGGGTTGTCCTCCAATTCCTTCCATTTTACAGAAAGCTTTTACTGAATTAAAACCACATGTGTTCTTTGCTGTACCATTAGTATTGGCGAAATTTACCGAATTTGTGTTAGGTGATTTGTTGAAGTCCGAAGAAAACAAGGCTAAGTTAGACCAATATGAGAAATATCCGGAATTTTGTCTAGAACTACGAAAAATTGTAACAGAAGCAATGGGAGGCAATATTGAAGTTTTTGCAACAGGTGGAGCTGCAATTCCTCCAGAAGTAGAATCTTTGTTGGCATTTAAATTGAAAACACCATTTATAACAGGGTATGGTATGACGGAGTGTGCTCCTGTCATTTCTTTAGGTCCTGTAGGAAAATATAAAGCGAAGTCGTGTGGACAAGTTCCTAAAGGTTATATGGATGTAAAGATTTGCTCATCAAATCCACGTACTATTCCTGGTGAAGTTATGGTAAAAGGAGATTCTGTATTTGTTGGTTATTATAAAAATGAAGAAGCTACCGCAGCTGTGTTGTCAGAAGATGGTTGGTTGCGTACCGGAGATGTTGGTGTAATAGACGAAGACAATATATTGTTCCTTTCTGGTCGTTGCAAGAATATGATTTTAACAAGCAACGGACAAAATGTATTCCCTGAAGAAATAGAAGTTGTCTTAAATGCTTTGCCGTTAGTTGCGGAATCAGTTGTTGTACAACGTGATAGTCAAATACATGCTATTATTGTTCCTAATGCTGCAGTAATAGAAGAAAAAGCTATGGATGCAGAAACTGTACAAACTATTATGAAAGAAAATATTGTGGCATTGAATAATAGTATTCCAAAATATTCATCGGTAAGTAGTTTTGAACTTCGTTTCGAACCGTTTGCAAAGACGCCAAAGGGTAGCATAAAGAGATTTATGTATATGTAATTAGGTTTTGATTATTAAAGAGGGAAGCACTTTCAGGAAACTGGAAGTGCTTTTTTTTTAATACATTATAGTTATGTAATTGATTGCGATATAGAAGGATAAATATGGTAAACGACCATATCGGTATATATAAAACAAAAAACCACGACAAATTGCCGTGGTTTTCGTGATCCAGATGGGGCTCGAACCCATGACCCCATCCTTAAAAGGGATGTGCTCTACC